>NZ_CP037423.1:9734422-10355119 GCF_007754155.1 Stieleria neptunia | reverse complement strand
AGCAGGATTGAGTGTAAGCGGTGCCGGTGACGTCAATAGCGATGGATTCGACGACCTGATCGTCGGCGCCCCCTCAGCGGATCCGGGCAGCATCGACAAAGCCGGCGAGAGTTATGTCGTGTTTGGAAAGGCGTCTAGTTTCACGGCCACGTTCAGCCTGTCTTCCTTGGACGGCGTCAACGGATTCCAGATCAACGGAATCAAGGCAAACGACCGAGCCGGCGAAAGTGTCGCGGGTGCGGGCGACGTCAATGGTGACGGATTCGACGATGTCATCCTGGGTGCCTTTTTGGCCGACCCAGGATTGGTCGACGGCGGCGAAGGCTACATCGTCTATGGCGGGAATTTCACCGGCGGCGTCGAAACACAAGTCGGTGGCGAAGCGGATGACACGCTGATCGCGAATCAAGGCGCGGCAGTCGATGTCTTGATCGGCGGCGTCGGCGATGACAAATTGACCAGTGATGGCGGCGACGATGTCTTGCGAGGCGGCGCCGACGACGACACGTTGATTCTTTCTGATGTCGACTTCTCCGGCCCGCGGCGGATCGACGGCGGACGAGGCTTCGACACACTTTTTCTTGATACCGCGGGCCAGACACTCGACCTTCGCAACATCGCCGACTCGAAAATCCGGGAGATCGAACAGATCGATTTTGGCACCGGATTGAAAGCTCAGGCGGCAGGGACAAACCAATCGCTGATCGTGACGCCGCTGGAGATTCGGAACCTGTCGTCCACCAGCAACACGTTGACGGTCGTTGGCAATGGCGGGAACGTCCGTGTCGAAGGGCTGAACTGGGAAGGCCCCACGCCGATCCGCATCGATGGCCAAGATTTTGTGCAGTACACCGATGGCACGGCGACGTTGCGTGTTCAATCGAACTTGTCTCTTGTCTTTCCGGCTTTATCACTTTCCGGCTTGAACGGTGTCAACGGATTCCGTCTCGTTGGCGTCGACTTGGACGAGGAATCGGGCAAAAGCGTGCACCAAGTGGGTGACCTCAATGGTGACGGGTTTGACGATTTAATTGTCGGGGCGTCGAAGGCCAGCCCCGACGGAGCCAATCTGGCAGGGGCAACCTACGTGGTGTTCGGCGGCCCCGGCGTGTTTCCAACGTCGATTCCGCTGTCGAGTTTGAACGGAAGCAACGGCTTTCGGCTCGATGGAATTGCTGCGGGGGACCGATCAGGATTCAGCGTCGGAGGATCCGGTGACTTCAACGGCGACGGACTCGATGATCTCGTCCTCGGGGCAACTGCGGCAGATACCAATGGAGTGGATGATTCGGGAGAAGCGTATGTCTTGTTCGGCAGCACCGGGGGCTTCGCGTCGTCAATCGATCTGTCCAGTCTGAACGGTACGAACGGCTTTCGGATCGCAGGAATCGACGAAGGGGATGCGCTCGGAGTAAGTGTCAGCTTTACCGGTGACTTCAATGGCGATGGACTCGGTGATCTGATCGCGAGCGCCTTTGTGGCAGATCCGGCAGGCTTGGACAGCGCGGGTGAAACGTACTTGCTGTACGGGCAGGCCGATGCAATGCCCGCCGTGGTGGGGCTCGGTACGCTCGCCGCGACCGACGGATTGGTGATGACCGGAGTTGCCACCGGCGACCGAGCCGGTGTGAGCGTCAGCGATGCGGGCGATGTCAATGGCGATGGTCTCGATGACGTCATCGTCGGCGGATACCTCGCTGACCCGAACGGCATTGTGTCCGCCGGAAAGTCCTACGTCATTTACGGTCGCAGCGACTCACCCATCGGTCCGTTATCTCTGGGGTCGCTTGACGGCAGCAGCGGATTTCAACTCAACGGAATTGCTATGAACGATCAGTCGGGGCTCAGCGTCTCGGGGGTGGGCGATTTCAACGGGGACGGTTTCGACGATCTGCTGGTCGCCGCGCCGTACGCCGATCCCGATGGCAGGGACGGCGCGGGCGAGTCGTATCTGCTGTTCGGAGGCGAAACGCTGCCGTCGGTTTTCAACTTCTCTGACATGGTCGGTGCCGATGGCTTGCAAATCCACGGAACCGATGCCGGCGATTCTTCCGGAATCAGCGTCAGCGGTGCGGGCGACGTCAACGGCGATGGCTTCGATGATCTTCTGATTGGGGCCGTTGGCGCAGACGGTCCGGAGAACGTCGGGAATAGTCGCGGTGAGACCTACGTGGTGTTCGGCAGGCCGGGCACTCAATTCTCCCTGGATCTATCGACGCTCGATGGAACCGGTGGCTTCCGGATGATCGGCGACGAGGACTTCGATCTGTTCGGCCAAAGCGTCAGCGGAGCCGGGGACGTCAACGGCGACGGCTTTGACGATTTCCTGATCGGCGCAACCGGTGCCAGCCCCGGTGGGGTCAACGACGCGGGCGCCAGCTACGTCGTCTTGGGCGGCAACTTCACCGGCGGATTAGAAACGCAGGTCGGCGATGATTCCGACGACACCTTGATCGCCGATCGCGGCTCGCTGGAAAGCGACGTCTTGATCGGCGGCCGAGGTAACGACACCCTGATCAGTGACGGCGGGGAAGACGTGTTGCGGGGCGGCCAGGGCGATGACATTTTGGTGATCGTTGACAATGATTTCTCCAGGAACAAACGGCTTCTCGGCGGAAACGGATCGGACACGTTGCGGCTCGATTCTCTTGGAATACCGCTTGATCTGACGACAATCGCCGACAACCGCATCATCGACGTCGAAAACGTTGACCTCGGTTCTGATTTGGACCACGTCCTGACACTCGATGGACCGGAACTGCGTGGGCTGTCATCGCACGACAACACGTTAACTGTTCATGGCGACGGCTCATTGGTGCGTCTGACCGGTGGCGGCTGGAACGCCCCAACCACGATCGACCTGGGCGGTGAATCCTACATTCAATACCGCAACGGCAACGGGATCTTGAACGTCCAGGCGTCCCTGTCCATTGTGTTGTCCGAGTTGGAGCTTTCCAACGTGGACGGCAACAACGGGTTCACGGTCACGGGGATTGATTCGTTCGACAGTTCAGGCACGGTGAGCGGAGCCGGGGACATCAACGGCGACGGCTATGACGACATCATCATTGGCGCCGACGGCGTCGACCCGAACGACGGTGCGAATGCGGGTGAAAGCTATGTCGTCTTTGGGAAACCCGGTGGGTTCGATGCTTCGATTTCGCTTTCCGAGTTGAACGGCGCCAACGGATTTCGTCTCCCTGGGGTCGGCAGCGGTGATCGGTCCGGCACCAGCGTGAGCGGTATCGGTGATTTCAACGGCGACGGACTGGACGACTTGGCCATCGGTGCTCATTTGGCAGATCCCCTGGGGAAATCTGGGGCCGGCGAGACCTACGTTGTCTTCGGCAGGTCGTCACCGTATCCCGAAGTCGTCGAGTTGTCATCGCTCGACGGCAGCAACGGTTTTCGCGTCGACGGAGCAACGGTGAACGAGAACACCGGCCAAGCCCTGTCCGGTGCGGGCGACATCAACGGTGACGGCTTGAGTGATTTGATCATCGGAGCACCCGATGCAAACCCGCTTGGCCGATTTTTTGCGGGCGCGGCGTACGTGGTGTTTGGCAGCGCCGGCCCCATTCCGCCGGTGTTGAACGTTCTAGCGCTCGATGGTGACAACGGACTGATGATTGTCGGCGAAGATTTAACGGGGTCGGCAGGGATTAGTGTCAGCGGAGATGTCGACGTCAATGGCGACGGGCTCGATGATTTGATCGTCGGTGCGTATCGGGTCGAAGAAGATGGGCGGATTGATTTCGGTAGAAGTTATGTCGTTTACGGGAAAACCGTTGGGTTTTCACCCGTCATCGATCTGGCCACACTTTCGACCGACCAAGGCTTTACTGTCAGCGGCCTCTCCAACTCGGACAATTTGGGACGATCCGTTAGCGGTGCCGGTGACGTCAACGCCGATGGATTTGACGACGTGATCATCGGCGCGGAATTCGTCGATTCGCCCTCGGGGGTGAACAACGTCGGGCAGAGCTACGTGATTTTTGGTCAACCTGATGGCATCGAATTTGAAATCGACCCGAGTGCCCTGAATGGGACCAATGGATTCCGAATCAACGGAGCTGCCCAAGGCGATCAATTGGGCCGCGCTGTTACCAGGGCGGGCGACGTCAACAGCGATGGAAAGGATGACTTGCTTGTTAGCGCTACCGCGGCCGATCCGAATGGAGTCGACAATGCCGGTGCCAGCTACGTGATTTTTGGTCGCAGCGGAAGCTTCAACGCCAACGTGGAGGTTTCTGAGCTGAACGGCGAAAATGGATTTCGGATCAATGGAATCGCCCCCAGCGACTTCGCCGGCGAAGATCTGGGTGGCGCGTTTGATCTCAACGGAGACGGGCTGGACGACTGGATCATCGGAGCCCCCGGCGCTGACCCTGACGGCTTGTCGGCGGCCGGTGAGAGTTATGTCCTGTTTGGCAAAAACTTTACCGGCGGCGCGGAAACTCAGTTGGGGGATGCGGCGAACAATCAACTCGTCGCTTCGCAAGGATTGAGTGTACGGGACGTGTTAATTGGAGGCGAAGGTGACGACACCCTCGTCAGCGACGGCGGCGGCGATGTGCTTCGAGGCGGCCAAGGCGATGACATCCTGGCGTTGATGGATGCCGATTTCTCCGGAGGCCGTCGCGCCCTCGGCGGCAACGGTTTCGACACGTTGCGTCTTGACGGTGCCGGCTTGGTACTCGACCTGACCGTGATTCCCGACAACCGATTGGTCGACATCGAAGCGATCGACATCACCGGCTCGGGCGCCAATGCATTGACGCTCGATGTTTCCGAGGTGTTGCGTTTGAGTTCACACAGCAACACGGTCACGGTTCTCAGGGACTTTGACGATGTGGTTGATTTCGGCAATGGCTGGACACAGATCGCCGATGAAAACAGTGGTGATCGAATTTTTGAAGTCTACACGCAAGGAAACGCGACGCTGAAGGTTCAGAGGTTGCACCATCGCCTGGCATTCCCTGCGGGCAATGGAGCAGACGATTGGACGGTTCGTCGCAACGGTTCGCAAGTCGAGGTGTTCGACAATGTTTTGTCGAATTTGATCACGGCAATCGAAATCGACTCGTTGGCTTCACTCACGTTGACGTCTCCGCCGACCGAAGCGTCACGATTGCAGATCGATTACGCCAGCGGGGGTTTTTTCGAAGTCCCGTCGGGCATCACGTTCACGGGTTCGAGCGGCAGGGACGAACTCGAATTGCTCGGCACCGGACTGACGTTGGCGACGTTCGTCTCGGGTAGTTCATCGATGAGCACGGCCAGCCTGTTGACGACGCAAGGCGGTCCGTCGACAGCCATCACGTTTAGCGACGTGGAACCACTGAACGTCTCGGGGCTGGCGGGACTGTCCGTGCAAGGCCCACTGAATGTCGGCGGGGAAACGCTTCAAATTGATTCTCTCGGTGCGGTCGACGTGGATGGATTGACGTCTGTCTCCGGTGGAACCATTGATGCACCGGGGGGGATCCATCTCGAATCATCCGAAGTCCTCTACGGACACGGCTCGGTCGACGCACCCGTTTCCTCGGATGCCGGATCGACAATCACACTGTCCGCAGACAGCAGCCTTGGCGACGCGACGTCGCCCGACGGCATCCACTTGGACGGTCGATTGAATCTGGGGCCGCACACGATCACCTTGCGCGACGGACACAAGGCGGTACTCGGACAACAAACGACACTCGGTTCAGCGAGCGAAAACGGCACCCTCGTGTCGGACAATGGAATCGAGCTTGCTGACACCCGGACGCTGATCGGTCGTGGCGTGATCAACACCATCAACGGCGAGTTTGAGAACCAGGGCTTCGTTCAGGGCACCGGACCGGGTTTGATCTTCAATCACCTCGTCACGGGGGCGGGCGACTTCGGCGGCGTCACGACGTTCAACGGCGGCACGGACTTCGGGAACAGTCCGACCCAGACCGATGCAGGTGTGATGAGCTTTACAGCGGCAAACACTCATACGGTGGAATTGGGCGGTCTGATCGCCGGCGGTGAATATGACCAGGTGAATGCCGAGTCGGCGAATCTGGACGGGATACTGGACGTTCGATTCATTGACCTCGGAAACGGCTATCAGCCGCAGGTCGGCGATTCCTTCAGCATCCTGACGGCCGACTCGATCAGTGGCAGTTTTCCGTGCGTCGACTTGCCCTCGCTGCCAGAGGATTTGGCGTGGGACGTCATCTATGACAGCGATGAAGTTCGCTTGGACATCGTCCGCATCCCCGATGTGGAATCGATCGTGATCAACGATGGCACCAGCAGTCGGTCGCAAATCACTTCGGTCACGATCCGTTTCGTCAGCGAGGTGGACCACGCTGCGCTTGAAAACGCGTTTGCATTGACAAACATCGACACGAACATCGCCGTCGGAACGATCACCGTCACGGCCAGCGACGAGGGCGGCAGGACGTCGGCGATGCTGTCGTTTTCCGGTGATTCAACGATTCCGGGCAGCAACTCGCTGGCCGATGGTAATTATCGATTGGAGATCATCGCCGATCAGGTGGTCACGCCGGGAGACAACGCAATGCGTTCGGACGCCGTCTTCGGCGGACAATCCGCGGCGCAGCCGAACAACGACGACTTCTTTCGGCTGTTCGGCGACACCGACGGCGACGGTGACGTCGACGGCCAGGACTACGGCCGTTTCGGACTTTCATTCCTGCGGCTCTCCGGCGACCCAAATTACGATTCGGACCTCGACTACGACTGGGACGGCGATGTCGATGGTCAGGACTACGGACGCTTCGGTCTGCGGTTTTTACGACAGCGGAATTGAAGCCGCCAGCGCTGCAGCGACGCCGTGACCCGTCACTGCCACCCGCCACCCGGCGCCGTGGCGTTGCGTGTCAAGCCAGCTCCAAACAGCCGTCGCAGTGCGAATTCAGAGAAAACGCCGGAAACTTGCTAATAAATTCCTTCGCGATGAGTCTGATCCTGTGAGAGGATAACGGGGTCGTGATTCAATTTTGCCTGGCGGACCGAACCGAATTCATGTTGAAACAGACTCCTGAGATCAAACAATCGGGCGCCGAGGGTGAGTGCCAGCTCCCCCTGCGCGCCCTGTTTGAGACCGAGGAGACGCCGCTGTTGCGTTACGCGTTTTCGCTGACGGGACGGCGTGCGGTGGCGGAAGAAATCGTCCAAGAAGTTTTTTTGCAGCTGCATTCCCGCTGGGACCAAGTGGAAACGCCCAAAGCTTGGCTGTTCCGCAGCGTCCGCAATCGGGCCTTCAGCTACATCCGACACATCAAACACGAATCGCTCTCCAGCGATGACGGCAAACCGTCCTCGGACTACAGCGATACCGGGTTCAACGAAACCGGTGACGAAACGCCCGAAGAAATGCTGCTGCGAATGGAAGCCGCCGGCGCCCTCCGCCAAAGCTTGGAGGAACTCGATGAAGCGGATCGGCAGCTGGTCAGGCTGAAGTATTTCGACGACCTCACCTACCGTGACATCAGCGTTCAAACGGGGCTCACCATCGGCAACGTCGGCTACCGTTTGCACCATATTTTAAAAAAGCTGGCCGGCAAACTCCGACCGCTCGGAATCGACGGAAGCTCATGAACGAAGCATTTCAAAACGACCGAATTGACCCCGATCTGGAAGCCCGCATCGTTGCCCTCGTACTCGGCGAAGCGTCGGAGCTGGAACGCGATCAACTGAACCGACTGATCGAGCAACGTCCGGAATTGGCAGCGGTCAAAAAACAATTCGAATCCATCGATGGACTCATGCGTGATGTCAGCTCCGACGAAGCCCCGCCGGAAGACGAGGATTGGAAACTTCCCGCGGAGAGGCGACACAAAGTGTTGGCTGCGATCAGTGGCCAAACGAATCGGCCCGGCGGTGTGAGCGCACTGCGGCGGAACAACCGCTTCTGGAATGTCAGCCGAGTTGCGATCTCGTTTTGCGTCGCCGGCCTCTTCCTGCTGCTCGCCTCGGGATCCTACTTTTTGCTGAGTGCAAGCCGTTCACTGCGAGTCGGGCAAGCCGCCAGCGACAGCAGAGCCCACTTTTCAGCAGACATGGAACTGGGGGAGGCTGAATGGGAGGAATACGCGATGGAGGGCGCGTCGCAGGCGGACGACTACGTGGTCAGCGGTTCGGAAAGACGATTCCGCGGCGGCCAACTTGCGCGTCCGGCGAAACCGGCTGAGCCGCGAAGCGGCAGCGCGTTCGGTGACACGGCGGATTCGAATGCCTCGCTGTCGGCGATTCGAGACAGTCTCGGTGTTGATGCGATCAAGGAACAGGCCGGCCGCCCGTCAGCCTATTACTTGCAAGACGATGTACAGTACTTCCCGGCAGTTCCTAGCACCGCGTTGCCCGAAGTGGCCGTAGCGGATGAATCGGGCGTCGAGAAAGGCCAGACCTTTCGATCCACCGACAAATGGAACCAAGCCGATGCGTCGCGGCAATTCTCCACCGGCGCGATGCCGCGTTTTGACAACGGCGTCGAACTCTCCGATCAGATCACGATGGTTGATCCACAAGCCTCCACCAGCTTCGGTCGAAGTGTCACCGATTTCGAATCGGTTCAGCGGGGTGAAGCAAAGCAACGTGCAGTCGAACGTTACGGCATGGCCGACGGAAAACTCGGCTTCCAAAGCGGGGCGGGCGGTGCGATGGGCGACGCCATAGGCGGTGCGATGGGCGACGCGATGGGCGGTGGCGGATTCGGCGGCGGGATCGGCGGAGAAGCATTCGGAGCCTATGCATCCCCACAACAAGGTGTGTCCCCGCAACAAGGACTGGCCGAGTCGTCTGATGGCGCAATGGCCGGGATGGACATGATGGAAGGGATGGACATGATGGGCGATGCAAGTGTGTCGCCGGCAGATCGCCCTACCGGTGATCTATTTTACGACACGTCCCCCCTTTCATCTTCGCTCGCCGTCCCCCAAAGCACTGTCCCTCAAAGCACTGCCCCCAAAGACGCTGCCCCCAAAAACGCTGCCCCCCAAAGCGAACCGGCCGTCGCCGAACGAGAATTGGAGGAGCTCTTCGAACATGCACCGACCGAATCGGCGAACAATGAGTTCGCCGAGCAACCACTCGCCGCCACTCCCCGCATCATCATTCCCCAAGAGGAGGAATCGGTGTGGTTGGGAACCCGCGTTGCCGGTCGGCGCTCCCGTGCGGAAATCGCCGGCAAAACGGCCACGCTCAGTAAATCGCAACCCGAGGAATCGCAACCCGAGCAATCGCAACCCGATCCTTCGAAACCAACGACAAACTGGGGCGTGCAGGTGAATCGGGACAAGCTTCGAGAACTCGGCGTCTCGCTCGATGGGGGCGACGGACTTGCCGCGGCCGATCAAGCGGAAAAGCAAAGCAACCGACAAAAGGGACTTCAGCAGCAGAACGGCCGGGTCGCAAGCAAAGGCAGAGATGGCTTCATGTCTTACGAGTCGACGGAGAGTTCCGTATCAAGGTTGCTGAAACGATCGACTATGGAAAAATCGCCCGTGCCCGCCGGCCTGGATGAGAAAGACGCGGCGACCGAAGCGTTTTCCACCTTCTCGCTGCACGTCAGCGACGTCTCCTTCAAGCTCGCCGCCGCGGCGCTCGCCCGAGGCGAATGGCCCGAGCCGGCGAAAATTCGGATCGAAGAGTTTGTCAATGCCTTGGACTATGGCGATCCGATGCCCAGCCAAGACGAAAAGGTTGCCTGCCGGCTGGAGCAAGCCATTCATCCATTCCTGCAACAACGCAACCTGCTGCGTGTCTCGATGCGGACCGCTGCCGCCGGACGGGCCAGCAACACGCCGCTGCGACTGACGTTTCTGTTGGACAACTCCGGTTCGATGGAACGCATCGACCGTCAACAAACCGTCCGCAGCGCGTTCGCCTTGCTCGCCCGACAACTCAAACCACTCGATCAGGTCACCTTGATCAGTTTCGCACGCCAACCGCGACTGCTGGCCGACAAGGTCGACGGCTCCCAGGCACAACGGCTGGTCGAGCTGATCGACAATTTGCCCAGCGAAGGCGGGACGAACATCGAAGCGGCACTGCAACTGGCGTTTGAAAAAGCCCGCGAACACCAAACCGCCGGCGCTCAGAACCGAATCATTTTGCTCACCGACGGCGCCGTCAACTTGGGCGATGCCAACCCCGACAGCCTTTCGCAACGGATCACCACGATCCGCGAAGCGGGCATCGCATTTGATGCCGCCGGCATCGTCGCCGAAGGACTCAACGACGAAGTCCTGGAAGCGCTGACCCGCAAGGGCGACGGACGCTATTACCTGCTCGATTCACCCGACGATGCCGACGACGGCTTCGCCCGCCAAATCGCCGGTGCCCTCCGTCCGTCGGCCAAGAACGTCAAAGTGCAAATCGAATTCAATCCCAAACGCGTCGGCCACTACAAATTGCTCGGCTTCGAAAAACACCTGCTCAAGAAAGAAGATTTTCGCAACGACAAGGTCGACGCGGCCGAAATGGCGGCAGCCGAAGCCGGAGTCGCGGTCTATCAATTCCAAGCCAAACCCGATGGCGAAGGAGACGTCGGTTCGGTCTCGGTCAGGTTCCAAGACCTGTCGACCGGACGAATGATCGAAAACCGCTGGCCGATCCCCTATCAACCCGACGCCCCACGCCCCGACCAAGCCTCCGAATCCATTCGCATCGCGACCGCCGCCGCCCTGTTCGCGGCCAAGCTCCGCGGCGAACCGCTCGGCGCCAACGTCGACCTGAAAACACTGGCCGATCTGCTGGCGGGACTACCCGATCAAGACCGCAATCGCAAGCGAGTTCAACAACTCCAAATGATGATCGGTCAAGCCCGACAGTTGGTCGGGAATTGAGTTGATTTAAGTTTCAAGTTTCAAGTTTCAAGTTTGCTGACTCAGACGGAATCAATCGATGGCATTCAGCTTGCCAGTTGAGGGATTCTCTAGGCCCGGAGGGCCGGCAGAGTGTCTGCCGGTGGCGTCAGCCACCGGAGAAGATTCCAAGGAATGTCCAAGGCCCGAAGGGCCGACACAATCCTCCGGGGTTCAGTGCCCGATTGTGTCGGCCCTTCAGGCCTTCGCGTTCGAACACCCATGCACCGGTGGCTGACACCACCGGCAAGCATTGTGCCAGCCCTCTGGGCCTCATCAACCAGACTCGCCCCCCAAGGAATCGCATCCATGAACGCATCAACATCGTCCGCTCCCAAATCTGCGTTCGCCGTTTTTATCACGCTGTTCCTGCTGGGACTCTCTTTCCCTCTATGCCTTCCCGGTCACGCCCAGGATCAGGCACCACAAGCCAAACTCAGCAGCTCCATTGCCGGCGATGGCAGCGGGACGATCGTCGTGGAAGCCCGCGGACAAATCCCCGAACCGCCGGTGTTCTACACGGCCAAGGCCACGTCGACCGCCAACATTTCGCGCGAACACATCGAGCAAGTCATTCAACTGACGGCGAAAGTGATCCAGGGCCGTGCCGAGACCTTGAGCTTTGGACTCCGCGGCGCCGACCAAGTCATCGATGCCCAGGGGCAGAACCTGCGGTCGTGGTCCGTCCGCCGCGAAGGCGACGCACGGTTCCTCGATCTGCACGTCAACCAGGACGTGACGGAATTGAAGGTCGAGATCAAAACCCGCTCGGAGAAACTGCAGCTTCCCACCACCATCGATCTGACGCACCTGGCCCCGGGCGAGTCCGTCGGTTTTGATTCGGTCGTGACCATCATCGATGCCCCCGAGGTCGCCGGCACGGTCCGTTCGGTCAGCGGATTTGTCCCGCTGGATTCGGGCGATTCGGCGAAGCGTTTTCAAACGGCCAGCGGTGGCCAACTCCAGCTCTCACTCCAGCGTGACGGCGCCGCCCCCGCAGCGGTCGAACTGGTCGACACCACGTTGAATGGCCAACTGCATCCCGATGGCAAATCAATTCGCTTCCAGATTCGCAGCACCGCGCGTGTCACCCAGCCCGGTGCCGAAATCACGATCCTCTCGGGTAATGCCGCCGTCAGCGAAGTTCCCGTCGACGACAACTACCAATTGCAACTCTCGACGCCCAACGGGCAATCGGTTTACCAATTGACCTTCGCCGATGCCGGCAGCTTTCCGGTCGCACTCGATTTTGTCGCTACGCTGGACGCCCCCGCCCCCAACGTGCACCGCATGGACTTCACTATCGCCGCCAGCGCCGTCGTTCCCTTGACCCTCGACGGACTCGAATCTGACCTCGAGTTTGATCGTGATCAGGAATCGGTCGTGCCGCTCCGCAAAGACGACGCCTGGCTCGGTTTTTTGCCGGCAACCGGCCGCGCGAAACTGCAATGGAAAACCGCGCGTCAAACCGGCGAAGGAAAACTGTTCTTCACCACCACCGGCAAGATCGAAGCGAAAGTCGGCGCCGGGCTGCTGCGCCAAGATCATCAAATTAACTACCAGGTGCTTCAGGGCGAACTGAAATCGTTCCAAATCGGATTGCGCGGACCGGGCGAAATCCTCGACGTCCAGGGCGCCAACATCATCGGCTGGAAAATCACCGGCACGGGGCAATCGAGACAACTCGACGTCACCCTCAGCCAGCCGATCACGGGACAAAGTCAGATCAACGTCCGCAGCCAGACTCCGCTGGGTGCGTTTCCAGTCCGAGTCGAAGGGCTGCGGCTGGACCCGATCGGCGCGATCCGTCATTCGGGATTCCTACGGCTGATGAACTTGGGATCGGTGCGTCTGGAACCGACCCTGTTGAGTGGGATGAATCAACTGGCACCGGATCAGTACCCCGGCGAACCGATCGAGGCGCGACAGATTTTTGTGTACCGTTTTCCCGCCGCCGAGCACACCTTCACCGTCGCCGCCGATCGCATCCAGCCGGAGGTCAATGTTTCCGAACTGGTGCTTTACGAATTGGCCGAAACGGATCGCGTGGTCCGGGCGGACATCGAACTCGATGTACGCGAAGCACCGATACGCGAGTGGGATTTCGGAATCCCGTCGGATTATTCCGTCGTCTCGGTCACCGGTTCCAGCGTCGCCGACTACATCACCGCAACCGCCGTCGCGGGCGGGCGTCGCAATTTGAAAGTCATCTTCGGCCAGGACGTGATCGGGCGACAACTCGTTGTGTTGCACTTGGAAAAAAGCGAAGCGGCGTCGGAAGGCGATTGGAATCTGCCACGCATCGAATACCCCGACGCCAAATCGGTTCGCGGCGATATCGGAATCATCGGCGCCCCCGGCTTTCGGATTTCAGTCTCTTCGACCGACTTGCTGGCCGAAAAACCCTTGTCCTACTTTCCCAAACCGACGCCGAACCTGCAACAAGCGTTTCGCATTCGCCAGCCCGGCTGGTCGGCCACGATGAGCGTCCAGCGGCTCGAACGCAGCGTGCAATCGGACGTCTTTCACCTCTATTCCCTGAGCGAAGAAACGGTCTACGGAAGCGCGCTGATCAATTACTTCGTCACCGGGTCGCCGGTTTCCGAGTGGAGCATCACCGTACCGGCGGCACTGGGCAATGTGATGGTCGACGGCCAAGACGTTCGCACCTACCGCAGAGAAGGCGACACGCTGATCGTTTCTCTGCATCAACCCGTCATGGGCGCCTACACCCTGCTGGTGACCTTCGAAGAAAAACCCGACAAGAGCAACGGTTCGTTCAAACCTGGCCAAGTCGCTCCGATCGGCGTCCAAGGCGAACGCGGCTACATCCAAGTCGTCAGCCCGATGCAGGTGAAAATCCAAACCGAATCGATCTCCGAGGACATGCTCAACCTGGATCCGCTGGAATTGCCGGCGGAGTTGCGCCTGCTCAGCACCGCGCCTCCGCTGGGAACCTGGCAATACACCCAGCGTCCGTTCGAATTGAACCTGAACGTCAGCTGGTTCGAGCCCGGCACCACGGCGACTCAAGTGGTGGAGTTCGCCGAAGCCAACAGCCGTGTGTCGCAAGACGGCGAACTGGTCACCGACGTCGTGTACTTCATCAAAACGCGCGGACAACGCACGCTGAAGATCCAGTTGCCCGGCGAACCGGTACGGCTGTGGGCCGTTTCCGTCGGCGGCCGGCCCGTCACCGCACGCCAATCCGACGAAGCCACGCTGATCCCGATCCCCGGCGGCACGGACCCGAACGTTCCGGTCGAAGTCAGTTTGCGGTTGGGCAAACCGGCCGTTGACGAGTCCCGCCCCGAACTGGCCTTGCCCACCGTGTTCGCGCCCGTGCTGAAGACCCAGTGGAATGTCACCGGCGACGAGAAATATGTGCTCGTGCCCAGCGGCGGCACGGTCACGCCGCCGGTCCCGGTGCTGCGGCCATCGGGATTTGACTGGGTGGCCAAACGCGGGCTCATCGCGTTGGTGGTGATCGCGCTGCTGGCCGGTTTCGGATGCTGGGCGTCCCGCAAACCGGGATCCCTGCGCGTCGCCGGTTTGCTGGTTCTGCTGATCGCGATTGGAGTTTCGGTGACAACCGCTTTCGTCGCGCTCGCTCAGCGGGGCGCTCCCGCGCCGTTGCAAGTCAGCGTGCCAATCCTCTCGGCCGGCGAAACCATTGCGTTGCAAGTGAACAACACGCCGCTGTGGCGCGTCAATCTTTCCTCCGCCGGTCTGACCGCGTTGCTGTGTGCCGTCATTGCCCTGGCATGGTCGTTTAGGAAACACGACGTCCACGCACGCCGGCTGCTGCGCGGCGGCGGAGCGATATTGTTGGCCTTGGGCGTGTTGCTGCAAGGTGACGGCGCACCGTGGTTCTATGGGCTGCTGGCCCTGGCGATTTTTATCTTGCTGTTCCTGCCGCCGGCGCGCCAGTGGGTCGACCAGACCAATCAATCACTGCGCGACCTCGCCGAGCGAAGGAAAGCGAAAAAAGAAAAACAAGACGACGTCCCCGGCGAAGTGCCCAGCGAAGCATTTGGTCCGGTGACGCCGATGCTGATCGGATTCGCATTCATGCTGTCTTGGGGGAGCAGCAGTTTGGCGGCCGTTCCGGAGGGGTTTCAAGCAGCCGACTCGATCCAACAACAGTGGCAACTGACGCATCAAGACGCACGCTTGTCCGCAACCGGAACGGTCAAGCTGTCCGGCCGACCGGGAGATCGCTTTTTGCTGCTCAAAGCCCCCGCCGTCCTGACGCGATTCGAAGGCGCCGGACTGCGTCTGACCAAGACCGACGTGGCCGGCGAAGGCCTGTCGTACATCATCAGCATCCCCGCGACCGAGCAGGCCCCCGCGACCGAGCAGGCCCCCGCAGCGGACGATGACGATCAACCAGCTGATGAGCAGCCAGCTGACGACCAACCGGCTGACGACCCGCAACTTGCACCGTCGGCGACGTATCAGGCGACGTTTGATTTTCAGTTGGAAGCGGTCCAGCCGATCAAGGGCATCCCGGTGCTGACCGGCATCGCCGCCGTCCAGCAGATCGACCTCCGCTACGACGAAGCCGGCTGGGACGTCACCTGCCCGACCGCGGTGCGGATTGAAACCACCGCAGTGGACGACGCGACGCAAGCCAACGTGTTGCTACGTCCCGGCAGCGCGAGCCTGTTCCTGAAACCCCAAGTCCGCGATGTGACGACGGAGGAAACCCAGTTTTTTGTCGAAGCGTCCAACTTGTACTTGCCCGGACCCGGTGTCGTCGACGGACGCCATCGTCTTCACATCCGGACGTCACAAGGCCAGGTCAGCGAATTGAATGTTATGGTCCCCCAAGGTCTGACCGTCAGCGCGGTCACGGGACCGGTCGGTTCCTGGCAATTTGATGCCGAGAGCGGCGGATTGAAGTTGCAGATCGACCCTGCGCAATCGCAAGCCTTTGATGTGATCATTGAAACACAACGCGGGCTCGATCCCCTGCCGGCCGACGTCACGCTCTCGCCGCTGAAGGTCGCCGATGCCAACGGCCAAGTCGGACTGGTCGCGATCGCGTTTGGCCCCGAAGCCCAGCCCGAATCGTTGCAGCCGAATCAGATGTCGGCCGTCAATCTGGGGGATTTTGACGCCGGCTTGATCACCAACAAACAAGCGGTGCTGCATCGGGTCTATCGCTACGGTGCCGAGGGTGGCGAAGTCGCCGTGCGTGTCGCGCCGGTGGCGGCGGAGGTCCGTGTCGCCAGCAAGCAAGTGCTTTCACTCGGCGACGAACGCGTGGTCTTGGGGATCAACTTTGCCGCGGAAATCTCCCGCGCCGGACTGTTCCAGCTCAGTTTCCCGCTGCCCGATGGACTGGAAGTCGAATCGCTGACCGGACCTGCGCTGCACCATTGGGCCGAACTGACCGAAGACGACCAACGGCAAATCATTTTGCATCTCAATGGAAAAACGCTCGGCACGCAGAGCTTTGCGCTGGCTCTGACCGGCGCCGCGCCGAGTGACGTCGGGCAATGGGAAATCCCGCGGTTCGAGCTGAACGAAGCGACCCGCCAGACCGGTGACTTGGTCGTCCGCCCGACCACCGGCATTCGGCTTCGAACCGTGTCCCGCCAAAATGTTTCCGAGACCGATCCGCGGGCGATGGGCGGCGAAGCCCAGGGGGCGTTGGCGTTTCGTTTGCTGCAACGCGATTGGAACCTGGTCCTGGGGATCGAAAAACTGGATCCCTGGGTGACCGGTCAGGTGTTGCACGAAGTCACGCTGCGGGAAGGCCAGACGCGCACCGCGTTGATCGCAAACTTCAATGTGCAAAACGCTTCGGTGCGTTCGCTGCAAGTCGTGCTACCGCTCAGCGACGCGGACGAAATCAAAACGCTGCGGGCAAGCGGCAACACCGTCAGCGACTTGATCCGAACGGCCGCGGATTCCAACGTCTGGGAAATTCAATTCAAACGCCGCGTGGTCGGAAAGATCGACTTTCGCATCGAATTCGAACGGCGGGGAGACCGCGAGAACGACAGTGAAACGCTCAACCCGGCCGGGTTCCCGCAAGCGAGACAACTGTCGTACTTCTATGCCGTCCGCGCCGGCGGTCGCTTGGAATTGGAACTCGACAGCCTGTCCGAAGGCTGGCAGCGGATCGACTGGAGTACGGTGCCCCCGATGTTGCGCGAAGCGGAAAATCGAAACGCGCCGGTGTTCGCCCTCCGCGCCGTCGTTCCCACCAGCCCTCTGATCGTCCGCGCCCAGCGGCATTCGATCGCCGATGCGCTCAAGCTGCGGGTGGCCCAAGGCTCCCTGACCACCATCCTGTCGCCGACCGGTGATCAACTGACCGCCGTTGACGTGACCGTCGAAGTCATCCAGCGGAGCAGTCTGAGTGTCGGTCTACCCGCTGGCGGCGAATTGTTCAGCATCTTTGTCAACGGCGAAAGCGTGAACTCGATTCGTCAGGGAGGCGACACGAACACTTGGCAGTTCTACATCCTGCCGGGCATCGACGACCGCACCGCAACCGTCCGTTTTGTCTATTCGGTCACCGGCGATCGCTTGAGTGATTTAACGCTGGTTAGCCCGCAATTGAATGTGCCGCTGGAAAACATCCAGTGGAACGTGGTTGCCCCGAAAGGATTTGAGCTGACCGATCACGACGGCAATTTGGAATTGATCAGCCAGACCAATCAAGAGCAATACGACCGCAGTTCGTATCTGTCCAAGGCGGTCGGCAAACGACAGGCCCAGGCGCAACAGGCCGCCCAGTTGCTCGAGCAAGCCAACCAACTGTTGCAGGCCGGTGAACAAACCAAGGCCCGTTGGGCACTCAACAGCGTCGCCAACCAATACGCCTTGGACGCAGCTTCCAACGAAGACGCCCGCGTGCAGCTTGAGAACCTGCAAACGCAGCAAGCGATCGTCGGACTCAACACCCGTCGCCAACGCCTGTATCTGTACAACACGCCCAGCGACACCGCCTTGGCCGACAACCCGCAACTTCGCGAAGCGGCGGCCGACAACCCGATCCTGCAACAGGATCAACTGAATTTTCGGCCCCAGCAATTGAGTCAGCTGCTGAGGGGAAACACGACCGAGGACAACGCGGTGTTGCAGCAGATCGCCGCGCGGCTGGTCCGTCACCAACGCACCACCGAACCGGCCCCGCAAGCGATCATCATCAGCCTGCCGGAAGAAGGCTCGGTCTACACCTTCGGCCGCACCGTCCAAGTTGCCGAAAACGCGCCGCTGGAACTCGATCTCGAATTCGCTTCGCAGTACCGAATCCAACCCTGGCAACTGGCCCTGGTCACCCTGTTGCTCGTCGCCCTAGCAGCCACCCTCGCCTTCGCCACCACCGGTCGCAAAGTGGCGTAAGCTTCCAGCTTGCGATTCCGCAACAAATCCCATCCATGGCTCAAGACTTGTTCCCAGGCGGGGGGCGTCGCTTCTTTTACTGCAGGATTCGGCAACCGATTGAGATTCTCTCCCTCTGGGAGAGACGGCGTTTGCGCAGCAAGCAAACGCCAGAGAGGGCCGGCGGCTTGCGAAAATCTAAACGACTTCCGCTACGATCAACTCCGCCACTTAGGACCGTCGGAAGTATAAGTGGCGGGGATTGATTGTGGGATAGGCTTCCAGCCTGTCGTTTTCGCCATGACAGGCTGGAAGCCTATCCCACTTATTCTTCCGACGGTCCTTATACAATCGACGTCCCGAGCCTGGGGACGATCGCAAAAAATGCGTCTCAGGCATCGGCATGCACAGCATGCCCTACGACTCGTTCCATCAGCAGGGCTGCCACGCTCTCTTACGCAAACATCATGATGATCGCTTGGGCGGCGATGATCCGCAGAATCATCGTCAGCGGATAAACGGCTGCGTAGGCCATCGAACTGGCTTCGGAGTCGGCTTGAGAATTCGCGAAGGCGAGTGCCGGCGGATCGGTCATGCTGCCGGCGATCACGCCGCAGATCGTCAAGTAGTTCTGTTTCCAAATCATCCGCGCCGCGATTCCCGTCGTCAGCAGCGGGACCATCGTGACGATGATTCCCAGCCCCATCCACTTGACGCCTTCGACACTGAGAGCGGCTTCAAAGAAGGTTTCTCCCGCGCCCAATCCCGCACAAGCGAGAAACAGAATGATCCCCAACTCCCTGAGCGCCAGGTTGGCCGAGTAGGGGATGTACCAGACAAATTTGCCGATGCTGCCGATCAGACTGAACACGATGGCCGCCACCAGTGGCCCGCCGGCAAAGCCCAGCCGAATCGGAAACGGGACACCGGGCAGATGAAACGGGATCATCCCGGCGACCACACCGATCGCGATGCCGAAGAACAGTGGCGAAAACTGCGTCTCCTTCATCGATTTACCGCTGTTCCCCAAGAACTTCGTCACCCGTTCGATCGAATCCTTGTCACCGACAATGTGTGCGATATCACCGTAGTGAAAGCGGCTCGATCCACGCGCCGTCAGCTCCACTCCCGACCGAATGATCCGCGTGACGGTTGTGTTGAAGACTTTATCAAGCGACAGCTCACGCAACGATTTCTTTAGAGCCTGGGGGTCAGTCACCAGAATGCGACGGTAGACGACCTCGCCCTTTTCCTTCATCAAGTCGACGTCGGCTTTGCCGCCGATCACCGGCTCGATCCGATCGAGCGTGCTTCGTGGGCCGACGAGTTGAACGAGATCACCGTGGTGCAATTCCGTTTCGTCCGTCGCGGTTTGAACGACATCTTCACCGGCGCGTCGGATCCGCGAAATGCGGACGCCCGAATCTTCGACGCCGGGGATCTGGCCAAAGGGAGTCGATCCCAAGTGGGGGTTGTCGATCACAACCGTGCGACGCTCGATCGGTTCGTAATCCTGTTTCTCAAGCTCCTTGATTTGGTCCACTTCGTCATTGACGTTGATGCCGAACAGCCGACGAATCAACAGCATCGACGTGATGATTCCGATGATGCCGCCGGGGTAGGCGACCGCGTAAGCCGACGCAAGCGATCCGATGCCCGCCGGCCGCTCGTCGCCCGACAAGGACAACGCCGCCTGCTCCGCCGCCCCCAGGGAGGGCGTGTTCGTCGTCGCTCCGCTAAACAACCCCGCCGCGGTAAACACGGGAAGCTCCAGCAACAACACAAACACACAGATCAAAATGACCGCCTGAACGACGATCGAGAGCGCCATCGAATTAAGCAAGATGCCCTGTTTCTTCCACAGCTCGATCACGCCGGGTCCGAGCTGCAGCCCGATCGTGAAGACGAACAAGATCAGCCCAAACTCTTTCGTAAAATCCGCGATCTCCGGATCGATCGATGCCCCAAAGTGGCCGAACAAAATGCCCGCAAACAGCACCCCCGCCGGCCCCAGCCCGATGCCTCGGATACGAATGCCGCCCAACACCAGCCCGCAGACGGCGACGAGCGTGACGATCAAAATAGCGGTTGCGACGGGCGGCATGATGGTGAAACTTCCGTAGCGGTGTGTTGGCTGATTCGGTCGACCAGTCGTTGCAAAGGCGATCCGCACCTCGTGCACGAATCCGTCGCCTTTCAGGGCTGTCGTACTCGATCAATCGCCGTCACTCAATGGGACGGGGGCAGCGCCTACGTGATCAACTACCGTTGTCCACCGATTGCGGTGGGCAATCGCACCAACTGCAAAAAGATCCCTCCCGCCCGCACGTCCCGCAGCTTCCAAAGTCACCCTCCGCCGTGGAGGTCCTGCGGTTTTAAAGTCACCCTCCTGGCAGGAGGGTCGAGCGAAGCGAGGGGAGGTCGAACAGCGAATCGCGAGTTTTGCTTCACCTGCCACAATCGGCTCCCAAGCAGCAACCCAAATCCTCTCCTCGCTGCGCTCGACTCTCCCAGAGGGGGTTCTTCGCGGATTTTAGTGGCTGCTCTCGGATACTCGGGGAAGGTTTTTTGAGGGATGACTGCGATGTCCGATGGTTCTGTTCGGTCTGATGGCGAAGCCAGCTGTAGCGGAGACGGGCTCTGCGGAGGAGCAACCCGCCTAGGAATCACCTGGTCTGCGATGCGGCGCAGGTGCTTGGTGCCCTCCACCGGCCCGCGTCGCCGGAGGGGCGTTTGAACCGAGCGGTTGTCGTCCAACACCCATTCGGACATCGCAGCAATGCCTCAAAAAACCTGGGTCCTGAGTGATCAGCCATTAAAATCCACGAAGAACCCCCAGAGGGAGAGTGACGAAACTCCTTTGAATTCAACGACTTAAAAAACTGCACGACCTCTTTGCAGCGAGGGCAGGGTTC
Source organism: Stieleria neptunia (assembly GCF_007754155.1). NCBI lineage: Bacteria > Pseudomonadati > Planctomycetota > Planctomycetia > Pirellulales > Pirellulaceae > Stieleria > Stieleria neptunia. Next base: position 10,334,001 of record NZ_CP037423.1, on the reverse strand, counting down.
CCGCCGGCGATCGCCTCGCCACACCCCCCAAACCTACTGCGGGTCATGCTCCCCGTGGCGTTCACAATTTGCCCGATGAACTTCGTTGACCTCGCTAGACAACCGAACCCAAATCAGGCAAAATACGTCTCTTGTCGCAAGACGAGCACCCGTGGCACAACTGGATAGCGCATCGGTCTTCGGAACCGAGGGTTGCAGGTTCGAATCCTGCCGGGTGTACTCTTACCACATAAGGACTTACGTCAATTCGGTCGCCGCCGAAAATGACCTCGTCCGAGAAGTTGTCCGAAAAGTCGAGTAAGAAAAGACTCCGCCACGGTCGCCGCCGTGACGGAGCCCGCGAAGCGAACCTTTCAGTCGCCTCTTTTGTTTCCATTTCCCTGGATTCGATTGGAGGGTTCCCATGCCTCATTTTCCCAAGCCCTTTGTCAAAAAGGCCCGTGGCGTTTGGTACGTTGAGATCGATCGCAAACAGATCAATCTTGGTTCGGACAAAGACGAAGCCTTTCGTCAGTACCATCAGATCATGGCGACGCCTCAAAGCGAGGTCACAGCACCGTCTGACTCGATGGTGGCGATCATCGATGCATTTCTTGAGTGGACTCAACGCAATCGCGCCCCCGATACATACGAGTGGTATCGCCAGCGACTGCAGCGGTTCGTTGATTGCTACCCTGACATGCTCGTGTCGCAGGTCCGGCCGTTCCATTTGGAGGAATGGATCGACCAGTACGACCTTGCTAAAACGACAAGGCGGAATTACTTTCGCAGCGTGAAACGCTGTTTGACGTGGGCGTGCCAGCAGGGTCGGATTGATTCGAACCCGCTCGATCGCCTTGAGATTCCGGGCAGCGAAAGAAAGGAAGTCTTTGTTACTCCCGAGGAGTTTGAGCGTTTCCTGACGTTCGTCCCTTCCCAGTGCTTTCGAGACTTGTTGGTTGCGACTTACAAGACCGGCTGCCGCCCGCAAGAATCGTTGCGCGTTGTCGCCAGTTACGTCGACCTCACGAACGCACGTTGGGTCTTTCCGCAACAAGAGTCCAAAGGGAAGAAGTCTCCGAGAATCATCTACCTGAGTGACTCGGTGATGGAAATCACAACGCGACTGCTTTCGCAGAACAGTAGCGGTGAGTTGTTTCGCAACAACGCTGGCCGACCGTGGACGACAGAAGCCGTCAATTGCATGTTTGATAGAATTCGAGTTCGCATGGGAAAAGTGGTTCTCAAGGCGAACAACCAGGCGCCGACCGCTGCCGAAATCGAAAAGTTCTCCAAAACGCTCGCGCCCACGCGTCGCATCAAAGGCGTCGTCCGTGACAAAACTCCTGCTGAGTTTCGCGAAGAAGCGAAGCGCAAACTGACCAAGAGAATGGCTGCGTCGGTCACACCCCGGTACTCGCTGTACGCGCTGCGGCATGGAGCGTTGATGGATCACTATGGCACCAAGTCAGAGCGAATCAACGTTCGCTGTGCGAACGAGAACGGTGACGTTGAGTCATCCAACGGTCATCTCAAGAATCGAGTCGACCAAGCATTGCTACTTCGCGGTAGTCGCGACTTCGCCAGTCGTGAAGACTACATGGATTTCGTTCGCTCCCTGATCGTTCGCGCTAATGATGCGCGCTTAAATCGATTTGAAATTGAACGCTCGCATTTGCGACCACTTCCCGATAGTAAGCTTGATACCGATGACAACCAACAAGGCATCATCGTCGGCAGTAGCAGCACGATCAATGTCAAGAAAAACATCTATTCGGTTCCTAGCCGATTGATCGGTCAAAAAGTCGATGTGCGGATCGGTGCCGAGTGGATCGATGTGACGCATCAGTGACACGACAACTGGAGAGTCTTCGGGAGGGATCGTTCTTGGATCGTCGGGAGAACGTACTGATTTTCGGTCAGCCCGGTGCGGGGAAGAGTCACGCGCTTTGTGCCTTGGCGAATCAACTCGTCCAGCAAGGCCGGAGCATGCTTCTGACAACGTGCAGCTTGCTGGTGCAACAGTTGCTGATCGCAAAGCGGGATCTTCGTCTGCAGAAGTACATCAAGCAACTGTCTCGTTTCGAGGGCCTGATGATCGACGACCTGGGTTACGTGCAGCAGAATCGAGAAGAGATGGAGGTGCTGTTCACGCTGCTGGCGGAACGTTACGAGAGAGGGAGTGTTCTGTTGACGAGCAACTTGGCGTTCAGCAAGTGGGACCAGATCTTCAAAGATGCGACGCATTGCCTCAACAATTCGGATACCGAACGATGGTGGTTGCCTCAACAGAAAGATACCCAAATCGTAGGTGGCGCCATGGAAATGCAAGCAAAAGCTGCACTGATTGACTCGATTCGTTCGCGATACTACGGCGCACGGAAACGAGACAAGTCGCGGATACTCGATGAATTTGTTGCGATTACCGGACACCAACGTAAGTACGCGCTGCGAATTCTCGCTGAACGCCAAAACACCACCCCAGAGCGTTGTGAAGTCGTGGGCCGCAAAATATACGACTGCGCGGTCAAGGAGGTGCTTGTAACGCTCTGGGAATCTTCCGATCGCCTATGCGGCAAACGCCTCAAAGCGATTCTTCCCGAGTTGCTGAAGTCGATGGAGTCGCACGGTCACATGAATCTTGATGATTCTCTCAAGACGCGGGTGTTGTCGGCAAGTGCTTCAACCATAGACCGACTGCTTCGTCCTATACGTGAGGAAGCGACTGGAAAGAAACGCGTTCGCCCAAAGAAAAAGGTCCGCGCTGCAGTTGCCGTCAAGACCTTTTCCGAATGGGATGATGTCGCCCCTGGGAGTCTCGAAGTAGATTTTGTTGCTCACTGCGGAGGGAATCTATCCGGCCCATTCATACACAGTTTGGTTGCTACAGACGTTGCGTCTGGATGGACGGAATGCATCCCGATTCTGATTCGCGAGCAGTCTCTCGTCGTCGAATCTTTGGAATTGCTGCGGAACAGATTTCCGTTTCCAGTCCTGGGAATAAACACTGACAATGACAGTTCGTTCATCAACGAATCAGTCATCAAATTCTGCGATTCCCAAAGTATCACATTTACTCGATCACGGCCCTATCGAAAAAACGATCAGGCATGGATCGAGCAGAAGAACGGTTCTATCGTTCGCAAACACCTCGGCTATCAGCGATTCTCGGGACCGATCGCATGCCAAACCATCGCACATCTTTTCGATAGTGTTCGTTGGTACGTGAACATGTTTCAGCCATCCTTCAAGCTCTTAAGCAAGACTCGTGACGGCGCCAGGGTAAGCAAGAAGTTTCACTCACCTCAAACGCCATGTGAACGGCTACTTAGTGACTCGCGAGTATCATCCGAATCGAAAGAGTATTTGCGACGCAACCGTCTTGAACAGGACCCGCTAGAACTACTACACGCAATCCGACAATCGCAAGCTGCGCTGGATTCGCTGTCGACGGAGGATTCGCTCTCCCAGGAGCAGCAGATTGATCTCGAAGAATTTCTTTCACAGTTACCGGAGCTATGGAAGAAAGGCGAGGCCCGACCAACTCATCAGCCGAAGCCGATGCGAACGCGAGATTATCGAACGCGTCCAGACCCCTTTGAAGGAGACTGGACGACGATTCTTGGATGGCTTGAAAAATCCCCAGACGCAACTGCGTCGTCGTTACTCGAAAGGCTCATCGAACGATCGCCCGACAAATACAACGGCGGTCAACTACGAACGCTTCAACGTCGCGTGAGTCAGTGGCGGAATATCATGGCAAGGAAATTAGTGACGGGCACCACGGCGACCTAAGTGTCTTGCTCGCCTATGAAAAATGTAACCGCTGGCATAGGGCGGCTTCGCTACGCTCAGCAGCCCTATGCCAGCATTCTTTCTAGTCCTTCCATTTGGGTATCCTTCTCGGCTGAGGCAACACGAAGTGGAGTTCTAATTGACGCCGAACACAGGCGAACTGACTCGCTTGAAACGTCATCGCCGTCAAATTGTTGTCGATCTTGAGACGGCTGTTTGGATCGTCCGCATTTATAGGTGGTTTCTCGTCGATGGACTCAACATCGAAGAAATCGTCCGGGAGTTGAACGCTGATCCCGAAGCTCCGGCGCCGGCCAAATCGGTACTTGACCGTTGGACTCGTGACTCAGTGATTGCTGCTCTGACTAATCGTAGGTATCGAGGTGATTGGTCGTATGGCAACACGGAATCGGTTTGGTTGAGCGACAAGGACTACTCTCGCAAATTTCCTCGGGAGGCCCCCCTGCAGGACGCTCAATTCGAAGAACTGCGGATCATTTCGGATGAGGTTTGGTTTGAAGTTCAGAAACGCTTGTCCACTGACCCCAAACGCTCTGGTCGCAAGCCGCGTAACGGAGCACGCCGGAAGCATTCGCGACTGCTCCAGGGTAAGTTCGAATGTCCGGAACACGGTCGACGTCTTGCCGTAACCGGCGACGGTGGAAAGGTGATGCTTTGTCCGGTTTGCCGCGGTTACAAAGTTGAGCAACGCCCGCTTTTCACTCACCTCAACCGTAAACTCGCAACGGACCTGACTTGCGAGAAGTTGGCTTCGCTTTTTGATGACGAGACGGCACTTGTCACCAATGTGATCGAGATTTGTGGTGCCCAGGCCAGCACTTGCGGCGCCCCGGATCCCGTCACAGCGCAGACTTTGCTAAGTCAGATCGACAAGCTCCGGCGGACAATTAAATTCAACCGGCAGGATCCTGGCGAAAGCGAGATGGAGCAGCAGCAGACTCGCGAGTTGTTGCGTGACCTCCGTCACCAACTCGCTGAGGCCGAATCGGCGCTTTCGGCTCATCAGGCGACCACCGGACGGAGCATGGTGATCCCTACCGAAGATGAGATCCTCGCAGAGGTCAGGCAACTTCGTCAAACGCTGAATGACGCACCAAAACTCACCGATGAACGCCAGATTAGGCTCGTTCGACGGTTGATCGATGATCTGGTCACCGGAAGGATTCAGCTGTACCAACAAGGTGAACGCAAGAAATGTCAGGGTTGGCTTCAAGGACGTTTCGAAGTGGCTGTCGTGCCATTTCTCATCAAGCGTTTAACGGGTGCTGAAATTGGCATCGGTGACGAAGACCGGGCCGAAATCGTCATCGACTACCGGAAGTCGGAGCTCATTGCAGAGCAGGCTGACACCGCAAAGCGTTTCTGGGACGATGGTTTGCTATGCAAAGAGATCGCAGTACAAATGGGGCTCCATCGTAGTCGCATCACGAAGGTTCTTCAGTATTGGCACGACCAACGCGGATTGCCGCGTCCAAACAACAAAACCCGCCGCAAGCGACTTGAAAATAAACAGTCCGAACTGCCGTTCCACAAACGCATTGCCAACGAAGTCATCGAGTTGGTGGAAGCGGGGCACTCCAATCTTAAAATTGCTGGGCGTCTTCGGACTAACGACGGCAATGTAGCCAAGGCCATCCAATGGTGGCATGAAACACGCGGCTTGCCGGTTCCCACGGCGGCGGATCGTCGGCGCAAAAAACTCAACCGAGCAAAGAGGATGCTCGACGAGGGCATGTTGATCAAAGATGTCGCCGGAGCGTTGGCGTACAGCCCACGCGGGTTGACGCTGACGCTGGAAAAGGATGCTGAGAATTCCGGCGGCGTCATGGGTGACGGACGTACTCGACGCGGGAACGCCACCGCGGGCAACCTCGCCAACGGAGTGAGTCTGGCTACGCAGACTCGCGCGGCATAGATTGCCACCAAAGGACGAATCATCTGCTCAATCCTCGTCTGCCCGGCTCATCAACTGATTGAGCCGGGCATTTTTTTGGCCAAGAACGCAGGAAGGAGCGAGTTCGAGTTTTTCGCTTGTGACTCCCCAAGAGACCAAAAACAGATCGAATCCGGCAGATCCTGGGCTTGGTCACGGAAAGTGTAACGGAAGTCTCTCTCGTAACCCGTTTGTTCCCAGCACTTTAGGGAATTCACTTTAAAAGTTGAATTCAGGTTAGTGGTGTCCTCGACTAACCCAAATTCAATCTTCCTGAGAAACTACGCACAAATGGCGGTTGATTTGCTTGATCGGCATCGAGAAGGATTTAAACAAAATTTCTGCCGCGTCGAAGTCGGACATATTTCCTATCTCGCTAGGAAGGCTTGCCGTTCTGAATATTGACTTCGGCGACTCCTGGAACTGTCTTTGTCGCTGCGATCGCTAGCGCACGTTCATTTGCATCCTTATTGGTGCAAACTAGCGTGATCTTGCCGCCACCGAGATGCGTCACGAGCATTTCTCTGCATTGCAACCGCTCAAGTCCTCGCGCTATGCGTTTCTCGATTGAGATTGGGAATGGCTCCATGAGAATGGCTTCGCAAGCGACAAGGGCGATGTGGAACTTAGAATTGACCGCGAAGTTCAGTCGTTTCCGATGCCTCACACCGCCCTTGAGGGCTCACGGCTGCGTGCCAATTGGTCTGCAGAAAACGAACGAAGTGATTTGAAACAATGTGCGAGGACATGCCCGCGTTTGCTAACCAATCTGGAAAAACTCGATCAGTGCTCCCTCAATATCGACGAAAGCAAATCGGATCCCAGGCTTGAACTCCGTTGGCGTCACTACGATTTGCTTTCCGAAAATTGCTTCACCTAAATCGTCTACCTTGAAAGCAACGTGGGGGCGTGTCTTGACGTCTTCGGGAAACGGCGCGTCGTGATCGAATCGAATCTTTTCGATCCGCAACCCATCCGTTCCGACTCGGTAGACATGGGCATGGAATTCCGGAAGGTAGATTTCCCCTTTGGAAACCTCAGTCGACGGCACGCCGATATGGTCGTACGACGCGTCAAAACTGGGGCATTATAGATCGGCTGATGATTTCGGTAGCGGTTGGGGCACGTCCATATCACGCTTCGTGTAGATAAATTTGAAATTCGGCAGCGCCGTATGTGTAGGTTCCCGTATGCGAAAAGTAATCGTCGTTTTCCAGCAATTCCGGAAACCGAAACTCGTCGATGATCAAGTGCAGCGTTCGCGGATGGTCGTCGATTGATTTGCGCAGCAAGTCGAGGAAGCCTTTTGTTACGGGATGGTCGAATGGCGAATACAAGAAGAAGACCGATTCATCACCTTTGAGCTGGTAATGAAGGATGTTCGTGCAAACGACGTTCACCGAGCACGAATTGCTCGTCCGCTGATGAAAAGCGTTGACGTTGCGCTCAGCGATCTGACACAGCTGCGGCGATATCTCTAGGCCGACGATTCGTTCAAATCCATATTCAGCGGCCAGTATGAGAATCCTACCTTTGCCGCATCCGACATCGACGAATACACCATCGTGAGGAATCCCGATGTGGCTCATTAACATGCGGAAGTACCTGGCGCGAGTTGGCTTGCATTTGTCGGCGTGCTGCTTGTCTTCCTGGCTGATATCTAGGTCGTTGAACTTAATCGGCAGCGACTTCATTGGCGTGACCGTTTTCTCTTGTCAGTGCGGTGAGTGTGTGAGGGTCACAACGTGTCTGTCTTTCGGCGCGCCTGTAGGCGCTTTTGCGGTTAGCCAGTTGTGCGCGCTAGGCGTTCTTTCTGTCTCTTTCTTTAAGCCTTGCCTGGCGTTTTAACTTGCGCTTTTTGCTCGTTGACGCACCCTTGTTGTGTTCCCTGCACGCTGCGGCGCGAACTTCTTTTGAACTCTGTTTCACAACAAGGACAAGCAACCGTGATGTCACACAAAAAACGAACCTGCAAACTCACCAAGCGGCTCGCCGAAGACATGATGATCCGCAACATGGCCGAAGCCACCATCGACGCCTACACCTATCACGTGCGAAAGTTTGCCGACTTTATCCAAAAACCGCTCGACCAGGCAACCGTCGAAGACGTTAGAACCTTCCAGCTCCATCTGATCCGAGAACGAAAGCTTGCCTACGGATCGTTCAACCAGGCCGTTTGTGCTTTACGGTTTTACTATCGCTACACCCAGCCCATGCCCTGGCCGGTCACGATGGTTCCCTTCGGCAAACGGCCCAAGAAGCTGCCTACCGTGCTCGGCCGACAAGAAGTCGACCAGCTGATTCAATGCACGGCCAATCTGAAACACCGAACTTTTCTGATGACGCTCTACTCCGGAGGGCTGCGGTTCGCCGAAGCGGCCAACTTGAGGATCCACGACATCGACTCCAAACGGATGATGATTCGAGTCGCCAATGGGAAGGGCAAAAAGGAACGCTTGATCCCTCTCTCACCGAGGCTCTTGAAAGAGCTCAGGATCTACTGGCTCAAGTACAAGCCGACCGACTTGTTGTTCCCGGGAAAGATTCCGGGAAAACCCTACGCCGACACCACGATTCGCAAAGCGATGAAGGATGCAGGGGAGAAGGCGGGGATCAAACGCAGGATTTATCCTCATGTCCTGAGACACTCCTACGCGACGGGACTGCTGGAAGCTGGCGTGGACCTGTTGACGATCAGCAAGCTCCTTGGTCACGCGAGCTTCATCACGACGATGGTCTATCTGCATTGCCGCCGGGAGCACCTGCACAGTGCCCCGAGTCCACTGGACTGGTTGCCGGTCAAGCAACTTCCGACTTACACGCCGCCGACGGAGAACGGCGAACAGGACGATTCAGGCAAGAAAAGCTAACCGTCCATCAACTCATTCGTCGCGGTGCTGAACGTTACGTCAACGAGCACCGCGACGGGGGAGCCAGCATGACGGTCCAAAGCGTGTTGGCCAAGACCAGCCTCTGCCGTACTTCGGCACTCGGTGGTCGTTGGTATCAGTGTGATGATTGTGATCGCCTGACGAAACGACACAACTCCTGTGGCGATCGGCACTGTCCGCAATGTAGTGGCGGAAAACGCCAGAACTTCTCCGATAGAGCTTCGAAACTGATCGTCGACGGTGTCGACTACTACCAAGTCGTCTTCACGTTACCGGAGGTGGTCTCGACGATGCCACTGGCGAATCGTCAAGAGATCGCGGAGTTGCTGTTCCACTCTGCTTGGAAGTCTCTCAAAAAGACGGTTGAAACAGAACAGCAATATGAGCTCGCTGCGCTGATGGTGCTTCACACCTGGAACCAGAAGCTGGATGCTCATTGGCATGTTCACGCATTGGTTCCTGGGGCGGGGCCCAGTTTAAGCGATGGAGGTTGGATTAAAGCCAGGGCGCCGCAAGTCGACGGCTATGAAGATGACCGCCAGTACCTCGTCGATGCGATCAATCTTCGAAGATCGTTTCGGAAGATCGCGGTGGCTCACCTACAGCGTCTTCGTAAGAACGACAAATTGAAACTCGACGGCTCGCTGGCGTATCTGCAAGGTGACGAAGCCTGGGAGGAGATGATCGATCAGCTCGAATCAAAGGAATGGGTCAGCTACATCGAACCCCCTCCGACCGAAAGCAGTCGCGGCGAGCACGTGGTTCGTTACTTAACGCGTTATCTGACCGGTGGGCCGATCAGTGACTACCGCATCATCGCCGCGGACGACCACGAGGTCACATTTTGGGCCCGCGAAGGCCGCACCACCGGTGGTGAATCGCTTCAAGTTCCGTTCACTCTCTCGACATCGGAGTTCATCCGTCGCTGGTGCCTGCACATTCTGCCAAAAGAGTTGACCAAAACACGTCAGTTTGGAGGCTGGTCGAATACAAAAGCTGAAGAATATCTCGCGAAGTGCCGAGCGTCACTCACCGATGCCGACCGATCGCAGGCGGGGACTCTCGACTTGCTCTCTGATGAAGTCGACTCGGTCGAGGCCGAGCCCGAATCGAAGTTGTGCTGTGAGCACTGTGGCAGCGAATCGCTTCGTCTAACGCACGAGTATGAGAAGCGACCGTGGAGCGAGATCTTCCGGCGGGACTCGAAAGATAGCCCACGTTGGTACCGCGAGAGTCAAGAAAAAGACGACATTCGCTTTTGGGACGGGGCCATGGGTGAGGGCTTTTCGCAATGGTACGCGTGGTATCTGAAAAGTGGCATTGAAAGTGCAAGGGAGCAGACGGCCCCAGAAACCGCACCCGAATCAAACGCCAGAGCTGGCACGCGGCAACTGCAGCTATTCCAATAGCGGTCTACCCGAACCCGGCCAAGTCGAGCCGACAAACTTCAACGCACGATCTATCCCTGCACGTCCCGTGCCCGGATAGATCGCATTTCGTTGATCGCAACCTCAGTTCGCGTGTCTAGTTTGTTGCGGTAGTCAAAGACGTAGTCATCAACCACACTGCGGACACTTTGGAGAGTACTGACGGGACTGTTGGTCAATACTCGCTTGAGAGACTCAATCACGCTGCTTTTCCTAAAAGTATTCTTCAGCTTTGACGCTTACTTGTTGATTTTGGCGAGGTATTTTTCGGGGTCGGCGAGGAGTTTGTCTTTGCAGCCATCGCAGCAAATCCAGACGGTTTGGCCTTTGACTTCCATCTTCTCAGGCTTGCCCATCACGCCGAGCATTTCTCCGCTCACGGGGCAGAAATGCTGCTTCATCGCCGATGCCTTGTCCTCTTCCGAGAAACTGGCGAGCGTTTCCATCATTTTGTCCATGTCGGACTTCGCCTCGGGAGCCGGAATCTCTTCCGCAGCGTCTCCTCCCGCGTGGGAAGCATGGTCGTGCATCGCGTGCTCGTCGTGTTCCATCGCGTCATGGTCCATGGAATCGTGGTCCATTCCACCCTCCCTATCGGCTGCTGGTGCGGCATCATCGGCTGGTTGCACCTGCGACGAATCACAGCCTGCGAATCCGATGGTGAGCATGGCGATTGCGGCGATGGGTAACGTCCACTTCAGAAAAGTCATGACTTTGAGTTCCTCGTCGAAAAAGGCGTTGGAAAGATCATTACGCCGAGTGAGATGGTTTCCGTCGTGCCGTTCTTCACCGATTTTCATAGGAATTCTGAAAAAGATGGGGCCAGCATCGACGTTTCGTGCGAAATCGCTAAAAATCGTGAAGGAACCGCGGTTTAGAGGTATCCAACAATTGACGAGTTCTCGATGCGACGCGGCAGACCGCGCGGAACTCGTTTTCACCGACAGACCACGAAAGGTCGCAGGTATAGCTCATGAACTGTAACGAAACTCAAGATTTGCTCTCGGCGTTTTACGACGACGAGTTGTCGGTTGATGTGTGCGCTGCTGTTGCGGAGCATTTGCAAAGCTGTCAGGGATGTGCGAGGTCGTTGACTGATTTCGAGCGGCTTAGTGGTGCTTTCTCTCGTGCCGTGGCCCCGCCGGTTCCGCCGAGCGTTTGGGGGCAAGTTGTTCGAGGGCTCGACGCGGAAAACGCGACAGAGAGCGTAGGCAGGGTAAAGCCCTTGCCAGCGGTTGCCCCTGCTGTTGAGCTGGCCTCCAGCGCAAATGCCGATCGCTCGACGAATCGACGTATTAGTCGGGCGACGTATCGGCGTCTCGCGATTGCCGCTTCGATCCTCCTGGTCTTTGGCTTAAGCGTTTGGATATCTCGTCACGATACGATGTCCGACACGGATCACGGGCGTAGCAAAGAATTCGTTGCGACGATGGATCGCTACCTGCGGGCGCTTCCGGAGAATCCTGATGAGGCGGAGCAGTTCTTGCTGGATAAATACGATGGCAAAATGGTCGCTCCGGATGAGGCTGTCCGCCTTGTTGGATATCGACCGGCCGTAGCTGACGGCTTGCCGGAGCGCTATTCGCTCGCGTCGACAAGTGTTTTGAAGATGCCCTGCTGCACATGTGTGAAGGCCGTGTGTAAACGTCAGGATGGCTCGACGCTGGTTCTGTTTGAACACGACGACGAAGAGGTCGACTGGTTTGGGGACCGAACCTCCAGCATGGCGATGTGCGGCGATAAAGAGTGTTGTCTAGTCGATCTCGATTCAAGCATCGCAGCGACATGGCGAGAGGGCCCACGGAGTGTTACCGCCGTCGGCGTGAAGGACCAAGAAGAAGTCACGGCACTGGTCAGGTGGTTTAAACAGACTTGACCACCGATCTCCGTCAAAATGCAAATTCAATTCTCTAGGGACAACGGATGAAACTCGTATTTCAAAAACTTCGTGACAACACCTGGCTCGTCCAGGCTGTCGGTTTCTTGGTGATCGGCTTTGCGTTTGCTTGGTGGCTGCGAGGACCATCGTCGTCGGACTCGTCAGCGGGTTCCCAAGGCGTTGTGGCTGAGCAAGCATCGAATGCACCGGCAATCTGGACCTGTTCGATGCACCCTCAAATTCGGCGTGACGGGCCCGGTAGCTGTCCCATTTGCGGCATGGATCTGGTGCCTGTGAAGAAGTCGGCAAGCGGCGTTCGTACTGTTTCGATCAACGCGGACGTTAAGAAGCTGATGAACATTCAGACGGTTCCGGTAGGACGTCAGTATGTGACCGCTGATGTGCGGATGGTCGGGAAGATTGAGTATGACGAGACACGACTGGCGCACATCACCGCATGGGTTTCTGGGCGGCTGGATCGGCTGTATGTCGACTTCACTGGCGTCGAAGTCAACAAAGGCGATCACATGGCGTACATCTACAGCGAAGAGTTGTATACGGCCCAACAGGAGTTGATCGCGGCGATCGAGTCCAATGCTGGCCGTTCGTCATCTCGTTTCGTCAAACCGATCGACCTAGCAGAATCCGCTCGCGAGAAACTGCGGTTGCTTGGAATTACCGAAGAGCAAATCCAGGGAATCGAACAACGCGGCAAGCCAACCGAGCACCTAACGATTTACTCACCAGCTAGCGGAATTGTCGTAGAGAAACTCCGCCAGGAAGGTGACCGGGTTCGTACTGGCGATCGCATCTATACCGTTGCAGATTTGAGTCATCTGTGGGTGCAAATGGATGCCTATGAGTCTGATCTCGCCTGGCTTCGGTACGGGCAGGAAGTTGAATTCACGACGGAGGCTTACCCGGGTGAAGTCTTCAAGGGGCAGATCGCGTTTATCGACCCGGTTTTGAACAAGGACACCCGTACCGTCAAGGTCCGCGTGAACGTGTCGAACGAAGATGGACGACTGAAGCCAGAGATGTTCGTGCGGGCGATTGTTCGATCTAAAATCGCAGCCGGTGGCCGCGTGTTGGATGCATCGTTGGCTGGCAAATGGATCAGCCCAATGCACCCCGAAATCATCAAAGACGAACCAGGCAATTGCGATATCTGCAAGATGCCACTGGTGCGTGCAGAATCCCTTGGATACGTGACCGCAGAACCCAGTGATACCGCAAAGCCGCTTGTGATTCCCGTGTCGGCTGCCCTCTTAACCGGGACGCGAGCGATTGTTTATGTCCAGGTGCCAGACGCCGAAGAGCCGACTTACGAAGGGCGCGAGATTGTATTAGGCCCTCGCGCTGGCGATTACTACCTTGTCAAATCCGGTTTGAAAGAAGGTGAATTGGTCGTGACCAATGGCAACTTCAAACTTGACAGTGCTCTTCAAATCTCCGCCAAGCCTTCGATGATGACGCCAGCAGGCGGCGGAGGCGGCGGCGGTCACCATCATGGCGGCGACGCGATGCCTAAAGGTGAGGGTGACGCGATGACGGACCACTCGCAAATGTCACTGCCGCACAAAGTTGGCCAACAGATGCTGGCAGTTCTGGAATCCGTTAAGTCAGTCGAAGCAGCCATCGAGGAGGCGGAGCTAAGCAAAATCCGTGAAGCCTTTGCAACAGTGGGACAGCGAGTTGCAGCCGTGGACGCAAACACACTATCGGGCGATATGGCAGCCCAATGGCAGGAGTTTGCCATGTTGCTGGGAAACGACTCGGTCGAAGGGCAAGACATTCAAAGCTTGCAAGATGCGGATCGCGTGACTTTGGTGACCAAGGAACATGCGATGCGGCTACAGAAAATGTTCGGGATTTCACATGCCGGGCATGAGATGCCTGAGGAGACGCTTGATGTGCCGATGGCTTTTCGACAACAGTTAGATCGTTTGTTGCCCGCGTATTTGGCGATCGCTGATGGATTGGCATCGGACAAAGTCGATACGGCTACCAGTGGTGTCGAGCAATTGCATCAGAGCCTCCATTCGATCGACGCGAGCGGTCTTGATGACGTGGTCGCAAAGCGATGGGCAGCCGAGACACGAAGCCTCTCGTCGATTGCTGCTCGCCTAGCGAAGGCGACCGATTTGGAAGCGATGCGTTCCGCGTTTGCACTGCTATCTGATGAGTTAATCACGATCCAACGCATGTTTGGATTCCATAGCGGCAGTCAATTGTTTGAGCTGCATTGCCCGATGGCATTTGATGGGCGTGGAGCGACTTGGCTGCAGAGCAATGACACTGTTCGCAATCCGTATTACGGGGGCTCGATGCTCAAATGCGCCGACAAAGTCGAGCCGCTGGTCACTGCTCCACCGCCCAGTGGTGGCGAGCACGACAAACACAATCACGGCTAACGTCGATCTTCGAGTTCTCGACTTGATGATGAACGAAGCAATATGAACCCAGCCCGAGCCAACCGTATTTGCATGGAGGTATCGGTGTAGAAACTTCAACTAGAAGACACTGCAAACGAATGTCACAAACCCCTGATAATCCCCCCGCCTCCGAGACGGACTCCGATTCGCTCAACGCGATTGCTCCAGATGTAGACACGAACCGTCGAACGCTTCTCGGTGGCATCATTTGGTTCTGCATTCACAACAAGCTGGTCGTAACGCTGCTTGTTTTGGCGATCATGACTTGGGGTGTCATGGTTGCTCCTTTTGATTGGAAGGTGGGTGACCTTCCGCGCAATCCGGTTCCCGTTGATGCAATTCCGGACATCGGCGAAAACCAGCAGATCGTTTTCACGGAGTGGATGGGGCGCAGTCCAGAAGACGTCGAAGACCAGATCGGATACCCACTGACGGTCGCGCTGCTCGGCATCCCCGAAGTGAAGACGATCCGCAGCTACTCGATGTTTGGTTTCTCCAGCATCTACATCATCTTCAACGAGAACGCTGAATTCTATTGGTCGCGTTCGCGCGTACTGGAAAAACTCAACAGCCTGCCCGCCGGTACGTTGCCCGAGGGAGTCCAGCCTGCACTGGGGCCGGACGCAACAGCTTTGGGACAAATCCTGTGGTACACGCTTGAAGGCCATGATCCCGATGGTAACCCAACCGGCGGCTGGGACCTCGACGAACTAAGGACCCTCCAAGACTGGTACGTTCGCTATGCGTTGACATCGGCGGAAGGCGTCAGTGAAGTCGCGTCCATTGGTGGTTTTGTCCAGGAGTACCAGATCGACGTGGACCCAGACGCGATGCGGGCCGCGAATGTGTCGTTGGCCGAAGTGTTCCAGTCGGTTCGTATGACCAATGTCGATGTCGGGGCGCGAACGATTGAGCTTAACAAAGCGGAGTACGTGATCCGTGGCCTGGGATTCATCGAACAAGTCGAAGACATCGAAAGTACAGTCGTCAAAGTCTCCGACAACGTCCCGATTACGATCAAGGATGTCGCCGAGGTGCGGCTTGGTCCCGCGTTGAGACGTGGTGCCCTCGACAAAGCCGGCGCCGAGGCCGTCGGTGGCGTTGTGACGGTCCGATATGGATTCAATCCTCTTGAGTCCATCAAGAACGTCAAAGAGAAAATTGGCGAAATTTCTCCTGGGTTGCCGACAAAGGTCGTGGTCGACTACACGCGGACGACCAAAGAACAAGTCGACGCCTATGCCGATCGACACGGCTTACCAGACATAAGCGGTGCGAAACCCGAATTCGATCCGTGGGTACAGCACTTACGAAGCAACCCACGCGAGCAATGGCCGAAATGGATCACGACCAGCCAAGTTCGAGTTGTGCCGTTCTACGACCGAACGGGTGTGATCTACGAAACGCTCGGAACGCTCAACACGGCGCTCTCCGAGGAAATTCTGGTCACGATCATCGTGATCCTCGTCATGGTGCTGCACCTGAGAAGTTCGTTTCTCATTAGCGCATTGCTGCCGCTGGCAGTACTGATGTGTTTTATCGCCATGAAAACCTTTGGCGTTGACGCAAATATTGTTGCGTTGTCGGGCATTGCGATTGCCATTGGGACGATGGTGGATATGGGGATCATTCTTTGCGAAAACGTACTCAAACATCTCGACGAATCTGATCCCGAGGAGAATCGCGCGCACGTGATCTTTCGTGCTTCGTACGAAGTCGCCAGTGCAGTGCTGACAGCAGTTTCAACCACGGTCGTCAGTTTCCTGCCAGTGTTCACGATGATCGCCGCCGAGGGAAAGCTGTTTCGACCGTTGGCATTCACGAAGACGTTCGCGCTGGTTGCCTCGGTGATTGTCGCATTAACGATCATTCCACCGGCGGCTCATGTTTTGATGGGAGGCCGGATGAAAGCTGGTTCGTTGAGACGAATCATGATGCTATCGCTAATCGCGGCAGGGGTCCTGGCGATGTTCATGATCTCGTGGTGGGTAGGTGCGATCTTAATTGGCCTGGGTGCGTACAAACTCTTTGAGACACGCATTCCTGAAAAGTGGCAAAAGTATGGCCCCTACACCGCCAGTGCCATAGCGGTGCTTGTTGTTGCCTTTCTGTTGACCGAGCATTGGCTTCCGCTGGGGCCGGAGAAGGGAATGATCCGCAACTTGACGTTCGTCGGTCTTTTGATCGGCGGACTGCTAGGCTTCTTTACGATCTTTCAGCGTTTTCTGTACGAGCCTCTGCTGAGGTGGTGCCTGAACCACAAGCTGATGTTTCTTTCGCTGCCCGTTACACTACTGCTGTTCGGTGCGTGTGCTTGGCTCGGGTTCGACAAAGTCTTTTCGTTTATTCCTCGAACAGCCTCTGTTGTTGGTGTGGATGAATCAACCGTTCGTGAATCGAAGCCCTGGGCTGCGGCGACAGCGACCCTGCCCGGCCTTGGCAAAGAGTTCATGCCGCCGCTGGATGAAGGATCGTTCCTGTACATGCCGACAACGATGCCTCACGCTTCGATCGGTGAAGCGATGGACGTCCTGCAACTGCAGAACAAGTTTTTGATTTCGATTCCGGAAGTCGATTCCGTCGTCGGGAAGATCGGGCGTGCGGAAAGCCCTCTCGATCCGGCTCCCATCTCGATGATCGAAACCTTTATCTCATACAAATCTGAATACAAAACGGACGCCAACGGCAATCGTCTCAAGTTTCGCTATGACGATGAAACAGGTGACTTTGTCCGCGATGATAATGGAAAGTTGATCGAAGAGGCTCGTGGCAAACCGTTTCGACAGTGGCGTGACGAAATCAAATCACCCAACGACATCTGGGAGAAGATCACCGAGGCAGCAGACATCCCCGGCACGACCTCAGCACCGAAGCTGCAGCCGATCGCCGCTCGTATCGTCATGCTGCAAAGTGGAATGCGTGCCCCGATGGGCATGAAAGTCAAAGGTCCAGACCTAGAAACCATCGAACGGGTTGCCTTGCAAATCGAAGGTCTTTTGAAACAGGTGCCCACTATTCAGGCGTCTGCTGTGATCGCGGACCGAATCGTCGGAAAGCCGTATCTCGAGATCGATATCGACCGCGACGCCATCAAACGATACGGCTTGCATATACGAACCGTGCAGGATGTGATCGAAGTCGCAATCGGCGGCCGAAAGATAACAACGACCGTGGAAGGACGCGAGCGATATCCGGTGCGTGTGCGATATGCACGCGAGCTTCGAGACGAAGCCGAGTCGCTGGAGAAGATTTTGGTTCCGACGGCGATGGGGCAACAGATTCCCCTGACGCAACTTGCAACCGTCAAGTACGTTCGCGGACCGCAAGTCATCAAGAGCGAAGATACATTTTTGCTTGGTTACGTTCTGTTTGACATGAAGGCTGGCAACGCCGAAGTCGACGTTGTCGAAGATGCCCAGGCGTTCTTGCAGGAGAAGATCGACAGCGGCGAATTCGTTCTCCCGGCAGGTGTCAGCTATACCTTCGCCGGCAACTACGAGAATCAAATTCGTTCGCAAAAGACGTTGATGGTCGTGTTGCCCTTAGCATTAGGAATCATCTTCCTGATTCTGTACATGCAATTCAAATCGGTTATCACCACGTCGCTCGTGTTCAGTGGAATCATGATCGCTTGGTCGGGCGGGTTCATCATGTTATGGCTCTACGGAACCGATTGGTTTCTTAATTTCAACTTGCTTGGGACAAACATGCGTGAGCTGTTCCAGGTCCACACCATCAACCTCAGTGTTGCTGTTTGGGTTGGCTTTCTAGCGCTCTTTGGGATCGCCAGCGATGACGGCGTGGTGATTGCGTCTTACTTGGACGAGAGTTTCCGCAAAGACAAGATCACGAATGCAAAACATGCTCGTGAGGCAACCGTGACAGCGGGAATGCGGCGAGTTCGACCCTGCTTGATGACGACGGCAACAACGCTGTTAGCACTAATCCCAGTTCTCACATCCACCGGGCGTGGCAGCGACATCATGGTTCCAATGGCGATTCCCAGTTTCGGCGGCATGACGATCGAGATCATGACGATGCTTGTCGTCCCGGTGCTGTACTGCGCCGCCATGGAATGGAAACTCAAACTTGGAATCAAGGACGAGAAATTTGCAGAGAATGCATAGATTCGCACGACATCAAATCCTCGTAGAATGGCCAACGCACGTTCTTAGAAAAGCTCAAGAGACAAACATGCCTTACCTCGGTCTGACACCAACGCTCTGTGTTCTCGCAACGCTGTGCCTGTTCGTTGGCGGTGACATCACCAATGCCGCCGATCCAATTGTCGTCGTAACGGAAGGTGCGATCCCTGGAATACGGCAACCGCAAGCGGCTGTCAGTAATACTGGAATTATCGTTGTTACGTTTGGAGCGGGAGAGACTATCTACTTCTGTAAATCCACAGATCGAGGCCGAACGTACACGTCCCCAACAAAGGTTGGTCAGGTCCCAAAATTGGCGTTGGGAATGAGACGTGGGCCGAGAATCGTCGCGATAGAGGACCTCGTTGTCATCACTGCCATCAGCCACGAAACCGGCAATGTACGTGCGTGGCGTTCCATCGACGGCGGTGAATCGTGGGGCGACTCTGTCGAAGTGAACAATGAAGTCAAATCGGCTCGCGAAGGGTTGCACGACCTCGCGATTGGAAGCGACGGACTGCTGTTCTGCACGTGGCTTGATCTACGGAATGGTCGAACACAAGTTTATGGGGCGAGATCAAAAGACAGTGGCAAGACTTGGGAGAAAAACGTTCACGTCTATACTTCGCCATCCGGCACAGTATGTGAATGTTGCCATCCTTCGGTAGTGATTGACCAGAGCGGCGCGGTTCATGTCATGTGGCGAAACTTGATTGATGGCAATCGTGACATGTACGTGTCTACATCTGAAGACGATGGCCAGAGCTTCAGCAGAGCTGAGAAGCTTGGTTTGGATAGCTGGAAGTTGAACGCATGTCCGATGGATGGCGGGGACATCGCGACAAATTCAAACGGCGATTTGCTAACGGTTTGGCGTCACGATCGAAGCGTCTATTCGGCTGGTGTTGGATTGATGCGAGAAAACTTTCTCGGGCGCGGCGAACAGCCCTCGATCGTGGCTGCATCTGACAAATATTTCATCTCATGGGTCGATCGTCGTGGAGGGGAGCTACTGTTGTTGCGGCCGGCCTCCACGAATCCAGTATCCATCGCAACGAGAGCATCCGATCCCGTACTCGCCGCTTCGGTCACAGGCGGTGGTCCAGTGGTCCTGGTCTGGGAATCGAAAGAGGGCGATGTCTCGTCGATCCGATCTGAGATTGTCAATCAGTAAAACCGACTGACGCTGTGTCATCGGTGGCGAAGCATGCAACTTAACGCTCAATTGAGTCCTAAGATGTGAAGTCGGGAGTGCCGCAATCATACTCATCGGCCGATACTTGTTCGATCGCTATAGCTAATTCCTGGATTGATTGATAAACTGTTAGGATGTCCCGACTCCTTTGTTTACTGCTGATTCCCTTCTTAGTGCTGGGGCAATGCTTGCCTCATTCGCACGGGGGAACCGGCGTAGCTGAGCCGGACGGGCATGGCCTGCGTCCACACGTGCATTTGCGCAGTCACGATCACGCCCATGACGACCACCATAAGCATGCTGACCGAAATGAGTCGACATCGCATAGCGACTTACTCTTGCCTGCGGCAGAGCACGATTTTGATGCAGTCTATTTAATAGCTTCTGGTCAGTTATTGACGCGGGTTACTGGGTCTTTCGGGATAGATGTTCACTCGACCGACTGGGTCGAAGTTTTGCCCTCGATTGTCGTCGACACTCGGTCGCGAATGCGAACGACTGATCCGCCGAATCGCTATCGGACTCTGCCAATCTATCTTCTCACGGCCTCTCTTCGGCTGTAGCGGACGCGTGCGCGCAATCTTTGACTGCGTTGCACCTGCCTCTCCGTAGCGGAACTCGCCAAGAGTTTCGATCCATCACTTGGGTCTAGCCGGAAGTCTTTGCAGATTTTCGCTACCGGTTTGTGCTGCCCGCTGAAAATCCGTCGAGAAAAAGCTCCACAATGAAACACTTAACATCCTTTATGAAAGGCCTGATCGGGCCAGCGATCATCATCGGCGCTGTCGCTGCGCTCTGGTTCTTCCGAGCAGAATTGTTCGGTAGCAACGAGGTAAGCGAAACGTCGACTGCTAGCTCGTCGGACGAGTCTGCCGAAAAGCAAACCGTGCTTGAAATCAGCGAGCAGGCTCGAAAAAACTTGTCGCTCACGTCCAAGGCGGCTCGGCCTCAGTCGTACTGGCGGACCGTTGTGATTCCCGGTGAAGTCGCTGACCGTCCAGGGTTGTCCGACCGGGGCGTCACATCACCGGCAGTCGGCGTCGTTTCCGCAATCCATGCGTTTCCCGGCGACACCATGAGTCCTGGCGAACCGTTGTTCACGCTGCGGCTTTTCAGTGAATACTTGCAAGCAACTCAAACGACATTGTTCAAGGCGCGGCAGGAAACGGCGATCGTACAAGCCGAGATCGGCCGACTATCAGGTGCCGTCAGCAGCGGTGCGGTTTCGCGTTCCACGTTGATCGAATTGCAAAGCGAGATCAGTCGACAAAACACCTTAATCCAAGCGGCTCGTCAGGAATTGCTCACTCGTGGGTTAACGCCTGACCAAGTGCAGCAGATTGAATCAGGGGCGTTCGTTTCGACCGTCGATGTCGTCGCTCCGCCGCTTCGCGATTTGTCAGCCGTCACAAAACGGTCGCTGCCGCAAGCGGTTCAGCAGGTCAGTTACATCAACGAATTGGGCGAGGGGCAAGGTATTGCTTACGAGGTGCAAGAACTCTCAGTCGAACTGGGGCAACAAGTTCAAGCCGGGCAGTTACTCGCGAATCTGTCGAATCATCAAATGCTGTACGTTGTCGGACACGCGTTCAAACGCGAGGCCGCGTTTCTTGAGCAGGCAGCTCAAGAAAAACGTCCCATTGAGGTCGAGTTTGCTGAGGATGAAGGAGGTCGCTGGCCGGAGCTGAATCAGACTTTCAATATTCGCCATTTGGCGAATTCCATCGACACAAACAGCCGTACGTTTGACTTCTTTGTACCGTTGACCAATCAGTCGCGATTGTATGGGGAGCAAGAGCGTGCGTTCCTTGTTTGGCGTTTTCGACCGGGCCAACGTGCACGCATCCACATTCCCGTTGAAGAATTTGACGATGTGTTCGTATTGCCATCCGAAGCAGTCGTTTGGGAAGGCCCCGAAGCCTACGTGTTCCGGCAAAACGGCGACTTATTCAAGCAGATTCCCGTTCACGTGCTTCACGAGGATCGAAGATCCGTTGTCATCGCCAACGACGGCAGCATCACGCCGGGTGCCTTCTTGGCGCAAGGCTCAGCGGCATCGCTCAATCGAGTCTTGAAGTCGCAATCGGCTAGCGGCCAGCAACCAGGTGTCCATGTCCATGCCGACGGCACAACTCACGCGGCCCACTAAAGGAATCAACATGCTTGATGCAATTATAAAAATTTCGCTTCGATACCGAATGCTGGTCGTCGTCGTCAGCCTGTTTGTGCTGGTCTACGGCACGTATTTGGCCGCACAGATGTCGATCGACGTCTTTCCCGACCTCGACCGACCTCGCGTCGTCATCATCACCGAAGCTCCAGGACTGGCGACCGAAGAAGTCGAGACGCTGGTGACTCAGCCAATCGAAATTGCGCTGATGGGGGCCAACGGCGTTCAAGCTGTTCGCAGTCAATCGACCGCCGGGCTGAACGTCATCTACATCGAGTTTGATTGGTCAACCGAAATTCGGGCGGCAAGACAAACGGTTCAAGAGCGATTGTCGACGCTGGAAGGTATCTTGCCCGACGGGATTCGCCCGCAGATGACGCCGCCTTCGTCGATCATGGGTCAAATCATCGTCGCGGGCATCTATCGCCAAAACGGTCCCAATGGAGGACGGCTAGCGCAGGTCGGCAATACGGAAATGATGGCCGAGATGGTTATCGGCCCAAACGGTGAATTTCAAATTGGTGCTTGGCTGCCGGGTGATCGGCATGACTTTTCAACTTGGAAAAAATTGGATCCGAAATCCGTTACTTGGTCCCCAATTGAGTCGCCGGCGCTAGCCGCGGGTTCCGTGGTTTCAAAACCCGAGGTTAGTGCCCACGGGCCACAGAACCATCCGACCGGGATGGCAACGATGGAGATCGACGAACGAACCCACCAAGCCAACTTCTATTCCGACCAAAAGCAACAGCTCGAACTACGAACGGTTGCCGACTGGATCATTCGTCCACGGCTATTGAAAGTGACTGGTGTCGCCGAAGTCTTCATGCTCGGCGGCGATCGCAAACAGTACCAGATTCTAATTGACCCTACGGCGCTGCTCGAATACGGCGTCACTGTTCAAGACGTCGAACAAGCGTTGCGAGCAAGCAACATCAACACCAGCGGTGGGTTTGCCGTGACGGGCGAAACGGAGCGACCCATCCGCGTGCTCGGCCGACTGGGGCCTGAGTCGCGTGTTGTGATCGAAGATTTAAAAAAAATTCCAGTTGGAGATTACACCAAACGTGCTGTGTTATTGGAGCAAGTTGCACGCGTGACCGAAGGACCACAGTTCAAACGCGGCGATGGCAGCGTTAACGGCAAACCGGGGATCGTATTCACCACTGTCAAACAACCTCATATTGATACTCGCGATCTAAGTGATGCGGTCGCGGAGGCGTTTGTCGAGGTCGAAGCATCCTTGCCAGCGGACATCATTGTCAATTCAGAATTGTTTCGACTGCGGAATTTTATCGACCGTGGAATTTTCAATGTTGCTGAGGCGCTTGTCATCGGTGCGGTGCTAGTCATCGTCGTCCTGTTTCTGTTCCTGCTGAATTTTCGCACGACGTTCATTACGCTTACTGCAATCCCACTTTCACTGGTGCTAACGACGCTGACGTTTCGCATTATGGGTTGGCTAAGCGGCACCGAGCTTTCCATCAATGTGATGACACTGGGCGGGATTGCCGTCGCCATGGGGGAGCTTGTCGATGACGCCATCGTCGATGTCGAAAACATCTTTCGGCGTTT
This sequence comes from Stieleria neptunia, assembly GCF_007754155.1. NCBI lineage: Bacteria > Pseudomonadati > Planctomycetota > Planctomycetia > Pirellulales > Pirellulaceae > Stieleria > Stieleria neptunia. The sequence goes on along the minus strand of NZ_CP037423.1, from coordinate 10,310,559 downwards.
GAAGCAGAACAATCTTTTGCCCATCGAACAGCAGAAACCCTCCATCGTCATTACCTTCGAGGCAAGCAAGGAGATTCGCAGTTCAATCGTGTTCGGCACAGCAGTCGTGATCCTGTCGTTTATGCCGCTATTTGCACTCTCCGGCGTGGAAGGCCGATTATTCACGCCACTCGGTTTCGCGTACATCGTTTCGATCCTTTCTTCGTTCGTGGTGTCCATGACGGTGACACCAGTGCTGTCCTACTACCTCCTTCCGAAATCCCGAGCAACTCACCATGAAGGCGACGGTTTTCTGCTGCACGGCTTGAAGAAGCTCGTGACCAATTTGATCCGGCTCAGCATGGCAATGCCGCGAACACTACTGATCTTGACATGGCTTGCCGTTGCCGTCGCCGCCTGGCAGATGTCAACGTTGGGACGAAACTTCTTGCCGCCGTTCGACGAAGGCAGCATTCAAGTGAACGTGACCCTGCCGCCGGGTTCGTCGCTTGACGCATCCAATCAGGTTTCGCGCGCTATTGATTCCGTGTTTCTGTCGATGCAAAAGAACGCCGAGAATCCCGAAGGCGAAATTTTGTATTTTGTTCGCAGAACGGGACGTGCAGAGATGGACGAACACGCTTCGCCTGTCAATTTCGGCGAATACATCCTGAGCATGAATCCGGAATCACCGACAGGACGAGAAGAAATATTGGCGCGTTTGCGAGAACGGATCAGCAATGAAGCTCCCGGCGTTGATATTGAAGTTGAGCAACCGCTGGCACACTTGATTAGCCACATGATCTCTGGCGTTTACGCTCAGATAGCTATCAAGATTCACGGCGACGATTTGGACACATTGCAGCGTGTGGCCGAGAAAGTGAAAGCAACGATTCAGGACGTGCCTGGAATTACACCGCCGGTGGTCGAGCCTATTCAAGAGACAACGGAATTGCATATCGAGTTGCGAGCCGATGATTTGGCGTTGCATGGACTGACTCGCGAATATGTTGCCGATGTATTGCAAACGGCACTGCAAGGCGAAGTCGTTTCGCAAGTCCTCGAAGGTCAACGACGTTTCGACTTGCTCGTGCGTCTCGAAGAGGAATACCGCACTGACTACGCTAATCTCGATCGGCTTCGCATCGACCTGCAAGATCGAGAAGGACAACCCGATCGCGGACAGATCGAACTTCGCGAGGTCGCGGACGTGGGCGTCGGCACTGGGCCAAACTCGATCAACCGCGAAAACGCCCGCCGCCGAATTGTCATACGCTGCAATACCGAAGGACGTGATTTGGCCGGTGCAGTCGGCGACATCAAACAGCGCATAGGCGATCAAATTGAAACGCCCGTCGGCTACTTCATCGAATTTGGCGGACAGTTCGAGAGTCAACAGCGGGCAACACAGCTCATCATCGTGCTGGCCGGACTATCCGTGATCGGAATGTTCGTGGTGTTGTTGATTCTGTTTCCGTCAATCCGCGTCGTTCTGCAAATCCTCAACGCCCTGCCGACTGCGTTCATCGGCGGAGTGATGGCGTTGGTCATCACGCAGCAAACTCTCACGGTTGAACGGCCAGACCCAACAGGCCGTTGGCCTGGGCTAGGCAACTCGCTGGGCCGTTGGCCCGAAAACTTTAACCAACCGCTTTCAAGGAACCATTCAATGAAATTCTCGAACACAACTTTGTCACTCGTTTTCTGTGGACTCATCGGCTTCGTTGGCTGTAAGCAAGAGACGGCTTCGACAACAACGACTCCCGCGCCTGCATCGGACGGCGCACACGTACATGACGATGGCACCGAACACGCCCCACACGGTGCCCACGGTACGGGACCACATGATGGAACCATCGCCGACTGGGGCGGTGGTAAGTATCACGTCGAGTTCACCGTCGATCACGACAAGCAAGAAGGCACGGTCTATATCCTTGGTGCCGACGAGAAGTCGCCCGTTCCGATTGACGCTGAGTCCATCGACTTGAGCATCGGCGATCCGGTGATGCAAGTCACGCTGAAGGCTGCACCGCAAGACAGCGATCCGGCCGGCAAAGCATCTCGCTTCGTCGGAAACCACGAGAAACTGGGCGTCGTTCAAGAATACGCTGGCACGATCGCTGGCGTCATTGACGGCACACCGTACTCCGGTGACTTCAAGGAAGAGCCACACGGCGATCACTGAGCTCGTTGTTTAACAGGCTCTGCCCGCCAAATGGCGAGACCTCCGAGGAATGCCAATTTGGCCCGGCACCCTCGGAGGCCGTTTTTCGTGCTGCTGGCAATGTCGTCAAAGACCGGACTGTCGTTCTGGCCTAGCTTTGGTCTGGGAATCTTACTCCCTTCGTTTCAAGATTTGAATTTAGTCGCAAAGCAAACCGAAACTTGGAAGTGTCCGTTGTTGTAGTAAGCCCCGATTGATCCGCAGATGGATTCAACAAGTCGTCGAGTCAGCGTGAGGCCGAGGCCAGCGTGGGTGCCGGTGGCGGTGCGAGCAGTGTCGGATCGCCAAAAACGATCGAATACCTTGTCGATGTCGTGTGCTGGGAAATCACTGGCTTGGTTGTCGAAGGTGATTTTGGTTTGGTTGGCTGTGGAAGTGCTGGTGATTGTGATGGTGGAGTTTGGGTCGGAATAGCTGGTCGCGTTGTCTAACAGGTTGCGAATGATCATCGTTAGGATTTGCGGGTCTGATTCGATGGTCAGTTCTCGTGGGATGTTGAGTTGGATTTCCAAACGCCGATCGAGAATCGTTTCCTCGAAGTCGGCGCAAAGCCGGTCGATCAGTCGATGAAGGTGGACGACTTCGGTGGAATGATTGGCTTGGCATGTCGACCGAGTGGTGGCGAGCAAGGCGGCGACGATGGCGGACGTTTGGGTCGTGATTTCTTGACAATCGCTGAGCGTCCGTTGATACGAATCCGGTTCGCGAGGTTGAGCAAGGGCGACGTCGAGCTTGGCTTGCAGGCCAGCGAGCGGTGTTCGCAACTCGTGCGCGACGTCCGCCGAAAATGAACGCTCACGTTCAAAGGTTTGTTCGAGTCGTTGCAGTAAGGAGTTGATGGTTTGCGAAAGCGGTCGCAATTCGGCGGGTTGTGTTTCGATCGTTTCGATACGTTGATTGAGCGAGTCGGCCTGGATGCCAGTGATCTGCCGCGTGACCGCCACGATCGGTTTCAGGCCAAAGCGAACAGCCAGCCAAGTGAGGCCTAGCGAGACGATCAATCCGGCGATTCCCACTCGCAGCACTGTGCCGCGAAGTTGTGCGATGGTAGCGTCAACGTTGGAAGTCGATCGTGCCAGTGCAATGGTCACGGTTTCGGGCTTGACGATTTGACTTTCCTGTCGCGGGATGAACTGCAACGTCGCGACTCGCTCGCCTAATTGTCCCCATGGTTTGATGGGTTGAGCATTGGCGGGAAACGCATTGACGACTTCTTGGTCGATCCACGCGGTGATGGTTTCGCGATCGACATTGATCGGATTCGTGGTCGCATCATCTTCTTGCCACTCAAACTCGACACGGTTTGACGAGGTAGTCGTCGGCACCGTTGTCGAGACCTCGAACACGCTGATCGACGGCATCAAATGCTGTTAGCAACAGGACCGGCGTCGTTTGCTTGCCGGCGCGAAGCTCTCGCAAGATTTCCAGACCGCTGGTATCAGGCAGCATGATGTCGAGCACGATGGCGTCGTGTTCGCCCGACTTGGAACGCCACATACCATCACGTCCATCGGCGGATGAATCGACTGCGAAACCGTCTTCGCAGAGCGCTTGCACAACGCTGCTGCGAATCGGTTCGTAGTCTTCGATGACGAGCACTCTCATCGGCAATCCTGGAGGGAGCGTGAGGTGACGAGATCAATCATCGTCTTCTTCGTCATCATCGTCGTCGTCATGATCTCCATCCTCGTCGTCGTGATCATCATCGGCTTCCAATTCCATAACGCGGCCGGATGGATCGACCAGCAGCTCGACTTCTTTGCCGTCGACCATCGCCTCGATTTCGTACAGCACCACCATCTTCTTTTCAAACTCGGCGGTCGCACCCTTGGGCAGATGCTTCATCGCGGCAGCTTGCACTGCGGCGGGGACCGCGTCGCCGGAGACGGACATTTCGGTTTCCATCACTTCGCCGGCTTCGTTGACGTTAACCTCATGATCGACGTCGCCAACTTTCCATGCGGCTTCGTACAAGGTGAACCCGTCTTCAGTTTCCTTTTCGACGTCGGTCATCGTAGCGGAGCCAGCAGCGGATTTGATGGCGGTTTGGACAGCGGTCGGTGCGTCGGTCAGTTTGATCTTGGTCGCTTCGGCTTCGTGACCTTCGTGGTGGTCAGGTTTGAGTGCCCAAGCGGTCGACAGGCCGATCGTGCATACGGCCGCAGTGGCGATGATTCGTTTCATTTTTCAATCCTTCGTGATGAGGCGGTGCCAAAGTCACAATGGCTTCGGCTATCGGTTAATGTTAGCGATCCAATGTGAGAGGACCGTGAGAGTCGGGGCCGGTTATTGCGATTATTTGGGTCGTTCGCGTCGACCGTGTACTACTAACCATACCGAATTACGAGGTCGATCTTGTAGGTACGGATACTTCGATCACGACGCAGACCTCATAACTGGAGAAACCAAGGATGGTTTCCAAGGCAGTGACAGCACCGATTTGGCAATCCTTGGCGATTGTTCTGTTCGCATTGACTGGCGTCGTGGGCTGTAGATCGCCGCAACCCTATTGCGATCCCGGCCTGCCCTCCCGCGAGCTTACGACCCGCACTGGCGTGACCCCGCAAACGGTTCTAGCTGCAGAGCAAATGATCCCGCCGGGGGGTTGTCTTGGATGATGGGTTGAGTGAAGACGAGGCGGTCCAGACGGCCTTGTCGAACAACTCGGCATTTCAAGCCGCACTCGCCCAACTCGGCATGGCACATGGCGACGCGGTGCAGGCAAGTCTGCTGGCGAACCCTCAGTTCCTTGCATACTTTCCGACCAGTGCCAAAGAAGGACAGTACACGTTGTTCGCGCCGATCGAGTCGTACTTGTTGCGACCAACACGTGTGAAAGTCGCCAACCGCGAGTACCGACGCATCGGCGAAACACTCGTCCAGAACGGACTCGATTTGGCGCGGAATGTTCGCGTTGCTTACGCGGATCTGGCTGTCGCGACTCAGCAAGCTCAGCTCGCCCGAGAAGCTCTTCAGATTCGTGGCGAGGTATTCGACGTGACCGAGAAGCGTTTGAAAGAGGGCGACATCAGTGAATTGGAAACGATCACCGCCAAAGTGGATCGTTTGAATGCGAAAGCGGCGGCGGGGGTGCAGGATCAAACTGTGGCGATTGCAGAAGCTCGGTTGGCTACGTTGATCGGCTTGACTCGATTGCCGACGCCGTTGGTTCCGTTGCCGCTGCAGTCGCCGGCATTACCGACGTTGGACGAACAGCAAGTTATCGACCAAGCACTCGCTTGCCGGCCGCGACCGCGTCCTTTTGGTTGTCGCCAGAGATCATAATCATCCGCTCGATACCGAGTTCGCGAAGCCGCAAGATTGTTCGCTTGGAAGCTTCACGGGGTGTGTCCATCAAACCGATCACGCCGAGATAACGATCGCCACTCCGGACGATCATGGTTGTCCGTCCGTTCTCTTCGAGCGATTCGACGATCTCGCGAACGCTATCTGGCAGCGGCGGTCCGTCGACTTCGGCGAACAGATCGTCTTTGCCGATGTGAACGATGTCTCCTTCGACCGTCGCCTGAATGCCGCGACCGGTGATGCTCTGCAAATCGGTTCCATCGGGAATCGCTCAACCTGACCGCGACAGTGTTTTGTCTTGCGACAGTTGGTCGAAAACCTCGGCGAGTTTCTCAATACAATCGTCATCCTTTTGCGGATCAAGGTTTGTAGTGGACAAAGTTTTTGACACGTCGTTCCTTTTCTGCGAAAAGGTTGTAACCGACAGTCGCTTTCATCGTGGTCTAATCTATGCAACATTGAACTGACTTGCAGAGTTTGTCTGCAAGGCGAGTTACATCGAGATAACGTTCTCTGTTATTTATCAACGATTTTTCTGGCTATCCATTTTTCTGGCTATCCACAATTTCCACTGGGCAACCTTCGGGGAGCCCATAACCTCCGGCGGTGGCGACTTGGTCGCCGGTTTTGAGGCCGCTGAGAATTTGTACTTGGTCGCTCGTTTCGACTCCGAGTGTGACTGCGGTTTCGTACGCTTTGTTGTTGCGGATGATAGTGACCACGGGCGTCCCCGAATTGTCTGCGACGGCGGCGACCGGGATGGCGAGGGCCGAGGTGACTTCGGGGAGCGACACATGCACTTGGCAACTGAGTCCGGGACGTAATAAGTGGTCGCTGTTCTCAACCAATGCGAAGACGACCACGTTGCCTGTGGCCGGATCGGCTTGGCCGCTGATGCGGATGACTTTGCCAGGGAAGGATCGTCCGGGAAGCGACGCCAATTCGATCTTGATTTCAGTGCCTTCGCGTATCTTCGCGAACTGGGTGCTAGGGATGCGTATTTGCACAAACACTTCGTCGAGGTTCATCACCGTTGCCAACGAAACGGCCCGATCGAAGAACTGGCCTTGTCGAGCTAGTAACTGAACGACCACTCCATCCATGGGACTGGTGATCGAACACCAATCCAGTGTCAGGTTCGCTTGCTGGAGATCCGCTTTCGCGGCGTCGAGTTGGCCTTGAGCTTCGGCGACCATTTCAGGCCGCGTACCGGCTTCGAGCAACTTCACTTTCTCTTGTGCCGATGCGAGTGCAGCTTCAGCTGATTTGGCGGCTTCGGCTTTGGTTTGATAAACGACCGGTGAGATTTCGTTTCGGTCGAGTAGGTCTTTCAAGGCGCGGAGCTCGTTGTTGAGTGCATCGGCGGTTGCCGCCGCGTTGCTGGCGTCCTGCTTCGCTCCGGCAATTTCTTCCGGCAAGTAACCGCTCTTGAGCCGCTTCACTGCCGCTGTTTTCTCGGCCACGGTTGCTTCGGCACGGGCGACGGCGACTCGGGCGGATCGAGTATCAAGTTCCACCAATAGTTCGTCTGCCTTGACCGATTGGCCCTCGACGACATCCAGTTTGCTGACCCAGCCGCCGAGTTGTGGCGAGATCACGGCCGTCTTTTCGGGAATCGCGACGATCTGGCCGACCAGATCAAGCAACGGTCGAAGCGTCGTGATTTCGGCAGTAGCGACTTCAACGGACACGGGTGGCTGCGCGGGTACTTCGTCGATTGGTGCTGTCGCATCGGGTGATTTCGGCGAGCAGCCAACCAGGGTGAGGACTAATAGTGACAACATCCAGCGTAAGGTGTTCATGATTGTTCTCCGACTCTACGTCGCCTAATGCGGTTCGCGATTCGCACCATCAAGTAGTAAAACACTGGCGTCGCGATCAGGGCCAAAACCAGAGACATGCATAACGAGCCGATCACCGCGATCGCCATCGGACGCAGCATGTCGGCACCCGCGCCGACGCCGTATGCCAACGGCAACAAGCCCAGAAAGGTTGTCAACGAAGTCATCAACACGGGACGCAAACGACGACGGCCTGATTGAATCAAGGCTTCATCCAGCGGTAATCCGTCAGCCATCAACTGATCGACGTAATCCAACATCAAGATACCGTTCTTCGCAGTGATCCCGATTCCAATGATCGCTCCGAGGAACGAAATGATATTTAGCGTCGTACCGGTTAACCACAATGCCGCTGCGACACCAAACATGGCGAGAATGGAACCGGCCAGGATCGCAATCGGTTTCATGAAGCCGCGAAATTCTAAAATCAACACGCCGAACACAAGCACGAGGGCCATCGCCAACACGAGAGCCAGATTGCGAAACGATTCCTGTTGTTGTTGGTAAAGGCCGCCAAACTCCATTGATGCCTCCGGTGGTAATTGCACTTTGGACGCAATCGCCTTTTTGATTTCGCTGATCCCGCTTCCCATGTCAATGTTCTCGAACCTAGCCGAGACCGACACGAGTTGCCGCAGGTCTTCGCGGTGCATTTCCAACATGCCCGGCTCGTGTTCGATCTGAGCCACGTCACGAACCGTCATGTTGGCTCCCGCGAGCGTTCGCAGCGGCATCGTCGCCAACTCTTGTTGACTGCTGTGCGATTGGGGCGACGCCATCACCCGCACGTTGTAGATGCGGTCGCCGTGCAGCACATACGACGACACGGTGCCCAGCATGGTTGCTTGGATTTCATTGCCAAGCGCTCGAGGCGTCAATCCAACGCGAGCGGCCTCGGCCACGTTGGTTTTCAAACGCAGTGTCGGCCCCGCGACGACTAAGCCGTCGTTGACATCCACCACACCGGGAATCGCCTCGATCGTCTGTGCGATTTCGGCCGCCTTCGCTTTGAGTAATTCGATGTTGGTTGAATAGAGTTTGATTTCGACCGGGTTGGGCGACCAGGTTAAGTCTCCAATCAAGTCGCCCAGCACGCCGGGGAATTCAAATTGCAACGCAGGTTCAGCCGCGTTTGCTTTGGCTCGCACTTCTTCGATCACTTGAGCGGTCGTGCGATTACGATTCGGTTTCAGTTTAACCAGGAAGTCACCCGTGTTCGGCTCCGCGATTGCAAAGGCCAACCTTGCACCGGTTCGCCGCGAGAATCCTTCGATCTCTGGGACTTCGTGCAGAATCGCTTCGACGTGCATCAGCATCCGATTGGTTTCGGTCAGACTGGTGCCGGGCCGCGAGAAGTAGTCGATCACGAACGCACCTTCGTCCTGTGCCGGCAGAAAGTCGGATTCGAGTTGCAAATAAATCCAACCACCACCGGCAGCAATCACTACGATTCCGATCATCGCGACGGCGGACCAGCGTAGAAGTACTCGCATGATGGCGGCGTAGATCGCGGTGAGTCCGCGTAAGATCGGACCACCTTCCGTAGCGGAATGTTTTGTAGCCGAACTCGCCAGAGTTTGGTTCTTTGGTTCGTCCAAAGTCTGGCGACTTCGGCTACGTCGGAACCGCAATGTTACCCTAGCAATCAATGGCCCAAGCCAACCTTGCTTTCTTGCTCGAATCAGCAGTCCCGCCGTCACCGGCGTCCACGTAACGGCCAACAACAACGAGATTAACAGCGCAATCACCATCGTCGTCGCCAGCGCACGAAAGAAGACGCCCGCGACACCATCCAAGAACGCCAGCGGAATGAATACGACGACCGGTGTCAAAGTGCTGCCCACCAGGGCCGGCCCCACTTCGGCAATTGCTTCTTTCACAGCCGCCGTCGGTCGCTCTCCCGATTCGACTTTTGCGTAGATCGCTTCGACGACAACAATCGCATCGTCGATCACGATCCCCACAACCGCCGCGATTCCTCCCAGCGTCATCAGGTTAAAACTCATCCCGAGCAGCTTCATGCCGATCAACGTCAGCAGCACGGTGACGGGAATCACCATCGCGGCAACCAACGTCGCTCGCCAACTTCGCAAAAACACAAACAGCACGACAACCGACAAAATCAATCCGAGGATGATCGCGTCCCAAACGCTTTGTACTCCCTCACGCACGAACTGCGATTGATCGTAAAAGAACGCCATTTTCATGTCGGGCGGTAGTTCTTTTTTGAGCTGTTCCAGGTCGCGATGCAGGTCTTCGGCGATTTGAACCGTGTTGCAGTCCGGTTGGCCGTAGATGTTCAATAGCACGGCTTCTTTCGCGTCCGCCGTGACACGATTGAACTGCGGAGCCGAACCGGTCTCGACCGTGGCGACATCACGCACACGTACGGGAGCTTGATTGACCCACGCCAGGATCACGTCCTCGATCTCTTTGGCTGTGTGCAAACGATTGTCAACGGTCGTCAGGTAGAGTTGATAGTTCTCTTCGTGCATCCCAGCAGGCGTGAACAGGTTCGTGTCCGCAAGAGCCTGAGTCACCTGCGCGAAGCTAAGCCCGTTGGCATCCAACCGCGTCGGATCGACAACCACGTGATACTCTGGCACACGCCCACCGACCAATTTCACGCGGGCGACACCTCGGATTCGCAAAAACCGAGGGTAGATATCGTAACGAGCCGTCTCCCACAAATCGGTCGGCTGTCGCGTGTCGCTGGTCAGGCTGATGCCGAGAATCGGAAAGGCCGAAAACGTCAGCCGATGAACTTGTACCGAAGCAGTTGGCGGCAGCGTGGATTGAATTTGCGATAGCCGACCGAGTACGTACTGTTCCGCTTCGGTCATGTCGGTTGACCAATCGAAGAAAACGTTGATTGCAGCCGAACCACGACCGGTGGTGCTGCGAATGTTGATCGCGCCGGGTATGTCTTTCATCGACTCTTCGACCGGCCGCGTCACGGTCGCCATCATCTCATCGCCCGGCATCACGCCGTTGTCGATCAGAATCACGACGCGAGGAAAATCAGTTTGTGGAAACACCGACGAGGGCATCGTGTAACCGGAATACGCGCCGGCCAAGCACAACGCCACGATTAGGAACAGAATCGGCTTGCTGAAACGTAGCAGGACGTGAGCCTTGGAGTCCGGTTGGGTGGTCATGGTTGAAGCAGTTCTTTCAGCGAGCTTGCTTCGGCTTGGTCCGTCTTGGGCATGCTCGCCGCATCCTTCTTATCCGACTCGGCATCTTTGCTCGAAGGCATTTCGAGTGTCGCGTTTTCGGCAGTCGCAACGGACTCGGTCATCGACACCAACATCTGCGGTTGCATTCCGGTCGCCTGCGTGACATCGGCCATCGCCAATGTCAATTCATTCAGCAGATCAAAAAAGCCTTGCTGTGACTGAATCAACGTCGTCCGCGCCGCAAAAACTTGCAGCAGGTTAATCTGCCCGGCTTTGAATTGATCTTCAAACGGCTGGAGCGCTTCGTTCAGGTCACGATCAAAGTCCGCTCGCGATTGTTCGACCAAACGCCTCGCTCGCTCGTATCGCTGGATCGCCGCGCGTGCTTCCAGTACCGCGCGGTTTTCAAGCTGTGTTGCGGTGATTTGCTGTTGGCGCAGTTCGGCCAGTCGCTGCTGCACCAGTGGTTTTCCGTTGTTGACCACAGGAATATCAATTTGTGCCTGGACGCCCCAAAACACCGTCGATGAATCGTCACGTTGGAACATCGGCCCGCCCTGTAAACTCGGGCAGCGCATCGCGTCGGCCAACCGCATGTTTTCCGATGCCATCGAGACTGCCGAACGCGCCGCTAAAACATCGGGACGATTGGCTACCAGTTGACGAAGGAAGGCATCGTCCAGTGAATCCAACTGCAAATGGTCTATCGGTTCTTCGGAGGCCATCATGGGCTGAGCCATGCCGACAACAACATCCAGCGGTTGCCATTGCCAGTTCGTCCACTTTCCCGCCAAGTCGATCGTCGCGTCAGGAGCGAAGTTCAGTTGATTCCGCAAACTCAACATCGCCGTTTGATAGCCCGCTTCGGCAAGTCGTTGCTGTCGTAGGGTTGCGCGATACTGCAGCTTGGCCAACTCGACGTCTGCCTTGTTCGACTGGCCCGCTTTCTCACGACGCTCGATCACACCAATGATTTGCTCGTTCATCTCCGCAAGCGCCGCATTGAGGTCACGAAGCTCACGCTGATACAAGGCGGCAAAGAAGAACCGCGTCGTTTGAGCCATGTTCAGCAGTTCGGCTTGGTTGACTGTGTTGTGAACCTGACGCCAATTCGCCGCCGCCATCCCTTCACGATGCTGCTGTTGACCGCCCAGCTCGAACGTTTGCACGACGACATGTTGCTGACTGACCGATCCGTCCTCGCCATTGCGATCACGGCTGTAAGGCAAGACCTGCGTTTGGAATTGCGGGTTGTAGATATAAGTGTTGGCAACCCCCATCGCAGCACTCGCCACGGGTTCAGTCGCCCTCACGGCCGCCAAGTCGGGATTCTGTGAGAGTCCCAATCCAATCGCTTCATCGAGTGATAGCTGAAACGTGTACTCGGCTGGAGGTAATGCCTGCGGTTGAGCCATTTGCACAACCGGATTGGTTGCTGCGTTGTCAGCACCGGCATCAAGGCTCACCAACCTGACCGTAGGCAACGTCTCGGCAACGGAAGTCGCCGGCTTGTAAGCCGAATGAATCGTTGCGTCCGCAGTTCGGTGCGACCTAGGCTGCGGCGAGCGACATCCTGCGAAGACAAGCAACGTTATCAGCAGTAATGTTTTACGTCGCTTGAAAACCATGACTCCCATCCCAATGTTAAGCAATTCCGTTTGTAGCGATCATGACGACCGCAGTTTCGACGAGCCAACCTCGGCCGATTCGATCTCGATACACAGGTCTTTTTCGGAGACAGCGGACTATTCGCGACTCTCATAATCACAGAACCAACCGTTTCAATCGTTCTGCAAGCGTGTCATGACGATTATGACGACGCTTGATGAGAGTTCGATGAGAATGTGAGAACAAAAATTCGATCGACCCTACAGCGGGACCGACTGTCGTCGAAAAACTAGCGTTTTGCGAAGGACGAAGTTCATTACGAACGACGCCCCGACGCAAACAACGGCAGCGAGACTTGTGGAGATCGCGAAGCCACTGATGAGCCAGCAGCCCAGTTGTGCGCCGACGAGATAGCTCATTGATGAGATGCCGAAGAAGAGGCTCATTTCGGTGATTCGTTTGTGTCTGCCTGGCGTGAAGACCCAGCGAACATTGAGCCAATAGCTGAACCCGTTTGCAATGACAAACGCGGCCGTCTTGTTGATGACGAACCGAAACGCTCGGACGTCGTTCACCAAACCGACGCGTCGGCGAGGATCGGCCTGTCGTGCACCTCGCTGACGCGTCGCGTTGGTTTTGCTTTGGCCAAAAGGCTGGTGACTACGGCTACATGAATCGCAAGAGAACCGTGAAGACTTTTGCTTCGCACGATGCCTCGATCGTTCCACCCAGGGACTCGGCGAGCCGTTTGCAGAGCGGCAAACCTAGTCCGCTCTGTTTGCCGGTGTCCGTTCGTGACGTGTCGGCTCTCCAGAACCGATCGAAGACTTTGTCGATATCGCCGGCTGGAAAGTAGCTCGCGGGATTGCTGATTCGCACCGTCAGCAACTTTGGGCTGACTTCCACTGTGAGATTGATCGTTGAACCTGGATCAGCGTAAGTGACCGCGTTGTCCATCAAATTACGAAACAACATGGCGACGGTTTGGGGAGGGCCTTCCAATGCTGTGCCTTCGGGGATATCCCATAAAACCGTTAGGTCTCGCTCGGCCACACCGTCGCAATTTGACTCGACGGCTTCGATGACAAACTCTTTTAAGTCGTTCGTCTCATGGAATAATTCATGTTGAGCTTGCGTCGTCTTCAACAAGCTATCGACCATGGTTGACGTTTGCTCGGTGATTGCCAAACACTGACGCATGGTCGCTTCGTGATCGGTGACCGATCGCTTTTTCGACAACGCGACTTCCAATTTCGCTCGGATGCCGGCAAGGGGCGTTCGCAATTCGTGGGCAACGTCAGCCGAAAAGGCTCGCTCACGATCGAGCGTTGATTGCAGTCGCGTCAGCAATTGGTTGATCGTCTGAACAAGCGGTCTAAGTTCCCGAGGCTGCTGAGCGCTTTCGTGGATGCGTTGGTCGAGTGACGCTGAGTGAATGCCGGCAATTTGCTCGGCTGCTTCATCAATCGGTTTCAGCGCCAGACGGACCGCGAGCCAAGTCAGTCCCAATGTCGCCAGCAAGCCCACGATCCCGACGATGGCGAGAAGTCTTCGCAAGCGACGGATCGTGGCGTCGATCGCGGCAGTGGGGCGTGCAAAGGCAATCGTGACGCGAGCCGACGGAACTTCGTCGAGACCACTGTCCTTGATGTCCTCCAGTTCAACCCGAGGTTGGAAATGCAACAATGCTGCTCGACCCCGTTGTGCGTCTGCTAGTTGAACTTCAACGATGTCACGCGGCGAATCCACGTCGAGCCTGAGTTTGTCGGCCTGAGTTGGGAAGTGATTGACAACTTGGCCGTCTTTCCACACCGATAAAACTTCGCTATTTGAGTCGATGGGAGTTGCCACGCCACCGCCCTCAAGCCATTCAAAAATCAATCCTTCGTGATCCTGCTCGACCAATTGACTGAGCGATTGAACTCGATCCCGCAACCCGCTGTCGAACTCGGACCAGAGGGACGCTTCGATCAGCAAACAAACGAAGATTCCGCTGATGGCAAATAGGATCAGCACACTCGCACCGACGAGTGCGATCAGACGACCATGCAGCGAACGAATCACGAATCAGATGCCTCCAGCACGTAGCCATGACCGCGGCGTGTAACGATCAGCGATGGCTGGTCTGGCAAGTCCAGTTTCTTGCGTAGATAGCCGACGTAGACATCGACAACATTACTGGTCGATTCGTTTTCCATATCGTAGAGGCTCTTCCAAATCTCTGTTCGCGTGACCACCTTGCCGCGCCGACGCGCCAGCAGCTCCAGCAGATTGTACTCGCGGGCCGTCAGTTCGATCGCTTCACCATCGCGACTCACCAACCGCGCCGAAGTATCAATCGTCAGATCACGAACCTGAATCACTGACACACCATCACCAAAGCTGCGACGCACTAACGCCCTGACACGCGCAAGCAGTTCGGCCATTGCAAACGGCTTCACGAGATAGTCATCTGCGCCGCAATTGAGCCCTCGAATCCGCTGGTCCACTTCGTCGAGCGCCGTCAGCAACAGCACAGGAGTGTGCTGTTGCTGCGACCGTAGCGATTCCAGAATTTCGATGCCATTGGTATGGGGCAGCATGATGTCTAAGACAATCGCATCATGCTCACCCGACTTGGCCAGCCACATGCCGTTGCGCCCGTCCTCCGCCGAATCGACGGCGTAACCGTCTTCGGAGAGCGCTTGGACAACCGCACTGCGAACGGGCTCGTAATCTTCGATGACTAGAACGCGCACAGATCAATCCTTGTCGCCGTCATCATCATCATCGTCGTCATCATCCTCATGGTCGTCGTCTGCTTCGAGTTCCACGACGCGGCCGGATGGATCGACCAGCAGCTCGACTTCTTTGCCGTCGACCATCGCCTCGATTTCGTACAGCACCACCATCTTCTTTTCAAACTCGGCGGTCGCACCCTTGAGCAGATGCTTCATCGCGGCAGCTTGCACTGCGGCGGGGACCGCGTCGCCGGAGACGGACATTTCGGTTTCCATCACTTCGCCGGCTTCGTTGACGTTAACCTCATGATCGACGTCGCCAACTTTCCATGCGGCTTCGTACAAGGTGAACCCGTCTTCAGTTTCCTTTTCGACGTCGGTAACCGTAGCGGAGCCGGCGGCGGATTTGATGGCGGTTTGGACAGCGGTCGGTGCGTTGGACAGCTTCATCTTGGTCGCTTCGGCATCGTGACCTTCATGATTGTGCGGCTTGAGTGCCCAAGCGGTGGACAGGCCGATCGTGCAGACGGCCGCAGTGGCGATGATTCGTTTCATTTTTCAATCCTTCGTGATGAGTCGGTGCCAAAGTCACAATGGCTTCGGCTATCAGTGAATGTTAGCAATCCAACGTGAGAGGACCGTGAGAGCCGGGTCGGATTATCGCGATTATTTGGGTCGATCGCGTCGAATGCGTACTACTAACCATACCGAATTACGAGGCCGATCTTGTAGGTACAGTTAATTCGATGGCAACGCAGACCTCATAACGGGAGAAACCAAGGATGGTTTTTAAGGCAACGACAACACCGATTTGGCAATCCTTGGCGATTGTTCTGTTCGCATTGATTGGAGTCGCTGGCTGTAGATCGCCGCAGCCATGTTGTGATCCCAGGCTGCCGACCCGTGAATTGGCGTGTCGGACTGGCGTGACGATGCAGAAGACGCCGCCGTGCCAGCAGGTGATTCCGCCGGGCGTGGTATTGGAAGACGGCTTGAGCGAAGACGAAGCGGTGTTGATCGCGTTGTCGAACAATTCGGCGTTTCAAGCGACGTTGGCTCAGTTGGGAATGGCACATGGCGATGCGGTGCAAGCAAACCTGCTGATGAACCCACAATTTCTTGTCTACTTTCCGACCGGTGCCAAGGAAGGACAGTATACGTTGTTCGCGCCGATTGAGTCGTACCTGTTGCGGCCGACTCGGGTGAAGGTCGCCAATCGCGAGTACCGACGGATCGGTGAAACGTTGGTGCAGAACGGACTCGACTTGGCTCGTAATGTACGCGTTGCCTACGCGGATCTGGCCGTGGCGACTCAGCAGGCTCAGCTCGCACAGGAAGCCCTCGGAATTCGCGGTGAAGTGTTTGACGTTACCGAGAAGCGTTTGGAAGACGGCGACATAAGTGAATTGGAAACGATCACCGCCAAGGTGGATCGTTTGAACGCGAAAGCAGCGGCCGGCGTACAGGATCAAACCGTAGCGATTGCCGAAGCTCGGCTGGCGACATTGATCGGATTGACTCGGTTGCCGACTCCGTTGGTTCCGTTACCGTTGCAGTCGCCGGAATTGCCGACGCTGGACGAACAACAGTTGATCGACCAAGCACTCGCTTGCCGGCCGGATTACAACGCCGCGAAGTGGGCGGTCGCGGCGGCTTCGCAGCGTTCGCGATTGTCGCGTTGGCTGTTCCTGCGGATGGATGGCGTGTTGGACGTTCGCAGCGATCCTGGCGGACGCACTGGAGGTGGGTTGAGGTTGGATGTTCCAATTTTCAACCGCAACGAGGGCGGTGTGATCCGAGCGGATTGGGAGATCAACGCGGCGATGCACCAGCGTGACGCGATCGCGGATCAGATTGTCGCCGACGTTCGCACTTCGATTCGGACGTTGCGACAAGCGTCGGATAACTTGCGAGTGTTGGAGCAAGAGGTCGCGCCGGCTTTGGTCGAGTCGCTGGACATTTCGCGAAAGGGTTTTGCCGACGGGGGAACCGATTACCTGTTGGTGCTGCAAACGACGACGCAATACCTCGACGCGAAGGCTCGTATCTTGGATCAGAAAGCCGCTTATTCGCGGGCACTTGCCGAATTGGAACGAGCCGTTGGATGCCATTTGGAAGCCGGCTTGGTGGACTACGAAACGTTCATGGAAGTGATCGACGTGCCGCTTGCGATGCCAGAGCAAGAAACGAACCAGGAAGCCGATTTGGACATGTCAACGGACGAAGGAGACGAGCCGGATAAATCTGAACCAAAGGATACGGATGCAGAACAAGAATCGAACAATCTTGCGGACCTACTTCAACTCGACGGAAATCTCTAAATTTGCCCACCTATCGCACCCGCACTCGGCAACTATACTATTAGTAAAACCGAAAGCTGCGAGTCTGATCAACGAAAGTTAGCCGCGGTAATCCCAGCAAACGTTTGTTCATGAAACATTCTCATCAAATTCTCATCTTCGCGACGCTCGCGATTTGTGTCGGTTTTTCACCGGGCTGCCACAAGGCAGACAAGACCAAGCCTGAATCGGTCAAACCGGCGAAGGTCGAAAAGTTGCCCGTCGAAACCGACTTGGCAACCATCACGCTGACCGAAGACGCAAACCGACGACTCGGCATCACCACCGCAGCGGTGGCAGAGCGGGAAGTCGCACGACGAAGGACATTGGGGGGCCAAGCGGTCATTCCGTCGGGCAAAACGATCGTCTTGGCTGCTCCGCTGGCGGGCATTATCACGCGAGTTGATCAAACCGCACTGCCGAGGCCGGGAACTCAGGTCCGTCCCAATCAGCCGTTGCTCTCGATCAAACCTCTGTTGTCGGCGGAGCGAGATGTGATGACACCGGCCGAACAAGTGCAATTGGTCGGCGCGCGAGCGAACTTGATGGCGGCACAAACGGTTGCCGTCGGCGACGTTGATCGAGGTAAGGCCGAGGTCGAGGGTGCTCAGATCGCTTTCGACCGAGCGAAAAAGTTGTTCGCCGATCGCGCCGGTGCTCGACGAGCCGTGGATGATGCCGAAGCGGCTTTAAATATCGCCAAGTCAACGCTGGCCGCAGCTCAGGAACGTGAACAACAGCTCGCCGAATTGCTAAAGATGCTGAACGTCGAATCGTCGGACGGCGAGGCGACTCCGCTGCCTATGACCACGCCGATTGGCGGCCTCGTCAATCGCATCGAAGTCAGCGAAGGCCAGACGGTGGCCAGCGGCGCTGTGCTGTTTGAAGTTGTCAATCTGGACACGATTTGGATTCGCGTCCCCGTGTTCGTCGACATGCTCGCGGAGGTTCAACAGGACGAACCGGCGAAGTTGGTTTCGCTGTCTGGACAAGCGCTTTCACAGGACGTCATGGCGACACCCATCGCGGCTCCTCCAACAGCCGACGCGATGTCGTCGTCGGCTGATCTGTACTACACGGTCGACAACGCGAACCTTGGTCTACGTCCAGGTCAAAGAATCGGCGTCGAGCTACCGACGTCAATGAGCAAATTGTCGCTGGTCGTTCCCAATGCCGCGATCCTGTTTGACATCTACGGCGGCGGTTGGGTTTACGCGATGACCGGCGAGCGGCAATACACACGCAATCGCGTCAGCGTTCGTTTTGTAGACGGAAACGAAGCGGTTTTGGCCAGCGGTCCTGCCGTTGGAACGCAAGTTGTCGTCGACGGTGCGGCGGAATTGTTTGGTACAGAGTTCGGGGCCGGCAAATGAACTGGCTGATCACAACCTCACTTCAGTTCCGACTGCTCGTGATTGTTCTTGCGATCGCACTGATCATCGTCGGTGTTCGCACGTCCGATTCGGTGCCGCTGGACGTATTCCCCGAGTTCGCGCCGCCACTGGTCGAGATTCAAACGGAGGCTCCCGGCATCGCGACCGAAGATGTCGAAAGTCTGATCACGGTGCCGATCGAAAACGCAGTCAACGGCATTCCGTTTGTGCAAACCGTTCGCTCGAAATCCGTGCTGGGTTTATCGAGCGTACGATTGATTTTTGATCCGGGTACGGATTTGTTGACCGCTCGACAGTTGGTGCAAGAGCGACTGGCGCTGGCCGCACCGACTTTGCCGATGGTAGCTCGGCCGCCCGTGATTCTGCCGCCGCTTTCGTCACTTAGCCGCTGTTTGAAGATTGGGTTATGGTCGGATACGCAATCGCAAATGGACATGACGGTCCTGACCAAGTGGACGATCCGGCCTCGATTGATGTCGATTCCCGGCGTGGCCAACGTTGCCGTTTGGGGTGAGAAAGAACCGCAACTTCAAGTCGTCGTCGATCCCGATCGGCTGCGGGCGAACAACTTGACGCTCGATGCGATTTTGCAAACCGTTCGTGACGCCACAGCGGTCGGTGCGGGCGGATTCGTTGACACTGCGAATCAACGTCTGGCCCTGCGTCATGTGCCTGCGGTCTATACGCCAGAGCAATTGGGCGAGATCGTCGTAGGCTTTCGCGGGCAGACTGGCAACGCACAGGTCCCCGCCACGGGACCGACAACTATTCCATCACCGGGAACGCCGCTACGCATTAAAGACGTGGCCGAAGTCACCTATGACTACGCTCCGCCGATTGGTGACGCGATCATCAACAGCCGACTGGGCCTGCTGCTTATCGTTGAAAAGCAACCGTGGGCCAATACGCTCGACGTGACTCAGAACGTCGAAAAGGCGATGGCGGAACTGAAACCCGCGATGGCGGAAATTGAATACGACACCACGGTATTTCGGCCCGCGACGTTCATCGAACGAGCGCTCAGCAACCTTGGTCATTCAATGTTGGTCGGATGCGTGTTGGTTGTGATCGTGCTGTTGCTGTTCTTGTTCGATTGGCGGTGTGCGATCATCAGTGCGACAGCGATCCCGCTTTCGTTGTTGGCAGCGGTGTTGGTGTTGTATTACCGTGGCGGTACGATCAATACGATGGTGCTGGCCGGCTTGGTGATCGCGCTGGGCGAAGTCGTCGACGATGCGATCATCGACGTTGAGAACATTATGCGTCGGTTGCGGCTGAACTCGATGCTCGAAAAGCCACGCAGCAACTTCGCCGTCGTCCTCGAAGCCTCTTTGGAAGTTCGCAGCGCCGTCGTTTACGCAACCGTCATCGTGATCCTTGCGTTTCTGCCGGTGTTCTTTTTGACCGGGTTGGCCGGAGCTTTCTTTCGACCGCTGGCTGCGGCTTACATCTTAGCAATCCTCGCTTCGCTGGTCGTCGCACTGACGGTGACGCCGGCGATGTCGTTGATGCTGCTTCCCAAATCAGCCGGGCGGCGCAGCACCGACGGACCGTTGGTTCGTTTGTTCAAACGCGTCTACCGAGCGGTTCTGGCTTTCGCGTTGCGGATCAAATGGGGCACCATCGCGATCACGCTCATCCTGTTCGGATGTCTCGTTTCAACGATTCCGATGCTGGGCGAGCAGTTGATGCCCAAGTTCCGCGAGACCGACTTCTTGATGCACTGGGTCGAGAAACCAGGCATCGGCATCGACGCAATGAACCGCATCACGATCCGAGCCAGCGACGAAATGATGGCCGTCGATGGCGTTCGCAACTTCGGTTCGCACATCGGGCGAGCAACGGTGGCAGACGAAGTCGTCGGCCCGAACTTCACTGAATTGTGGATCAGCATTGACGACGACAAGGACTACGATGCCACGGTTGCCGAGGTCCAAGAGATCGTCGATGGCTATCCCGGTTTGTATCGCGATCTGCTGACGTATCTGACCGAACGCATCAAAGAAGTTCTGACCGGCACGAGCGCTTCGATCGTTGTGCGGTTATACGGACCAGACTTGGACCAATTGCGATTGACGGCGAAGGAAATCGAATCGGTGATCAAGCCAGTCGAAGGCGTCACGACTTTGAAAGTCGAACCGCAAGTGCTAGTTCCGCAAATCGCGATCGACATGAAAGTCGAGGCCGCGTCGCAGTTCGGTTTGACGCCGGGCGTGTTGATGAACAACGTGACGACGCTGGTTAACGGATTGCGAGTCGGTGAAATGTACCGCGACCAAGCAATCTTTCCGGTCGTTGTCGTCGGTGAAAAGAAGTTGCGAACGGACTTGGCGAAGCTAAATGATCTGATGATCGACACGCCCTCGGGTGCTCAGGTGCCATTGTCGAGTGTCGCTGCTCTGACGATCGTCCCCGCACCCAACGTGATCGCTCGCGAAGGAGCGTCGCGCAAGTTGGACGTGACCTGCAACGTCAACGGTCGCGACTTGGCCGCTGTAGCCAACGACATCGAAGCGGCGGTACGAGATAAGATAGAATTCGAGACCGGTTATCACCCCGAATTCTTGGGTGAGTACGCCGAGGCGAAAGCATCACGACAACGCTTAGTATTGCTCTCACTCGGTAGCATCCTCGCCATTACGATCATCCTTTACATCGACTTTGAAAGCTGGCGGTTGGTGTTGTTGATCTTGATGGCGTTGCCGCTCGCACTGGCCAGCGGTCTGCTGGGCGTATTCGCTGGCGGCGGCATCATCTCGCTTGGTTCGCTGGTCGGTTTCGTCACCGTGTTGGGCATCGCGGCTCGCAACGCGATCATGCTGATCAGCCACTACCGGCACCTCGCCGAAGAAGATCCCGGCCTCACCGCCGGCGAGCTGATTGTCCGCGGAGCCGAGGAACGCTTGGCCCCGATCCTGATGACGGCCCTCACTACCGGCTTGGCCCTCGTGCCGTTGATCTACACCGGCGAACTCCCTGGCCAAGAAATCGAATACCCAATGGCTCTCGTCATCCTCACCGGTCTGGCCGGAGCCACGATGGTGAATCTGTTAGTGTTGCCGGTATTGTATTCTTGGTTGGCACAGAAATTGAAGAATGCTGATCTTGCACAGGAGATTCAATCATGACCGATAGTCCTGCGAAGCGATTCTACGATCGAATCAGTCATGCCTACGACATGATTGCAGATGGAGGCGAGCATGTTGCTCGCGAGCGCGGGCTTGAACTCCTCTCGGTGAAAACAGGTGAGTCAGTGTTGGAAATTGGATTCGGCACTGGTCACTCATTGGTCACTTTGGTCGAAGCCGTTGGCGATGAAGGCAGCGTCACCGGCATCGACATATCGTCCGGCATGAGAGACGTTGCGATGAAGCGTTTGAACGAGGCCGGGCAAAGCCATCGTGTGAAATTGATTGCCCAGGAAACTCCGCCACTTCCGTTTGATGACGAAGCGTTCGATGCGATCGTGATGAGCTTTACATTGGAGTTGTTTCCGACCGAGACGATTCCCGAAGTGCTGCGAGAATGTCGCCGCGTATTGAAGCCGAGCGGACGCATCGGGTTGGTCAGTATGGCGACGCTTGAGGACGGCGAATCGGAAAGCGTGTTGGAACGAACCTACGTTTGGATGCACACACATTTTCCGCACATCGTTGACTGCCAGCCAATTCCGCTGGAACAGCTAGTCATCGAAACAGGTTTTCGCATCGACGCTCAGGAACGCATCGACTTATTCACGATGCCGGTGGCGATTGTGGTTGCCGGAATCAGCTAATGAACTTTGGCGAATCGTTGGCTCGGTTGCCGTTTACGTGGTCGATGTTGCTGGTCAGTGGGGTTTGGAACGTCGGATAGACTTCTAGCCTGTCGATTTGGAATTCAGAGGTCGAAAGCCTATCCTGCATTTCTATTGGAACGCGTGATTGTGAATGCAACTCCCCACGTCGTCATCATTGGCGGTGGCTTCGGTGGACTCGAAGTCGCTCGGCGCCTTCGTCGGGCTGCGGTTCGGGTCACGTTGGTTGATCGGCACAATTACCACCTGTTTCAACCGCTGCTTTACCAAGTCGCCACTGGCGGACTTTCGCCAGCGAACATTGCTACGCCGCTAAGAGCGATCGTTCGCAACCAAGCGAATTGCGAAGTCTTGATGGCCGAAGTGACCGGCTTTGACGTTGGCGCTAACAAGGTCAGGCTTGCCGACGGCGAACTGAATTACGACGTTTTGGTTGTCGCTGCCGGTGCAACGCACAGCTACTTTGGCCGCAATGATTGGGAACCGTTGGCACCGGGTTTGAAAACGCTTGCCGACGCCGCCCACATTCGCCGCCGTATCTACCTCGCATTTGAAGCGGCGGAACGCGAATTGGATGCCGAAGCACGCAAGGCGTTCTTGACGTTCGTCGTTGTCGGCGGCGGACCGACGGGCGTTGAATTGGCGGGAGCATTGTCGGAGATCGCACGTCACACGCTCAAGCATGACTTTCGGCATATCAATCCCGAAGATGCTCGAATCATGGTTGTCGAAGCCGCTCCGCACATCTTGGCTCACTATCCCGAGGAACTTTGCACGCGAGCGGCAGAGAAGGTGCGAAAACTTGGGATCGAAATTCACACGCATACGAAGGTAGCTGAAATCACCCCCGATCACGTTCGGCTTGCCAGCGACGATGGCGAGACCGTTGTTCGTACGAAGACGGTTTTGTGGGGTGCCGGTGTGCAAGCAAGTCCGCTTGGAAAGCAACTTACGGACGCTTGCGGTCTGGAAACGGATCGAGCCGGTCATCTGCCGGTTTCTGATCGTTTGGCGGTTGCCGGTCACGACAACATCTTCGCGATCGGTGACATCGCAACTTGTTTGGGGAGCGACGGAAAGCCATTGCCCGGACTGGCATCGGTTGCAGTACAGCAAGGCAAATACGTTGCCGATGCGATTGGCAGTCGCGGCAAGTCGAGCGAAGCGATCAAACCGTTCGTCTACAACGACAAGGGGACAATGGCGACGATCGGACGAGCTGCTGCCGTCGCTCAAATTGGCAAGCGTCAATTTTGCGGGTTCTTCGCCTGGCTCCTTTGGTTGTTCGTTCACTTGATGTTGATTGTCCAGTTCCAAAACCGTTTGCTGATCCTGATTCAGTGGGCGTGGAGTTACGCGACGTTCAACCGCAGCAACCGAATCATTACCGGCGAAACGCCCGTTGTCGTCGAAAAGCATCCGTCGGACGACCCAACGAAAATCGCATGACAAACCACCACAAGACCAATTGCACTGTTTGCGGCAAATCGTTCTCGATGTCAGATCTGAGACCGGGACGGTTTGTTCGTCCGCTGATGGCGGATCGCATCTCGGCAGATCATCCCGAGTGGAACGCGGATGCTTACATTTGTCACGGCGATTTAAATCATTACCGCAGCCAGTATGTTCAGAACGTTTTGGCGTCCTTGGTCGAATACCCATCGAGAATTGATCCAGTAGCTCAACGCGTTGGCGATGACGAACGCGACCGTCTTGTCGATGGCAAAATGACTTGACCGAACGATCTCGCTGATGCTGATGCCGTCGCATGGCAAGACGAAGTTCTCCAGCAGGTGAATGCCGAATAAATCGACCAAGGCAGTGAACGCACCCGCGATCAAGTAGCGATCCCATTGGTGGCGCAATAAGCTCGTTGCGGGATCGTCTATGCAAAGCAATGTGTTAGTAGTCAAACCAGACTCCCAGCCCAAGGTGCGACTCTCGATGTTGAAAGAATGAAAACTGGCTCGTTGGTCCGTCACCGTATTGGGCGCCCAGTCGAATGCGACGGCCAGACTTCGGACTTTGGAACGACCATCCCGCTTGCACCGTGGTGGAAACGTCGTAATCGACCGCTTCGCGAAAGTTCAAATTGACGGCTGCGAACGGAGCACCTCGCCGCATGACTTTCGCGATCGGCGTGTACTCGGCCCCTGTTTGCAACTGGTAACGTTTTGCTCCACCAGACGCACGAAATGAATTGACGAATTCGCCATATAGTCGCATGTCCTCACGCGGCCGATAGCTGCCTCCGACAATCCATGACTCGGTGACGTAGTTAATTCGCGTGAATGTCGGATTGCGAATGAGGTATTCGTCGCCCACATGCGAGCTGATGTGAAAGTATCCGAACTTCATTGCCCACGGTCCTTCGGCCCACGTGATCTCGGTGCCGAAACGATAATCCATCGACTCAACATCTTCGGCGTGCAATAAATCTAACCGCGTGATCACGGCCCCTTCCAGATCCCATTGCCAACCCGATGCACCATGCGATTGGCCGGTTCCATAGCGAAGCAGTCCGACGCGTCCGCCAACGGTCGCGTCCCAATAGATGCCGTCGTTGTTGTCGCCAAAGATGACCGTCGAGATACGTGGCTCTTGCGGCGCTGCCAAGTACGAATGCCACAACAATCCGTCGGGAAGCAGGTGCCATTGATCGTTTTCTGCAGTGCTTCCTAGGCAGGGATCGCAACCGTCATCGCTGAACGCAGCGATGTCGCCTGTCACGGCATTGCGAAAATTAGTTTGCTCGATAAGGTCGGCGTCATTCCATGCGAAACCGTCCTGAGCGATGGCAACGCTGCTAAGCGAAAGAACGAGAACGAGCATATAACCCCGGGGAAACCAAGCCGTTTTCATCTAACGACTCAACTTTCCAGCCGACGCGAATGTCTCGTCGGCCAGCGTGATGCGTGTCGCCCGATAGACGTGTTCATGGCGAGGTGAAACGGTCAAATGATGCGTGGTTGCCAAACTCGCTCGCGTCCGTTCGATCCTCGCATCATCCGTTACCAAGACGAAATTGCGTTCTTTCGACGCGAAACCGACGAACTCATCTTCCCACTCGATCGGAAACGACACTGTCCGACGCTCGGGAAAGTGAAAGGTCGCCCCGTGCGGTTTTTCGCCGAAGAAAACGATTGCCGCATCGGCATCATCTTCTGCGATTCGGAAAGTTTCAACGTAAACCGATCGTTCGGACGAGATTGTGGGCAACAAAACCGCGGACGCAAACAGCATCACACCAACTGAGACCACAGCCGTTCCCGCCCAAGCCGATCGGCCCGCCACAATGTCACGATTCCAACTGGCCAGCACGATGACCGACACGACGACGCAGACGATTGCAGCCAAGACACCCGCTTGTGAAACAGTACCCGCCAACCACGCGTCGACACCAATCATTGCAATGCAAGCGATGATTAACATCACGGTCGCCCGCTGCGGAAACGGAATCAAGTAGTTCGTGATCCGATCCACCGCGCAGCGTCGAAACACGGTTTGATCGAGCATCACGCCCGTCGCCAAACAGATTAGCGGAATGGCGGGCAAAATGTACGTCGGCAATTTGCAACTGGCCGCCGAGAAGAACGCCAGCACCCAGACCGCTCCGCAGACCAAAAAGCCGAGATCCTTGGAACGCAGCGAACGCTTGCAACCCGCCGAACTTGCCACAAACGCGACAACCGAAGGCAATAACAACGACGCCGGAAACATCGCCGCGAATACGATGGGAATATAGAACCAAAACGGCTGCTTGTGATTCGATCCTCGGATGAACCGCTGATAGTTGTGCTCCCAAAAAAAGTAGTCCACGAACTGCGAATTGAATTTCGCCACCGCGATGTACCACGGAACGCAAACCACCAACATCGGAACGAAAAACGCGACCCAGTGCAGTACACGAGTCCGACTGTGATCGGCCCGCAACCAACCACTCACGACCAACGGCGGCGCACACAACACCAATGCCACCGGGCCTTTCGTCATTACCCCCAACGCACACGCCACCCCTGAAACGATCCACCAAACCGGTCGGCGGCGATGCCCCCTGACTGCGATGTAACCGGACAACAGGCAAAGGGTCGTAAACAACGTCAGCAATGAATCGAGAATCAGAAACCGTCCCGAAAGCACAAACCCGCCACACAATGACAACGACATCGCGCCTAACCAAGCCGATCGCCGCCCCAACACGCGACTGCCCCAACCGAACACGAACAAAATCGTCGCCAGCGCAGACAACATGGACGGCAGTCGCGCCGCCGTTTCAGTCGTGCCGAATAATTGAAACGATAATGCCGTCAACCAGTACATCAATGGCGGCTTGTCCAAATACGCTTTGCCGTCCAGTGTCGGCGTGACCCAATCGCGTGAGTCAATCATTTCGATCGCGATCTGGGCGTACCGCGTTTCATCGGGTTCGATCAACGGGTAAGACAAATTCGGAACGAGGACCGCGCACGCGGTGGCGATCAGCGTTGCCCATGCCATGCAGCGTTGACGCCGTGACCAGCCGCTCGCCGGGGAGATGACGTGTTGGGCAGACGCGGGAAAATGATCCTTCCACGCTTGGCGGATCTTCGCTTTGTAAGGAATCAACATGGGGATCACGCGGGTTGATAGACAAGTCGCCGCATCATCAAGATGCTAGCGAAGACAAATACGAGGTTCGCGATCCAGACGCCTTGGGGAACAAGCCGTCCGTTTTTGGCCATGTCCAAGGTCAACGCAAAGATCGGATAGTAGATCAACACCGTCGGCAGAAACACGACGCCGAACGTTGTCATCGTATCCGACGCCTTCATGCGGATCGCCAGCGGAATGCCGATCAACGACATCGCCAAACAGGTGAACCCGCTGGCCCAGCGGCGGTGCATCTCAGTTCCCAAGCGGTGCAATCGTATGCGACTTCGATTGATCTCGGACAGCCGCTGTGCAGACTCGGAGTTTGCGATTGCATCTATCTTTGACGATAGAATGCTGAATGCTGTGTGAACGGCGATCCCGTTCTCGCGGCGACAAATGTCGTCACTTTGCCGCTGCGATGCGGTTGGTAAGTCACGCATCGCCATGTGCGAAGGATGGGCGACCAGCAAGTCAACTTGCGCGTCCATGCCCAGAGGAATCGTATGCACGAATGTCTCGGGGAAAACGAGCGAGGCCACACCGCCCACGTCCACCCGACTGTTGGCGATGCTCAGTTGTAAACTCTCATCGTCCGCTTGATAGCTGAGCTGCGCCGTGCTGGCGGAAATCCTGATCGGCTCCGCTCCGGGCCGATCGATTTTGATTTGCGGCTGAACCAGATCGCGTCCACTGACCGCGCGCACCGACATGGAAAAGCTGTCGTGCTGAAAGTAGTGATCACGCTGTAGTTTGTTGTAGGCGATCTTTTCGACCGATGACAAAATAACTCGCTGCACGCCATGAAATCCCCAAGTGAAAGCCACATTGATCAGCCCGACGGTCGTGATACTCAGGATGGCTGTCAACAGGACCGCAGGAATGATTGATGGCAATAACGAGATACCGACCGACTGCATGGCAACAAATTCATTGTCGGCCGACATGCGACCATAAACGGTACAGACGCTGAACAACGCCGTACCAGGCACCGCAAGCGACAATGCATTGGGCAACGAAAATGGAATGAGTCTCAACACGCCCACCGGACCGAGTCCTTGATTGATCGCCTCGCGAGCGACACCGACGAACATCACCAGCATCGTGATCACAAACAGCGACAGGAAGAATGTGACGAAGATGTCACGAGCGATCCGACGCTGGATCGTCGTCAACATGGCAGTTCCTGTTGTTTTGCTTGGGCTAAATCCGCCGCCTCGCGAGCTTCCAACGCATCGGCGAGTTGACGAACGATGGCAAGTTCACTGGGGTCGCATCCGTCGCAGGGCCGGAAACGGGGCTGCGACGTGAGCAACCATCGAATCAGACCGATCATCGTTGGATTCCTTCGTTTGCAGGCACCGGCTTTACCGCCATCTGCGTGGGGCTTGCGGTGTTGGTCGCTTGGTAGATCGTGGCCGGACCGCGGCGGCCGACTTCGACCAGTTTGGTGGTCTCGGACAATTGTTCCGCAACGTCGCTGGCTGCGATTCGATCATCGACGATCAGAATTGCCATGCCGGAATTCGATACGAAGTCGGCGAGACCAACGTCGGCGACATCGGCGAAGTTGGGGATGTCACTGCGATCGAGGTAGAACGGCACTTCGGAGAATTCATGGTCGACCGTTGCGATCGGCAATTGCTTGGTGATGGCCAACTGATCGGACAGCGGTGAGGTGTCGCCGAACAGCGTTTCCGAGCGACTGTAGGCGGGTACCATTTGGTGCATCACCATGATGGCGAACACGAACGCGACGCCGGCCGACGACGCCCAAGCGAGTTTGGCTTGATGCCGGTCGCCCATCAGCAATAGTGACACCATCAATAGCATCGCCCAGAACATCGCCCAACCGAACAGCGAAATGCTGATCGCGTCGGTCCAAAAGATCACGAATAAGGCAAACGATACGCCCGCCAAACAAGTCGTCGCGGTTGCGGTGCGTGCCGACCAGAACCGGGCAAAGAAGTATTCGGTGCGGCTAGTGGCGTTCGGGTTGCCAGCGTCTCTGAGCACTTCGTTGAGATAGTGACCGATCATCAACGCAAACGCCGGCGCGGCGGGCAACAGGTATGTCGGCAACTTACAGGCAGACAGCGAGAAGAACGTGAAGCACCAGACGCTCCACAGCAACAAGTATCCGACCGCTGGCGGACGCTTGGTTCGAGCAGATTCGTCGCGTCCGAGCAGGAACTTGGCGTAGGGGATGGTCAGGAACGACCAAGGATGGCCGGCGATCAACAGGACTGGGACGAAGAACCAGATCGGTTTGGGATGAAACTCACCGGCGAAGCGTGCGACATTGTGTCTGTAGAAGAACTCGATCAAGAACAATGGGTCTTGCTGGTGAACCAGCACGAACCAAGGCGCGGCAATCATCGCGGCGACACTGCCGAGCAGCACGTAATGCCACCACCGGATCTTTAAGTGATCTTCCGATAGCCAAGCGAACGCAAAAACCGGCGGCAGCCAGAGCACGATCGCAATCGGACCTTTCGTGAGGAACGCAAGTCCGATGCAAACGGCCGATGCGACCCACCAGCCGAGGCGCAATCGCGGCGACCGGACCGCTTCATACGTCATGAACAACGACAGTGAAACGAACAGCGACAACACTCCGTCGAGCAACAGATACCGACTCGTGAACACAAAACCGACCGATAGAAACAACACGATTCCGGCTAGCAGTCCGATTCGCCGTTCGAAGATCCGGGAACCGAAGAACATCGTCGATGCGAGTGTTCCTAGCGCCGCCAGTGCCGGCACCAATCTGGCCGATGCTTCGCTGATCCCAAACAACTTGAAACCGATCGCACACAACCAATACAGCAGCGGCGGCTTGTCGTAGTAAGTTTGGAAATTAAGTTGAGGCAGAATCCAGTTGCCCGTCGCAATCATCTCACGAGGGATCTCGGCGTAGCGCGTTTCATCGCGGTCGATCAGCGGATAACCGAGGTTGGTCAGCATGAAGATGGCGGCGATGAGCAACAGCGCGGCTTGAAGTAGCGGAAGTCGCCAAGACTTTCGGCCCGACGCGTCCTTCGCAATGACATCGAAACTCTTGGCGAGTTCCGCTACGGGTTGGGCCGAAGCAACTGCGGGAAACTGCACCTCGTTCCACCAGTACCGTAGCAACGACATTAGCACTTTCGGGATATGCCGAACCGACACGGTGCTTTCGCCCAGCGTTCGCGGACGGTGTGACACGCCGACTTCGCAAACCGACAGGCCGAGCTGCCTCGCCTGCACCAGCATTTCCGAATTGACCAAAAAACCGTTGCCCGTGATTCGCAGCTTCTTGGCCACGTCGCGGTCGAACATTTTCAACGCACAATCCACGTCTCGAACGCCCGTGCCCAACAGTAAGCGAACGAGCAGGTTGTAGACCTTCGAGTACAAACAACGCAGCGGCGTGTCCTTGCGGTCGATGCGGTATCCGCAAACGATGTCATAGCGACTGGACAGCAACACGAATCGATCCAGTTCCGTCAGATCGAACTGGCAATCCGCGTCGGTGAAAACCACCAACGACTTCTCCGCCACCGAAAATCCCGAGCGAATTGCTGCGCCGTAGCCTTGATTCGGCGAGTGCTGCACCAAACGCACGCAATCGTTGCCCGTCGAAAGTTCGCGTACGATCGCGGCCGTATCGTCCGTGCTGCCGTCATCAACGACGATGATTTCGTAATCGTCGGTGATACGCGACAGAGCAGCGTCGGCCTCGGCCACTGCTGTCGCGATCACGTCGGCCTCGTTCCAAGCCGGCAGGATCAGCGAGATGGATTGGTGGTGTTGTTCTATGTCGTGCATCCTTGCACTTCCCTAATACGGCTGTCTTAGTAGTTCGTTCGATATGGAGATTACGAATTATCAACGCTTCCTCGCAATGCCACCTCGTAACGGTTTAGTAGTTCAGTGCAATGCGGAAGCGGCAAGCGACTCGCTCGCTCGCTTGCCTGTCACCTTCGGCACGGTGTGGGTGAAGAGTCGGTCTTCGGTATCGTAGTACGAAAGCGAAAGCCCGTTTTTGTCGACCAGCAGCCAACAAAATCCCGGCGTGGCTTCGGCGAATACCATTTCTTCGATCCACGAGGTGCTGCGGAGTTTCGAGCCCGCTCCACTGACGATCTGCAACCACCCGGCGTCGGATTCCAGCAACTGCAGGTCGTGGTCGTGACCGGACAGGTACACGTCAACGTCGAACTCCTCAAACATCGGTGGCAGGACTCGGCCGATTCGATCGGCAACTTCGTGTTGCCCACCGGTCATGGCCGGATGGTGCCCAACGACGAACTTGTAATCGGCATCGCTAGCGGAAAGCTCGTTACGGAACCACTTCATCTGTTCATCAGCCTCGGCCGAATCGGTCAACATTGTGTTGGTGTCGAGCACGAAGATGTCGATCACTTGATCGCGTGCGGTTTCACGCGTCCGGAAATAGCGGGCCGGCATTTTCCAGCGCTTGCTGCGATCGGTGTATTGCACCTGTGCTTCCGCGTCGCCACCCACGTCGTGATTGCCCAAGCAAACGTAGAACGGCATATCGAACGAAGCGGCGTCGAACAACGATTCAAAGTCGCTGTCGAAACGCAGGTCATCAATTGAATCGACGCCGCTTTCGTAAAAGTTGTCGCCCAAAAGCATCGCGGCATCGGGGCGGGACCAAGCGGCGTGCTTTCGCATCGCTTCGACGACGGCGGTTCGTCGGAAAGTGTCTTTGCCGGTGTCACCGACGACTAACATGCTGAACCCGCCGTTTCGCTCGGCGGGCTTCGGTTCGATTCCGGTGTCAAATGTTCGACGACCCCGTGTCGCAATGATCCATTGGTTGTGAGCGGCGACGCGGTAGCCGATGTAGCCAAGCGGTGCGAGCAACGAACCGAGAACGACTCGGCGAGTCCACCGTGAAGCGGTTTGTTTTGGTTGATCCACTCCACTATTCCCTTAGTAGTTGGGTGCATAAGCAACCCGATGCGTTAGCGAGAATCGGATTCATGAAAAATTCTCGCTGACGCGCCGGGTTGGTGGTCAATCTTCGTCGTAAAGCAATTCATGCATCTGAACGCGATCTTCAAACAATTCAAAGTCACGGACTTGCACACCGGATTCATGTAGGGCACTTGCCGTCCAAGTTGGCCAAGGCGACCAATCGCTTCGCTGTGACGCCATCGCGTTGGTCGGCAACCAGACTTGCTGAATCAGCACGGCAGATAACAGCAACACGGCCATGGCCGCGACCGGACGCCAGCGTGATTGCGGACGTTCTCCCTCGGCCAGTTCAACCAACCGGTTGCTGCGACGAACGAGGGCACTGGGCTGATTGCCGAACGCGAGCGTTCCATTCGGCACTTCGGTACACGACACGGTTCCGCAACGCTCGGCGACCTTGGCCAACGTTCGCAGGTACGCGCTAAATTTGCCGGCGGTCTTGGCGGCCACTTCGTCGCACAGGTACTCGC
Source organism: Stieleria neptunia (assembly GCF_007754155.1). Taxonomy (NCBI): domain Bacteria; kingdom Pseudomonadati; phylum Planctomycetota; class Planctomycetia; order Pirellulales; family Pirellulaceae; genus Stieleria; species Stieleria neptunia. Next base: position 10,278,085 of record NZ_CP037423.1, on the reverse strand, counting down.
GAGTTAGCTCAGCACGGTGTGCCGCCATCCAAGCCATCGGGTGAAACCAGAACACAGTCGAACAGACGCCTTGCAGGAAGTGCTGCATCGGGTGCTGCGTTCGTAAGTGTTCGATCTCGTGCAGCAGTACATGCCGCAGCGTCGCGTTGTCGTCGGTCAACAAAAACGTCGGCAGCACGATCACCGGCCGGTGCAACTGCCAACAGAACGGGCCTTGGATTCGATCGGAAGTCAATATGGAGAGATCTTCGTCAGCGCGTGCTTCCACGTCCGTCCGTTTCAGCAATGCCTCCGCATCGACCCGTTCACATTGTGTTTTCAAGAACCGCAGCAAACCGACGCACAATATCACTCGCCGCAGCACCGACCACGCCGCACCGATGGCCCAGACGCTAGCCAGTGCGATCGCGATTCGCGTCTGCCAGACGACGACGCTGAGCATGGATTCGCGTGACCAATCGCCGGGGAAATCGAACAGTCGACGATGCGGCAACAACAATCCGGCGGCGACCAAACCGATCACGCAGACGAAGCAAATGGTCCATAAACGGCACTGCGACCGCGCGTCGGCGATCCAGCGTTGCAAAAGCAGCGTTGCGGAGATCACAACTGAGATTTGCAGACAAAGCGTGCAGCCGACTTCAAAGGCGAACCGGGGATTCACTACGATTCTCCCAGTTGGTCGGCGGCTTTCTTGACCGCCGCGATGTCATCGGCCGACACCGCATTGGATTGCAGTAGGCTCAACACTAGCGACCGCGTCGATCCGCCGAACAATTGATCTGCGAGCGATTTGATCATGCCTTCGCGGACCTGCTCGCGGGACACTTTTGGTTGGTACGTGAATGCTCGGCCGATCTTATTACCGCGACGGACGATCTTTTTGTCTTCCAGAATCTTCATCGTTGTCAGCACGGTCGTGTACGCCAAATCTCGGTTGATCGACTCGACGACGTCGTTGACTGTCACGCTGCCTTTGTCCCAGACCACGTCCATGACTTCGGCTTCACACTTGGTTAGTTCGACAAGCTTTTTCGATCGTGGCATGTTTTGAAGTTTGCAGGGTGAAGGGTAAAGTCTCAAACGAGGTCAGTTGGCCGCGTCCCGTAGCCGTGACCATTGGTGATACAAACGCAAGTCAACGTCCTCGGTCACGAACGACACGTGGCCATCGCCCCAAAGGAAATTGGCTCCGCCAGGGTGTCGACTTGAATAGTCGCCTTCATCGGCCAGTGGGTTGTTGATGCCTTCGAGCGCCGATCCGACCAAGCGAGCCGCCGCGTCTTCACCGGCGAGACTGACTCCGATCCACGTCGATGGAACTTGTGCCATCGTGCGTTCGCCGACGACCAGAGTGTTCGATAAACCGCGACCGAAATCGCGAAAGCGTCGGGACTTGTTTTCAATGAATGCACCGTCGCCGATCGGAGCGGGAATGTCATCGTCGGCTTCGAGCGTTCCGAACATCGCCACGTAGTTGACCGTCGGTAATCGCACCAAAGCGGCCGGCTCTGTACTCACGTCGAGAGCAGCGGCCATCGACGCCGGCCCTTCGTCATCTTCGTCTTCGTCGTCTTCGTCGTCTTCAAACAACGTGAACATCGGCTCGGTGATGTCGGACGGGCACAGCATGATGGCCAGCGATGTCTCGCGTGCTTTGTCGTGTCGCGGATCATCAATCGGCAGCTCGACGTTGATTTGACCCGCCAGTGCGGGCTGTTCCAAGTACGGCAGCAGCGGCACCACCCATCCGTACGCTGAAGAATCGGTCGGGCCGAACGTCCATCCAGCCGGCAACTCTTTCTTGGCCGAATGGTGGCTGTGCATCGCCAGCCCGACTTCACGCAGATGGCTGGTGCATTGCACTCGCCGAGCGGTCTCGCGGGCGGCTCCCAGAGCGGGCAACAGCAGTCCGGCGAGAATGCCGATGATCGACATCGTGACGAGCAGTTCGAGCACAGTAAAGCCGGCTCGCCGAGTGATCAGTAAAGCGTCGAGAGGCCGACGGTAGGTTTGTCTATTCATCTTGTTGAACCACGTCCTTGCCGGTTGATGGACGAATGATACGAATTATTTAGTTGTTCAACAACCCTGGTTTCGACCGAGTCAAACGAATACGCTCAAGGACACACCTACACCAATGAGGCCGATGGACGACTTGGCGGACGAGCGTGATCAATGATTTGGTTTCCGGACGGCCACATGGTCTTCGAGATCGAGCTGCGTTATATCCGAAACTTGCTGACAGCCGTTCGCACGGTAATTTCGGTCTGCGTCAGTCATCGAAGCGCGGCGACGAACGTCGCCAGTTCGTCGGTATCCTTTACTCCGATCGCGGTGACAAGCCGAGAGCCGATTCGCCAGGTTGCGGCGAGCTGAGCGTCGAGCTGCGTGACCCGGCAGACTTTTTCTCGGCACTTAATGTTGATGCTCGGCTCGCCCTCGAACCAATCATCCATCTTGGACTTGTGCTCAAAAATGGCGACCTGCGTTTGATCAGCACGCTGCCAAACCGCCTGGACGCATTTGCAACACGGCATGTCCAACACAACCAGCTTGTCGCACGAGTATCCACTGGGGGGCGGGTCAACATTGCGCGGCCGGTATCCGACGAGCTCTACCGCCTCTTCCACCGAAACGGTCTGGCCCGAGTATTGGGAGACAAGATGCTCCTGCGCCGCCAGTGGGCTTGAATCTAACAGTTGAGCGTAATTCACCAGCGGATCATGCGGATGGCTGGCCGGTTGAAACATCCAGACCAGTCCGACGCCAATCAGCAACACGGCCGCCATCGCAAACAAGCTCCATGATCGTCTCTGATCAAACCTCGACCTCGATTTTAGATCAACGGTGTCGTTGTTGACTGATTCAGGCAACCGTGGCTCTTTCAATTGAGCGGCGATCCGGTCCCAAAGGTCGTGCGGCGGACGAGCAGAAGAAAGGCTTCGAGCCGCATCCGAAAGCATGCGGATATCGGCCAATTGGTCCGAACATGGCGGACAGTTTTCTAAGTGCGATTCGACTTCAGCCCGCTGGTCGCGTGGTAACTCGTGATCGAAATAGTGCGAGAGCAACTGCTCGATTTGTTGGCAATCCATCTGATTGCTCCACCGGAGAATCGAATTCGACCGATCAAGTGTCGGCCCATGGTTTTTGATGCCATTGGTCCGCCACTTCTTCACGGTTCTTCACGGGAAAACGGCAACCAAGGAAACAATCGCAAGGAGAACAAGCCTGGGAAAAAAACTGTGAAGAACCGAGCGTCCCGTTGCATCCAAATACCAGTAAGGCGAGCAAAGGTGGCCAAGTCTACCTGAACCGTTTGTTTCCCAAATCCCTGACGACTAGAGGTGGAAGTCATGTTATTGAAATCGGTAGCTGCTGGTGTTTTGTCGCTTGGTCTCTTTGGTGCAGCCGCGTTTGGTTTGCCAGCAGCGGATGTCCCGCCGACTGCGACCCCGGCGGCGGTTCCGCAGGTCCAAGAGGTCGATTTCTCGACTGAGTTGGCTGGCAACCATTGCTGTGCAAAACGGGCCTACTGCTGCACTATCAAGCGAAGTTGCTGCGGAAGTTCAGCGGTCGTTGAAAACGACAACTGAACGTGGTCGGGTGACTTATTTGGATCGCCAGCGTCGTCAGACCGCTGGTGATCGTTGTAATCCAATTCCATCTGTCGGGAGAGCATCCAATGAGCACGGGCACAATCACCGCGACTCGACGAGGTTCGCGCAAGCGACAGGGATCGAAAAAGCACGGCGGGATCCAACCTCCTAACGAAGAGTCGCCACACGAGACGGCCGACGATTCAGGGCTGCCCCGTGAAGTCGATCTTCTCAAACCCGACGTGTCGGCAGAGCAGCCCTGCTATTGCTGTATCGTCGCTGCGGTTCGCCGCACTTGGTCGTCCAGTAGCTATACGGCGCTGAAGCGAGTTGAGTGTCGCTTCGAGGACGGCATCCTATTTATCCGCGGCACAGTTAACAGCTTTTACCACAAGCAAATGGCTCAGGAATTGGTCCGTTGCATTGATGGAGTCAAGCAGATCGTCAACGAACTAGAAGTATCGCCCCTTTGCAACACAAGTAAGAATGAGCATGACAACGAGGAAGATTGAAGCCGAAGGATCGCTGGCGACATCGGCGACCGTTGCCTATTTCTCGATGGAAATCGCGATTGATCCGGCAATGCCGACGTACAGCGGCGGACTGGGCGTGTTGGCGGGCGACACGTTGCGAGCCGCTGCGGACTTGAGCGTTCCCATGGTCGCCGTCACGCTGCTGCATCGTCATGGGTATTTGTCACAATCCATCGACAACGACGGTTGGCAGCACGAATCACCTGTGGAGTGGGTGCCAGCAGACTTTTGCGCCGAACAGTCCGAGCGTGTTCAGGTTGTGATCGAGGGTCGCACCGTCCACGTGCGTGCATGGCAATATGACGTGCATGACGGCGGTGGGCACGTCATTCCAGTTCTGTTACTTGATACCGACTTAGATGAAAACTCGGCTGAAGATCGAACACTGACGCACCGTCTTTACGGAGGCGATGATCGTCATCGGCTGTGCCAGGAAGTTGTGCTCGGTATCGGTGGCATCCGCATGCTGCGTGCGTTGGCTTACCGACGGGTTGTCCAGTATCACATGAATGAGGGTCACGCCGCGCTGCTTGGCCTTGAACTGTTGGACGAGCGAGCCAAGAGTTTTGAAAGGGACGTTTTCACGAGCGACGATGTGCAAGCCGTGCGTCGACAATGCGTCTTCACCACTCATACTCCTGTGCCCGCCGGTCACGACCGGTTCGACCTGAATCCCGTGGGGCGAGTCCTCGGTCGAACCGACCTATTCGACATGCACGAAGTGTTCTGCTGCAGTGGTGAGCTGAACATGACGTACCTCGCACTCAACCTCAGCCACTACGTCAACGGTGTTGCCAAGAAGCATGGCGAAGTCTCAAGGCAAATGCTGACGCCGAAGGACGCCGAACATCACTATCAAATCGACCACATCACCAATGGAGTTCACGCACGAACCTGGGCGGCGCGATCGTTTGCCAATCTGTTTGACCAATGGCTACCGGGATGGCGTGAGGACAGTGCAAGCCTTCGCGGAGCAGTCGCTGTTCCCGAGAACGAAGTATGGCAGGCCCATCAGGCGGCCAAGCTTGATTTGATTGACGAGATCAACTCACGCCAAGCAATCGCGTATGACCCAGAAACGCTGACGATTGGGTTTGCCCGTCGTGCAACGGCGTACAAGCGCGCGAATCTACTAGTGAGCGATCCCGGCAGGCTTCGCCAGATCGCGGAGGAACATGGACCTCTGCAATTGGTTTTTGCAGGCAAGGCGCATCCCCGCGACGAAGAGGGCAAGCGACTGATACAGCAAATCGTCCGTATGAAGGACACCCTCACGCCAGAAATCAAAATCGTCTATCTCGAAAACTATGACTGGGAACTGGCTCGCCTGCTGGTTGCTGGCGTTGATGTTTGGCTCAACACGCCGCAGCCTCCACTCGAAGCATCTGGTACGAGCGGAATGAAAGCGGCGATCAATGGCGTACCAAGCCTGAGCATTCTGGATGGTTGGTGGATCGAAGGCTGCGTCGATGGCGTCACCGGATGGTCCTTTGGCGATGCATCGCCAGCAAAGCCCGGCGATGTGAAACGATTTCACGAAGACGCCGCCGCCCTGTTCGGAAAGCTCGACGAGGTCGTCGCCCCGACGTACTACCGCAACCGCGATGCGTGGGTGCGAATCATGTCGCACGCGATCGCATTGAACGGCTCACATTTCAACACTCAGCGGATGGTCCAACAGTATGTGCTGAAGGCTTATTACAAGTCGTAGGGATCGCGAGCGACCATGAAGACAATCATCCAAGGAGACTTATCATGCAGCGCATTTTCCATCCGACTGATTTCTCGAGTGGCGGCGAGTCGGCTTTTGTTCATGCATTGAAGCTTGCCGTCGATGCCAACGCTTTGCTCGAAGTGCTGCATGTGGATCGGCACCCAGAACATGTAACGTGGGACGATTTCCCCCAAGTGCGCCAAACACTCTCGCAGTGGGGCTTGCTTCCCGATTGGGCGCTACCCGAGGACGTTGAACGCCTAGGAATAGGCGTTCACAAGGTGTTGCTGGCCGGAAAAGATCCAGTCAGCGAAATCCTGAAGCATCTGCGTTTTCATCGCCCAGACTTGATCATCATCGCAACGCATCATCGTGAGGGAATCGACCGATGGCTGCACCAAGACATCTCAAAGAAGATCGCACGCTCATCCCATACGAGTTGCCTGTTCGTCCCACACGGTGCCGACGGTTTCGTCGCTCGTAAAGACGGGAGTATCGAAATGCATAAAGTTGTCGTGCCGATCGCATTAGAACCTGACGCGGTAGCCGCTATTGCGCAGTCTTGGGCGTTAGCCAGCCTGCTTGATTGCAAGTCCGTCACGGCGACTCTTGTTCATGTCGGCGACGACGAAAACGTAATCAGGAACCTCGCGATTCCCGACATTGATGGTTGGACGTGGGAGCTTGTCGTCGAAGATGGTGATCCGGCCGCTCAGATTCTCAAAACCGCAGATGATCGCGGAGCCGATCTGATTACGCTAGCGACGCAAGGTCACCTCGGCTTTCTCGATGCCCTTCGCGGCAGCACCTCGGACCAAGTCGTGCAGAAAGCATCCTGCCCGATCCTTGCGGTCCCTGCGGAATGGCATGGGGAACAGCGACCAAATCTCCATCCCATGTGAATAAATCGTTCACCATGTTTATTCGCAGAACTTTCCAAACTGACTGAATATCTGGACCTGATCCAGCATCCAACTTGTAGTCCATCAATCAATCTCAAATTTCAGGAAAAACGAATGTCCGAACAAACGACTCCATCCAAAGCCGACACCGAGCAGGCCACAGAATTTGAGTGCCATGCCCCCGAGGCTGAAAAGGTTTTTCTGGCAGGTTCATTTAATGAGTGGAATCCCGAAGTGACACCGATGGATAAGACCGACAATGGGAAGTGGACCGCCAAACTCAAGCTAGAGCCAGGACGCTACGAATTCAAGTTCGTCGTCGACGGTCAGTGGTGCTGCGAGGCTAATTGCCATGCCAGTGCCGAATGCCCGCAATGTGTCCCTAATGACTTTGGAACGATGAACCGCGTCTGCGAAGTCGCCTGATCAATACCCACCACATTTCATGTTCGAGGACCCGATGAACTGCCAACGTAACCAAATCGTCCGCGCCGTGATCGCCGTTCTCATTAGCCTGCCAGTGGCTTCCATGGCGATGGCTCAAGAAGAAAAGGCCGCAACCGATCACGTTGATTTGCGGTACTTTCAAAAGAAGCTGGAGCTGGCGGAACATGATCTGGAAACGGCATTGGAAGCCAACCGCCGCATCCCCAACATGAACTCGAAGTTGTCGATGCTGAGGCTTGAGAACCAGGTGGCTTACGCGACGCAGTTGCTTCAGCAGGCAGGAAAACACACGGATCACGACCTGCATAAAAGTCATCTTCAGTCAGTTAAGAACGACGTCATCCTTGCCGAGCAACAGCTTTCTTGGGCGAGGAAAGCAAGTGGTTATCTTCGTAGCGACCAGGTAAAGCGGTTGGAACTTACCGCTCAACTCGCGCGTCTGGCATTGGAACGAGCGGAACAGCCAAAAATCACTGCCGATCCTTTGCATCACTTGCAATGGCAGATCGACCGATTGCGTTCTGAATTGCTGAGCTTGCAGGTCGAGTTTTAACGCACGCGATCGGGGCACTAGAAATTCGGCAATCCAATGATACAGAAAACAATCCAGTCGCATTGCCGTCACTGTGGTACAGATGTGACGTCAATACCACGCGGACGTCCAGTGCAGGGACCAAGTTGGGAGCCGGACGAGGGCACGCCACGACCGCTAGGCGTTACATGGCTGGAGCAGGAACAAGCGTACAACTTCGCCATCCATGCAGGCAATGCTCGTAGCGTCACGCTTTTGATGTATCTCAAAGACGAACTGCGCGTTCCATGGCACTCCGTCGAGCTTGATCCGCTGAAGAACAAGTCGGGGCCGATTTGGCACTGCCGTGTCCCTATCTCTGAAGCAGGCGATGCGGAATACTATGCTTACCAAGTCGATGGGCCGGTCGAAGGTGCTGCTCTGCCATGGCACGCTTTCGACCCAGAAAAGATATTGCTCGATCCATACTCACGTAGTGTTTTCTTCCCGGAATGCTTCAACCGCGAAGCAGCCCGCTCACCCGGTTCCAATGCGGGTCGCGCTCCATTGGGGCGGCTGGATGTTTGCCGTTGTCCGTTCGACTGGGGAAACGAGCCAAGGATTCGACATGGTTCGGACTTAGTGATCTACGAAATGCACGTGCGTGGATTCACACGCGACCCCTCTTCCAATGTTGATCCGAGTAACCGCGGCACGTTCGCTGGCGTCGTGGAAAAAATTCCGTACCTCAAGGAGCTTGGCGTCACCGCGGTTGAATTGATGCCGGTCTTTCAGTTCGATCCGGAAGACAACAACTATTGGGGCTACATGCCGCTCAACTTCTTCTCGCCCCATCACGCCTACTCGTCTCACCACTCGTCTTGCGAGCAACACAGCCAGTTTCGCGAGATGGTTCGTGAGCTGCACGCGGCCAAAATCGAAGTCATCTTGGACGTCGTCTACAACCACACATGCGAAGGCGATCATCGCGGGCCGACCTACAGTTACCGTGGAATCGACAACGACGTCTATTACGTTGCCTCAAGTGATCCCGCCTCGCCCTATGCGAATTTCAGTGGCACCGGCAACACTCTCGATACGTCGCATCCCACCGTCCGGTCGCTCATCGTCGATAGCCTGCGATACTGGGCAAAGGAGATGCACGTTGACGGATTTCGTTTTGATCTTGCATCCGTTTTTTCAAGGGACTCGGAAGGCAACATCAATCTGCAGCAGCCACCATTGTTTGATCAAATTGCGAGCGATCCGGATCTGGCCAATGTCCGATTGATCGCTGAGCCATGGGACGCCGCCGGACTGTACCAACTGGGCAGCTCGTTCCCCGGTCAGACTTGGATGCAATGGAACGGTCGCTATCGTGACACGTTGCAACGTTTCGTTCGAGGCGATGCGGGGATGCTTCCGGACCTGATGACAAGGTTGTACGGAAGCAGTGACTTATTTCCTGATCACCCTTCGCAGTCATACCGACCATTCCAGAGCATTAACTACGTTGCGTCGCACGATGGCTCCACGCTCTACGATCTCGTCTCGTACAACGACAAGCACAACGAAGCCAATGGCCAAGGCAACCAGGATGGCCCGAAAGAATTCAGCTCAAATAGCGGCTGGGAAGGCGACGCTGACGCTTCCCAGTCGGTGCGAGACTTACGCAAACGCCAAGTCAAAAACTTCTGTTGCCTATTGATGCTTTCGGCTGGGACGCCGATGTTCCGCATGGGCGACGAATTCATGCAAACGCAGGGCGGCAACAACAATCCTTACAACCAAGACAACGAAGCAAGTTGGCTCGACTGGCATCGACTCGAATCCAACCAAGAAGTGTTTCGCTTCTTCAAGCAGATGATCGCCTTCCGGAAAACGCATCCATCCATTGGACGATCGACGTTTTGGCGAGACGATATCTGCTGGTTTGGTGCTGAAGAACCGACCGTCGACATGTCGGCTCAGTCGCGGGTACTGGCTTATTACCTGAGAGATTCGCGGAGCTGCGGTGGCGATCTGTACGTGATGATCAACGGCTCGAAGGAAGCACGTTCCTTTGTTATTCATCCACGAGATTGCGATTGGCAACGGGTCATCGACATTTCGCTGCCCAGTCCACTCGATATCCAATGCGACACATCAAACCCGGTCATCAACCAGCACGCCTACCGTGTCAATCCACGCAGCGTGGTTGTCTTGCAGCAATCCACCCCATTCAGAGGAGATACACAACGATGAAAACTTATGCACTCTGGCTGACATTGGTTGTCGTGGCGACTACCAACGCCGCCGCAAAAGAATGGTCTGACTCGACCGGGACTTACAGCATCACCGGTGACATGATTGCTTTTAGCGACTCGACCGTGGTGCTCAAGAAGGCCAACAGCGATCTGGTGGCCGTACCACTGGAGAAACTATCGAAGCAGGACCAGGAATACGTTGACAAAGAAGCCGCAAAGCTGGTTCAATCGACCGGAAGCAAGCAAGTTTGGACGCTGAAGTCTGGCTTGAAAATGCCGGGCCGAATCGTTGGCTTTGACAAGCACCCGGTCGTGATCCAACGACGACTCGGGCGCGTCTACGTCAACGACCGCCGATTCGACAAGATGCCTGGTGTTTACCGAGCCATCATCCCCAAGATCGTGGAGCATTTCACAGGCGAAGAAATCGCTGGCGAGAAGGAGCTTGAACAATGGGTGAGGAAACTCAAAGGAAAACCTCGCATATTTGAATGCGCCGGCGTGATGATTGAGCTAGAGGATGGTGATTTGTATTGCGCGCCGTTCTTCCTGTTCACCGATGAGGTCGTCAGCGTGCTCAAGCCAGGCTGGGAGCGTTGGCTGGCGGCCAAAGAAGACTATGAAGCGAAAGAGCAGGAATCGTTCCTCGCGCACGCCCAGGCAGAAGCGTATCAACGCCAGCAGATGCGAGCGCAGCAAATACAGCAGTTACAACTCAACCTGCAAGCCTACGACGCGGGCGCGTTTGATCTCTGGGAAGTCAGAATGGAGCCATCACCCGGCGTCTATGGGATGCCACTGAGTGTCGTCGTTCCGGCCCGAAACAACATCCAAGCCGCCCAAATCGCAAAGCATCAAAATCCAAACTACGTCGTCGGCCCAATGCGAGTTGTTCCACGGAGGAATTGAAAGTAACGTCGAGAGCTAGTGAAATGCATAGCGCCGGCTTCGATGCTGGCCTCTTTGCATCGTGCGCCTGCTCGGCTCGATGACTGTCAATGGCCGACGACGACGGGCAAGCGATTGGCGACGCTCTGCACGGTGTTGATCTAGCAACTGGCTTTCCCTTCGTTTGACGACCAAATTGTCACGTCATGGGCGAGTTGGTATGCGAATTGCCTGATTAGCGGCCGGCCATGCAAGAATGACAGGACAAAGCGGGCAGCATTTGCCGATAAACCGAAGTGGACGCAAGGCTAGCTCTAGCCTACAATTTAGCTAATTGACTCTAAATTAAGAAATACCAAAGGACACGATGTATCGGCTGCTTTTCCTATCGTTTATCGCACTGCGAGTTGTCGCGTGCCCGGTCTGTTGCCAGGGTGCGTTTGACAATCGTGTTGTAAGCGATGTGGCAGTTGTGCATCATTCTTGTGGTTGTTCTGGTGAACAGAACGCGACTTGCGATGACGATGGCGTTCCACCAGCGGAATCACCTTGCCCTTGCGAAACGGGATGCGAGTGTCAGGTCACGCCTGAGCTGAACCATCGGACGATGGTTGATTTTCAGCTCGCCGTGAATCTCGCTCCGCTGAAATTGGAGTCGCTTGATCTCTCTGAGGGCTTGGTTTCTCGATTCGAGCATCAGCCTCGTCCATTCGATCTCTTGACGGGTCGCTCGGTGCGCGTTGCGCACTCTTCTTGGCTGCTCTAAGCCGCGACTAGAACGCTTCGTTTGCTGACCGGCGAACTCGGTTTGTAATTCCGGCTACGGATGTGCTTACTCGGGATCTAGCTTCTGGTCGGCGGCGTTGTTGGTCGTTGTATGCGCTCGCGGTTGTTGCGTGCGCTGCTTGCACCGTCTTTAGTCAGCAAGGTTTTCCAATGAGTCATCCGATTGCCGATGCGCCGAGGAAAAGTTCTCGGCAACAGTCAGTGGAGTCCTCCGTCAATGGTCGCACAGTTCCTGCCCCCGAAACTGAATTTAGTCAGGACGCCAAATCGAAACGTTGGGGTCCCATTCGCCGCGGCATCTCGTTGGTCCTCGGTAGTATCGGACCAACGCTGGTTTTGGCCGGGTTCGCTGCCGTGTTTTGGTATGGCCATCACAACGATTGGCGGATTCCCAAATTCGCCGCGCTGACCGGTGATGTCGAGCCGGTTGTCGATGATTGGTGTGAAGAACATTCGGTGCCGGAGTCCATTTGCGTCGAGTGCGACCCAACGTTGATGGCCAAGGGGCCGGATTACGGTTGGTGCAGCGTCCACGGCGTTCACAATTGTACGCTCGACCATCCCGACGTTGCTCAGCTCAAGGAAACGCCATCGGTTTCGGCGGAGGATTTGGAACGTGCGGCGCGTGCGTTGGCGATTGCGCCTCGCAAAGAAAACAACAGTGCTTGCGAGGTCTACCAGACACGCATCCAGTTCGCTTCGATCGAGTCGGTTCAACAGGCTGGCGTCGATGTTGAACTGGTCGAGCGTGCCCCGATCACCGAGTCGATCGTTGGTAACGGAGAAATTATCTACGATCCAACGCGACAGGCGAGCATGGCGTCGCGGGTGCCGGGAAGCGTTTGGAAGGTCACGAAGAACGTGCGCGATCCGGTGGAGGTTGGTGAAGTTCGTCTCACTGGGAAGGTTGTTGCCAAGTCGTCTTTGTTCGCGACAAGGACTACTTCGTCAGCCCCGACAGCTACAAGGTTTTCCATGTCCGCTCGGTTCGTTTGGGAGCGGTCAATGGCGATGTGACAGAAATTCTTTCGGGTGTATTGCCGGGCGAAGTGATCGCGACCGACGGCAGCGACGTGCTGCGGGCACAACTCCTCAAGAACAACCTTGGTGCAGGCTGCGACTGCGTCGCCGAACAAGGATTGCACGGATGCTCAACTACCTCATTGTTTAGGCATTGGCAAGACGTTGGGCATCACGGCGATGACCGTGTTCGGTTTCCTGCTACTGAAACTGACGCGCGGAACTGCCGCACTTCCAGTGAACGACGAAACCGGCGAGCGTCTGACGTGGGGAGATGTGCCGGTCATCGGACTTCTGGGCGCAATGGGTTTTACGGTGGCACTATTTGTGGCCGAGGCGGCCGGCGGTCAGGACTCGCTCAAGCTTGGAGCGCTGGCGAGTTTTGCCTATCTCGGTCTTGCGGTTGTCCTGGGAAAACTGCTGCGAAACTCCACTTCACTCGACCATTGAATCACAGCAAGGCAAAACGAAATGGACTGGAAAATTGAACTGATGTTTGCGGTACGGGCTCTGGTCGCAGCCGCTCTGGGCGGCTTCATCGGTTGGGAACGTGAATGGCACGGCCGAGAAGCCGGAATTCGGACCTACGCCTCGGTGGCTCTTGGTTCCTGTTGGCCACGTCTTAAAGTGACCAAGATACAAGGACCTGCTATGAAAAGACAATCTTTACTCCGAAGCGATAACAAATGAATAAGGTCAAAATAGAACTCAGTTTTCTGCTGCCCGGCGTTCCGGATGCCCGTGACGAATGCGTCGAACGTATTCGCGAACGGTTGCGGGAGCATACCGGGATTGATGACGCGCATATCTCGGCAGCGGACGAGAGCCAGCCGGATCGACTGTGCATCCACTTCAATCCGGATGCGATGTCAGTGGCTGACGTGCGACGAATCGCCCGTCAGGAAGGCGCGAAACTGGAAGAACGTTACGGTCACTTCGTCACATGTATCGAAGCGATGCATGCCCGACGAGCGTCCGCCATCGAATCTCGACTTGGTCGCGTCGATGGCGTGCTGGAAGCCGTCGTTACGCCGGACGGTGCGTTGCGTGTCGAGTATGACCGAGAGGTCACGTCGGAGGGCAGAATCGCGACCGCTCTACGAGAATGGTCGCGGCAAACCGAGCAGCCACGCGATGACCATGCCGGGCACGACCACGCCCACGGTGGCATCTTCGGACCGAAGTCGGAACTGGTCTTTGCAATCCTCTGTGGTGCGTTCCTATTGATCGGTTGGCTGATCGCAACATTCGCCGAACTGAGCGAATGGATTCCGCTGGGTTGCTTTGTCGCCGCTTACGTCTTCGGAGGTTACTATACCGTCACCGAAGCGATCGAGAAAATTCGAGCGAGAAAATTCGAGATCGACTTCTTGATGCTCGTCGCCGCTGCCGGTGCCGCATCCTTGGGAGCGTGGGCCGAAGGTGCGTTGCTTTTGTTCCTGTTCAGTATTGGCCATGCGTTGGAAGGCTACGCGATGGGGCGAGCCAAACGTGCCATTGAAGCCTTGTCCGAACTCGCGCCGAAGACAGCACGGGTTCGACGCGATGGCAACGAATCAGAAATTTCCGTCGAAGAGCTAGTCGTTGGGGATGTCGTCATCATCAAACCCGACGAGCGAGTTCCCGCAGACGGTTTTGTGATCGCCGGTGAGTCCAGCATCAATCAGGCTCCGATCACCGGCGAAAGCGCGCCCGTCGATAAACGCCCCGTTGACGACGTCGCCGCTGCCGCATCCGATCCCGAGTCGCTTCCGCCAGAGCATCGAGCATTCGCGGGAACGATCAACCAATCGGGTTCGCTCGAAATACAAGTCACTAAACTCGCATCCGAAAACACACTGGCCCGCGTCGTCACGATGGTCAGCGAAGCGGAAACGCGGGTTTCGCCAACGCAGAAGTTTACCAAAAAATTCGAGCGTTACTTCGTTCCTTCAGTTATTGCCGGTGTCGTACTGTTGCTGTTCGCACCGTTCGTCATCGACGAGACCTTCAGCGAATCGTTTTACCGAGCGATGGCGGTTCTCGTCGCTGCCAGCCCATGTGCATTGGCGATCGCGACGCCGAGTGCGGTGCTCAGCGGAGTAGCTCGGGCGGCAAGCGGCGGTATCCTGGTCAAAGGTGGTGAGCCGTTGGAGAGTCTTGGCAGTCTCGAAGCGATTGCTTTCGACAAGACCGGCACGTTGACCGAAGGCGAACCGAAAGTGACAGACGTTGTCGCGGCAGATGGCGTCGAGGAATCGGAATTGCTGCGAACCGCAATCGCTGTCGAAGACCTGAGCAAGCACCCACTGGCGAAAGCCGTCGTGCGTGACGGGAAGGAGAGATTGGGGGAAGGAGAGTCTGGGAGTGGGAGAGCGATTCCCGATGCGACCGATTTGCAGAGCATCACCGGACGCGGCATACAAGCGACAGTCGAGGGAGACATCGTTCACATCGGCAAAGACGATTTGTTCACTGAAGTCGACGGGCTGCCGCTACCAGATAGCGTCCGCGAGATTCTCGAATCGCTAGAAGAGAACGGGCGGACGACCATGATCGTCCGGCGTGGCGATCGTTACCTCGGCGTGATCGGTTTGATGGACACACCCCGTGAAGCTTCCAAGCGAACCATCGCAAGACTTCGCGAAATTGGCATCGAACGGATGATCATGATTTCGGGCGACAACCAAAAGGTCGCCGACGCGGTCGCTAAGGAAGTCGGTCTCGACGAAGCCCGCGGCGATTTGATGCCGGATGACAAGGTCAACGAGATCAAGAAGCTGCAAAGCGAAGGCGGCGTCGCAATGGTCGGAGACGGAGTCAATGACGCGCCGGCCATGGCATCTGCGTCCGTCGGCATCGCGATGGGAGCCGCCGGTAGCGACGTCGCCCTCGAAACCGCTGATGTCGCCTTAATGGCAGACAACCTCGACCACTTGCCGCTCGCCATCGGCCTCAGCCGCGCCACTCGCCACATCATTCGTCAAAACCTCTGGATGAGTCTCGGAATGGTCGCGTTCCTCGTCCCCGCCACGATCCTCGGTCTCAACATTGGTCCCGCAGTTGCATTGCACGAAGGCAGCACTCTCGTTGTCGTCTTCAATGCATTGCGACTATTGGCTTACAAACAATAGAGGTTATTCGCTACAGGACGACAACATTGCAACTCGACGAGAACATTCGCATTTTCTAATGATTCGCAACAAGCTCGTTCACCGCGCTCGCATCGACCACCCACTGTTGAGCGTCGTAAGCGGACGAGCAAAGAATCGGCTCTGCGATTTGCTTCGCGACATCAGTACGCAACTTACTGCCGAGAGAATTGATGGTTCAGTCGACGAAGTGCTGACCGACTATCGCGATACGTTCGATGAATTGCTGAATGAACTCGGCGCGGGACCGATCAGTCCAGATGTGTTGATCCAACGCATTAGTTTGGCTTGGCAATGTCGCTGCCGCGAGATTGTTGCCAAGCGACAGACACGGTTTCACCTGCCGAACGATACAAACGTGGAAATGTGCTACTGGCGAGCAACCTCGCATTCAGCAATTGGAACATAACTTGGCAGACCGGATGACGACCGCATCCGCGCCCGATCGACTGGCTGCCCTCTTTGTGCCCGAGACTCGTCACTCCCAACTCACCACGAGCCTACCCCAAGTCGAATCGTCAGTTGTTGGACCATCTGGCCATCGAGTTCCAATTGGTCAATATCAACTTCGCCACTGATGCGTTCTTTCACACGTGCGTGCGGGTCGGAATATTCGTCAACTGGATGGCGAAAAACCAAGGTTGCATCATCCGTGGCAACTCTTGCAAGTTCGTGAATCGCTGCATTGCGAAGTGGTGTGCGTTCGACGATGATCGCTTTAACCGACGAATCTGGAAGCGGGATATTCTCCACTCGTCCGTCGATTCGATTCGGGATTGTCTGTCCCTTGTCAGGGCCGAGCGTTTTCTCGGCACTCGGATTGAGGTTCATTGCCGTCGCGTAACGGCCTTCGCCGCCAACGTCCAGTAATGGAATCAATTTGAAACTCCTGTCGCGCTCTTCTATCAATGGTCTCATGCTCCCAACTCCCAGACTCCCCATCTACAAATACGGGCAATAAATATCCGCCGCCTGCCAAAACTTGTGCGGCAGCGGAATCAGGATCATCGCAAGGATGACGAACGTCGCGTAGCCAATCCATTGACGCCCGCTGCTGATCGGCGTGATGTCGTTCAATGGTGGCGTGCCGCGTCCGGCGATGAAAAAGATGAACAAGGCGAAGAACAACAGTCCGGGCCAGACGAAAATTGCAAGCAGAAAGAGCGACCACATCGCGACACTTCCGATTGTCTCGCCGACGCGCCGACCGAACATCGCTCTTGCCATGTGGCCGCCGTCGAGCTGCCCGATCGGCATCAAGTTTAGCGCCGTAATGAACAAACCCAACCATCCCGCAAACGCGAGCGGGCTGAGTTGTACGAGATAGCCGTCCTGCAACTGTTCGCCCAATGCGATCTTCGACAGCAGTGCGAACAGGATCGACGATCCGGCGGACGTTCCGTGGCCGAGCATTCCGCCGGCGACTTCGGTTTCCGGCGGTAGAACTTCCGAGCTTTGCAAACCGATCAGCAACGCCGGAATCGCGACAAGCAAACCGGCTAAGGGACCAGCCACGGCGACGTCGAACAGTGCTCGACGGTTTCGCGTTGGCGACTTCATTTTGATGAACGCACCGAATGTTCCCAACGCAAACGGAATCGGGATGGAGAACGGAGGCGTGACGTTCAGCCCGTGATGTTTCGCGGCGAAGTAATGGCCGAGTTCGTGAACGCCGAGGATCAGCAGTAAACCAATCGAGTACGGCAGGCCGACGGTGAACGCACTCGGTTGCTCCCACAGATTCACGCCCTGATGCAACGCTCCCGCGTAGGTCGTCGTCAAAAACGTCAACGCGAACAGTAACCAATGCAGCCAACGCCGTGTCGAACGCTCCAGCGTCGCTTCTTCGGTTGGTCGATTCAACAACACGA
The DNA here is from genome assembly GCF_007754155.1 of Stieleria neptunia. Taxonomy (NCBI): domain Bacteria; kingdom Pseudomonadati; phylum Planctomycetota; class Planctomycetia; order Pirellulales; family Pirellulaceae; genus Stieleria; species Stieleria neptunia. The sequence goes on along the minus strand of NZ_CP037423.1, from coordinate 10,260,434 downwards.
TCGCCGTGCCGAGTTCGTCGTCCTGCTGGATCAACGGAACCGCGTTCTCGCCTAGTTCGCTTTCGAGTTTCTGTAATGCTTCGTCGGCTGGCATGTTCAACCGGCCACGAAACAATCCGACGCCCTGTTGCCGAGTCGCGACTCGGACATCCATCACCGACGCGATCGCCGGTGGTTGCTCGCCATCGGGAATCATCCGGACGCCATCATCGGCGACCGATTCCTCGTCGGTTTGACCCGCGGTTCGGCTGGCAACCGCCATACTGGCGATCATGTAAAAACACAGCAACAAAATGATCCACATCCAAATTAGGCTGTGCATGCCACCGCCGCTGGCCGTCAGCAGGAGCACCAGAGGGATTGCGAGGCAAAGAATCCAAAGGATGGATAGCCAGGGTGAATAGTTGGTCCGTGTGGTCATGGAGTTCTCCTGCGTCGCGTTTTGCGTTTTCTGTTATTCGTTGTGTTGATGTTCATGATCGGAATCATTGACGCGAGCCAGGAACCAACGTTCACCGGCGAAGATCACGATGAAGCCGACGATCGAAACCCAGATCACCAGCATGTCGCTGGTCGCCTTCATCCATGCGAACGCACCGAGGATGACAATGTCGAGCACGATCGCAGTGACAAGAATGGCGGTATTCGCTTTGACGTCTTCTTTCAAGTGCCGCAGCACGCCCCAATGAATGGCAAGGTCCATCACAATGTAAAAAATGGCTCCCAGAGATGCGATGCGGCCCAGGTCAAAGAAGATCGTCAGCGCGATGGCGATCACGATGGTGTAAACGAGCGTGTGTTTTTGCATGTCGCCTGGCATCCCAAAATGCTTGTGCGGCACCAGCTTCATTTCGCTCAGCATCGCCAGCATCCGCGAGACCGCGAACGTGCTGGCCAGCAATCCCGAGATCGTCGCGATGACGGCCAGCCCCACCGTGAAGTAGCGCCCCCACTGTCCAAACGCCGGTTCGGCAGCTTTCGACAACGCGTAATCTCGGTGTTCGATGATCTGCGAGACGCTCAGGTTGCCGGACACAGCCAACGCGACGAGCAGGTAGACGACCAAACAGATTGAAAGTGACCAAATGATCGAGCGCCCGATGTTCTTTTTCGGCTCCTTGATCTCCGAACCGCTGTTGGTAATCGTCGTGAAACCTTTGTAGGCCAATAGTGCCAGCGCCGTCGCGGAAAGAAAGTTGGTCGATGAAGTTCGCTCTGTAACCCCGACCGCCTCAAACGACAGTCCTGAAACGTACAGTCCGGCACCGGCGAAAATCAGGATTCCACCGATCTTGATCGCCGCCGTCACGAGCGAGAATTTGCCGATGAAGCTTGTGGACATGATGTTGATCAGAAACACGACGATCAATAGACCAACGCCCAATGCGGGAGTCCAAAACGTCGTGTCTTTGACGTTCATCAGTTGAAGTGTGTAGGTTCCGAACGTCCGCGCGACGAGACTTTCGTTGATGACCATCGAAAAGTACATCAACAGTGCCATGCCGGCCGTGACGGTGCCTTTGCCGTAAGCCTTCATCAGAAACATGCCGATGCCGCCAGCCGACGGATACTTTTGCGCCATCTTCACGTACGAATACGAGCTAAATCCGGCAACAATCGCAGCGGCAAGAAACGCGAGTGGGAACAGCCCACCGGCTTGCTCGGCCACTTGTCCGGTGAGCGCGAAGATTCCGGCACCGATCATGACCCCAGTGCCCATCGCAACTGAACCCGTCAGCGACAGACTGTTCTTCTCGTAGTGACCCGAAGTCTCTGACTCACTCATTGGCTACTTTCCCTATTGAGACATGCTAGACAGACAATAAATAACACTCAATTGGGCAGAGTCGCAAATATCGTGCCTGGGTAATGTCGCGATGGGAATCGTTTGCGCAATGCAACGGTGGCTGACGAGTTGAACGCATTGCAGCCAGGTTGATTGAATGGCGATCAAGACCCGAGTTCAGTGCTGCGCAGCGGCTTCGCGCAGCAGTTGTAGCAGCAAGCGATAAACGCCCCGAACAACCATCCCAGTACGAAGGTCTCAATCGTCCCGAGTATGGTTTCCCAAATCGGCATGTCCGATCGCATGATTGTCGTAACATCGACACCGTGCATGAGACTGTTGAAGAATTTGATGGCGGTTTCCTGTGGCACCGTCATCATTACGAAAACGCAACCGACGTACGCGATCGTGCAAGCGGCCGCCACCGCGAAACCGAATCGGGGGATACTTAGCCTATTCATGAATTTCCTCTTGATGGTGTATGTGGTCGCTCATGTGCCCACGCATCATCAGTAGATGACATCCGAACATCAGCACTATGAAGACAGTCAGGGTGATCCCTTCGCTAACGCCGAATAGCGGCAAGACAAAGATCAAGAGCATCGGCAATCCACAGCCAATCAACATGTGCAAAAAGTGTTTCATTTCGGCCACCGTTAACTGCGTTTGGCATTCCTTTTCAATCGTTAGATGCTTCTCGTCGCGTATTCTTCAGACGAAAGGACAAAAAAACCGCAGCGACAGAATCCGTGAAGATTCCGATCGCTGCGGCGTAGAAAGTGGAGGAGGCGGGAGACAACGAGTGGAGGAGTGATCGACCCCCAGCTCCCAGCTCCCTAACTCAGATCAGTGCTTGTGATCGCCGTGTCCGTGGGCGGCGTGATCGTGTCCTTCAAGCGTTCCCGCTTTGACAAGCTTTTGGGCTTTCGCCAAGGTTCCAGCCGGGTCGGCTTGCGCCTTCTTCGTGCAGCCTCCACAGCACAAGTAGACAGGCTTACCGTCGATCTCCAATTTCAGTGGTGCGCCCATCGAGCCGAGGAAGCTCGTGTTCGCGACGGCGCAATACTTTTGTGCTTCGACTGCCATGCGTTCTTCCATGGGCAACTTGGCAAGCGTCGCCGTTGAGTCACGCAACTTCATGACGGCCTTGACCGTCTTTGCTCCACCCTTCTTAGCGTCGTCTACGCATGCTTTGCAGCACAAGAAGACTGGCTTGCCTTCGATCATCACTTTCAGCGGCGTACCCATCGAGCCGAGGCGATCGTAGGTCATGATCGGACAGAAACGCTGGGCTTTCGCCAATTCTTGGTCTTCAGCCGAAAGCGTCGACAAAGCCGTTTCGATCTTTTTCTCGGCCTTCATCATGGCCTCGTGTTCGTGGCCCGCCGCCTTGGCGTGCCCCTCATGAGCGAGAACGGATGCGGTGCCGAGGCTGCTGACAACCAATCCGAGAGCCAGCGAAAACAAAAGGGGTGATCGTTTGATCGTCATTCGGAGAATCCTTCGATTCAGGGTGGGGAACCAATCTTTCGCGACCGGGCCGATAATCGGCACATCTGGACGATCACGAAGCAAAACGTTGTACGTTGCCCGGTTAGATGCTTGGCCTGACCGGATTCTTCACAGGAATTCCGAATCTTTTCTGAGACCGGAGCATCCGAAGCACTCGTCAATTTCCTGGAGGCCCACTAAGGGCAAATGCCAGCAAAGTGCGGCGGTCTGCCCCATTCCAATCTTCTGTGAAGGAATCGACGACTTGCTGCATCCAACCGGCCATGTTCACGTTTCCGAAACCTCACTAAGAGACTTTGGTAATAAAAATGTTCATGGCTGCGGCAGCATTGGCCGGAGTGATCGGTGTCCCCACACAGGCGAATGCCGATTGCGGATGCTCGGGTGGTGCTCAAACGCCAGTCGCCACAGGTGCTCCTGACACCTCGTACTACGCCGGGGGTGGTTATCCCACCGCATTGCCCACGACGATGCAGCTCAGCACGTCAGGAAACGCACCCTTTCAAACCCAGCCCGCTGCACCTCGCAGCAATCAGGTGCCTCCTATGCCCATGTCCAACGCAGCGTCGGCTCCCACAACCGGTTCAGTTCCGGTCGTGAATGACCCCCATGCTGGTCATCAGCATTGATTGACGGTCCCATCGTCAATCCAACGACGGATCGAACATGAGGGCATGAGCAATCCGCCCGTGGAGCAAACAAACACCACCTCGAAACACATTCCAGAATTGGATGGGGTTCGAGGTTTGGCGATTTTGCTCGTCACGCTCTATCGCTTTAGCCGCGACATTCCTGATTCCCGTGGCATGAACTGCGACACTTGTTCCCTCGGGCTGGTTGGTGGATCATCTACCGCTGTGCGCGTACTAGATGTTTGCGGATAGGGTAGCCGAGGGTTGCAATTGAGGCCGCGAGCTATCACGATTGAAATGGTCGAGTCGCACGTGCGGCTCCGCCGGACCCAACCGTATACCGACCAACTAACAAACCCACCCCATGGACAACCCGTCAACCTTCGGAATGTGGCTAGCGATCACGGGATTTGTCGTGTTCATCATTTCTGCTGTGATGATCGTCGCCGGACTCGTCCTGCATTATTTGTCCGCCAAATCGCGATCGAGCGGCGCAGCGATTGCGAGCAAGGGTGGTCTGGGAATGTTGGTCTTCCTGGCGCTAATGGTTGCGTTCACAGTTTCATTTCAGACACACAAACTTGGGCTCTCCCCGCTTGTTCAAGCACTTCTCGATATTCTCGCCGTTGCCGTTGGAGTATTGGCTGTATTCTTTTCGCCAGGTGGATGGATCTTTCGTAACGCAAACGTTGAGAAGCGAAACTCGACGGGAAGTCTTGATCCACACCGATAGACCGTTCCAGGCGATGAAACTGTTTTCCCTCTGCTCTGACTGTCTATACAGCACGAAAGCGGCAGGACATTTGAAAACCGCGTCCGCGTATCTGCGTCTCGAAGCCGCTCGTGCCGAAGCGACGTCTCGGGTTGCGATCGAGAACTCGGTTCGTGACTTGAAGCAGTTGGCGTCGGCGGTTGAACGTGGTGAAGTTCGTGCGTACAGCGAACTGCAAAGAGTCAGCGAACTGCAAAGAGTCAGCGAACTGCAAAGAGTTTTCGTCAAAGCTCACGTCGCACTTGCTTCTCACCACCGCGTCCAAAGTAGCTCTTGCTGTTGCCAGCTAGAGAAGAATGGGAATGAAGGCGGCGTAACCTGCGTTTGCCGGGAACTCAACGTGGCCATAATCCACCTTGAGCAGGCGACGATGTGGCGAAATGGCGAATCGGCTGAGTTGCTTCAGCCGACGTACGACGAGTCACGCTTTGCCGAGATGGAGTCAACGGGTTTCAGCAATTCAATGGCAACACACAAGAAGGACGCGAATCAAAACCGATTCTTGTGCAATATGAAACAACGCATCGGTAGCCTGCACCAAAAGCTCGAAGCGTTCACAGGACGCAAACTTCAGCTAGCGCGACCGAGCGAAATCGATGCGTTTGGCAGGATCGATTTGCGATAACGCGTTTCACTCGATTGCGCGTCGAAGCGACCGAAGCCAGTACGATTTTTAAATGCGTGCGTCTCATGATGAACGCCTTTCGGTGGGAAGCTGCGATTGATGTGGCACGGGATCGATTCACCAAATGAAGCTCAGCGGAATACCGTGATCGCGAGCGTCTATGGGGTTCGGTGCTCGGCAGCCCGGCATTCTTCAGTAAAACCGCACCGATTTCGCAAAAGTTTTATTCGTCGGTATGGTCATGCGTCTCTTCGGATGGGGAAACGTCTTCATGCGATCCGCCGTCGCTTGAGCCATGGCTGTCGCCGTGCGAGTGTTGGTGACCTTTTCCCCCAGAAGCCCCATCGGCACGCCACAACGCCACAGCAAACACCAGAACCACAACCATCAGAACGGTGGCGACCGTCAGGCGCCTCCGCCACAGGCTGCCGGCGCTCGTTGGTGCTGTGTCATGAGCAAGCGAAAACGATTCCGTGTGAATTCGGCGATGCGATACCCCGCGATCCCGCAACACTTCGATCACCTGCTTCGTCATCGCCTGCGGTCCGCACACATAAACGCCGGTCGTTGACTCAATCTCGCCGAGCAATCGCTCGATCTTCTCGGCATCTATATGACCACGCTCGCCGGACCACGATTTATCGGCATTGGACAACACGTGCGTCAAAGTTAAGGGCGGAGATTGAGTTGCCTGCATTTCAGCCAATTCGTTAGCAAACACGATGTCCGCTGCTGTTCTGTTGGCGTACAGAAACCGCACGTGTTTTCCACTTCCGGTATCCCGCATATGTCGCAGCATACTCATCAACGGCGTCACACCGATTCCGCCGGCAACGAACACGAATGCATCTTCATTGGCATGCCTCAGGTGTGAAAAATGCCCGAAAGCCCCTTGGACAATCACGGCGTCATCCGGCTCAATCGACTGGATCTTCCTCGTGAAATCACCAGAGGCCTTGATCGTTGATTCGACGTAACCTTGCGCGGTGGGACTGGACGCAATCGTGAAATGGTGTTCTTCTGGTGGAATGGCCCGGGAGTCGGGAAATGTCATGAACTGAAACTGGCCGGGCAGGTGATCGGCAGTCCAATTTTCAGCTCCCGCCAAGCGAAGTGTCCAGACGTCCGGCGTTTCTTGCCGCACCTCGACGACGCGCATCGGTTGGCTGGCAAGTTTCATGGGGCGAATCCAGCGATGCCAAACCAAAACGAAAATGGCCGCCCCGCCAAGTAAAATCCAGAGCGATCGCATCGGCCAGGTTTGCAGGTCGCCTCCGGCAAACCAGCTATGCACTAAAGTCAAGCCGATGATCGAAACGGCTAAAACATCGTGCGTCATTCGCCAGCGTTCATAACTCAGTTTCAATGCGGTCCGAAAAACGGAGACGACGATGTGAGCGATTAGCAGCAGCAGAGCGAGCTTGCCCGCCCAGATGTACCAGGGTTGGCTCCATCCATAGATCAAACTCCAATCGCCCTCTCCGGCGGCGAGCAACACCGGATGCAGCAACAGCAAGGCGATTGCGAGAAGTCCCATCGAGCGGTGAAAGAGCATCACCTCGCTGAGACTGAACACATTGCAAATCCATCGCAATCGGCCCGCCAGCACAAACTGCAATAACAGAATTCCGATGCCGACCAAACCACAATTCTTAGCAATCTCGCTCAGCAACGAGTGGTCGGTCTGCGGTACGGCAAGCACCGCCACCAAGACGGGCGAAACGATTGCAACAAAATACAGCGTTGCCAGCAGAACGGAAGCGAACGGTTGCCGAATTTCACCAGGGGAGTTCATGAGCTTCGATCAACCTGGTTCGCTTTGTTCATTTTCAGTAGTGCCCGCCGGCTCGGACAACGCAACGTGTCAGTGACTATGCCCATAGTGCCCGTCGGAGCCTCCGTAGCCACTGCCTGAAGAGGCGCAGCCGGAGGCCGAGACAGTTAAAGCGAAGGCGACCATCAAAAAGGCAGCGAAAAGTACGTTCTTCATCTCATTCATCCTTGATCGAGAATAGGTTTTCCAGAATGCCGACAAGCCCCGACGTTGGGGCTGCTTGCCGGCAACGAGATTTAGATGATCGGTGGCCCCGCATTCTTCGCGGGACTCAAAGACTTTTCGGTCATTCGTTGCGAGCGATCGCGAAGTATTTGGCTGGATCGGCCTTTACCTTCTTCACACAGCCGCGACAGCAAACGAAGAGTGTTTCACCGCCGACCGTCACGGGGACGGGATCGCCCATCGAACCCAGCGGTTCACCCATCACCGGGCAGAGCTTGTTATTGATGACCCCGCCACCGCTTGCAACCGCGGGCTGATGAGTCATCGTCTGCTGCTGAGCCACCACTTGGGGAGCCATCACGACACCGCCGGTGTCATGACAACTGGCCCCGCTAGCGGAAGAACCGCCGCAACCTCCGCCGGTTGCTCCAACAGAGGCGTAGCGATCGCGAGCGCATCCGGAGAGGACAAATACGAATGTGAATGCTAGCGATAAAGCCAGCGATGCGATTCCCTTCGACATGATTCCCTCGATTCCCTGAGAGGTTGATGGTTGTAGATCGTTCAGCTCGTTTGATGCTCGAGGCGAGCGGTTCCTTCACGGATTTCCTCCCCCGGTCGCAAAAAAAAGAATAATGGCTCACTGGTACCTTTTCAGCGTCCCTCGACAGTGTTCCGCGGTCGGGCTAGTTGCCTTCACTCTCTCGGTCCGGATGGCATACCATTTGGCGAGCGGATATGCGGTCAATCCGTGGCAGAAGACACTCAATGCAACTGTCGCCATCGCGATTGCAAAAATGTCTTGCCGGTTGGGAACGTCGAACTCCTTTAGCAGGACCAAGGCGAACACAATCGATGCGACGCCGCGAGGACCGAACCAGCCGATGAACCAACGCGTGTCCCCCCGCAATCGAGTACCGATAAGACTGATCGCCACGGGCAACATCCGTATCACTGTCAACGCCAGAATTGCGAAGAACATGCCGGTAAATGTGAGATTCGAGTAGGCCTGCGGCAATAGGACGGCACCAAAAAAGAGAAAGACGAGCAGAGTGAGCAATTGCCCTTCTGCGTCCGCAAACTCATGGATGGCGCGGCAAATCGGTTGCGAGACGTTGCCGACAGTCAGACCCGCACAGAAGGCCGCGATAAAGCCGTTCCCGCCAACTGACTCCGCCGCTCCATAGGCGACCAATGCTAGAGCGATGGTTGTCAGTTCGAGAAAAGAATGACTAAGGACCGCCGGAACAATTAGTGTCGGTTAATTGGCGAGAATCGATAGTTCCATCTCGGTATTTGTTCGTCAAAAACTGTACGCAGAGCTGCTTTCATTGTTGCGGTCGCGTTCTCACCCGTCTCGTACAACCCTCGCAAGACGTTGACCGTAGTGCGAAGGCCGGTCCGAGTCGATGTGTTCCGCATCAACTTGACAACTGTTTCCAACTTATCGAAAAGCATCCCGGAGCAAGCACGTCCAAGATGCGGAAAAAAACGGCGTTCAATCGGATTGTATTTTGAACAGTAGCTTGGATAGTGGGCTACCCGAATTTCGATGCCGATCGTGTCGACCAACTTTTGAAGGTAGTGCTTGAAGATGTATTTTGAAGCTGAGTTGCTACCGCCGCAATCGCACAATAGCAAAATGGAATTGGTATCCGGATAACAACGTTTCCCTATCCGGTTCCAGTACCATTTGAGGCTATCGGTCGCGAAGCGACTCGTCTCGTGAGAGAGTCCAATGTTGACGTGCCCAGCATTTCGTCCGATGTCGTAGATTCCGTGAGGAATCACAACGCCATCAGCCCAACTCGGAAAGTCGTGGTCGAACGCTTCAATGGGCTCTGTGGTGCGAATGCGACCGGCCCGGTAAAGACGGCCCAGGAATTCTTTGCTTTTTGTGTCGATCGAAAAGACCGGATTGCCGGCAGCCTGATAGCTCTCCACATGTCCTGCGATGAGATCAAACTGCTGCTCGCGATCCGCTGACAAGCCACCGGAAATAGTTTTGATCATTTTTCGAAAACCGATCTTCAAGCTATTCAGCCAAGCGGAGACCGTCTTGTCGCTCACAGGGGTGCCGGCCTCGGCCGCCTTCTCAGCCATTTCAGTGGAGGCCAGGTTTGTGTAAACCACGTCGGGCTCATCAGGATCGCCTCCAACACGAACGCTCAATAGTTCGTTCAGATTGTCTTCGAGGTCGGGATCGGTTTCGATCTTTTTTTTCGTCCAGCACCTGGCCGCCGTATCCTACCTTTCGCCGGATCATTGGAGAGTTGATCGAGCTCAGCGATACCTCGTTCGATGGTGCGAGTCGAGCAGCCCAGTAATTGACTGATGTACGGTACACCTCCTCGCCCGAGACGCTGTGCCTCGACAGCCGCGAACCGACGGCGATCCTTTTCGGACAAGGTTGAATAAAAATCGACTGCTCGCTTGGCAGCCAGATCGTCAAGCTGATTTTCGAATACAAACGCCATCCTTGGCACCCTCGCTGGTGGATTGAGACGCGGAAAGTCTACCCCATCCAGCGAAAACCCGCGACACTAATTGTTCCGGCGGTCCTAATCCACTTGTGAATGGCCGAACGTTCAATCAGTTTTCCGCCGATGTACCCGACGCAGATACCGACCAATGGTCCGATCCCGATTTGCATCGCGGCGAACTGAACCCAATAGGATGTCGTTTCCAAATGTTCAGCGACACGCGCACCACACAAGAAGATTAAAAACAACGGCAGGCATATCCCGTCGTTCAATCCACTTTCGACGCTAATCGCTTGACGAATTCGGGTCGGCGCCAGCTTGTTCGTCACGACAGCATGTGCCAAAGCTGCGTCGGTTGGAGCAACAATGGCGGCCAATACCGCTGCTTGCCAAAACCCAAACCCAGGAAACAACAACCAAGCAGCAATCGTTCCCATCAATATGCAAAGGGGAAGGCCAATCGTTAGCAGGCGAACAGGCAAATCGTGTTCACGGCAAAATAGCTTCAAGTCGATACGAGACGCATCCGTGAACAGCACGACAATCAGTGTCAATTCCGCCAGCAGATGGATTGCGTCATGTTCCAGCCGGAATTCGAGCATGCGATATCCGGCATTGCCAACGAGCAATCCGAATGAAACAAAGACAATCGGAGCCGTTATGACGCTCTGCCGCAATCGCGCTGACACGAGGCTGTAAAGAATGATCGCCAGCGAAACAGTCGTGACGGAGGTTGTATCCATGGATAATAGTTTCTCTCGCAAACAAACACATCACGATTCATTCCCCATCACGAACAAACACGCTAACTTAGCAATGTTGATCGACTACGCGACGATGCGAACGCCACCCCAGTCGGCAAGGTCTTCGACTAAAGTCGCCGTGGCCGAACTGATGAACATGTAATTCAACGGTACACCCACTCGCTTCCCCAGCACCTGGAGTAAGCTTGGGCTAAGTTTACCTCGTACCAGCAACAGGTCGATGTGAAGGTCGCGATACTCTTTGTCGATCTCTTCGCGAATCTGTGGCATGTCCTGCGGTATTTCAGATTCGACTTCATAAGCACGTGAGCATGTGTAGTTCATGGAAATTGGCAAGGCTTTTGCAGGTTTGTCACGATGGGCGCGGTTCGTTCTTTTGCTAGCTAATTGTCCGGTCGTCGGACGGGCCTGGCAAGGTCGGTGCCTCCCGACAATCACGGGAGACTTACCATGGCAAGACCTGCAACCGTTTTCGCGAAAATCACGAACCAGCAGCAACGTGACCGTCTGATTGAGCTTTGGAAACAGCATCCAAACCATTACACACGAATACGGGCACACGCGATTCTTCTGAGCGATGCTCAATACGAAATTGAGCAGATCGTCGATATTCTTAGTGTCAGTAGAGACAGCGTGCGAGCTTGGATCAAACACTTTGAACAAGACGGACCAGACGCCCTGCTGGACGAAAAGCGACCAGGCGGACCGAGGAAGCTCAATGAACAGGAAGAGCAAATCCTCAAAGATTTGTTGCGGCAATTTCCCTCCCGGCCTGCCACAGTCCTGTCGCGTTTGCGAACACGGACCGGCAAATCGATCAGCCGACATTCGCTGCGTCGTTACGCCCGACGATTCAATTTGAGCTGGAAGCGGTTTCGGCGCAGCCTGCGGAAAAAACGAGACGAAAAGGCTTTCCGGTTGGCTCAAGAGGAACTCGCCGAGTTGCTCAATGAACCTGAACTGGATGTCGTATACTTTGACGAAGCGGGATTTTCGCTTAAGGGCGTGGTGCCATACGGATGGCTTCCCATCGGCGAACGGACCGATGTGCCAGTCACCGGCGCCCATGGGGCGACGGTTCAGGCACTTGGCTTTGAGCATCAAGATGGAACCACCCATACCTATCTTCACAAAGGGTACGTCAACACGCAAACGGTCATTGAAATCATGGATGATTTTTGTGAGACGATTGACCAAACAACGGTGGTCATCCTCGACAATGCATCTTGCCACACCAGCGGAGCTTTTGAAGCATCGATCGAACGCTGGGCAGAGCGTGGGCTGCTGGTTTATCATCTTCCGCCGTATAGTCCCGAACTGAATTCGATCGAGCGACTATGGAGGCAACTAAAGTATCAACAAATGCCCGCCACGGCCTGGGAACGATTCAAAACCTTGTTACAAACGCTGACGACGAAGCTATGCGAAATCGGTGAGGTAACCTACATGCCATCACTTGAAAGTTATGCCGAATAACTCGTGCTGACGTGCTTAGCACCAAGCGACTTTCAGGATTCGCATCTGCTCATTCCGCCGAACGTAATCCGCTGCACGACGCATTTCATCGCGAGTCCCTTCGGAAGCAACAAAGATGATTGATCGACATTGGACGTTCTGAAGCAACGACGCAATCTGATGACCCGCTTTGAAACGTTTCAATGGTGGAAGGTCACAAAGCGTCTTCGCCACTTTGAGCGATTGGATGAGCAGTTTGTTACGAACGAACATCAATGCGACGATGCAAACTGCCGCCGCAAAGTAGAGCAAAAGCACACGAACATAATCGGGGTTTAGTACGACGTTGCCAACCAGTGCCGCCAGTACCCCGCCGAGCGCGATAACGACCGTCAGTCGCTTCGCCTGCGTGGCACGCTTAAGATCAGGACGCCTCGCTTTCAACAACAGATTGCCTAACGCAAACAAGGCCATCACAGAAAGGAACGAGAGTGTGTAAACGCCAGCAAGCATTTCGATCTTGCCAGATGTAATCAACAGAATTGAGCAGCAGAGTAGAAAGAACGAAATAATGATCCAATGGTTCGTGCCACGCCGACGATTCTGCAGCAAGAGGAATTGTGGCAGACACAGGTCCATGCTCATTCGCCGAACCAATCCCGTCACACCGACATAGCTTGTCAACACGGCACCCGAGAGCACGACCACGGCATCGAGACTGATCCAGCCGGCAACCAACCGCGGCAGAAAGGAGTTTGCCTCCAAGCTGCCAACGCTCATCACACCTCGTCGCCCCATTTCTGACAGAAGCGCCTCTTTGTATGTCGCGATTTCCGACATCGGTAACAACGCAAAGGCGAGCAGACTAATCACTGGATTGAAAAACGCTACTGCGATCCACATGTTACGCAGCGTCTTCGGAAATACGCCTGGCTTTTGCTCCTCGATGTAGTTCGCGGAACTTTCAAACCCGCTGATGCCGAGCATGGCTGCCGAGAACCCAAAGAATAACGCGATCATCATGCCGCCAGAGCGTGGCGTCGGCCATTGGTTCATGGGTGTGCGGAGGTTGTCAGCGAAGATTGTCGGGTCAGCGATGATCGCCATCACTCCAATCGCAACCAACCCGGCCAGCGTACACAAATGAAACACGAAAATGCCTAGTGCTACACTTGCCGAATCGGAAATGCCCATCACATTGAGAACCGCGAATCCGCCCAGCAAGACCACGGTGGCCCCAAGCACATTGAGATTCGGCAGAAATTCCGAGGCATAGTGCATCGCTTCGCTGCCACTGATGACAGCCGTTGCGATGTACGAAAGTAATGTCAAACAAGCCGCCAGTGCGGCTCGCGATTTTGTCGTCGTGTTAAGCAGCACATTGTACGTGCCACCATTCAGTGGCAGTGCACTGCCAACTTCGGCGTAGATACTACGAAAAAGAAACAGCACGCCGGCGACCAACAACAGTGCCAGAGGAGCCAGTGGTCCGGCGTACAACGCCGCCAACGCGGACACGTATAAACAGCTCGACGTGATGTCGTTGCCGCAAATCGCGGTCGCTTTCCAAACACCAAGACGCGTTGGACTCTTGCCGGTTTCCTTGGCGGTTTGATTTGGAAGGTCAAGGACCCTCTCGATCTTCCCCCAACCGGGAAACTCCCAGCAATCGCATTCGCCAGGCGGTTTGCCACAACACCCGCACGTGTCAGACGACATAGGCGTGATCCCTAGCTTCTGACAAAAAGCCAATGAGCGTTTTCTTCTTCGTTCCCTCAAGCGTGATGACGGGTGCGCACGAGATATTCTGCGTTCTCAGTGTCCGCACGACATCCCGCAAGCTCATTTCAGGTGTCAACGTCCGAACATGTCGATTCATGATCGACTCTGCAGTTGGGATTGGATGCTTTCTGTTCATGGTCTGCCTCAACGGATTAGATGCGCCGGCACCCGCAATTCTTCACACGTCCCTACGGCGAATCGACATTTAGTCGAAAAGTGAAGTTCTCAAAAGCTTCTGTTTCACAATTGAACCTACGACTCATTCGCTAACCATTTGTACGCATCGAAACGGTTGTAGCGATCCCCTGTCGAATACCCCTGGGATGTATCTTGGTCGGTCCGTTTGAACTAATGGAATACGGTAATCATTCCGATGGTTCGTCTTAAGGGACTAAATTCACTGGCGAAGGAATCGCGATGCATAAAAATCTATTAGCGCTGATCGGGATACTGACGGCGGGGACGAGTCTTGCTCAGCAGCCGATGAGCGACTACGCCATGCAGATCATGCCACCAGTCGTCCATGTCGCATCCGCCGACCAACCTGTTTCATTGCCGGAACTTGAGGCTTGGGCGCTTTCCAATAATCCCACGCTGGTTCAAGCAACCGCCCAAGTGCGCGCCGCCAGGGGTGCGGCGTATCAAGCGGGGCTCTACCTGAATCCCATTGTCGGGTACGAGCTACAGAACGATGCTATCGGAAACGCTCGCGACGAAACATGGAACGGTGGATTCGTTTCACAGGAATTCGTCACCGGAGGAAAACTGCGACTAAGTCGCGCGAAATGGTGCCAACGGGTGAAGATTGCCGAGACCAACATGGGTGCCCAACGGCAACGGGTGATCAACGACGTTCGGGCACAGTTTTACCGAACATTGGCAGCGCAAAGGTTGGTCGAAATTCATCGAGAGTTGGTGGCCAATGGAGAAGACAACCTGCAGACGCGTGAAGAAATGCTAAACCTCGGGCAAACCAATCAACCGGGACTGTTGCGTGCTCAGGTCGAACTTCAGCGTGATCGTTTGAATCTACAGCAAGCTGAAAACGAATTTTCACATGCGTGGCGGACTTTGACGTCATTGGCGGGTGTTCCAGACCAGGTGCAAACGGCAGTACAGGGCTCTCTGCTCCCTGGCGAAGAACCGCTCGACTGGGAATCGGCGTTTGCACAACTGCTGGCATCGAGTCCTGAAATGGAAGCGGCGTGGCAAAAAATCCAGCACGACAAGATTGCCATCCAGCGGGAGCAGGCCGAGCCGATTCCGAACGTTATCGCGAGCGTAAGAAGCATTCGTAGCTCCGTCGCCGATACGACGGAAACATCCTTTTCGCTTGGAATCCCGCTACCGGTTTTTGATCGAAATCAAGGAACCGTGCGGCAAGCACGAGCTGACTTGATGCAGGCCCACGCAGAAGCTCGACGCTTGGAACTCGAACTGCGTAACCGCCTGGCCACGCAATTCCGGACTTATCAAACCGCGTGGCAAAATGTCCAACAGTATGAGACGACCATGCTGCCTAAAGCGAAGCAGTCTTATGATCTGCTGCACGAGAGTTACAAGGCACGTCGAGCGGCTTGGCCCGACGTCCTGATGGCTCAACGCTTTTATCTTGGCTTACGTGTTGAACAAGTCAGCAACCTTGTGATGTATCGTGAAAGTGATGTTGCGATTCGAGGAATGCTGCTCACTGGCGGATTGGCGATTCCACCAAGTCCAATCAGCGGCGGCCATATTGACGCTGTGCCAAAGCCGCGGTAACTGCCGCCCCCGGTCGGCAACTACGGTCGGCAACTACGGTCGGCAACTACGGTCGGCAACTACGGTCGGCAACTTCCATACACTGAATCAACAAAATACGCGAAGGGATTAGCGATGAGAAAGAATGAAGAACGCCGGAACTTTCTCGCACAAGGCGCCGCTGCGACCGCCGGCCTTTTTGCCGCCGGAGCCGTCTCTGGCCAAGAGCCAACCGCTCCCAGTCAGATGAAGATGAATCACGCCGATCACGAAAGCGGTGGTGGGTTCCCGCGCATGAAGGCTGGACTGGGTGGACCCATCGGCAGCCCGACCGATCGTGGAAAACTTGTCCCTGGATACCGCGATCCGAACCTGCCAGCGGTTGAAGTGATTGCACCCGACTTGCAAAAGATGAGCGGAAAGATGGTCCGTGGAGCACGCGAATTCCATCTTCGGGCAACGCCGGCGCGACGCGAGTTGCTACCCGGAATTTGGATGGATGCCTATGGCTACAACGATCTCTTTCCCGGTCCGGTCCTGGAGATGACGCAGGGCGAACGCGTGCGGATCGTATTTCGCAACGACTTACCGGAAGAGACGACGCTGCATCCTCACGGACTCGAATTACCAGTCAGCATGGACGGCATCCCGGCGGTGACTCAGGACTACGTCAAGCCCGGTGAAACATTCGTGTATGAATTTGACGTGCACCAAGAAGGTAGCTACTTCCTGCACCCGCACGTCGCGATGCAAGAAGCCGTTGGTATGGTCGTGCCATTCATTATCCACCCGAAGGTCGCGCACACACCTGCTGTTGACCGCGACTTCGTCCTGGTCGCACAGCAATTCTCGATCCTGCCCAACGCAACGGTCCCCAACTCCAACG
Organism: Stieleria neptunia; assembly: GCF_007754155.1. Classification (NCBI taxonomy): domain Bacteria; kingdom Pseudomonadati; phylum Planctomycetota; class Planctomycetia; order Pirellulales; family Pirellulaceae; genus Stieleria; species Stieleria neptunia. Next base: position 10,243,998 of record NZ_CP037423.1, on the reverse strand, counting down.
CAATGGACTGGAACTTTCTGACGCTCAACGGTCGTAGCGGACCCTACACCACTCCACTCGTCTGCAAATTGGGCGAACGGGTTCGCATCCGATTCATTAATTTCAGCACATTGCACCAGCATCCGATGCATTTGCATGGTCACACGTTTTGGATCACCGGGACCGAAGGTGGACGAATTCCCGATTCAGCATGGATTCCCAGCAACAATGTCGTCGTGGGTGTGGCACAGTCCCGCGATGTCGAGTTTATCGCCAACAATCCTGGTGACTGGGTGCTTCATTGTCACATGTTCCATCACATGATGAACCACATGACTTCCCAGGTAGGCCCGATCATTCGGCAAAAGGAAAATGATCCTGGCTTCCAAGTGCCCGGCTATCCACAAATCATGAAAGGCATGTCCAGTATGAAGATGGAGGGCATGGACGGGATGAAGATGGATGGCATGAAAACGATGCCAGAGGGCGACAATGAGTACGCCATGAAAATGACCATGGAGGACATGAAAAAGATCACGTCTCGCCGAGAAACGCATGGGATGCGAGACGGCTGGTACAAAGGCGTCAAAGGTCTTTTCTCGGTGCTGCGCGTATTGCCGCCGGAACTGTACGACAAATTGATGAACACTGGCGAACCGATTCCTCCGAACACCAGTACACCCTGGGATCCGCACGGGAAGAACATGCCGATGCACGAAATGCATCAGTCGTGACGCCACTTTCAATGCTCAACAGAACCGTCGCTTGCGGAGGCGTTTGCCTTACTGCCAATTGACAACTGTTTCTGGGAGCAAAATTGCCCTCAGCTCAGACGCAAGCTCGGCCGAAGGTTTGTGTGAATAGCCGGCGTCAATCCACAACTCTTCGTCAGCGAAGGCCCAGAGAAACAGCGTACTAAAGGCTTCTCCGTTTTGGTCCCAGTACGCGGTGGAACCGAACCACTGGTGGTTATCGGGGATGTCTGGATGCCAGAGCCTGATAATCGACTTGCGCATTTCCGGAGTCAGGTAAAAGAAGTCCACAGCATGCCCCAGTTCTAGAATCACAGTGCGCTCCGCCTGCAGGCCGTCGATGGAATTGCTGATCCCAATTTGGCCGCCGGTGGATGCCCATCCCAGCGACTCTTCATCCGTTGGCTCCCAAAAGATGTCAATGGAGCGGAGTCCCGCCCGTTGGAGTCCCGGTCTTAGACGGTCGAACGGGAACGTGCAGCGTGACAGAGCCGTTCTGACTGTGGCCTGTTGGGTCGCTGAACCGGATAGCGAAAAGATTCCATCCACAGGTGGCCCGATCGGATTTGAGATCGGCTGTCCAATGGGTCGCCCGGTGGGCGGTGAAATCGGCTGCCCGATAATCGGTGGTCCAAATGGCGGTAGGGTCGGTTGCCCGATTGGCCTTGCACAGCCGCTGCAAAGAAACATCATGTTTATAACAAACACATAGATCGTCTTTGGGATGTTTCCGCCTATGTCCACGCTTGCCTCCCTTTTTATCCCAGTTTCGCATTGACGAGCGAGTCGGCACCGAAACGCAATCTTAGGCGAACGTACGTGGGCCAACGAATGGTCTCGCAAGAGTACCAACACTTCAAAACCAAGGCGATGCCGATGTCGAGTTTGTGCTGAATACGCGGGAGTCTGGGAGACACGGAGTTTTAGCTCTCCCAGACTCCCCATCTCCTGGTCTCCCACTCCCTCAATGATGCTTGTACCAACCGGCCCGCTTGATATCGTTCCAGCTCGTCGTTTGGTGACACTGGTGACATTGCTCGACTCGGGCGTGAGGCTTACCCGCGACCTTTGCCGAGATCATCTTGAAGTGCATCATGTAGTGGCTCGGCGGTGCTTGATGGCATTGGTTGCAGTCGGTCGAACTGGTTGAGGGGTGCTTGTATTCGGGAATCGTCCAACGATCGGTTGCGTGGCACTGCGCACAATCGTTTCCGAACAACCCCTGGTGTTGGTCGTCGTTGGAATGACAAGACTTGCAATCAAGCACTGATTCTTGCAATGTGATCCGCTCATGAGGTGCGTTGGCAAATTTGAGTTTGTCGGCCAGACCGATTCGGGCCGCTTGCTCCTCACTGCCAGGCTCGGCATCCTCCAACGCTTTGAGGCCGATGGATGTCAGCAACGAGTGATCCATCTCGGATAGATTGGCGTCGAGTCCGCGATGCTCTTGATGACACTCCTTGCACGTCCCCACGCTGGCGTGGAATGCAGTCGGTTGCCGTTGCAAGATGGATTCGTTGTTGGCATGACACATGATGCACTTAACCGTATCCACACCCATGACCGGCGTATGGCAGGCTTGGCAGTTGTCGCCCAAGTTCGCGTGAGCCGCCGAAAGCGTCCCTGGGTTGACGGAATGATGCAGGACCTTTGAAACCGATTCGGTAGCGGCCGTTGGGATCAGCCCCATCGCGTAGGTCACTGAAATCACAGTCGTGATGACAACGAAGATGATTAGATTGCGTTTCATGAAAACCGTTTACTATTCAAACCACCGCAAGCCGAAGTAGACCGCGTAGTACACGTGAACGAACATGAGCCCATACAGAGCGAAGGAAATCACAATGTGAAACTTCAGCCACTTCCCGAACCATTTTTTGAAATCCTCGTGAGTTGCGATCGCGTACTCGACATCCGCGATCGACTCGGCAAGTCGAACCAAAGTCAGTGCGTCACGAGTTGCCCTGCGAGACTCTTGCTGCGGTTCGGATAGAAAGAAGCTCGCTGATAAACGGGTAAAGAAACCCGCAAACGGACGAAGGCTGCGAGTGGTCACAGGGTCCGAGCTCAATTCGACCACGCTCTGATCGTATGCGGTTTCCAAATCGGACAACATCGCCTTCTTCGCCTTGATCTCTTTGGCGAATCCCGACATCAAATATCGCCCGATGAATCCGCTGACAACGACCAGCAAGGTCATGGCGGTCAACGCAATTCCGAGCGGACTGTCGTACTTGTGACCGCTATGGACGATCACCAAAATCGGCCCCAGAACGCCCGCGTAGATGTGCCAAGCCAACAGCGTTCGCATGGAGACATGCTTGGTAACCGCTTGCTTCAGCTTCTTGTTGCGTTTGATGATCAAGTAGGCCAAGGGAACAAGCATTAGCACCGCACCGGTAACGCCAAAGACGCCGCCCCAAAAACTTCCGGCAAAGCGATGCGAGTGATGCAGTGGAAATCCTAGCCATGCCAAAAGCATCAGCATAACAAGAGCCGTGACGACTATCTTTTCGCGTTCTTTCATCCCTATGCGTCCACGCTCACATCCTGATTCGATTTCGCCTGACACGCCAAGATCATCCCGGCTTGCTTGTCCTCCGGTTCCAATCCATCGTCGACTTCCATCGAAACGTCCCCTGAGAGCAGCTTCACGCGACATTCGCCGCAAGTGCCGACGCGACACGAGTAGTCAATGTCGACACCAATTCGCTCAGACGCTTCGAGAATCGTTTCTTCTTTCCCCATTGCAGTGGACTTATTCGACGTGGCAAAAGTCACCTTGGCCCCCGTCGCTACCAGCTGGCGAGCTTTCGGCTTCTCGACGACTTTTGCTTTCGGCTTTTGAGCCGAACCGAAATTCTCGGAGTGGATGTTCTCTGCAGAGACGCCCAAATCAGACAGCATTGCCTTGGTCGCTTCCATCATCGCAGGCGCACCACAAATGTGGATGCGTTTCGACGCGATTTTCGGAACCCATTCGGCTAGCCTTTCTTTGGTCAGCCGACCGCTTGTGTACCCGTTAGCGTCTTTTTCAATCCGACTCATTGCCACATGGACATGCAAATTGTCGAACTCGTCGTGGAGTCGTTTGAGTTCGGATTCAAAGATGAAGTGCTCAGGATCACGACAAGCTGCGATGAAATGAATTTCACCCGGCCAAGCCATGTCAGTTAGCGCGCGTGTGATGCTCATCATCGGCGTGATCCCGACGCCTCCGGAGATCAACACAATCTGGTCTGATTCTTTTCCAGAGAATATGAATCGCCCACTGGGTGCTTTGACCTCCAGCGTATCGCCAACGTTCACGTGATCGTGAAGATATCGCGAGCCAGCACCATTGTCTTCACGTTTCACCGTAACTTCGCAGTAGTATCCCTGCGTGGGTGAAGACGAAATCGTATAGCTGCGTTTGATCGGTTTTTCGGCAACGGGCAGGGTGAACGTTAGGAACTGACCGGGCAAGTAACTGAAGGGAATGCCGCCACCGTGACAGGCTACCAGACGAAAGGTTTTGACGTCATCGGTTTCCTGAATGATCTTGGCGACGCGCAAGCGGCAGAGTTTTTTCTTGGCCACCGGAAGCAAGCCACCGGTGTTGATTTCCTCAGCGGCTGTTTCGGTTTCGCAGCCATCGTCCGTATCGCAGCAGTCGCTTGAGGGAGATGGGGAGGTGGGAGACGGGGAGTCTGGGAGCGGGGGAGATTGGGAGCTGGATACTGTTGCTTTCTCCCTGACTCCCTGACTCCCAGGCTCCTCCACTTCTTCACTCCCAACTCCACCACCAGCCACAGCGAGCTTGTCGAGCAACGTGGCGGCGCGGCGCATTTTGAAGAAGTACATCCAGATCATTGCGGCGGCAAAGAGCACTAAGATTGCCATTACGATGGAATGAAAGGGAGTCATCCCCCACAGCATGGCATTGGAAGATGCCACCGGAGCTGCGTCGCTCAGATTCATCTCGCTCTTGAACCACTGCAGGGCAACGTTTCGCGGAGCTTTGCCCTCGCGGAGTGCTCGATGCGCAGCCAAACCACTCTCGAAGTCACCAAGTCCCTCGCGAATTTTGTCCGTCGCTGCTTGCATCGCGGCAAAATCATCGCTTCCGGCGGACGTCGATAGTTGGTCAAAGCCTTCACTGAGCACTCGCGTGCCCGCAATCATCCGCTGGTGAGCCTCCTGTTCAAGTTCGCCGCGACGCTCCATCGGCAAATCGGGCAACTCCATCAGCGAAGGATAGAGGTCTTTGGGTTTGGGCGCACCCATCTTTTCCATCATGCCGCCCATGCCGCCACCACCCATCATGCCACCGCCTTTGCCTCCTCCCATCATTCCGCCTCCACCACCCATCATGTCTGGCCCGGCACCTTCGGGCGGCCCGCCTTTCCCCATGCCGCCCATTCCTTTCGGACCTTTCCCCATCCCCGAATCGGCTCCGTCAGCGGCGGCTTCTTCCGGATGGTGGCTGGCATGCTCTTCGGGGGAAATCTGTGCGCTCGCTGTCAGGGGCGTCAGAGCTATCAATCCGAGTACGAATGCTGGGACAAGGCTCAATTTCATTCCTGTTTCCCTCGAATAGTCAGTGCATGCGGTCTGTATTGCAACGGGGCAGCTAAGATCGTCAGACGGCCATATGCCGTTGGATGCTCCGAACTCCACGTATCTTCACGATTCGCGGGAGTTTTCGCGGCTTGTCAGCAAAATCCGACGTGGCCATGAAACCAAAAGCATTCCAGTAAAGGAAAATCATCTGCCCTGAATGAAGAACAGCGTGGCATGGAGCATCGAAAGGGTTGGAGACGCGAACACGTTGTTGGCGTCAACCGTTTGCTCACGCTTTACTCAAGGAGAGCCGTGATGAAGACTCCAAACCGTGCATTGCTCGTCGTTTTTGCACTCCTGTTTACGCTTTCGATCGCCACGGCGGACCAGCCTGATTCGTACTGGCCGGGGAAGTCGGATGACAATGGTTTCCCGGTGGATCGGCCCGCCAATTACCGACCACGATCGAGGACGATTGTTAGGCAGCCACCCACGTATTATGTGCCAACACCACGCTACACCTTCCTGCCTCGACAGGTTCAGCGAAACAGCATGGCGGTTGGTGTGCCCTCGATTGCGTCGCCCTATATCGCGGCAAACTATCGAGCCTCGAATTGCAGTCGGTGAACTTTCTGCTCTACCGCGTGACGCAAATTCACGATTTGCATGCAAGTCCATCTCCACGCCTATCTGGTGTGGAGGGGAACCGTTTGCAATTTTCAAGATGGTCGTGAAGGATTCGTTTTCTCGTGCATCTGATCAAGCGTCCTATTGGATGATTTTGCTTGCCCGTTACTTCACTTCACGGCCAGGCCGTGGCACTGCAGATATTCGGTGATGGAAAAAGAACACAAAGTTTCCTGTTACTGCGAAGAAACCTTTCACGACCTGCATCTAAACGTGTGAACTGGTCGTAGAGAGGATGGTGAACCTACGGGGATCACGGTTGATCCATGAACACAATGCCCTTCACGCTCATGAAATTTGCAGCATTGGTTGCCGCTGTCGTGTTTTCCGTTCAACCGGTTCAGCGATCGACGTGCCGATGCCAGCATTGCCCTCAACGTGCCAGCGTCACTGTTGAATCCAGCGATCAATCTTGCTGTGACGAGATGGCTTGCTTTGATGGCATGGAGTCGGGCAATTGCTGCTGCAGCGACGGCCCTGTCGCCCCTGGCAAGCGTTGCCCCTGTGGTTGTCAGCAGTTGCCGACTGATCAAGGTATCGAGCCACAATCTGAATTGCCGCAGTTCGATATTTCGGTCGATCAAACGACGGCGTGGCTTCCATCATCAGTCACGAATTCTCAGCCTTCATCAACCCAGAGTGTCTTCTCGATACCTGGCGTTTCCTTTTGCATCGCGTTTTGTCGCTTTCGTTTGTAGCGTGCAAGGTTCGTGAAGGCTTCGGTTTCAAACACCGATTGGCTTTCGCAACAATGATACCAACAAACCAAACCAAAACATGGATGGAATAACGATGTTGATGCAAGAAATGACCTACTCGAATCAAGCGACCTCTCTCTGTAAAGAACTCGATGACGTGCACTTGGTCGGCTGCCCGACTTGCGGTCGCGCAGCCAAGGTGCGACCGCAATGGCTCGACACCGAAATTGCTTGCGCACATTGCTCGGCAACCTTCATCGTCACCGAGCTGATGGACGGCAGCAAGCTTGCTCGATCGACCAACGCGGATAAACCGGAGACTGAAAGAGAACAACCAACCGTCGAGTGGGGCGGTCGCCGACAAGAAAAACCATTGGCCAAGACGCATGCAAAAGCAAAGTCTGACGTCGCGCCCCATCGACCGATTGCATTCTTGGTCGAGCCACGGGACGAAAATTACGCGAGGTTGGCAGGCGACCTAGTTGAGGCAGGCTTTCGCCCGGTACGTGCCATGTCGGTGACCGACGCCTTGAAGGCTTGCGGCAAGTATCGACCGCTATTGGTGTTGGCAGACATCTCATTGTCGGAGCAAAAGGCTTGGCAGATGGCTCCAAAATTGGCTCTGCTCGACAGCGACACACGCGTATGGCTATACGATCACGCAATCGACGTTCACGATTACGCGATGGCCGACTTTCTTGGCATCGAGCAACTGATCGAGCATGGAGGTGACCTTTTCCGATTGTCGTCACGTGTACGTCAATCACTGAGCATTCTTTGCAGCGAGAAGACAACCGCCGGTCGTACTTCCGTCGCTTCGCGGTAAGCGCCCGAGGAAACCATTCTTGGCGCGTGGCGTAGGCTGGTGGGTTTTCACTCACGTAACCAGGAGGTTTCCATGGTTCGCTTGCCAGACCCCGCCGTTCGCCAACGTTGGTCGCGGCTGATCCAACTTCACGAACAGTCCGATCTTGCGGTCTCCGAATTTTGCGATTTGCACGGAGTCTCCACCGCATCGTTTTATCGATGGCGACAAAGGCTGCAGGGCGACGCCGATCAGAGCGACGCGTTTCTTGCCGTGCAGATCGAGCAGCCGCGTCCCCAAATCGGCGGCACCACTGTCCGCTTTCCCTGTGGCACGCAGATCGAGCTTGCTTCCTGCGATGCCAACAGCCTGATGATCATCGTCGACCGGTTGGCACCACACCCAAAATGGGCGAAAACACTATTCCGAACCAGCCGTCTTGATAGATGAAACCGCAAAACAGAAGAATGTGCCCGAAGACAACCCACGCGGCCAGGAGTCCGCGCAGGCCCTCGAATTCGGGGATGAACTGTTTTCGCCTCGCAGTATCATTCTCAATTGGATTCATAGATTTGCGGCTCTGGATCGGGAAATCGACCGGCTCTGTGAATAGTGCTTTCCATTTGGCAGTTGGTGAGCGCTCGTAAACACAAGCATGCGTGGGAATTAAACGCATTGAAGCCAAACACGCCACCTAGTTGTGTTGGCAAGTTGCGTCTCGCGATTGACGCAACAACAAATCTAGTTGTTTCGGTTGTATGGATTCTACGGACTTCTCGCCCAACGACATTCAAGCTTCAACCAGCGAACTGACGCTTAGCCAACCAGTTCCCGTAAAATTCGTGCGACCTCGGTGGTCAATGCATGTTGAGCGTAAACGAAACGGGCCGACGGTTTGGTTGCCAACGGCGCATGTCAGTACTTCTTTACCGGAATGGCCCTGGAACAGTCCGAATCGCTACGGCGCAACCTGATCGCGTTCGACGTCGCGGCAGGGATTCCCGCCGGCGCGACGGTCACGGTCGTGACACTCAAATTGAATATGTCTCGCACGATTGTTGATGAGTTTGACGTCAATCTGCACCGAGTCAGCACCAACTGGAATCAAGGCACGTCAGATCAGATCGGTGAGGAAGGCGGATTGAATCCAGTGCCGCCGACCGCCAACGACGCCACTTGGATTCACGGCGAATTTGACGCGGCTTTGTGGAACACGCCGGGCGGCAACTTCGAATCGGCGGCAAGCGCCACCACGCCGGCCGATGGTGTTGGCTCCTATTCCTCGTCAACGCCACAATTGGTCGCCGATGTTCAATCGTGGCTCGCCGATCCGACCAGCAACTTTGGCTGGATTCTCATCGGCGACGAAACCACGCCCTCCACGAAGCGGTTGGACAGCCGAGGGTACTCAAATGCCGATAATCGGCCTGAATGGAAAATCGATTTCGAGTTGTAAGCCAATCTCGTTTCGATGCTGAGTGTGCACGAGCATGCGTCCCGTTGAGGGTTTTCCTCGTTCAGATGCAGAATCCTTTTGAGGTTCGAGCGACTAGGCCGATCATGACTTAGTCAACCGCGTTTTCGTGTCGTTCAAGAGCACCGTATGGATATTGCAGGGAATTCAATTTGCTCGAATCCGGTTCGAGTGCTCTTGGCGGGATTTGGACGCTTGGGGGTGAGCGTCATGAGAAGCCTAATCGGTTCCCCCCACGACATAAACGTCGTTGGGGCCATGCCGGCGAGCAACTTGAGCAAATACCGTTTTCTGAAAGACCATCCGTCAGAAATTGAGATCTTACAACTATCAAGTGCAAACAACGTTCGCACTCTGACAGCACCAAGCATTAACTCGGACGAGTTTCGGGCAGAGTTGCTTGATCTCGCGCCGGACATCCTTCTGATTGCAAGCTGGGCCGAAATCATCAAGCAGCCAACGCTATCGACGGGCAATCATCGTGTGATCAACTGCCATGGCTCTCTGTTACCAAAGTACCGAGGTGCATGCCCGCAAATCGCGACGATATTTAACGGCGACAAGAAAACGGGGATCACGTTTCATTTGATTGACGAAGGAATCGATACCGGAGACATTCTGCTACAGAAAGAGTTGGAAGTAGGGCCCGGCGAAACCTCCATCCGACTCGAAGAACGTATTGCGAGCCAATTCAGTGAATGCGTGGTTGACTTGCTTCGCGGTTTCCAGAACGGGTCAATTGCCCCAAAAAAGCAAGCAGGTGATGCTTCTTACGTGCCCAAGCTAAGCCCCTCGTGGTCTTGGATTCCTTGGGAAGCACGTCCGGCGGAAATCGATCGACGAATGCGCGCCCTCGATGGAATTTTACCCTTGGCCACATCCCTTGGCCAACTCCCACTCGCCTTCGAAAAGGGAAGCGTAGTTGATTCGAGCAAGGCCCTGATCAAGGGCAATGGGATCAATCTATTTCAAATTCGCGACCGACTTCGCCCCGGAACAGTCTTGGCAGTGGAGCCCGACAAGCTATTCGTTTGCACACAAGACAGTGACAGCATCGTTGAACTGAGCACACCTGCCTTGGTTCAGAGTGGAAAATCCACGCCTTCCATTAGACCGGGAGAGCATTTCGTTAGCTTTGCACGCCCCAGCATTTTAAAGTCCGCTTGACTGGCCGATTCCGACGTATGGACGAAACCAGACATCGCTTCCAACATCTTGTTCGAAAAGCCAAAAAGTTGCAGTCCAGAGGGCACCGATCACGTCGATGTCACTATCGTCGGGCAGGATCCAGTGCTCGTGATTCAGCAGCAGCAGACTGCCGCCGGGTGTCGCTAGATTGAATCCCCGGGTAACTTGGTCGATCTCTTCATTGCCACCAGTCAACCTTCGCTCCAAATTGTCTAGCCGCGCCACAAACGAAAGTGGTTCCCAAAGCCGGTATTCGGTCTCGGCGACCGCGGGCCATCGAAACGGCCGCCCGCATTGCAACGCTTACCGTCCACAACGCGAGTACGATCGTCGATGCAGAATTCGACGCGGAGCGACGTAGGTCGTCCGGTAAGCTGTGTACGACGGGTAATAGCTGTCGTAGCCAAACCCACCGTAGCCGATGCCGCTATAGCCAACGCCGTATCCGAGACCAATTCCGTAGTACGCGGCTCCGTGGCCATAGCCGCCATCTCCATGACTGTAGCCGCGGTGGCCGTACCCGTGCCCACCATATCCGTGGCCGTAACTGCCGTGACCACCGTATCCATGCCCGCCACTGAAACCATGACCGCCGCCGCCATGGCCCCCACCACCGTGTCCGTCACTAGCCATGGCACTGGACGAGAGCATGAATGCGCTGGTCAAAATAGCGAGACCTGCAAACAGTTTCAATTTGGATGTATTCGTCATCGTTCATCGCCTTATTGAGAGAGAGGAAAACAATCCCCAGCGAAACATCGCTTGGATTGAGCTTGGCAATGAAGCAGCCCGTGCGACCGCTTCGTGTCATACGAGTTAGATGCGAGTTTCACGCCATTCCTTCACCAAACCTTCTGGCTTCGTCCGATCCCGCCGACAAAGACCCCGATCATTCGGATCGAACCGATCGTTCGGGTCCGCCCTTGATTGAAGAAATCGCAGTGATGGAGCATCCCGTGATTGAAAGGTATCGCAGATGAAGATCAATTTGGAAATTTCCCCGGCGGTAAGCGTTCTATCTTCCCATGTTGACGGGAGCGGTAGCGTGGTGGGTTTCTTTCCACTTTTGGAGAAACCCATGGCACGATTGCCCGACCCACAGCTCGCCCGGCAATGGCGAGAGCGACTCGATCGATATGAGCACTCTGGATTGACTGTCGCAAAATTCTGCGAAGTCGAAGGATACTCGGCGGCCTCCTTCTATCAGTGGCGGCGAAAACTCCGCGACGAAAAGTCTCCCGGTGACCCGGCATTCATCCCCGTGCAGTTCGATGCCAGCGAGCTTTCATGCGCAGCCCGGCGAGGCTTCGAAGTCGACTTGCCCGGTGGGGCGACCGTCAAAGTGCCGCCGGATGCGACCACCGTCGAGAGACGCGAGCTGATCGCCGATATCGTCCAAGCGACTGCGGTCGAGGTAACGCTGTGATCGCAATCTCACCAACGACACGCATTTTCGTCTGCACCGACGCGACCGACATGCGAAAAGGATTCTGCGGTTTGTCGGGCCTCGTCAAAGCACACTTCCAGATCGACCTGTTCTCTGGTCACTTGTTTGTTTTCTTCAATCGCAGGCGTGACTACGTCAAGGTCTTGGCCTGGGACAAAGACGGTCTTTCTATCTGGTCGAAGCGACTCGAGCGTGGAACCTTTGAGAAGCTGACGCGAAGTTCCGACGGTGACTTGGAGATCGATTCGGCGGAACTAATCATGATGCTTCGCGGTGTGCAGATCGAAGGAACACAGCGAAGGAAACGCTACTCGATTGACCCAGCCAAAGTGGCGTAGCGGCAAGCGAAAAGAACTCCAGGAAAATGCAAACGCAAGGCAGTCATCTACCTTGCGTTTTTTATTGATCGCGCTAAAACAACCGAATGACTGCACCGGAAAATCAAGACGAATTGCAGAGCCTAAAACGATTCAATGATGAGTTGGTCGAAACGGTTCAGTCACAACAGAAGACGATCGCACAACTTCGCGAAGAACTGAACCTGTACCGTCGCAAACTATTTGGTCAATCCTCCGAGCGGCATGCCGAAGACGATTCGCAGTTGCATCTGTTCGATCTCGGCGAGTCGGTCAATGAAGGCGATGATGACGAGCAGGATCCGCCGAAGTCTCGCAAGAAGCGACGCCGTAAGAAGAAGTCCGAAAAACTACCGGCTCACTTGAGACGCAAAATCATCGAGGCGGGCGTCTCGTCCAAAGAGCGAATGTGCTCTTGCTGTGGCGAAGAGATGCCCATCATTGGCACGGACATCAGCGAGCGGCTCGATCTGATTCCGGCGGAACTCTTCGTTTGGGAAATCCGTCGTCATAAGCGTGCCTGTGGCAAGTGCAGAGAGTCGATCGCGCAGGTTCCCGCCGGCAGCGAGCCCGGTGGACCGGCCACGCCGGTTGCCGGCAGTGATTCTGGCTTCGGCGTTTACACACAAATCATCACCAACAAGTTTGCCGACCATTTGCCACTGTATCGAGGTGAAGATATCTTCGCCCGCGCAGGCGTGATGATCCCGAGAAACACGCAGTTTGGGATGCTTGTGAACATCGCGGCACTCGTCGCACCGCTGATCGCCTTGATGAAATCGCGAATCGTTTCGGGCCGCGTACTGGGCGTCGATGACACGTCGGTGCGGCTGCAAGATCCTGCCTTGCCCGGCAAGATGCGAACGGCTCGCTTCTGGCTGTACCGTGGCCGCGAAGACCATCCGTACAACGTGTTCGACTTTACCGAGAGTCGTGGGCGCGACGGTCCGGCGGGATTCTTGAGGGATTTTCACGGCCACGCGGTGGTCGACGCTTATGGAGTTCACGAGGGAGTCTACCTGGGGAAACACGATCAGATCTTTGCTGCGTGTTGTAACTGCCACGCGCGGAGGAAATTCGTCGAAGCAAAGCCGAACGATCCGGTGGCCGCTGCGCGTGCGCTTGCGATGTACCGAGGACTTTATGACGTCGAGGATCGCGCGAAGCGGTGCAGTGCCGAAGAGCGTCTTGAACTTCGTCAGCGTGAATCGGCTCCGTTGATGAACCAACTCCATGACTGGTTGATCGAGAAGAGCAGCGATCCGCGAGTGTTGCCCAAGAGTTCGCTTGGCAAGGCCGTCAGGTGCTCGCTGAATCAGTGGGACGAGTTAACGGTGTTTCTAGGCGATGGAGCGATTCCGTTTGACAACAACGAAACGGAGAACGAGCTTCGGAGCCTGACGATCGGTCGTCAGAACTGGTTGTTCGTCGGCTCCAATCGCGGTGGCGAAGTAGCCGCTGCGATGTACAGCTTGGTATCATCGGCGGCGCGGCATCATCTCGATGCTTGGGCTTACGTGGACGATTGCCTTCGCAAGCTTGCCGGTGGCTCGACGGACTACGAAGCGTTGCTTCCGGATGTTTGGCGAGGCCGCCATCCCGAGAGCATTCGAGTGTATCGTGATGCCGAGCAGGCGTCGCGACGATTGACAACTCAGCAACGCCGCGTGCGTCGGCGCGAAGCCAAGGTGGCGTGATGTCGGACTTGACCGAGCGAATCCAATTGACGCGTGAACATCGCGACTTGATTCTGAAGTACGGCTACGTGTCAGGCCGTTTGGAGGCGTCGCTTCGTCGCTGGCCGAAGGATCAACTGATTCGCCGAGTTGGGATGACTCGGGTGGAACTGCACCTGCTGATCGGCGACCTGAGCCACTCGTGCGTCAAGGGCAAAGCGGGTTCCGATGTTGAAGCGGTCGCTGACCTGTGCGACCACCTGGAGTACGCCCAACGCACCGGGGATGGCGATCTCGACATTCTATGGTGACATCAGATCGGCTCCCTGCCATTTGAACCGCCCAAGTGGAAGATGTGTCGGCGTGCAAAGCTATCGCCAGCTTCGTGAATCGACTGGCCGTAGTTGATCAGCGATGGCAAAGCGGCAGCGTCTTGATCTCCCGTGGCACATGGCAGATCGAAGAACGCCTGGCCGACATGACTTGCGAGGTGTGATCAAGCGGCTCTTTTTCTTTCAGCAAAAGATCGAATCCGTTGACCGCACTTCGCGCGATTGCTTGGGAGTCGAGCGGAAACAGAACTCAGAGACATCCCAACGAGATCAAAACGCAGTATCCGCGGCAGCGCCGATGACCTGCGTGCTGGAGACGTTTGAAGCTGCCGCGGTAGCATCGGTTAGGCCACAAACACAAAGCGTGATTTTGGACTGCAGTGGCGATCAAGGTCTCCGGCGTTTTTGCGTTGGTCACGAATCCCGAAATGTTGATACGCCGACACCGCCACCGCGGTCAATTCGCCACAATGGCCCGATGGATCTTCGGATTGGTGAAAAGCAGTCGCCGGCCGCCCGAGCCACGAAGCGACACCTGGGCAGATAGAACGCTTACGTCGGCCGCGACTCAACCAACCAAATTTGGCGAATGCCCACGTGAGAATGTACTGGGAAAGCGAGTCCCGAATTCCTGCCGGTACCTCAGCGCGAAGGTCAAATCGCCATCGGTTGAGGCGAAAAGAACGTGCTTGTACCTTGAGACTCGATGGCTTCTCCTATTCGATTTAGTGCGTGAGCGTAAGCCGCCGTGCGCATGTCAATCTGGTTGGCGGCCATCAACTCATAGATCAGGTTGAATTCTCGCTTCATGATCTGACTGAGGCGCTGATGGACTTCCTCCACCGTCCAGCAATAACCGGCTCGGTTCTGTGTCCACTCAAAATAGCTAACCGTCACACCACCGGCGTTCGCCAGAATGTCTGGAACGATGAGGGTTCCTTTCGCATTGAAGACTTCGTCCGCTGATGTCGTTGTGGGACCATTGGCGACCTCGACAATCACCGGTGCCGTGACCCGTTCGGCGTTCTCGGCAGTGAGTTGATTCTCGAGGGCAGCGGGAATGAGAACATCCACACCCAACTCCAGAAGTTCTTCGTTGGTGATCAGTTTACCGCTGCCTGAATCGTCAGGATGGCAATGACACTCGACACAACCGCATTCGGGGCAGTCACAGACACTTCGTGAGGCGTAAACGGCCGACAAGTCTTCGCGTTGTTGCTTTAGTTCGATCGCACGTGGAATATCCAAGCCTTCTTTGCGATAGACACCGCCACGAGAATCACTGATCGCGACAATTCGATAGCCGTCAGCATGCAGAAGCCGCGCAACATGCTGACCAGCATTGCCAAAACCCTGCACGGCGACGCGTATTTCGTTTGGCTCCCACTCTTTAAGTCTTTCCAACTCCTTGATGCAATAGTACGCTCCACGCCCCGTGGCATCATCGCGACCCAAACTGCCGCCTAGCGGTATCGGCTTGCCGGTGATGACCGCCGGTGTGCGACGACGCTGTATGTTGGAGTATTCATCCATCATCCAGCCCATGATCATGGCATTGGTGTAGACATCCGGGGCTGGGATGTCCGTTTCAGGTCCGATGAAATCTGCAACACGCTGAATATACCCCCGGCTGAGTCGCTCCAACTCCAGTCGCGACAACTCTTTTGGATTGACAATGATGCCTCCTTTGCCGCCACCGAAGGGTATCCCCGCGACGGCGCACTTGCATGTCATCCAAAAGGCGAGTGCCTTCACTTCGCCCAGGTGCACGTCGGGATGAAATCGAATGCCACCCTTTGTGGGACCGCGTGTGTCATCGTGACGGACTCGGTATCCCTGAAACACACTCAGCGACCCGTCATCCATTCTCAAGGGGATTGATACTTGAAGCATCGACTTGGGATGCCGCAATCGCTCCAACGCCTCGGGTCCGATGCTGGAGAATTCAGCGGCCTGATCGAGCCGACCAATCGCGTTTTCAAACATCTCTTCATCAGCTTGTTGACTCATCGTTGCTTTCTATTGTTGCTAGGTTCGATGGCTCAATCTCGACGTCGATCCCGCTTCACTTCGCCGGAGCGATTTCACTTGTGCTAGACGTTCCAACGAGCGTTTGGCGTTGTTCTTCGGTCAACACTTTTGCGGCTTCGCCAACCGATCGGATGAATGCGATGCGATTGTCGGCTTGCAGTTTGGCGATCTCTCTTGCTTTCGCTTCGATCTTGTTGATGTCGGGTTGGGCTTCGGCTGTTAGCATCCAGAGTTCTTGCTCGGCTTCTTCGATCTGGCGCTCCGCGGTGGCGGTTGCCAGCAATGCGGCTTCCTTGATCTGGTTCAGTTTGAGTTGTTGATCGTCCGACAGCGTGATGTGCTGCGGATGATCGAGGAAGAATCCGGTCTCGCCGATGTGGTACAGGTGCGACGCGCCGGCAAAGCCTGGCAGGGCGGATGGCATGCTCATGTTTCCCATTGAACCCATCCCATCCATGGATGATTTCATGGCGGGGTTACGCCCCATCATCCCCATGCCTTTCATCATTCCCATCCCTTTGCCCAACCCCATGCCACCTGACATTCCTCCCATGCCCGACATCATTCCCATACCGCCGGACATCCCTTTCATTCCCATGCCCGTGCCGCCGGACGACATCGACGAGCCGGTCGTGTCTTGGTTCATGCCGTCCATCCCCTTCATCATTCCCTTTTTCATTCCACCCATCTTCATGCTGTCCATACCTTTCATTCCGCCCATGCCTGCGGAATCCGAACCGGACGACGGATCGGCAGCATCTTGGCTCATTGCCATATTCGACATCGCGCCGGGCTTCGCGTCCGCGCCATAGCGAGCTGTGTGTTGCGACTGCAGGGTTGTTTCTAGGTCGGCCACTTTCTTGCGCAACGTTTGCAATTGAGTGGCGAGGTCGCCGTCCGCAGTTTCTGAAGCGGCTGGGTGAGCGGCATGCGGATCAGTTTTGGTTTGTGCAAATAACGAAGGAGAGGACAAAAGTAGGCTGCTGGCGATCAAAGCGGCTGAAAGGGTCCGTTTACTCAACGGTGACGTGAATTTCATGGGAGAATGCCTTGTTGGTTTCAGTCAGAAAGAAAAATACAGCGACGGATGGCAGCTAATCCGCCGCCCTTGATACCCTGGCGGGGTAAGTTAGAATCTGTCGGTGACAGTAACAACGATCCGCTCGGCGACGAGCGCCGAAGCGGATCATGACTTTCAAAAACAATTCGCTTCGATGAAACGCAATGTCATGGACGCTCTCACTCACCGCTTTTTGCTGGCGTCTCGCCTTCGGTGGTGGAGTGGTCGTGTTTCATCGCGTCATGAGCGGCGTCCTCGTGGCCCATCGTCTTCATCAGCTTGGCATGGTCTTTTACGATCTGGTCGAGCGCGGCCGTAATCTTCTTCGAAATGTCACCACAAACCTTTCCGTCGGGCGAGTCTTTGCAGCATTCGGCGTGCAGCATTTCCTGTGTGTCAGCCACTTTGGACAACTTCGATTCAATCGCCTTGACCTGCTCGACGACCTGTGGGCTGCTCGCATTTTGGTCGCGAATGACCACCATTTCTCGCTGAATGCTCTGGATTTGATTGCCGAGCAATTGCGATTCCGCTTGCGTGACCTGCGGCCGGATCACCGGCGCCTGGGTCGCGTATCGTTGGATACTTTGCGAGTAGTTCCGGGCGTGCTGGATGTTGCGGGAAGCTCGCTGGTTTGCCCAAAATCCGCCACCTGGGTCTTGCCGTCGTTCGACTGGCGATCGAATTTTGCTCTGTGCCAAGACGGGTTGCGGAACAAGGGAGGTGGCGGCGAACATGACTGCCAAACCGAGCAGCAATTTACCGACGTGTTTCGTGGACATCTATTTTCCTGTTCGAGGAGAGGGGAGAATTCTTTGTTGAGGTCGTTTCCTCAATCGGGTAATTGGATGCTGGCTCGATTCGGGTTCTTCACGAAAACGCTGCAAAATTGTCTCGGCATGGACGTGCGGATTCGCACGCCTGTCGACTGCAGCGTTGGATTCTGCACGGCCTGTAACGCGAAGGAACCCCTGATTGAATAGCCACCCGAGTGACCAATCCGCGTTCGACGACTCTGCAGTTGCGGATCAAGATTCCACAAAGCAAATGGTGGCTGCTTGCATTGCGGGCGACCAGGACGCGATGTGTATGCTGTATGAACGGTGTAGCCAGCGGGTGTACGCGCAGATGGTCCGCATGGTCGGAATTCAGGATGCGGACGATGCGACGCAGCAAGTCTTCATCCACCTGTTCCGCAAGCTTGATAAATTCGATGGCCGGTCGAAGCTGGAAACTTGGGTTTACCGCCTGGCTAGCAACGAAGCTCTGCAGTTCATTCGTTCAAGGTCTCGTCACACGACGGACTCGTTGCTCGATGATCCATCGGGGTATTCCCACGACACGAGGGAGCGGACAGAGCAAGGCGAGTTGCTTGACGTTGCCTTGTCAAGAATTGACCCGGAGTTACGAGTCGTCTTGGTGCTGAAGGAGCAAGAGGATTTGTCGTACCGCGAAATCGCCGACGCGGTTGGTATTCCAGAAGGCACGGTCGGTTCGAGGTTGAACCGTGCCCGTGCCGATTTGCGTGAAGTCTTACTGCAGCTCGGTTGGGAATGAAAAGAGTCAGGGAGAGCGGGAGACACGGAGAGTTTGCGACAGTCGTCACTCAACCGCTTTCTCTCTCCCACACTCCGCTTCTTCAATACGGACACCCGACCGTGCGATCAATCTGGGCGATCGCACCGGCTAGGGTCGCGTTGATGCGAGCAAGCTGCGTCTCAAACATCAATAGCTCGCGATAGGTTTCAATCAACGTGAAAAAGTCGGTACGTTCACCACGATAGTCGGCGATCGCTAACTTCAATGTGTCTTCAGTTCTGGGGATAAGGCGGTTTTCGTAGATGTTCGTTTGTTCGACCAGTGAGTCAGCTTGAACTAGCAATCGACGCAGACGGCCATAGATTTCATCACGCTCAGCTTCCAGGCGTTGTTGCGTGCTGCTCGCTCGTCGTGAAGCTTCTCGAACACCCGCATTGATCTTCTCACGCCAGATCGGAAGTGTTGTCCCAAAGGTGATGCTAAGTTGGTCGTTACCATTAGCCACCGGACTGATCACATCGTGGTTGTCGCTGACGATTCCCCAATTGAGTCCGACCATGAAGTCGGGATATTGCTGCAGGCAAGCGAGTCGTTGCTTTTGGCGATCACGTTGAATCTCTGCGGCCAAGCCACGCAAGCTCGGATTGCATTGCTCGGCTTGGGCAATCAATCCTTCGAGCTGCATTGGCGCGTCGGCGACGCCAAGTTCCTCGACCGCTTGAGGCAACAATGAAACGGGTTGTTGAAGCAACGCCGCAAGGTCGGCCTGCGACATCCCCAGTTGCTTGTTCAGTTGCACAATCTGATCATCAAGTCGGTCGATTTCCAGCTGCGCCCGAAGCACGTCCTGCTGTGTTCCACCGCTGCGATAGCGTGCCTCGGCTACTTTGGCAAGGTCGTCGACTAGGTCGCGAGATTCTTTAATGATCGCGATCGCACGAGTCGCGTACCAAACTTCGTAATAGGCTAAGCGAACCGATTCAGTGATCTGTCGTTCGATGCGTTCCACTTCCGCCTGGGCCATCTGTGCCTCGCGACTAGCGATGGAGCCTTTGGTGCGCAGCTTGTCTGGAAATGGGACGCCCTGCTGTAGCGACATCTGGTTGGCAACGCGCCCGGAAGCTGTTTGAATTGAGTTGTCATGTAGCGGCCAGAACGTGTTGTTGAATTGAGGATCCGGCAATGCGGTGACCTGCGGAATCCGATCCAGTTCCGCCTGAACACGTTGGCGTGCGGCTTGAATGCTGGGGTGAGCCGCCAGAGCCTGGGCGATGAAGTAGTCGATGGGTTGTCGCGTCCCGACCCTATCCGCCTCACCAAATGAGTTAGCTGCGTTGCCAACTCCCGGCTGTCCGTCACTTTTGTCCTCGTTGTAGTCGGAATTTTCGTTGACCTGATCTACGTCGTTGTTTTCAAGCATTTCCCCGAGCGTCGTTGGCTTCGTTTCGCCATCTTCGTCCTCGTCCCCCAACCGCATCGGCGGTGAGAGGTCGAGTTGTGTCGCGAGTACAACTCCGCCACTCGCCAGAGGCTCGCCGTACCCCACGGTATGAAAGGTCAAGTCGTCGCTTTCGGCGGGTGCGGCCTGCCGCAATTTGTCCCCCAATGGCTCTTCGCTGACCGTCGGTCGCGTTGCGGCGTGCCGCGACGCGTTGGGACGAACGGGCCCGCTTGCACAACCGCCAACGGAGAGTGTGATCAGGGACAAAGCCAGCAAATGCCGCCTGCGAGTTCGTGAAAAAACCGTGCTTTTTGGGGTGCGCATGACAAACTGGCTCCGTCCAGCTATCCTTTCATGATGAAAAGTTCCGTGATGAATCATATTCGTCTTGAACTTTCTGAGTGTATTTCCGATATACTCCTTATACCGGTCCTAGGTATCTGTTTCGGAAGGTCCAAGTGCTTCGCTCGCGTCTAATTCGCACCGTCGTTAATCTTTCACTGGTCGTCGCAATGATGATCCAGCCGGGGATAGCGTTGGTTTTCTCCAGCGATTGCGGTTCCGAGTGTGCCTCCGGCCTGATGTGCGAAGGCTGTGGATGTTGCGAAGTTTCTTCGCCGACTGAGAAATGCGGCTGTTGTGGCGGCGGTGATCAGGATGGCGACGGCAGTTGCTGTATCGCAACGTCGCAACGGCCCAATCAGGAATGGACCGAAAAAGAGATGATGTCTGGAGAGCCGGAGGCGGGCGAAACGCTTGAGCTTCAGGTCATCGTCATCAGCACCGCCAACGCTGGTGAGACCGACGACCAGCAGGCCCGCGAGGTTACGTCGACTTGTCATTGCGGTATGGAAAGTCAGCCCATCGGCGACTCGTCGCCCACTCGCCCCACGATTGAGCGGCGCGACTCGGTTGCAATCCGCTTCGCGGATCTATCGACTATTTTTGGTGACGCCGTTCTCATTCCGCCGCGTCTTTTCCGCGGCGACGCGTTGAACTCGCCCGAGCGGTTCTCGCAATTCCATCTCTGTAATTGGCGGCTGTGAGTCTGTCTGCTTGAGCAGTTTCACGCGAGTTTCACACAGACCGCGTGTTCAAACGATCTTTCGTTTGCTCTTGGCTGTTCTTTGCTAAATCCTGCGCCCCGCGCGTATGCAGTTTGTTCGACGCCCGCGAATGGACCGCTTCAAACCCAGTTTCGATCGACGGTTGAATTCCGTCCGACCATTCACAGCCTGACGGCGAGTGACTTATTAGCGGCAAATTGCCTCCGGTTTGTCGTCGATCAGCCGCAGTTTTCGCGTCTTCGCCAACGATTCGGCGATGCGGAGTTCATCTATATGTCAAATCAAAATCATCTCACTAATAATTTAACGGACGAGGTTTCGGAAAAGCACTTCGAGCCAGTCGCTCAAACAACTGGCGAAGCATCCGTGCCTGAAAACAAGGAGGGGTCAAGCATGAACAAGAGTCATCAGCCTAGTACGGACGAGAAACCGGCCGCGTCAGCGGAAACGAAGTCATCAGACGCCAAGGTCGACGCAACGGATTCAGCCGACCCAGCAAACCAGCCAGAATCACCGGCCGAAGCCAGCACTCCGGAAGCACCCGCTTCATCGACGGCGTTGGCGGAAACGAAAGTCGGTGGCTTTGGATGGCTTTTGCGCGTTGGAGTGAACGCAGCTGTCGTCACCGCCGTGGCCGCATTAATTTTGGTCATGATTGGCTTCGCACAACGTTCCGAATGGGTGACCGCCAATGGTTTCTCCGGTGGCGAGTCGGAAGCGGTCGCCGATGCGGGCGGCGGCGAGGAAAAACGATATATCTGCCCGATGATGTGTACTCCGCCATCGACCGAACCGGGCCGCTGCCCCGTTTGTGCAATGGAGTTGGTTGAAGCAACCGGCGGCGGTGGCGGCGACGGGATCTCAGTCACGATTGAATCATCGGCGCGGCGGCTGGTTGGCATTCAAACCGCGACCAGCAAGATGGGCGAGATGAATCGAACGATTCGCACGATCGGCTCGATCGACTTTGACGAAAGCCGACTGTCAACGATCTCCGCATACATTGACGGGCGACTCGAAGAATTGTATGCCGACTATGTCGGTGTCAAAGTCAAAGAAGGCGACGACTTGGCGTTGATCTACAGCCCCAAGCTGTACTCCGCGCAGACAGAGTACATCACCAGCTTGGAAAGCAATTCGGTGGGGCGATTCAGTATCAACAGTCCCGACATGCAAGCGATGGCACGCGAAAACCTCAGCGAACTCGGAATGACGACCGGGCAAATCGAAGACCTTGGCAAGAGCCGCAAGCCGCAGTCACGCATCCGAATCAAGTCGCCTCAGACGGGAACGGTACTGGAAAAGGCAGCGGTCGAAGGTGACTATGTCAAAACGGGTCAGAAAATTTATCGCATCGCGGACCTGACCTCCGTTTGGATGATGTTGGACCTATTCCCCGACGACGCTTCGTTGGTCCGTTTCGGTCAACAAGTCGAAGCAGAAATTCAGTCGATGCCGGGCGAAGTCTTCACTGGGCGTGTCGCCTTCATCGACCCCACGGTCGACCCGGTGACTCGAACCGTTCGCGTTCGCGTCGAAGTGATGAACTATGACGGCAAGCTGCGGCCCGGCGACTATGCGACGGCTCGGGTCAGCGTTCCCGCGGTCCCGGTCGACATGGTTTACGACCCGGCACTGGCCGAAAAATACATCAGCCCGATGCACCCGCAAGTGATCCGCGATGAACCCGGCGATTGTCCCCTTTGTGGCATGGATCTGATTCCGACATCGCAACTGGGCTATTCGCCAAAACCCGTCGAAGCCCAGCGCGTCGTCACCGTGCCTCGTGACTCCGTGTTGCTGACGGGTGAGCGGGGTGTCGTCTATGTCGAGACCGAGCCGGGGCGTTTTGAAATTCGCCGCGTTACCGTCGGCGCGATGAATGACGACGACGCGATCATCGTCGAAGGCATGGCCGCTGGGGAAACGGTTGCAACCAATGGCAACTTCTTGATTGACTCGCAAATGCAGCTTGCGGGAAACCCGTCCTTGATGGACCCCAGCAAGGCACCGAGTTATTCGCCCGGTCCGCTTGATCTCCCCAGTCGTGATCCTGTGATGCTTGCGGGTCAATCCGGCGAGCAATTCGATCGGGCATACGATGCCTATTTTGAGATTCAATGCGCGATGGCGGCCGACGTGACGCCACCACCCGTTGCGCTCAATACTCTACTGGATTCACTTAACAAGCTGGAAATGTTGGCGGAAGTTCCTGACACAGCACAAACACGATTCGCTAGCGCCCGTCGCGGAGCGTCGCGGATGGACGGTTCCCTCGAAACCGCTCGCGAAGCGTATCGCAGTGTCAGCCACGCGATGTTGCACGCCGCAACGATTGCACGCGGCCCTAAAACCGCCAAGTCGCTGGTCCACATGTATTGCCCGATGGTCCCCGGCGGTGGCGGCGATTGGATGCAACCCGGCGGTGAATTGCAAAACCCGTACTGGGGCAGCGAGATGCTGACGTGCGGCGAGACGGTTCGCGATCTGGCCATAAATACCGCCAACGGCGATGGACAAGAAGTGAGTTTCAAGGTGGTTGGATTTGGCACGGACAACGGAGAGATGCAATGAACGAGCGATCAAAATTGTGTCAGGTGCGTGCCAAGAATTTTGGTCCACTGGAGGGAGGCCAACAATGCTAACTCTACTCATACGCTTTTGCGTCAAAGAACCGTGGCTGGTCGTCATGCTGACGATTGGCCTCAGCGTCGGCGGCTGGTTCGCATTTAAGGCGGTTCCGATCGACGCGATTCCGAATGTCGGTGAAAACCAGGTCATTGTGTTGACACCATGGCCGGGGCGTTCGCCGAAAGACATCGAGGACCAGGTCACTTATCCGCTGAGTGTATCGTTGCTGGCTGTTCCCGGTGCTGAATCCGTTCGCGGCAAAAGCATGTTCGGCTACAGCTTTGTGCAGGTCACTTTCAAGGATTCGATTGACTTCTACTGGGCTCGAAGTCGAGTCTCGGAACAACTCGGCAGTGCCGCATCGCAGTTGCCCGATGGTGTCGTTCCGCAACTCGGTCCTGATGCAACTGGACTCGGACAAGTCTACTACTACACGCTGCAACCGCCCGAAGACGGCATGAGTCTCGCCGAACTTCGCAGCCTGCAAGACTTCGTTGTGAAGTACGAATTGCAAGCGGTCGAAGGGGTCAGCGAAGTCGCGTCGATCGGTGGTTACGTCCGCCAATATCAAATCGAGGTCGATCCAGACAAACTGCGATTCTACAACGTCTCGCTGGACAAACTGGCGATGGCAATCAAGGGGTCGAACCTGGATGTCGGTGCCAAGACGGTCGAATCGACGGGAATGGAATTCATCGTTCGCGGCAAAGGTTTCCTGGGAACCGATGGCGATCAGTCCAAAGCCGTCTCCGACATCGAAGATACCGTCATTCTTCAGCGAGAAGGTGTGCCGGTCCGTGTGAGTGACGTGGCGCAGGTCCAACTCGGGCCTGATTTCCGTCGCGGTGCGTTGGATTACAACGGTTCCGAAGCAGTCGGCGGCGTGGTGGTGATGCGCTATGGCGAGAACCCTCGCGTGGTCATCGACCGTGTCAAAGCCAAGATCGCTGCGATCGAGCCGGCGCTCAAGGGCGTCAAGATTCACGGCGTGTACGACCGCAGCGGGTTGATCGACGAGACGATGGCGACGCTGACGCACGCACTGCGTGATGAGATCATCATCACCGCAGTCATCATCTTACTTTTCCTGCTTCACATCCGCAGCAGTTTCGTCGTTGCGATCTGTTTGCCGGCCGCTGTTTTGATTTCCTTCATCGCGATGCACTTCGTGGGAGTCGAGGCGAACATCATGTCGCTGGCAGGCATTGCCATCGCGATCGGCACGATGGTCGACATGGGGATCATCGTCTCCGAAAACATCTACCAGCATTTGGCGGACTGGGAGAAGGAAGATGGGGAGACACGCAGTGGAGCAGATCGGGAGAAGTCGAGGACGGAAATCGTCTACGAGGCGACTATCGAGGTCGCTCCGGCGGTCGTCACAGCCGTTTTAACGACAATAGTCAGTTTCTTGCCCGTGTTCTTTTTGACTGGCCGCGATTACCGTCTGTTCTCGCCGTTGGCTTATACGAAAACATTCGCAATTGCCGCTGCGATGATCACTGCTGTCACGATTGTGCCCGCATTGAGCCGTATCATGCTGCGAAGTGCTAACTATAGAAAACGCACCGCACTAAGTGCTGGTGTCGCGTTTTCCGCTTTACTCGCCGCAACCTCGCATTTTATGTGGGGCGATGACCTTGCCGAGCACTTTGGTGTCGAGCAATGGATGATCACCGTGGCAGCTGGGTTGCTCGCTTTCGTCTTTGGTTGGCAACTTCTTCGCGAACGAATTCGTCCGATCGAAGAGATTCCGTCGAGTCGATTTGTTCATTGGGTTTATGCGGCCCGATTGAAGCACGCTCTGAATCACAAGGTGTTCGCACTTTCGTTTCCGGTCATTTTGCTGTTCGTTGGACTTGGAGCCTATTTCGGGATGCCAGTGGTTTTGCAGCCAATCGAACGTATTGCCCGCGTATTCGGTGCTGAACTAAACGACTTCCCCGGCTACGTTGATGCCAAACACGTTTTTACCGGACTGCAAAGCGACGACTGGATCGCGTTGGACGAAGGCAGTTGGTTTTACATGCCGACGCTGTATCCCGCAGCCAGCTTTTCGCAAGCGATGCAGGTGTTGCAAACGCAAGATGTTTTGATCGGCCAGATTCATGAGGTCAAAGACGTGCTCGGTAAGATCGGTCGCGTTGAGTCGGCGCTGGACCCGGCTCCTGCGGCGATGGTCGAAACCTACGTCATGCTTAAACCTGAAAGCGAATGGCGCGAGGGCGTGACGGCGCGTGATGTTTGGGATGAGATCAACAAAGTCGCCACACTTCCGGGTGTCACCCCCGCGTCGGCTTTGCAACCGATCGAAGGCCGAGTCGTGATGCTGCAATCGGGCATCAAGGCACCGATGGCGATTCGAGTGTATGGCGACGACCTGAAGACGCTAGCCAGCGCCGCGATGGACGTGGCGGGAACGTTGAAGAAGTCACCGGTCATCAACGAGGGAACGGTGAACCCGGACATCGTGCTCGGAAAACCCTATATCGAATTCACGGTCGATCGCGAAGCCGCCTCTCGTTACGGCATGAGTGCTTCGATGGTCAACCAAGTCATAGAGACTGCCCTCGGCGGAATGAATCTTATCAAGACCGTCGAAGGCCGCGAAAGGTATCCCGTGCGATTGCGTTACAACCGTGATCTTCGCGAACGCATCGACCAACTCAATCGACTACCCGTGGTCACGCACAGTGGAGCGGTTGTACCGTTAGAAGAATTAGCAACGCTGGAAACGACTTGGGGACCGGGAGCGATCAATAGCGAAAACGGACGGCTGGTTGCTCACGTTTCCTTCATGACGAATGGTTCGCAGGGTGATTTGGAATCGGTGACGGCGATCGAAGATCAACTTCGTGTGGCTCAATCGCTTCCGCCATCCCACCCGGATCACTTGGGGCTTCCCGCCGGCTACTCGCTCGAAGCGGTCGGCAGTTTTCGCAACCAGATTGAGGCCAACTTGCGGTTGATGTGGATCATCCCCGTGGTGATCATGATCAATTTGTTGTTGATCTATTTTGAATTCCGCAATTTGCCGATTGCGATGGCCGTCTTCACGGGCATTCCGGTCGCGTTCGCTGGCGGAATGATCTTGGTGGCATGGATGGAGGTGGAACTCAACACCGCCGTCTGGGTTGGCTTCATCGCGCTTTTCGGCCTCGCCGTGGACGATGGCGTCGTGATGGCGACTTACATCCATCAGTTGCTGCAAAAACGAAAGGTCACGTCCGTTCAGGACATCCGCGACACTGTCTACGAAGCCGGATTGAAGCGTATTCGCCCCTGCATGATGACGACGGTAACGACCTTGGCCGCCCTGGTCCCGGTTCTGATTGCAACCGGTCGCGGAGCCGACGTGGCCCGCGCGATGGCGATCCCGGTCTTTGGTGGCATGCTTGCCGAGCCGTTCACGTCGTTCATCGTCCCAACGCTCTACAGCGCCTACCTGGAAATGAAGATGCGGTTTGGGTTTAAGGATGAGCTTTGGGAAGGAACCGAAGAAATGCCAACGGAAGCGATGGGGAGTGCAGCTTAGTGGAGACACGGAGAGGGGGGAGTCAGGGAGAAATTGTGCTCCTTGTCTCCCAGACTCCCAGATTTTTTTTAGAAACAGGTGAAGGATTCCTGGTCGCCAGGCATCCAACTGACAACCGAAGCGGCCAAAGGAATCGGTCGCATACGCTTAGAAAGGAATGAATTTCGATGAAGTACAAAACCCTATTTGCCGCCTTGTTCACGGTTACTTTGGCCTCAACAGCGGTTGCTCAGCACAATCATGCTGGTCACAACCACACGATGCCGGGTCAGACGATGGCGTCCGAACTTGCTCGTCCGGTCGCCGGACCCCACGGCGGTTCTTTGAAACAAGCCGGTGGCGTTCAATTGGAAACGGTCGTTTCACAAGGCGGCATTCAAATGTTCGTCTACGACCGCAACGGCCGAGCCGTGTCGGTCAACCAAGGTCGCGGAGCCGCATCACTTCGTGTCGAGGGCAATGCGAAACGTTACCGCTACGATTTGTTGCCCGATGGCAAGGGCGGCCTGACCGCCCCGGTGAACCTTTCCCAGATTGCTGGACGTCAGATCGAGATTGACATCCAACTCGTCGGTATCGAATCCAGTAGCGGGCAACCGCTCAGCCTGAAGGAAGTGGCAACGGTTCCGGCCAGCGAAATCCAGCTCGCCGCCGCCGCGATTGCACGCCAAAAAATCTGTCCCGTCAGCGGCAAGCCTCTCGGCAGCATGGGTGATCCCGTGGCCGTGGACGTGAACGGCCAGCGTGTCTTCGTTTGTTGTGGTGGCTGCGTAAATGCCGTCAAGTCCGATCCCGCGAAGTACGCGGCCGGACGTCCTCAAATAACCGTAGCAACTTCGACGGCGGCCGACGCGAAGGCGATCGCTGAGCAGAAAGTCTGCCCCGTGATGGACGAGCCGCTCGGTGGCATGGGCACACCGATCAAAGTGACCGTTGGCGACAAGCCAATCTATCTGTGTTGCAAGGGCTGCATCAAGAAGGTCCAAGCGGAACCAGCGAAGTACTTGGCGATGGTTTATGGCGATCAGAAGGGGAGTGGGGGAGTCGGAAGTGAAGGAGCGAGCGCTGGCGACTTCAGCATTTCCGTGACCTCTTCGACTCAGGCGGACGCGGCTTTAATTGCTCGGCAAAAGGTTTGCCCCGTGATGGATGAACCACTGGGGAGCATGGGGAATCCGATCAAGGTCATGGTCGGTGACAAGCCGATCTTCTTGTGCTGCAAGGGCTGCATCAAAAAGATCAAAGCCGAACCAGCAAAGTACCTGGCAATGGTCTACGAAAACCAGATGGGGAGCGGGGGAGTCGGGGTGTCCGGGAGCGTTGCTGCTGGCACCGAACAAGTTCGCGAAGGGATCTTCAAAGTCAGTGCCGAGGACAATCCCTTTATCGCTGCTCAACAGAAATGCCCTGTGATGGATGAACCACTCGACGCGATGGGTGGCCCCTATAAAGTTCATGCCGCTGGCAAAGCGATTTATATCTGCTGCCCTGGCTGCGCGAAGAAGATTGCGGCGGAACCTCAAAAGTGGTTGGCCGTTCTCGCACAGCAGGGGGTAATTGCTCCAACGCTTCGATAGGCGGAAGTGGAGATTGGATGTAGGGGCACTCATCCAGTGAGATTGATCACTTCTTCAATTTCGCCGAAACGCGGGGGCGGTGTCCTTGTTGATTCACTTCGGTGATGACGCTTACACGCCGTCCCCGCCCTTTTTTGCCGAGCCGTTCGGCATACTCCAATTCCAAGGTGGAAACGATTTCCACTTGTAACCACAACAAGGACGTTCCGATGAACGCAAAACTATCTCGCTTCGTTAGCCTCACGGTCGTCGCTGCGGCCTTCAGCACAACCGGATGCACAGGTGGATTGCCCTGGCGGAAGAAACAAGTCGCCCAGCAAATGACCGCGGAACAGTACGCCCAGCAAGCGGCAGCAAACATCGAGTACGGCACCTCGGATGTTGACTTTTCGCAGGATTACACACCAAGCCCTCAACCGTCGGCGAGCTACACCAGTCCGCCGAAACGTGCTTCATCGGGCGGGGGCGGCAGTTGTTGCCATTAGTCCGACCGCAGAGTCAGCCGGTGTCATTCCTCACCCGCCTGAAACAGTTACCTTATCGGGTGATGCGTCGATTCGCGATCGCCAACCAGACACTGTTCTTCGGCTGCGAGTTTGCAAGCCTTTCGCGTATCCACTGCCCGGAAAAACTTGACGGTGGTGCAGTGGTCCGAAAGCGATCTTCGACAGCATCTGGGCGAGGAAAACTATCTGGATGAAGGACATGCGAATTGGCTTCGCAACGATCAGGCGATTTGTTTCGCTGCCATGGACGGTGAACGGCTCGCCGGGTTCGCCCTCGGCGATGTTCCGGCTGAAATGAATCACGATGGGTACCCCGTGACAATACGCAACTACCTCTTTTCCTGCCGGATGATACTGGCTTCGTTTTTCATGTTTTTATTCTGCCTGCCTATCGCGGTCAGCGTTTATACGCTGTGTTGATGTCCTATGCGGCGGAGCAACTGCCAGATCATGGTGTCCGAAAACTTTTCTTGACCACTGAATGCACGAACAGATCGGCGCTTCGCAGTGTCAATCGGATGGGGTTTCGGGAAGTGGGTAAGGCGCGGCTTTTTAAGGATGCCCCACTGTACGGTGCTGGCTATCCGGACCAGCCATTCTTTGGCGAAGTCCCCACGGGCAGGTACGCCGGCGATGAACGCGCGGCTCCCTACGACTGATCAGTGTCTTTGAGGTCCATCGCCACTGCGTCGAATTAAAGTTCCTAAGAATTTCGCGAGGAACGTCCGCAGTCAAAGGATCAAATGTGGAGTTGTCATGCTGGTCGCAACCGGTGTGATCTGTTTTCGCTTAATCAACGATGGCTACTTCGACTAGTCTGATGCCACCAATTCGGCAACGACGAGCGTCGTGTCATCGAATGCCGCACGGCCATCACGAAAGGCTTCGAGTTCCGAATCGAATCGCCCGACTAAGTCCGAAGCGTGTTCACCGATTGCCTTTGCAATCGTGTCGCTAACTCGCTCAGTACCGAACTGTTCTTCGTATGGGTTGAAAGCCTCGGTGACCCCATCGCTGACCAGTATCAGTTTCGCTCCGATACAAATCGGAAGGCAGCATTCTTCATAAGTCGTGTCGTCCTCAACTCCCAAGATCAGATCACTATGATCCAGCCGCCTGACCGGTTCATCGCCGCATTGCAGAAACGGCAATTCATGGCCAGCATTTGCATAGGTTAATCGCTGTTCGGCCACGTCAATGCGGACGAGAACCATCGTAGCGAAGTGGCCCATCACGACGTACTCGTGATACTGTTGATTGACGCGAGTGAGAATTTCTGCCGGATGATGGGATTGCTTCGCCGCCTCAGCTACAAACGCTTTCAACAGCGTCGCTGCCATCGCCGCAGGCACACCGTGACCGCTGACGTCTGCGATACACAAGAGTGTTGAGTTGTCACTCAGCCGGATGACGTCGTAGTAATCGCCACCGACGTCATCAGCAGGCTCGAATAGTTCTGCAATATTCACTCCAGGGATGACTTGGGTACTCGGCCGAAGGTTCTGCTGGATCGCCCTCGCTTTTGCCATGTGCACGCGTCGATCACGTTCGGCCGCATCCAATTTCGCCGCCATGTCGTTAAACTGTTCGCCAAGATAAGTCAGTTCGCGACAACTATGGACGTCAACTCGTGATTCCAATTTTCCGTCGCCAAGGCTTTGCAATGACGTGACCAATCGCCGGATTGGTTTTGTCACGATCTTTCTCAACACGAGGTTTGCCAGAAGTGCCGCGATGGAACCGGCGAGAAGAACCGCAATCATCTGACGAACGAGTCCATCCCGAGCGATTGCCAAGATGTTCGATCGCTTTTCTGAAACGAGGACCTGCCCGGCTGGACCCCCGAATGATCCCACAACCATCGAACCAGCCATCGGCTCTAAGTCCGCATGTCCACTAGCCCTCAATCAAGCGAACACTGGATGATGAAAATCTGAAAAAACTCGAAACCCTCGGCGTTTTGCGGGTGTATTGGAGGTAACTACAACTTCAACGCACTCACTCAGCAGAGGATTTCGAGTGAACGACAATTTACGCCGTCGATTTCAGCGCCGCAAGCGAGTTCTTTTGCAACGTATCGATAAGAAGAAGGGCAAGACGCATACGCCCATGATTCGCCCTTTGCGGGCGAAGTACGAACTGGCCAATAAAGTTGAGGCGATCTCCTGCGGTGGAATCGGCATGATCATGCAGCTTGTCCAGCAACTCGGATTGCGAAAGCACATCAACCAGTCCGCGCCAGTGTTTAAGCTTCACGCGCCGTACGACGAAGCCGACCACGTGCTCAATATTGCCCTGAATCTATTGGCCGGGGGGACCTGCCTCGAACATTTAGAGCATCGCCGCACCGACCAGGCGTACCTGGATGCACTCGGCGCAGAACGGATTCCCGATCCGACAACCGCTGGTGACTTCTGCCGCCGTTTTGATGGTTTCAAGCTACTGCTCTTGATGCAGGGAATTAACGCGGCACGCAAGAAGGTTTGGAAGCAACAATCCGATGCGTTCTTCGAGCAGGCCACGATTGAAGCCGATGGTACGATGGTTGAGACTTGCGGTGAAAAGAAGGAGGGCGTCGGAATCAACTACAAAGGTCAGTGGGGATACCATCCACTGGTTGTAACGCTCGCGGAAACCAAAGAGTTGCTGTATCTGGCCAACCGCAGCGGCAATCGTCCCAGCGGTGAAGGCTCATCGTTCTACTTCGACAGGGCGATCGAATTGTGTCGCAGTGCCGGGTTTCGAAAGATCCTGTTGCGTGGTGACACAGACTTTTCGTCAACTCAACATCTCGATCGATGGGACGCGCAGGGCGTCCGTTTTGTGTTTGGTTATGACGCCAACAAAACACTGACTGCAATTGCCGATTCCCTCGACGAATCGGCATGGAAACCGCTCCGGCGGCAAAGATCGACTTCGAAAAATCCGCGTGCAAAACGTCCGAATTACAAAGAGCAAATCGTCGTAGAAAATGGCTACGAGAACAAAAAACTGCGTGCTGAAAGCTACGCTGAGTTTCCGTATCAGCCCGGCAACTGCAAGCGTCCCTACCGGATGGTTGCTGTTCGCAAAAACATCGACGTCACGACCGGACAGCAATTCCTGTTCAGCACCGAAAAGTACTTCTTCTACATCAGCAATGAACCAAAGCAAGAAAAGCAGTCGCGTGAATTGATCGGAGACGGCAATCATCGCTGCGATCAGGAAAACACGATTAGCCAGCTCAAGGCGAGTCACGCATTGACCGCGCCACTGGATTCACTGGAAAGCAATTGGGCGTACATGTTGTTCGCTTCTCTTGCCTGGACGCTGAAGCTTTGGAGTGGACTGATGGTCCGCGTCAAAGGGAATCCGGGTCAGAAGAAGGCGAGGAAGCGGCTCCGTGACCGCGTGATCAAAATGGAGTTTTCGACGTTCCTGACATCGTTGATCCAGATCCCGGCCCAAGTCATCCGCTCATCGCGTCAGTTGAAGTTGCGGATTCTGACATACCGTCTCGGCGTCGAAAATTTGTTCACGCTCAGTGACCATATTGCGATGCCGCTTCGAACGTGACACGTCGCAACCAACGAAGCCGGAGTCCGGACGCTCCGGTACCGCCGCTAACGCCTAACCCGAGAAACGAAACATTGAGCACCATACATTGCGAAATTTTTGATAAGGAGCAGTGCTCCCGCGTGCCCCGCTGCGCCTCGGAAATCTACAGCCGTCATCCAAAATCAACGCCCGCGTTCGCTTGATTGAGGACTAGCAGCCGCCATCATGGCATCAAACATTTGCGGTGACGCCCGACCATGTGACTGAGCTTGCAGAAACTCGCCCTGCCACTGCAAAGCGATATGATGACCGGGCGAATCATCAGAATTCATCCGCGCACAAACACTGTCGACCAGTTTCTGAATGGGCTCCGTGCTCTCCCCCTCGATGGCGGCAGCAGATTCATACAACGTCTTTGCCTCCTCTGCCAAAGCGACTTTGGTCTGCTGCACTGCTCGCCGCACGCGGAGCCGATGGTCAACGAATAGAAAGCTTCCGACAATTACCAGCAGAAAGGAATTGACTGCCAGCAGTAGTTGACGCGTCAACGGGAGCCGTCGCCAAAACGCAGGCGTCTTGATGCGTTTCATAAGTTCCTCACATCGGAATTGATAAACGCTCAGAAAAATTGAGCTGAACTGGTTGGATGCTCTGAATCCCCGAAAACTTCACGAATCGACAGCTCACCGAAGAAACCGGACGATTTCCCAAGAATAGTGGGAATGGCTGAAGAATTGAGATCGAGTGAGCATCCAAAAAAACGATTCGTCAGTCTAGCCACCTCGATGCGTGGCGCGATGATTGGTCATGCAGGGTTCGAGCGAGTGCAAGCTGGTAGCGAGTAGGACGAATCGTTCCACGTCAATCAATGACTCCCGCATACTTGCGAAACAGTTTCACCAGTTCGTCAATCTTTTCCTCGCGTTCTTTCGCGTTACCATTCTGAACCGCCTCAGCAACGCACGTTTTTAGATGCTCTTCCAAAACGATCTGGCCGACTTTTCCCAGAGCGCCTGTTGCCGCCGACAGTTGCATCAGAATGTCCACACAATAATCCTCGTTCTCGATCATCCGCCCGACAGCCTCGACCTGCCCTACGACGCGGCGAAGTCGGTTGTTGAGTTTCCTTTTTTCGTCGTTGGTAAGCATGGGATTACAGAGGATCGTTCAATTGAATGCGAGAGCGACTTCGCTGAGAGTCGGGTAAAAAATCCATTGTAGCTTGGATGTGACGGAGAGGCAGTGGGAGGAAAAGCGAGCTAAAACCACCTGCGTCATCTTTACCGTGCAAGGGGTACGCTTGCATTGTGATCGCCGCGATGGCGAACTGTTTCCTCCGACTCGATTCCTATTCGACCTGCTCATCGGTCTCTCGCATGTTTGATTGGGGACTTCTGAAATGATGCTACGTGAAAAAGACGATCGCCATTGATAGACAGAAAACGCAGCCAGCTCTTGACCGTTGGCTGCGCTCGTTAGTGCCGTGCAAGTTGTCTATAGAACTAGCGGCTGCGGTAACGGCGTGGATCGGTCTTGGGGTACTGCCAAGGCTGCTTGTGCGTCGGCCCCTTACTGCGAGATTGCACGCGTGGCTGATAGGAGAATCGACAGTAGCTCTGCGCTTGTGGCTGTGCCGTGAGTTTTCGACCGCGAAAACGATTCGCACATCGAACGGGTGGACTTAGTCTTCTCAGTTCGCCGCCAAAAGCACGCCCAATTCGATCTCATCACGCAAACCAATCGCGGTCATCCTTGCGTGAGTGCCTTCCCAAGAAGCGGCTAGCCCATTCTTGCCTTGAGTAACCTGCAACTCTCGATTTCCTCGACGTACAAGCTGTACCGGCAAATCGCCGAAACTCACCTTTTGAGACTTGCACTTTTCGACCAGCATGAACGTCGATCCGTCGGGACGCTGGCAAACACATGCGACGCAATTGCAACCATCCGGACCACATAAACATTCGCCTTCGGCGCAGTTGCATTCAGGCAATTTCAACAATCGTGTCGAAACCAACTGAACGCCCGCAGGAAGCGACTTTCTCGCCTGAGGTCGGAAGCCCATGTCCTTTTCTGCTTCGTCAATCGACACTTCTGTTCCGTCGTACTTGGAAGCAAACGAACTTACGGCCATGTTGGAATCCTGATCGAAATCCAGAACGACATCTTGAAAGTCGATGGGCGTTGGCGCCATGCCAGCCATTGCTCCGGGATGAGAATGGTCATGCGAATGCTGTTGGGCAACCGTGTGTTCACTCGGCACTTGGCCTTGTCGAAGCGACAGCAATACTAAAACAGAGGCCGCGAGCGCGCCGATGATGATTGCGGTATCTTTCAATCTCTGACGGCCGCTGGGCTTTTTCGCAGACGCACGCAGTACCATCGGCTCCGCGGAATTCATTCGCGAGGCAAACGCCTCCCAGGACGGCGCTTTGGCGGCCGGTTCACGATACTGCGTCGCTAGCTCGCGAATCCCCGCAAAAGATCGCAATTCGGCTTGGCAGGCTGAACACGACTCCGCATGCTGGCTCACTTGGGCCGCAATTTCACTGTCGAGTTCATTATCAAAGTAAGCCGAAAGCTTTTCAGCGGCTTCTTGGCATCGCATGTTAAGGTTCCCACCCAAGATCAATAAGTTGTAGCTGAAGTTCGCGCCTTGCTCGATTCATTCGCGAGGCAACTGTCCCCTCGGGAATTCCCACCGTCTGCGCGATCTCTGCGTAGGCCATCCCGTCAATCTCTTTGAGCTGGAAGACTAATCTCAGCTCGACATCAATTCGATGCATCGCCGCGTCCAAAAGCTCGGATAACCCAGCTGGTCCTCTCGTGTCATGTCCGGTCATCGAACTCTCGTAGAGCGGTTCGGCTGGATGCCGACTGCGAGAGCGGACGTGCTGCAGAGCCTGATTGACTGCGACACGATGGACCCAAGTTGCGAATGCAGATTTGCCGCCATACGAATCCAGCTTCGACAGCACCTGCATGAACGCATCTTGGCTCACATCGTCCGCATCCGTTTCACCAGCGATCCGCCGGACCAGCCGGTAGACGCGAGGATAAAGTGCCTCGTAAATCTCGCGCTGAGCCTCCGACTCACCGTAAATCGCTCGCTCAATCACCACTTCGCTTACGAACATCAGCACTCCTTTAGGCGACGTTTCGCCACGGGAGTGCGAATTTTCAACCATGTGTGGAGTTTAGATGATCGCTGAAGGTCGTTTCTTCACGGAAAACCAAAGAAATCCGTGAAAGATCCGTCGCTAACACGAAAGCCATTCAGGTCAGCTTGGCTGTTCGAAGACGCAATGCGTTCGCAATCACGGACACACTGCTCAAGCTCATCGCCGCTGCAGCAATCATAGGACTGAGCAAAACGCCAAAGAATGGGTACAGAAGCCCCGCCGCGACGGGAATACCGAGGGCATTGTAAATGAAGGCGAAGAACAGATTTTGCCGGATGTTACTCATCGTCTTTCGGCTCAGGTTACCCGCCGCCGCGACCCCCCGTAGGTCACCGCCTACGAGTGTGACACCCGCTGACTCGATCGCGACGCCAGTTCCGGTTCCCATCGCAATGCCCACGTTGGACTCGGCTAATGCCGGTGCGTCGTTAATTCCATCACCGCACATCGCGACGATCTTGCCTTCTCGCTTCAGTTTCTGGACAAATTCGTGTTTGTCCTTAGGTGAAACGCCCGCATGAAACTCATCAATGCCCAACTCGTTTGCCACGGCTTTCGCGGTCAGTTCAGCATCGCCTGTCAGCATCACGACCTTTAACCCGAGATGATGCAGCGTATTCAATGCCGAGGGCGTGCTTTCCTTGATCGGATCGGTAATGGCGAGGATCGCAGCGAGCGAGTTGTCAATCGAGACAAACACTACCGTTGCACCTTCGGCTTGATGCGAACCTGCTTTCTCTCGGCCCGCATCGACACCGGTCACGCCTTGTTCGTCAAGCAAGTCCGCTTTGCCAATCACAACCTCGTGCTGACCGACTCGGGCATGAACACCGCCACCGGTGATGCTGTTGAAATCGCTCGCCTCAGCCAATTGTAGATCGTCGCTTTTCGCTCGCCGGACGACCGCCTGAGCAAGCGGATGTTCACTCTGGCTCTCTACCGCCGCAGCCATCCGCAACACGTCGTCTTCGCCCCAGGTACCGAATGTCTCGACCGCCGTGACTTCCGGTCGCCCCTGCGTCAGTGTTCCCGTTTTGTCGACGACGACCGTGTCAACCTTCTCCATCACTTCGAGCACTTCAGCGTTTTTGATTAACACGCCTTCTTTTGCACCGCGTCCGAC
Organism: Stieleria neptunia; assembly: GCF_007754155.1. Taxonomy (NCBI): domain Bacteria; kingdom Pseudomonadati; phylum Planctomycetota; class Planctomycetia; order Pirellulales; family Pirellulaceae; genus Stieleria; species Stieleria neptunia. The sequence continues at coordinate 10,206,836 of NZ_CP037423.1, read as the reverse complement.
ACCAACCATCACAGACATGGGCGTTGCCAGGCCCAAAGCACATGGGCAAGCGATGATCAGTACTGCAACCGCGGCCACGAATGCGTGAGCCAATCGAGGTTCTGGGCCAAACAGAGCCCATCCGACAAAGGCCAGGATCGAACAGACGATCACTGCTGGGACGAAGTATCGGGCCACGATGTCAACTAGTTTTTGAATGGGAGCCCGACTTCGCTGCGCGTCGGCAACCATTTGCACGATGCGACTGAGCACGGTATCGCCGCCTACTCCGATAGCCTCAATCACGAGTGCTCCCGTTTGGTTTAGCGTACCGCCAGTCACATCATCGTCTTCTGATTTTTTTACCGGAATCGGCTCACCGGTCAGCATCGATTCGTCCACACTGCTCGAACCACTCACGACCTTGCCATCAACGGGCACCTTCTCTCCCGGACGTACTCTCAGTCGATCACCTTTTTGAACTTCATCGAGCGAAACTTCTTCTTCACCATCGTCAGTAATTCGGTGTGCGGTGTCCGGTGCCAACTGCATCAACTCACGGATGGCCCCGCCGGTCTGCTGCCGGGCTCGCAATTCCAAAACTTGCCCCAAGAGTACCAAGGTGATGATTACCGCAGCCGCTTCGAAATAGAGCGGCGGAACGCCATTTTCGAAAAAGGCTTCGGGGATTGCTCCAGGAACCAGCACAACAACAAGACTGAAGAGATAGGCGGCCAGCGTTCCGACCGCTATCAACGAGAACATATTTAGGCTCATCGAGCGAAACGACTTCGCTCCGCGCGCCAATAGTGGCCATCCACACCAGAACACGACTGGAGTAGCCAACACGAGCTGCAGCCATGATGACACGCCACTTGACAAAAAATCCGTCAAACGAACTCCTACCATCGGACCCATCGCAATCACCAACAGCGGGAGCGACAGCGTAACGCCGACCCAGAAACGTCTCTTCATATCAATGTACTGATCGTGATCGCCGTGGCTTTCCACTTGGGCAACCTTCGGCTCCAAATCCATCCCGCAAATCGGGCAGTCTCCCGGCCCAGCCTGCTCGATTTCAGGATGCATCGGACAGGTGAAAATCGCCGTTGACCTTTCTAGAGTATCGTCCGCACCGGTCGACTCCGATGCACCACTTTCATGGCCACCAGGCGACAAGGGGTCGGAGTCACTCATCGCCTGTGTCGATTCTTTTTCGGCACGTGCCGCCAACACGCCAGCAGGATCGGCCTCAAATTTTTTCTGGCACCCCTCGCTACAAAAAAAGTAAGAGGTCCCCTGATACTCCGTGTGTCGCGCCTGCCCCGACTGCACGTTCATTCCACATACAGGGTCCTTTGTAGCTAGCTCGCGGGTAGACATCGTTGCTTTCCGGGCGGTTGAATTGGCATGAAACGCATACCCTACCATGGTATGCATGGTTAGGCTCAGAATTGTGCGAGAGTAATTGGCGAATCAGAGTTTTTTTCGACTTATTTTGCGGAGCACTAACCAGATGCTTTGACTGGCCTCCTACACGGTAAGCCCGGCAACAGAACGGTAGTGTTGACTAGCCGGAGCAAGGCTCCAATGCATGACGCGGCATTGGGAGGCTACAAGGACTCAGCTTCAATGCTGCTAGCTGAAGCCGTCAACAACGATTTGCAAAATCAGGAGCTCATACATCAGATCTGCTTCGTAGCGGAGCTGCGCGGCACTACCGAAACAGCTAGCTTAGTTCGTTCCACCTTCATTACGAAATTGCCAAAGTGGCTGAACCGGTATGAGCTGTACTGAAACTTTCAATCCCAAATGATTGCATCATGATTTGTCCGAGAAGTGTCCGAGAAGTGTCCGAGAACTCCTGTGACAAGTCCGAAAACTATGTAAAATCTGGACTGTTGGTGACTGAACTAGCTTCTTTTGATCTGCCCGTAACACATTGGACGGCAACGAGTTAGGAAAGACGAGCACCCGTGGCACAACTGGATAGCGCATCGGTCTTCGGAACCGAGGGTTGCAGGTTCGAATCCTGCCGGGTGTATTTCTTTTCTTTTGCGAACGCGGGACGCCCCGCTCGTTCGCTCTCTTTTCGATGCTGGCCGGCTTCGTTTGGGACACAACAAACACGCTTGCCCGCTCATCGAATTGTTTCGGGCGCAGTCCGATGGAACGGAGGGCATCGGCGATCGGCCGTTGTTCCAATCGGCATCGACTTGCGTGCAATTGCCCTGCATGTACACGCCGGTGACTGCGCCAGGATTGTCGGCGGGAATCGGGTCGGGGTCGCTGTTCACCAAAACGCCTTCAGTTCTTTTGGGCCACGCAATATGGTTTCAAGGGTTGCCGGGATTGGCGAGTGCGACTTCACTGATTCGCAGTCCCGATGGCGTCTCGGAATGGGTAAAGCTCCAAACTCCGTTGACAAACAACCCCTCGGGGGACGGTGCGAGTTTGTCCTTGTAGGCGGCAACGGACGGGTCGAGCCCGAAGTCGGAAAGATCCGCTCTGGCGACGAAATTGCCCGAATTGTCGCGCCGGACAATGCACTTTGCCCGAAACTTGCCTGCGAAATCGCCGTTGGCGTAGGCCACTTGAATTCCAAAGTAAATCTCCGTCTGGACGTCGATCTTTCCATGGATCTCGAAGCGTGAGTCCTCGTTCACTTCAATGGGAGCACCTTCATCGCTGCGGACTCCCAACCCCAACAAGTAAAGGACCACATTTGGATTTTGCTCGGGGACAAACGCCACGGCCTTCAGTAATGCCGGGGAAGTCTCGGTAGCGGCAATCCACTTTCCAAACGTCTCATCGGGACCTTGGTCGATGCGGCTTTCCCAGTTTCGAATCACGCCGGCGATTTGCCTGCGTTCGAAGTCCTGGTCGGCAGCCGCAACGACGCGATGATTTGCCGACACATCGATCTCCTTGCCGTCGCTGGTGCGCGTCACGCGCACCGTTCCTTCTCGGACGCTGACTGCGGTGGCCGGCAACTCGGCCTCGACGTCGAAACTCGTTCCCAACACGGTTAGCGTTGCAGAACGAGTTTGAATGACCATCGGCTTGCCAACCGGTTGCGGAGCCACATCGGCTGACATGCGGCCTTCACGCAGACGCAATCGCTTCTGTCCGTCGTCGCTAAACGTCAACATGGACGCGCCGGAGGTCGTGACCTCGGAGCCGTCGTTGAACTGCAATTCGAACCAGGAATCCGGTGAGAGCCCCTCAATCGTGCCTCCAGCCAACTCGGTGCTGACGCGAATGTCACGCACCAACTCGCCCCGATCACCGGTCCAAATCAGCGAACCGCTCAGCCCGGTAATGCGGGCGACAGAGCCGCTGGATTGATCAGTGGCGATTGTTTCGGGGGCGGCCTCTTGATTTACTAGTGCGTAGGACAGAGCAAGAATCGTCGTCGCGGCGACGGCCAGCAGTGCTCGCATGATTGCAGGCGTTCGCCGTGGCTGCATGTCATCCTTACCGGCGAGCAAGGTTGCCATCTCGGATTGACGATCACCGCCGCTGCGAACCACTTCGGTCAACTCGGTATCCCAGGTGGCCTGTCGCACAAAGTCTTCGCGAAGCGAGGCATCGCTGTCGAGCCATCCCGCGAGTTGTTCTTGTTCGCGCTGGTTCAGCTCACCTCGCAAGTGTCGCTCAACCAGATCATCCCATACGTCATCATCGGGTTTGTCAGAATCACTCATTGCACCGCACTACCCATTAGATTGGCCTCAGCTTCGATTCGACACACTCGCGCACCTGCTTCTTGGATCGGAACAGTGATTTCCGGACGGCTTCGATCGACATACTCAATCGCTCACCGATCTGTGGGTATCCCAGTTCATCTGCCATCCGCGCCTGCAAGACTCCTTGCGCCTGCTCAGAAAGCATTTCAACGCAGTCCGCCAAGGCATCTCTTCGCCGGTCGGCATCCATTTGCGACCGTGACTTTTGAAATTCTTCAAACGCAGCGTCAACGGAATCATCGAGCACTCGTTCGATCAGGCTTCGGTCGCGATGGTAGCGATCTTTTGCCTTCAAGACCTCGATTCGCACGATCGCCCGACACCACGCCAGCAACGATGTCCCCTCTTGGAAGTTCTCGTGTTTCTTGACCACGACCAGAAACGCTTCCTGGACGGCATCTTCGGCGGCGGCATAGTTACCCAATAAGGACCGGGCATACGCCAACAGATGCTCGCGGAGCTCGAAGGCTGCTCGTAGCACCTGTTCGCGATGTTCGTCGGAGCCAGTCATGGTTTCCTTGGGCCTCGAAAGACAAATGGAGCGTCACTGACCAATTTACCCTGGATCACGGCACATTCGTGGACATCAGATTTGCAGATTTTGGAAATCGAATGTCCACGATCACGGTGGCCGATTGGTCTAGTGGGTCACCCATCATTGCAGCAGGGCATCTCTACATTGCAGATGGGCGTGGTAGCATGCCGCAGAATTCTCTCGATACATTGATTTTGCCACCTCGCGCTGGTCGATGCATCCGCTGCCTTGGGGATTGCGACGACGTCAAACGGGCGACCATCACTGTTTCGAATCGGATGATGATGGCCGGCGACGACCCCTTCGGCAGTCCCACGCAAGCGTTTTCAATGGGCACGATCGAGCTCACCGAAAGCGTCCGAGTGGTCTTTGAATTGGACGCGGAGAAGAAAAGGGCTGCACCGCATGTGGCGCAGCCCTCGCATCGCGGGTGATAGCACTGCCCCTAGTCGTTGGATGATGCGAACGTCGCACGGAGGGTGACAGCAACAGTTCAGTCGTCCTGAGCTACGTGCCATTCGTTGGGCAACCCGACGCGAATTGCACGGGCAGCCAACTGTGTTCGGTGTTCACAACCGAAGCGGGATGCGCGGCATCATTCAAACGTTTCAGCGGTACTCGCCTTCGGCCCTGTTTCCATGCTTCGGTGGCGCGACCGATGCGACTTACACCGGCTCCTCCGGCGCGGCGGTCGATGCAACCGAGGAGAGTTACGCAACCGAATTGCCGAGCCTCTAATGGCCCATTCCACACCCTTGCGTCCGCTGGCGCGACCGATCAGTGTGATATTCAACTTGATAAGGCGACTCCGGCGCGCTGCGCAATGTCGCGGCTTCATGCGCTGTTCGCCCAACGAATTGCCGACTTCATCAAACCGTTGCTGGGACCTTCGCTTCCTTGTCGACATCGCGTCGTCGCGCACTCGGTTCCGAGACTCTCGAACCTAAATATCTGTTGTCTCAAGACTAAATCCTCGGAACTGAACCTTGGCACCGCGATCGGTGTTGCTGGTCATAGAGACTCCCACCTTAATTTTTCTCGGCCAATCTTTGAGTGACTGCTCCGGGAAACCTTTCCAGGTGTCGCCGTCATCCTGGCTGAACGAAGCCATCAATTTTGTGCCGCGACGTTCAAGTTTCAAAATCGTCGGAACGTCCTCGATACCGAAAGCGCGAATGAACGATTGTTTCCTATCCTTCCAGACTTCCAAGACGCAAGCTGGAGATTGTTTGCCTTCAAGGTTCTTGCTGATTCGTTCAAGTCGAACACAGCTTCGATCGTCAAGCCGGAGTAGCAAGGAACCTGCATGGTAGGCTGTTGGGAAACTTTTCAGGACTTTGTGGACAGAATTCGGCTTCGCTTCATCGACGTGGATCACGCCTACCTGCACGGTAAAGTCGCCCGAGACGTCTTGTAAAACGCGGGGCGCGTTGACTCTACCCGATGGATGGTTATCGACGTAGTCGTCGGGAGCGGTCAGTGTCAACGTCTTGTTATCAAAATCGATTTTGGATTCGTTTGTGGGATCTTCAACGAGGCCCCAGCCCTTGATTGTTTTCGCCGGTTCATCGGCCCGCGCAGTAACCGCATCAATGCCAGTCAAAAGAATCATGCACAGGAAAGGAAGAGTGTGAGTTCGCATTGTACGCTCCGACGAAGGCAATAGGTTTTTGAGATCAACTTGGTCCGATTTATTCGCCGGACGTTTTCTCGGATTGGAACGGATATGGAATTGGTTTCTCCCAGTAATGCCGATAACTGTTTTGGTGATCGGGATGGTTCAACTTTGGGACTTTATAGACGACATTTCCGTTTCGCTCAACGGTCAGCGCGTAACCGGTCAGCCGCGAGATGCCGCAGTGCCATTGAACCTGGTTATTGCGTCGAATAGCTTCGACAATGACGACCGCTTCTGGGTTTGTTCCTTGTACAAACGCAAAAACAGCACCATCCAGCAGGCCTGCCTCCTTTGATGCATACCGATATAGCGGTCGTGGTATTAATCTGAGTTGATACGGCTCACCGTCTCCCTCACCCCATGTATCCTCTATTGCAAAGTCCGCCGCCAATTGTCGCATTTGGACAAGTCGGCCTACGCTCGACTGCACAGGGCTCGAGTCGCGCTCGACCGACACGTGTTTCAATGCAGATTCTTTTGGACGCCAAATCGTCTGATCTTGATATTTCAGAAGCAGACTGTCGGATAAAAACACGCTGGACTCGACGTAGTGCTGCTTGCGATCGTTGACGTGGCATTTCGTCATCGCCACAGGACGTTCGTCGATTGTCCAGAGGAAAACGCCGCCCCTGGCACCGCTAATCGGGTTGTCCCATCGGAAGAGTGGAGATGTTTGCAGTACGGCAATTCGTTCGTCGCTAACGCGTTCCAGCGTGTAAGCTTGCTGGCGTTTAACGAGATACTCAAGATGTTGTTCGTTGCCGGTTTCTTGATCAGCCGCATCAGAATCTGCTGACACAACTTGCGGTATCGCAAGCCCAGCCAGCACAACACAAACCAATGCACGAAGCTTCGCAATCATACCTTCTCTCTCCGTAAATGGCGTTTGCAAGTAGTCACGAGCGATATCCGCAAAGGGACGGAGTCGCTCGCATCGGGGTGACTCGTAGGAAAGCCAATAAGGAGGCTGATTTTGCTTTGACGCCTCCTTGTGGCCGGCCCACACTCCAACTGCGACGTTAACGTTCTAGTGTATCAAATGTCGAGCTTCGGTGTCCTTTCTTCCGTTTGGGCGGCTTTCTCGCCTGCTTCGGTTAGTCAAACCGATTTTACGAAGCGTTTTCAGTTCGGCGCGGATGTGGTTTTCACCGACGCGACTTAGATCGGTTTCTTCGAGACAGCGGGCGATGCAACCGACTGCGTCATCAGTTGTCAGTCTTTGTTGCTCGACTGGACAACGAACGATGGGCACGATGATGGGGGCAAAACGATCAGAGCCTAAAATTGTTTTGCCCCCATTGTTTTGCCGTTGCTCCGAGGATGCCCGTTCACATCACGGCATGCCACCCGGCTGTGAAGGCCAATCGGAACCGAATCGCGCTGACGCGAGGTCCCTTTGTTCTCTGTGCCGAAGGAGTCGATAACGGAGGTACGACACAACGATTCTTCTTCGCAAGCCGAGAGCACCGAGGCGATAGTGGATGGTCACCACCACTGCGCCCCGCTTGGCCAGTTGAGTGCCGTCGTAGCCGCCCTGATGCCCGGAACCCTGTGCGAATCCGCCGCCGTGAATCCAAACCATGACGGGACGTTTGTCCTGCTTTCGCACTCGATTCGTCCAGACATTCAAATACAGGCAGTCTTCGCTCTGACGGGGGCGATCATTCTTCTGCAAAGACCTCTGTTGTGTGGACTTGAAGTTGATCATTGGGGCCGATGGTCATTTCATTGATTTTATTTCGTTTTAAACGCTTTGTGTTGCACGAGTGCGTGAACGAATTCGCTGAGTGCGAACTGTTTGCTCTTCGCGGAGCTGACCATTTCGCTGGCCAGGTCTTCATCCGTGAAGCCGAACGGGCGGCCTGACGCGTACTCAATCAGGTGTTCGGCAAAGCCGCGAGCGAAGTCTTCTTCGCGTTCGGCGATGAGGTCTCGTAGTTCGTTGTAGTCGCTGAAGGCCGGCCCCTTATGAAACGCTCCTGAAGCGTCGATCGTCCAGGTTTTCCCGTTCTTCCCTTTGCCTCCGGCATGGTCCGTGGTCCGCCACTTACCGGCGGCGCCCCAGTTCTCCAGGCCGAAACCGATCGGATCGATCTTGCGGTGGCAGCTGGCGCACTGGGCTTCTTCCTGGTGCGCCAGCAGGCGCTCGCGGGTGGTCAGGATCTGATCGTTCAGCCGTGAGATTTGCGGGACATTGGGTGGCGCCGGCGGTGGTGGGTCGTTTAAGAGATGGCGCAAGACCCAGGCTCCGCGCTCGACCGGACTGCTAACGATGCCGTCGCTGCCCATGGCGTGGATGGCGGCCATTCCGAGTAATCCACCGCGTGGCGAGTCGGCGGGCAATTTGATTTTTCGGAACTCGTCGCCCGTGACGCCTTCGATGCCGTAGTACGTGGCGAGCAGGCCGTTGACGAACACGTAGTCGCTCTTGATAAGCTTGCCGATGCGACCGCTTCCCTTATCGCGAAGCAGGTGGGCGAACGACTGATAGACCTCTTTGCGTGTGGCTGCCCTGGTGCTTTCATCGAAATCCCGGTAGAGGTTGACGTCGAACTGAAAGAAATCGAGTCGCTCCATGTCCAACCATTGGTGGACGAAGCCGGCCACGAATTCATTGCTGCGCGGATCGTCAATCAGTCGATCAACCTGCTGACGAAGGGTTTCCGGGATGTGCAGTTCGTTCTTTTCGGCGAGTTCGAGCAGTTCTGCATCCGGTGGTCCGCTCCAGAGGAAGTAGGAAAGCCGCACGGCCAGTTCGCGATCATCAAGCTGGCGTCGCAGAGCTTCGTCACCAGGCTCGTAGAGATAGAGGAATCCCGGCGAAGCAAGAATGACGCTTAGTGGCTTGCGAATGGCAACATCAAAGGAATCTCCCGCTGCAAGTCGGGTCTGAAAGATTCTGACGAGGCGATCGATGAATTCGGGTTCTGGCGACACGTCTCGAAAAGCGTGTTGCGCAAACTGCTCAAGTATCTTTCGGGCTCGCGGCGTTTCCTCACGGTCTGCATCGTGATGCGCCCACGAAGCTGTGAACGCGGATGGACCTGACGCGTTCGCGATCGGACCTTCGAGTTCCACCCAGTCGATCCAGATGGCGGGCGGGTGTCCATAGCCGTTCTCTTTCTTCCACCTGTTGTGCGCATCCCAAAGTGCTTTGAGGTTTCCGTTGTTGGGCTGTTTCTCCTGCACCGCGAACTCACGAATCGTATTGGCGGTGACCTCAAGCGGGATTTCGATCGTTTCGGGGTTCTCGATCGTTCCGGTGACTTGATGAGTACTGATCGCGCGGCCTTCGAGTCCCCAGTTTCTGCTCTCGATTTGGCGTTGAGGATGCCCTACCTGGATGAAACGTCGTTCGGCCGGAGTGCCTTCGACCGCTCCGACACGCACGCGGATGACATAGCTGCCGGGCGACAGATTCGTTTTCTTCGGAGGAACAATGATGCGACCGGTGCCGTGAGCGAGCTTCAAGTAAGTGCCACGGTCGCGATGTGGGAGGGCGGCGTAGTGTTTGTGATAGGCGAGGTTGCGACGGTCCCCCTCGGGATTGCCGCTAGCGGCTTTTGGCGAGTCGCGAAAACCAAAATCTTTCGGATCGGGGGTTTCCTCCAGACGATCGGCATAAGCGTAGAAGCGGATGGGGTGATCGATCAGGCGATCCGTCTTGCGAATCTCGGCAATCCTCGCCTGATTCTGCGGAGTCTTTGCGGCTGCATCCACTCCCTTTTGCCAGCGGGTGAAGCGGGCATATTCGTCTTCGATGTTCGCGATTTCTTTTTCGTTCGCCGGATTGACCGTCGTTTCTGGCTCGACGCGGAAGGGATTCGTTTCCCGTCCCGTTGTTTTCCGCCGCTCGAAGGCTTCATCGATCGCGCTGCGTCCAAGCTTCAGATACTGCTCGAACTGATCGCTGGAGATAAATTGCGATGCCCCCACCGTGTCAAAGGTGCCCGAGCCGCCATCGCTGGGCAGTGAGCCGACATCGACATGCGCGCCGGTCAAGTGTTCGATGGTGTTGCGGTACTCGCGTTGGTTAAGCCGTCGCATCGTGATCTTGCCGCCTGAATCCGACAGAGCCTGCCGCGCGGTCACCATGGTTCGAGCGAGGTCATCAAGGAAATCCGCCTTTTCCGTGTTGCCCGGCTGCTCAGAATCATCCGGCGGCATTTCACCAGCGTTTAGCGCGTTGAGTACCCTCTGCCAGAGTTCCGCCTGCTCGATGGTGGTGATGCTCAGCGGCAGCGTCTCCAGATCGACTTTTTCTTCCTGGGTCTCGGAGTCGTGACAGTCGAGGCAGTGTGCTATGAAGAACGCCCGGTGTTTCTCGGGAAGACTCGCTTCGGGCGGCGCAGCTTGCGCGAGAGAACAAAGCGAGAAAGATGTAATGCAGATTGTGAATACGATACGAGTCATTTGTGTATCCGTCGTTCTTTATCTCCGACCGAAGGCGGGGTGGGCGACGATGGCGTGGATGGCGGCGCGAAGTGAGAAGTCCTCTTGTGAAATCGACTCGAAGACTGCGTCGACATGCGGACGATCGGCCCGGGTGACTTCGCGGCCATGGGCATAGCTGATGAGTTTCCCGATGACGCCTTTCAGGATGTCTTCCTTGTCGGCCATCAGCGCGGCCTTGAGCGTGGGCAGGTCACGCACCTCGCGGCCGCCCGGAAGTTTCATGGCGGCGTCGATTGGAGCCTCGGTGAATTTGATCTTCTTCGTGAACGTGGTGCTTTTTACGTCGACAATCAACTCTTCCACATGACGATACTTGTCCCGCTTGCGCCCAACCGGATCGTAATATTCCAGGGCGAATCCCAGCGGATCGATCTTCGAGTGACAGCGCGAGCAACTCTCGAGTTCCTGATGTTTAAGAATGGCTTCACGAATCGTGGTGGTGCCACGAATGTCGGGCTCGTTGATCAACACGTCGGCGGGCGGTTCGATCCGTTCGTTGTACAGATTCTTGAGAATCCAGGAGCCCCTGTGAATCGGTGACGTGGCAAAGTCGGTCGACGTCAGCTTGAGGAAACCGGCCTGGGCCACGAGCCCGCCCCGTTCGCTTTCCTTGGGAAGCTTCACCGGTACGAAGGCATCACCCTCTACTGCGGGCAAGCCGTAGAAGCGGGCGAGTCGGTCGTTGGCCATGACAAAATCCGAATCGATGAAGTGTTCCATGCTCAGGCCGTTCTCGAGTAGGTGGCGGAAGAGTTCACGGCCTTCGCGGCCCATGGAATCGACGGTCATGCGGCGAACATCCTTGAACACACGAACGTCCGGCCCGAAGTCGTCGACCTTGTCGAGTTGCAGCCACTGACGGGTGAAGTCGTCGATGAAACGCCCGACCTTGGCGTCCTTGAGCATACGCTCCACCTGGGCCGATGGATCTTTGCTTAAGTCGCCGGACTTGGCAGTGCTGAGAAGCCTGGCATCGGGCGCGGAGTTCCAGAGGAAATACGACAGACGATACGCCCGCTCCACGTCGGTTAGCCACGTAGTCATCCACCGACTTGCGGTCGAAGTCTTCGATTTCGTAGTCCACTTGCGGCTTGGAACGATCGGCCCAGTAGGCGCGACGTTTCACGGTCTTCTCCACTTCGCGAACCGAGGTCAGATACTCATCCAATTTCGCCCGGTCAGTGGAATTCAGACGCTTTTCCATTGATCTGGCCTGGGCAAGCACCGCGTCGAGAATACTGCGGTCTTCGGCGAGTACTTGCTGTTGCGTCTTCTCGTTTTCGTTGACCTGGAAGAGCAGGTTAAAAATCTTGCGCGGCGAGTCGATTTGTTTCACCGGCAGTCCGTGCTTGTCCCAGGAGATCTGGGAAAAGTTCAGGTTCTCGCCGGCTTGAAAAACCAGCGATTTGAAACGCGTGTCGCCGCCAATCCGATCGGCGACCGCCTGGTCAATCGATAGTCGGTTCTTGCGCTCGAGCTTGTTGAAATAACCCGAGAGAATGCCGACGCACGGCGTGTGACCGAAACCGTTCTGGACCGCCGGGTTGTCCAGCCCGCTGAAGATCTTCAGGTGGTCAAAGTGATCGGATAACTCGTTCAGCAGGGGCGGGGCATTCTGGAATGCGCCCTCCGCCTGCGGGATCAACGCGGGCTGATAAAAGCTGAGGTGATTGACGATCGTGAGTAGGCGGCGCGGCGCATCGATTTCGCTAACCTGACCAATGAGGCAACCCCGTCTGAGAAATCAAGCGACTACGACGTCACAGCAGCACCGGGTGTTTGAGAATGCGCGTTCTGCGGGAAGTCAAAGGTCAACACGAGCGGTTCCGTTCCCGTGTTCTCGATTTCCACACCGCCGCTGGAAAGTGCGGCCTGAGTGATGAATCCGATCTCGGGATAGATCTCGCCAAGCTTCATATTCTGATGATATCGCACTTCGAGCTTTCCAACGCGGCCGCTTCCGCCATTGGTGTGGAACAGCGCGGGGCTCTCCGGGCAGAAATTTGTCTTGCCACCTGGCTCCACCGTGAGTCGGAGAATGGAGCACTTCTGGTCGCCGAGGAAATCGCCGTAAACGATCCACTTCGCGTCGACTCCGTCGCCCGCGAATTCTTCGGCGGTGATTGCCGGACGCGAATTCTTCATGACGAAGTCCGGGTCCTGGTTCGCATCGAAGTCGAGCTTTTCAACCAGGTACTCCCAGTCTTCGTGCCGGTCCTTCGGATAGTCCTCTTCCCGGCAGGCGTAAAACGCGTCCGCCGCTCCGATGCGTCCGTCAAGCGTCAGGTCCTCGGCCAGGAAGTGCTCATCCATCGTGACGTGCAGCTCATGCGTGCAGAGGTCCGTCGGCGAGTGCAGCACACCGTTGGGCATCACGAAACCGTTGTCGATATGCATCATTGTGTGCGGCGACAAATGCCGCACCCCGTTGTACTCGCCCTGTCCGAAACGCTTCATGCATTCGAGAAATTGGTCCTTTGTTACGAACGGGTACAAACCCATCGCCGTGGTGTGATAATGCGACGGGCTGACTCCAGGATTGTCAAAGGAATTGATGTCGTAGACTTCCCACTTTGTCCAGTGAAGATGATGCGGAATCGGATTCAGATTGTCGAACTTCTTTGACACAATCGGCCAGGTCGGATCGCCGAACAGCGATTTCGAAAAGGCTGTCATCTTCTCACCCATGACCGCTTCCGGATTCACGACGATCAAATCCTGCAGCGAGATGACTTGTCCGTTCGGGGTCAGGACGTGCGATTCCCCTTCGCGAAATGGTGCTTTCTTCGTGCGCGTATCGACGACCCCCGTCACGATGGGAACGGTGCAGCACATCCAAAGTTCATCGAGCCCCGTCCCATTCATGTAGTCCGGATAGTACGATCGTTCATCAAGGCGAAGGCGTTTGCCTGGCGTGCAAAATGTCCGGCCGGCGTAGCGGTGCAGCAACTGCAACACACCGCCATTCTTATCGAGGCAGTCATCAAGAATCGATGCCGATCCCCCGTCGATGACATCCTGTTGGGGGTACTCGTGCAGTTTATCCGCGAGAATTGCCGTCGACGTAGCCATGAGTGATTGACCTCAATGAGCCTGAAGAAGCGTGTCGCTTCCCAGGAAAGTTCTGGAGAGATGTTGGGGGGTTCGAATCTTCGACAACACAACGAGCCGGGCTGAGGACCGAACTATCCGAGGTGCTGGCAGAGCAGAAAGTGTAAAAAAAGAGTGGCAGGAGAGAAAGGACCGGGAGTCGCGCCGGCTCGTCGATTCACCCTGCATTTCAGGTAAAATGCAGCTTCGCAAGACCGATGGGTGTGTGGTTCATTCTAATTCGACTCCCGATTGCTCGGCAACAGTTGCAGAGCATCAAGGATCACGAATCCGACGGTGTTTGAGTTGATCGATCCAGAAGTCGTGGCCTCGCTCGCGGATCGGGTTTCCTTCGTTTCAGAACAGCCAGTTGTTTGGGCTACATCGTATCGCTTCCGCCACCGTCCCACCCTCGTACCAAGCCATGGCGTTCCCTTTTTCCAGCCGATATGCCTGCTTGGATCCACCTCCTACAAAGGCTGGTTCGATTCGTTTGTTTGGGGGCCAGCGACTTTCAAAAAGGTAGCAAGCTCCGGAACTTCCGTTTTGAGTTCGTCGAGTATCAAATCCGTGATCGCCTCCGCCCCTTTTTGATTGAAGTGGGTGGTGTCGCCCTCTTTGAAATTGTAGGCCATGCTCTGCTGGCGGCCGATCTTGTTGTGGTGCGCGATGCTGGATCGGTGCAGATCGATGAATGGCAAGTTCAATTCGCCCGCCACCGCTTCGGCGGCATTTGCGTAGTCTGTCAGCGTCCCTTGGAAGCTGTACTTTTCGTTTTTGATCAAGTTGGACACGATCTTCCCGTCAGCGCCGAAGCTGCGACGGGTGACCGAACTGACGATCACCGCTTTGCCGCCAGACTTCCTGATGCGCTGCACGTACGATCTCAGGTGATCGCTGTAGACAGTCGTGTCATATCGTTTTTGGTCATTATGGCCGAACTGAATCAGAACGTAATCGGGTTTGAGCCTGACGAGGTCATCCAGCTTCTTTGACAGAGATTGAAGCGTGGCTCCATTCTTCGCGTAGTTGAGAATCTTTGCGCGACGATCAAACCGCTCCGCAAAGGCCGGTCCCCACCCGGATTGCACCGCGACGGTGGAATCTCCTATGAGGCCAACGACGACAGCCTCCTCCTGAGCCTGACAGACAGCCGAAGTCACTAGTATTAATGCGATTGCCAAGACGTTTTTCATATCACTCTGTTGTTGTTACTCTGCGAATCCACCACGGTGCTCTTGTCTTCCCCGTGGGGGCACACCTGCTGGAGCTGAATGTGGGTAGGGTTCTCATTCTGACTTCTTTCTCCGCCTGATTGTCGGAGATGGCTTCGAACAAGGTGATGGCTCTTTTCGATTGGATAAAGTTGCGGGGACTCATGTTTTTTGTCTTTATCAATAATCCCCGCCCTTGTCGCTGGCGTTGACGGAGGCTTTCCACTGTTCCCAGGCGGCGACCATGGCTTGGAGTTTCTCGGATTGAGCCGCGGCGTGATTGTTCGTTTCCCCCGGGTCATCCTTCAGATTGTAGAGTTCCCAGTCGCGCGAATTGACCTTAGCGCAGTAGGCTTTCCAATCGCCGTCGTGCCAGGCGGCTTGGCCGCGGATGTGAAATCCGAGGGGACGCGGACGTGTCTCCATGCCGCCCTCCAGCAAGGGGACCAGGCTGACGCCGTCGAGCGGGCGGTCGTCGGGCATGTCGACGCCGACGATGTCGAGGATGGTAGGAAAGTAATCGACGGTGCAAGTGGCTACGTCGCTGCTGGTCCCGGGCTTGATCTTAGCCGGCCACTCGAGCAGGCCGGGCACGCGCACGCCGCCCTCGTACAGGCTTCGCTTGCGCCCTTTGAATCGTCCCTGGCGGCCGGGAGCCTTGTCGTTGCCCTCGGGACCGTTGTCCGAAGTGAACGCGACCAGCGTGTTGTCGGCGATGCCGTGCTCCCTGAGACGGGCGCGCAGCTTGCCGACGGCCCGGTCGAGCGCGGTGACGCAGCCGTAGTAATTGAGGTGGTATCCGTCCAGCTTGCCGTCAGCGTCGGCATAGCTGTCGGTGTCTGACTTGCTGGCGACGACGGGCAGGTGCGGGGCGTGGAACCAGACGACGGCGAGAAAGGGAGTTTCGCGATGCGTGTCGATGAAGCCGAGCGCGCGGTCCATGATCAGGCCTGAGTCGTCGCCGAGCAAATCCTCGGACTCGGGATCGATGAAAGTCTCCTCCCCGGTCCAGTAGTGGGTGCCATAGAATTCGCGGCCGGCGCCCTCGGCGATGGCGTGCCAGCCCTTGCCCGAGGCTCCGCGGAAATCCCCTTTGCTGACGTTGTTCCTTTTCGTGCCCTTCGAACCCGCCGGCTGCCACATCGGATCGTAGGTGGGCGTCTTGGCTTCGGTCGCGAAGGTGGTGTTTACCGCGTGCTGCCAGGGCGGTGAGTAGTTGGACTTGTCCTTGCCGCCGCGATTGGAGTCTTTTCTCTCGCGGGTCAGGGTGCCCATGTGCCACTTGCCGAAATGGCCAGTCGCATAACCCTCCGCGGCGAGCGCCTCGTAAAGGGTGAACTCGCCTTCACGGAGGTGGCCATTGTTGGCGGTGTAGATACCGGTGCGGTCGTGATGCCGGCCGGTCACCACCGAAGCTCGGGTCGGCGAACACACCGGCGCCTGGGCGTAGAAGCGAGTGAAATTGAGGCTGTTGGCCGCCATTTCGTCCAGGTGCGGCGTGCGGATGTGTTTCCCGCCGTTGAAGCCGACGTCGCCCCAGCCGAGGTCGTCGCACATGATCAGGATCACGTTGGGTTTCTCGCCGGCATTCGCTCCGGCGGGAAACGGTGCAGCAAGAATGGCTGTCAATAAGAGCAAAGGAATATAAGTGGCCAGCTTCATTGTTTATTTCTCCGGTCCAGAACCATTCGAGCCATCGACGCTGTGCTGGATGATACCGGCTTTGGGTCCGGCGATCACCTGGATGGCTACAGCGAAACCTTTGAAAGTGATGTCAAAGCTGTCGCCCGGCTGCTGTCCGATCAACTGCGGCCGCTCGTTCCGACCCACTCGCACCTTTCCGCCTTCTGTTGCGGCATCGTAGTCGGTCTGAACTGCGAACCCGTTCAGGTTTGTGAAGAACCGGAGGGCTCGCGCCCTGCCGCTAAAACCTCAAGAAACACATGGGGAAAATGCTTCACAGCGTTGCCGTGCAGGGTGCTCTTCATCGTCTCTCTCAGGCTACGATTTACTCAGCCACCCTCCACACCGCTTCTTCCGAAACAGAAAACGATCCCATCGTCCTCTGGCCCAAATGATCCACCAGCCGCTTGAACTCCGCAGCCTCTTCTGCACTCGGGGTTTCAGTCAGAAAGAGCGGCCACTTCGGCTGACCCCAGAGTGTCTCTTCGTAGGTCTCACCTTCCCGTTCAACGAGTAGTAGCCCAGACGTGGTGTTGCCACCGACTTCTCCAAACAGAATGTCGAGACGAACCGGATCATTCCCCACTTCGACCCACTCGCTGCAGGCGAAACCGGCCGGTGCAATCAGGCATGGCAAAGCAGGGTTATCGGTGCGTTCAATACCGAGCTCCTTGAAAGAAGAATTCTTCCGCGACCCTTCAAAGACAGGCTTTCCATTGATCGCAAGGAGCAGGTGGTTGTCTGCATAACCCCAGAATCGGTAACGTCCCGCACGAGCTGGAGTCACCTGTCCGTGGTACCACACCAGCCAGCCATCTTCGCGCGAGTACGGTGCCAGACCTGTTCGGTCAGGGAACTCGTGAAAGGCTCCCGCAATGCCGCGGAAACTGAGCGGCTCTCCTTGCTTGAGTGCTTCCAAATGCGAACCATCATTGAATCCCGAACGAATGAGCGGCAACAGTTCGCGTGCGATCACGTCCTCGTTCGGACCGTTCTTCGTCATTGCGGCCCGGCTTTCGTAACCCAGAACGATTCCCCGCAATGAACTGTCACCCGCACGTGTTGCTTCCAGAGACAGTTCGGGCAATGCCTGCGACAGGCGAGTCGGCGTTCGTTTCTTGAGCTTGCCATCGCGATCGAATCTGGCAAATTCTCCTTCGTTCATCAGCTCCGCAGAAGTGCCTTCGTGATCATCGACAGAGATTTGCCCATCGAGAACCAGAACCTCAGAGCCCTTCGCACCTGCCGTGACAACAAAACTCGTCCCGAGATCGACAAACTTCCGCTGAGCCGTATCGACAACAAATCCCACACCCTGCGGCGGGACGACCAGCTTGACCTGACCCTCATGAAGTGACACTCGCTGATCACTGCTGAGCATCATCCTAAGCGGAGCTGTCGCGACGACATGCACTCCGGTTTCGCGAAACGCCAGTTCGATCAGCCCTCGCTGCATTTCGAGTTCTTCGCCAGCGAACAGTTCCGTCCCATCGGCAACATTCCGGTCTTTTCCGGTGGTGCCATCGCCTTCGATCCGTATGACTCTGGCAATGCCGTGCCGGATCTCACCGGCGCGCTGTCCAGGGGCGCGAAACCAGCCGAACGCGCCGAAAATCACCGAAGCGGCGATAGCGCTGAAGGTCAGCCACCATGGAATCGCCTTCCTCGTCATTCGCGACGCGGTGACGCTGTCGCTGGGCGCCGCTACCAGCTCTTCGGTCGCAAGCTGTTGCCACTTCGCGTCAATCGTCGCGAGCGAACGCAACGTGGCACGAGCTTCCTCACTGGTCCGCAGCAGATCCTCCAAGGGCTCCAGCTCGTCAGGAGTGATTGCACCATCCAGATATCGATGCAGCAGATTGAGTTCTTCGTTTTTCATGATTCAGCTCCCGGGAGCGTACTTTGCATGCAGCGATACAACTCCTTACGAATGCGTGAGAGGAGTTGATATAGCGAGCCTTCTGTGCGTTTAAGCTGTGCGGCTAGCTCGCGAATGGTTGTGTCCTTTGCGTAGGCCGCTAGCGCCAATTCTCGATGCTCACGCGGCAGCTTGTTGATGCACTGATCCAAAGCTCGCAGCTGCCGCTCGCGCAAAGGCAATTCGTCGGACCCTTCGTCAGCGAGCAGCTCTACGATATCTTCCGCCAACACCAATCGATCCCGCGCAAACCGACGCCGAGCCGAAAGCAGTTCATATCGCGCAATCAGGCAAGCCCACGCCCCAAACGCCGAATGATCATCGAGCGTCGAAAACTTCCGCAAGGCCGCAACACTCGCCTCCTGCATCACGTCGTCCACCTCCTGAGCCTTCGGACAGCAAGATCGCACATACGCGCGCAACTCCGGCTCATGTTGCATCCACAACCGCAAGAAAATCTCATGCGGATCAGGGGGTTCGTCTTGCCGATCGGATTCTGTTGCCATCTTCACTCCTCACCTGGTCGCTACCGATCCACGCCGAATCTAACGCACGGTTTTTTGATTTTTTCTGAGCGCCCTCACCCAGCACTCGGCCACCTTGCCACCGCACACCACACGATTTTCATGCTCCCCTCTCGCACTCGAAATGGAGGGGAAACCGAGAGAGTCTTCACCAATACCGTTGCTTCCGCTGTATAGCAGGCTTCTCCTGACACGCCTGCACGTGCCGGGAAGGGGCTTTCAATTTCCCGCCCCGTTTTCTAGTTCACATTTTCACGGTCGATCCGCTTCCCGGCGCTCCCCTTTTTCTGCCCGCGATTTTTCTGCCATCTCCGTCGCTCCCTGTGAGACGGCTTTCACGCGATCAAGTCTCCGCATGTGGATCCAACGTGTCGCCTCGGGGATCCCTGTATACTAACGAAAGTCGACGGTCATTTTGTGGATCGATCGATTGGCAGCGAGGAGGGGGCGACCGACTGGTGGGGCTCCCTCACCGCAGTGGACGGCATGGCGAGCGGAATGAAGATGAAACAGCAGCGAGGCAAGACACGGCAGCTGATCCTGATCGCGACTGCATTGATCGTGATTCCCGGGTCATTGGGCTACATCGAGTTTTGTTTATCACGGCCGATCGGCGAAGGCCCGGCCGGACCCGAGGTCGATCGAACTCCGTTTGAAACGGTTTGGACGGATCGTGCCGTGCGCGTGGTCGGCATCGGAGACAGTATCACGGCGGGGCTGGGCGCGAAATCACCCAAGCACACGTTCTTCAACCGGTTGATTCAAAATCCATCGGATGAGTTTGATCCGATGCGTGGCGTCTGCCTTTCATCCGTGTTGCCAAATCTTGTCGCTGAAAACTTCGCCATCTCCGGCTCGGAATCGAATGTCCATCTGGACGTGATTCGTGAGACGCTTCCGACTTACCCGGACGCCTACGGAATCGTCCTGATGACGTCCGGCGGCAATGATTTGATCCACAGCTACGGTCGCAGCCCGCCTCGTGAGTGCGCGATGTACTCCGCGACGCTCGAGCAAGCGAAACCTTGGATCGACAATTTTCGGGACCGCCTGGACACGATGTTCCGGGAGATTGCGACAAAGTTTCCAGCGGGTTGTGAAATCTACATCGGTGATATCTACGACCCGACCGACGGTGTCGGCGATGCGCCAAGCATCTTCTTGCCGGACTGGCCCGACGGATTAGCGATCCACGCCCGCTACAACCAGGTGATACGAGATGTTGCGTCCAATTACGAGTACGTGCATGTCGTTCCTCTTCATGAAACGTTTCTTGGCCACGGATCGCACTGCAGGCAGTTTTGGCGTTCCAATTACGACAGCGACGACCCGCACTATTGGTTCTTCACCAACATCGAAGACCCCAATGATCGTGGATACGATGCGATCCGGAGAGTGTTTCTCAATACCATCCTTGCCAAGACGACGCTCAAACAGAAAAATGGATGACAAGAAAATCGGAGAGGATCGTCGAGAACAAGGAGTCCACGTCTGAGGCCGGCGCGATCGGTCAGGTTCCGTTTGGATACTTGAAGGTGAGGTTTTCAATCGTGCCGGTGTAGTGGTTCGGGGCGGTGTAGGTCCCGACGGGTTGGGCCAGGTCCGCACCGATCTGAATGGAGTCGTCGGGTTCGTGCGGGAGGATGCCTGCTTCCGCCTTGGCGGCAAGCTTGCCATTGACTTTCAGGAGCATCTGCCCCTTTGAATTCCAGTTGGCTTCGAAATGGGTCGGACCGGCGATCGCGGCGGAGGAACGGACCACGGTGCGCTCTTCGCCCGCGCACGCGGCAAAGCACAGATGTCCCTGATCGAGGTAGACGCTGTAGCCGGATCGGCTGTCGCCGTGAGCGAGGACCACGCCCGAGGGAGAATGAGAGTGAAGGGTCCCCTTGATCTGAAGTGCTCGGCCTCCCGCGACTTTCGGCGCACGAAACGCCGGCAGGTCGAGCCAAGACGTTCCATCCAACTGGAGCGAACCGGTGTCGCCTTTGACGCCATGGTTGACGAATCGAAGAAGTTGATTGCTGGCGAGGATTGCGATCGTGGGCACGGGTGCGTCGAGGGGAGCTTCGTCATCGAATGCAAAGCCGACGTCGTCGGCCCAGGCCGCGATCTGGCGGGCCATCGCTGCGGCCCGCTCCGGCTGCACCGAGAGAAGATTGGTCGTCTCGCCTTCATCCGATTCGAGATCAAACAGTTGGGCTTCACTGCCATCGGGATTGACCAGGAATTTCCAGTGACCGTCGCGAATCGCAAACGTGGGGCTCTGGTGCTCCGGCTTGCCGCCTTTGAGAATGGCGTGCGGATGGCCGTATTGCCAGAACACCGGTTTGCCGCGAGGGGCGGGATGGCCCAGAAGCACGTCGCCGCGGTCGACACCGTCGAGGTGATTCTCGACCGGAACGCCGGCGAAGCGACAGATGGTCGGTGAAAGATCAATCGCGGCGACGACGCTGGTGGTGTCTTCGATGCCGGCCGGGATCGTTCCCGTCCAGCGAGCGATAAAGGGCATGCGGATACCGCCTTCGAACAGGGACCACTTCCGACCTCGAAACGGGCCAGTGAAACCCGCCGGAGGACCTGTCTTGTATTTGCGCGGCCAGTCGGTGGGGCCGTTGTCACTGGTGAACAGAATCAGCGTCTGGTTGCCGAGATTCAGTTCATCAATCGTGGCGACGACTCGCCCAATGTGTTCATCCATGGCTTCCAACACCGCGAAGAAATCACGGACATAAGGGTCATCGGAAACGGATTTGAACTTGTCGGCACTGCCGGGAAGCGGCACGTGCGCGTCGTGAACGTCGTTGGGAAACAGCCTGACGTAGAACGGGCCATCGCGGTGGCGCCGGATGAAATCGATCGTGCGATCAGTCTGGATCTGCATCCTCTCCCAACGCTCACAGGGGATGATTTTTCCGCGACCCAGGGCATGCGCACGTTTGATGGCGTTTGGATTGTTTTCGATGATGCGGTCACCAAGGCCTTCGAATGAAACCAGGGACTCGTCGAATCCATACGCCTGAGGCAGAGGCGCGTCGTCGACGTCACGACCGCCTCCCATGTGCCATTTGCCGAAATGAGCGGTCGCGTAGCCGGCGGCTTTCAGTTTCTTTGCGGTCGTCGGGGCGGACGGGTCCAGGTAATCAGCCATGCTGCGGTTCGCGTTTCCCGCCCGAGTGTTCAGGTACGAATGGATTTTCCAACGCCCCTGATACTGACCGGTGGTGAGCGCGACTCGCGAGGCGGAACAGATCGGCGAGTTGACGTAAAAATGGGTCAACTTGATGCCATCGGCGGCGAGCTTGTCGATGTTCGGCGTCTGGATGAGCGGGTTACCAAAGCAGCTCGGATCGGCGAACCCCATGTCATCGATAAAGATGACAACGATGTTTGGCGTTCTGCTGCCGGAAGCTTCTGCAGCCGGCAACACGTGGCACGTCGACATTGCGGCAAACGCGAGAACGGCAAGAGTGTGTCGATTCATCGTGACAGGACCTTTCTCTCTGGGACAGGGCTCGATTCGGCATCAATACGAGTGGGATCGGAGTACCGTTCCACTGCAACCGCAGCACGCGCCGGTCTACCGGTTCGGTTTGGCGACGCGTGCCCCCGGTGCGGGCTTCGACGTTGCGGTTTTGGGATACGGCATCTTGGCATCGACTTCGTCACGCCAGTCGTGCAGCATCTGCTTCAGTTTTTTAACGATCATCGGCTGGGACTTCGCAAGGTCGTTCTGTTCTCTCATGTCATTTTCCAAGTCGAACAGCTGCACCGTTCCGTTTTCGTAGTACTCCAGCAATTTGTATCTTCCGCTACGAACAGCTCCACCCGGGCTTTGGAAGCCGTGATTGCTGTAGTGGGGGAAATGCCAATAGATGGGTCCGCGATCGTAGTCTTCTGCTTTCAATGCGGGGACGAAACTCCGGCCGTCAACGTGCTGTTCCGGTAACGCGGGAAGATTCAGCATCTCGAGCAGTGTTGGGTAGTAATCCGTTCCCGTGACGATCGCGTTTGAAGTGGAGTTCGCTTGAATCTCGCCGGGCCAGTGGACAATCAACGGCACTCGAATTCCGCCTTCGTAGTTCCAGCCCTTGGCCCCGCGAAGCGGCAGGTTGGAGCTTGCGAAACGTGAATTCAGGGTCTTGCGGGGATGATTGATGCCACGATACTGGTTCGAGGCCGCCATGCCTCCATTGTCGGACGTGAAGATAATGATCGTGTTTTTTTCCAGTCCGAGTTCTCTCAGCTTCGCGCGGATTCGACCGAGGCTTTCATCCGTCGCCTCAACCATCCCGGCGAATTCGACGTTGTCCTGTTTCTGCTTCACCCACCACACTCGCTCATTTTGGTGCAATGTGCCGTTGTCATTTTCTTCCAGGGCATTGAGCTTTTCCGCTGAGATAGCCGGTCCATCCGGGTTGGGTTCGAGGAGGTAGTCGGGTCCTTCCTGACGGGGCATCGTCGCAAGTTTCTTCTCGTACTTCTGAACCAGATCCTTGCGACCCTGGATCGGGTCGTGAACGGAGAAGTGTTCAAGGTGCACGAAAAACGGTCGATCTTTGTTCCGCTGAATGAAATCGAGGGCAGCATCGGTCAGCTTATCGGTGTAGTAGTCGCCCTGTTCGGCTGGCAACGTTTTGGTGTACGTTGGCGAGAACGGATGATAGTAGGATCGAACCCATCCCGTAATCGCTTCATCAAAGCCGTAGGTCTTCGGGGCCTTGTTTAAATGAGCCTTGCCATAGTTTGCAGTGGCATAGCCATGCTTGTGCAATGTCTCTGCCAGTGTTTGCTCTTCATCAGGCAGAGCCGTGAGCTTTTCTCCGTGATGCAACATCTCGTAGTCGCGCTCAGGCCGCCCGCCCAGCCACTCCGTCAGATTCGTGCGTGCCGGATACTTCCCGGTCAGGATACTCGCGCGACTCGGCGAGCAGACGTGGCATGTCGAGTAGGCATTCTCGAACAGCATGCCTTCTTTTGCCAACTGATCGATCGCCGGAGTTTCATAGAACTGGCTGCCGTAGCAACCCACGTCCCGCCAGCCAAGATCGTCGACGAGAAAGAAGATCACATTGGGCTTTGACTGCGCGTGCACGTCGGTGCAGGGCATCAGTGACAGCAGGGCGCAAAGCGCGAGCAACGGGGTGCTATTCCAGGTTCTCATCGTTTGTTTCTCTTGATCGTAGCCTCGTCCACTGCATCCCGTCACTTCATGTTCCGATGGCCGTTACTCCCTGACGACTTTCACTTGGTTCCGGTAGGCCCATTCGTTGCAAGTTGACAGGCTGGAATCGTATCGCACGTCGATTATTCATTATTCCACAGCGGCAGGGAAAAAGGGTCAGGAGCCGAATTGGTAGATTAGATAATCTGACTTTCACTGTCTCTTGGCTCGCGACCTCTTGGCTCGCGACCTCTTGGCTCGCGACCTCTTGGCTCGCGACCTCTTGGCTCGCGGCGGACGAGTGACGTGAATGCAGGACCGAGCCAACGGGAACGATTGAAAATTTGCATGGTTCGATTCCGTTGCGCCAGTGCCGTTGGGGGCCAGTGCCGTTGGGGGCCAGGCCCCAACCCCCGGGAGTTTCAGCGACGTTCTCCCTCTCGCCGTTGTGCTCGGGGATGACGCCTGGACCCCTGGCCAAGATTGTGAGTCCGTATCAGACGACAAACCGATCGCTGAGTGCGTTTGACAGGGAATTCTCCACAAGCCGGCACGCTGCTTCTGCGAACCTTGACTGACGGCATGACATTTGCGTCAGCTGCGTTGAACGTCTTCCAGTCCCAACTCAACCAACGGAGTTCCCTCATGTCCGTCAGTCAGCCCACGGCTCGTCGCACCGCTTCCGGCCAATCGTGGCATGGATTTGAAACCCGCTCGATGCCCGAAGTTCCATCGTGGATCGAATCGCTTGGGCGTGCCGGACATCTCGCCAAAGGAATCGTGTATTTCATCATCGGATTCTTAGCGTTTCAGTTGGCGATCGGCGCAGGAGGCGAAATCTCCGGTTCTCGTGACGCGATTCGAGAGATCGGGCAACAACCGTTCGGCCGCGTCTTGCTTGGCGTGGTTTCGATCGGGTTGCTCGGTTACACCGCATGGCGATGGGTGCAGGCCGGAAAAGACACCGAGGGAGTCGGGCAAGATGTAAAAGGTGTCTGCAAGCGAATCGGCTATGCAGTCAGCGGACTAGGGTATCTGGCGCTGGGGATCTTCGCCGGATCGCTGGCCTTGGGCTTTGGTTCCGGATCGGGAAGTTCGCAAAACAGTGCGTCAAGCCCGTTATTGGATTCATCCTGGGGGCGAGTCGCCCTGGGGATCGTTGGTGTCATCACGATCGGCGTCGCGATCTACTTCGTTTACAAGGCCTATCAGGCCAAGTTCATGACGAAGTACGACTTGTCCGCAATGAGCGAAACGACTCGCAAGGTCGCGTTGCATGCCGGGCGGATGGGACTCAGCACTCGCGGGATCGCAGTTGCCATCATCGGAGCTTTCATTCTCGTTTCTGCAATTCGCGGCACCGCCGACGGAGAAATCGCTGGAATGAGCGATGCGTTGGCTGCTATCGCTGCACAGACGTACGGAAAGATTTTGATCGGCATCACCGGCTTCGGGCTGATGTGCTATGCCGTTCATATGATGCTGATGGGCTGGTTCCGCAAGTTCAACGTGGCGTGATCAGATGTCCGATCAATGGATTTCCATGTCGCTGGCCCAACTCGCCGGCCGAGTATCGTGCGGCGAGCAGTTAGCGGACCCGGGAATCGAATAATCATCAAGGAAAACATGATGCTTTGGATCGTCGCCTATTTCAGTTCCGTTTTGGGGGCGTTCTTAACGATTCTGGCGATGACCATGATCCGGAACGAGCAGCGGCATAGCATCGGTCGGATCGGGTGGTTGGGGTTGATCCTACTTTCACCGCCCATTGGGTTGGTACTCTTCCTGTGGCTTGGGGGTCGAAAGATCTCGGTGGAACATGAGCAACGCAAGCTCGTCGAGATACCAAGTCTTCCTGGTGCCGAAAAGAATCCCATCGACGCGTTCGAAACGTTGCTGCTGGCAAGGAATCTCTGTCCGCCGACATCGGGCAATCACGTGCGTCTGCTCAGTCATCCTTCAGAGGTGCGTGAGGCATTCATGGAACTGATCGACTCGGCCGAAGAGGCGATCTACGTCATGACTTTCATCTTGGATGAAAAGGATAGTAGCGATGCGATGATCGATCGCTTGTGCGAAAAGGCGCGAAGCGGTGTCCAAGTGCGACTGCTGGTCGATGGATTTGGATCGTTCGTGTTGTCGGAAGACCAATTGCAACGGGTTCGCGACGCCGGCGGAAGAGCCCATCGGTTCAAGGCGATGTCAGCACTATCGAGGCTGGCATACCTGAACTTTCGCAATCACCGAAAGTTAGCAGTCGCGGATGGCAAGCGCGCCATCCTCGGCGGCGCAAACATCGTCGAGGACGAAGTGTGCGACGACCCCGGTGAGGATGCTTGGATCGACTTGAGCCTGTGGATCGATGGACCCGCAGCGACTCAATTGCAGTCGGTCTTTTGCAGCGACTGGAATTTCGAAACCGAGGAGGACTTGCCGCCCAGCAAATTGGAGGAAGACGATGCCTGTGAACCGGAAGAGGGTTCGCGACTGACGATCATGCCGATCGGCCCCGACGGACCTGACGAAATCCTGGAAGACTTCTGGCTGTTCGCGATCCACCAAGCCCAGAAGCGGATTTGGATTTGCACGCCATACTTTATTCCGCCGCCGCAGACGATGCGGTCGCTGGAACTGGCGTGTCGACGTGGAATCGACGTTCGAGTCGTTGTGCCACAAGTCAGCGACCTGCGTCCGGTCGACTATGCCCGTTTTGATTACTTCAAGGACTTACTCGACGTCGGTTGCAAGGTGCACCGGTTTCCCGACCGAATGGTCCATGCCAAGATTGGAATCGTTGACGACCGGGTCGCGTTGGTTGGGTCCGCAAATTTCGACGTCCGCTCGTTCTTCCTGAATTATGAGCTGTCGGTGTTGATCCACGATCAGGAAACCATCGCAAAAATCAGCGACTGGTATGAAGATCTGGCCGATCAGTGTGAACCTGGATTGACCAATCGTTCAGGTTTCCGATCGGCGATGGCGACCACGGTTCGTCTGTTCGCTTCGGAACTGTGACCCCGTAGCCACCGACACGGAACGTCAGGTGTTTCACCTCTGCTGATTGCGGCATCCTGCAGCGTCTCAGCATCGGCTGGCTGGAATCCTATCCCAGATATTTTTCACGCGTTGCTTGGCTTGCCGCTACCGTTGCGAATGAAAGAAACGCACGGCATTGCGCTCGTGCCAACGCCTGCCTTCGCGGTCGATGAATCCTGTGTGCCCCCCTGAATGCGCGAATGCCGCGAACAGCGGACCCTCCGGGTTCCAATCTCGTTTTGTGAACACGTCTTCATCCACGACGGGATCGTCCGCCGCGTGAAACAGCAAGGTCGGAGTGCAGATCTGATCCAGGACATCAATGGCGGAGTTGTCGCGATAGAAAGCCTCCGCTCCGTCATAGCCCAGTCGTCGCGACGTGAATTTGTCATCCAGTTCCCACACACTCGACGCGTTCTTGATTGCCTCGCGTTCCTCTTCGTTCAGCTCAGCGTTGGGACGAAGCAGTTCCTGTTTCTGTCGCTTCAATAAATACCGGTCGAATACCCGATTCCATCCTCGCCGCAAGTTCTGTGACGTGATCTTCATGTCGATCGGTGCGGAAACACTGACGGCAGTCGAGAATGCCGAGTCGTTGCATGTCTCGGCGAGATATTTCAACAGCAGGTTCGCACCCAATGAAAAGGCAACGGCATTCAATCCATGCTCGGTCCACGACGGATGGTTTTCATGCAAGTGATGGATTAACCGCTTGCAGTCTTCGGTGTATCCGGGGTGATGAAACCGCTGGCAGGTGCGAGCCGATCCTCCTGCTCCTCGGTTGTTCCAAAGGATCACGGGGAAGCCATCTTTCAGCAGGCATTCTGCCATCGAACGCATGTAGCCGCTTTTCGCATGGCCACCCATTCCATGAAACACAATGACCGTCGGCTTGCCCTGCGAGTCGTCTTCAGGGGGAAGGTAATAGCCGGAGAGCGTGTCAGGTGGCGTTTGATCGTCTGGCACATCGAAGGCGACGCAGCCAGGATGCGAGGAAACGTCAATCTTGGGACGCAGCGTCTTGATGGAAGCCGTTTGCAGCCAACCGCCGCGCCACAACGGATGCGGCTCGAAGCGATCAAGCCAATCAAAATGATTGACTGCTTGGTTATGTGATTGAGGCACAGAATCGTCCAGGTTGGAAGCGGATCGGTCAAATTGCCACAAGCTGCCGGCACGTAAGCTGTCTGGAGCCGACAAGCTGGCAGCTTGTGCCTACGGGGACTCTGATTCCGCATCTTCGCTTGGCCTCGGATCCACCGTCGATGACTTGCCAAGCGCATCCAGTTTCTCAGTCAATTCCTCCTTTGCGTCGGAGATCATCTTTGCCGCTTCTCGCTTTGCATCTTGCATTTCCTCTTTGGCCTCCACGCGTGCATCGGCAACGATGTCCACCGCCTCCTCTTCCGAATCGGCAATCACTTCCGCCGCCTGCACTCGGGCGTCTTCGAGATTCTCTTGAGCCTGCTCAGCTTCCTCACGAAGCGTTGTGGGTTCGCCCTGGCATCCGACAATCAAAAGGCACCACGCAGCGGCAAGGTATCGAAGTTTCATTGGTTTGATCTCCAGGATCAGGGACGATTGAATGAGGTCGCGAAAGTTGCCGACGCAATCTGCGTGCCAAGCGTCAGTCGTGCCTGCAGGTTGGAGGACTGTCAACATTGGCACTCCGGTCCGAGCAGGAACACACTTGAAAGCGTGGCCCCCTCTCGGTCTTTACCGCTATGACTCCGTAACCGTCAATGACCAAATTCCAGGTCGGGTGCGTTTTTCAGCCACTCCTGTGCCCACGTCGTGTAGTCATCCACTTCGGAGGAGTTTGCCAGACGGTCGCGCATCATCAGAAAGCTGGTTGGAGGTACCGTCGCGGTGATGTTGGTTCCCTGCTCAAATCGCAGTCCGGCAACAGCTTCCAGGAAGGCCGGGAACCACGCTGGGATATTGGGTGGCGGGACGGGGACATGCCAGAGCAGTGATTCGGGGCTGTCGCACGCAAGGAAGACCATGTTGCCGTCGGGCGTGAATCCAGGGCCTCCGGTGTTTGATTGGAAACCGATGCCACCCTGTAAGATTTGGGGCAGATGAACGGTCAGTGGATGGCCTGTGGCGACGTCCCATAGTTGCAGACCGCGAAAGTCGAGTGTCAAGAGTCGTTGACTGTCGGGGCTGAATCGCACGTTCCGAACGGCCTGTTTGTGCATCAAGCTGCCCGAGTGGGCACGTCCCGTTTCAGCATCCCAAATCACGGCGGTTCGGTCGCGGGACGCGGTTGCGATATAGCGTCCGTCAGGACTGAAGATTGCGTCGATGACTTCACCCTGGTGTGACAGGCGGGCGATCTCGTGGCCGCTTGTGGCGTCCCAAATCCGGGCCGTGAAGTCCTGTGACGCCGTGACCACGCGACGACCGTCAGGTGCGAACGAGACGGCCATCACTTCGTTTCCATGTCCTTTCAGCTCAATCTCACACGTACCTGTCTCCGTGTCCCAGAGGCGCGTGATGCGATCTTCACCCGCGCTGGCCAGTCGCGCGCCGTCGGGTGAAAAGTCTAACGCGTTGATTTCGCTACCGTGCTTCATGGCGTGAACGACGCGACCTGTCGCCGCATCCCAAAGTCTCGCGAAGCCATCGGTGGAACCGGTGGCGAAGTGACGGCCGTCAGTGGTGATCTCTGCAGGTTGAATCATGGTGTCCAGCTGCACCGGCGCGTCGACGAGTTTCCCACTCGCGACATCCCACACACAGACCTGACCGCGTGATGTCGTCGTGATGACGCGTTCGGAATCTGGGCTAAAGAGAAGTCCCCACGCACCGCCGTTCACCTTCAGTGGTCCACACACCGGATGACCCGTGGCGGTGTCAATGACCCAGGCCTCCTCAGTCGTCTTGCCGATGACGATCCGCGCGGCGTCGCGACTGAGTCTTCCTCCATCGTAAGTGGATGGCTCGACACCGACGTGCCTGCTGATCGGTTTGACCCTGTCGTGAATCCACCACAACATCGCCGCTCCCGTCCCGGATTCTCCTGGACGCATTTTCGTATGCGAGAGCGTCGTCAGGATGACGTCGTGATCGGACAGCGTGCCAAGTTCGGCATGCTTGACACGGTGAGTGTGTCTTATCGGTTCACACAGCTTACTGCCCGACGTTGCATCCCAAAGCTGCGCGAGGGAGTCGTCGGCCCACGTCAAAACGCGGTCTCCCCTCGCAGAAAACGCGACTCCGTTGACAAGATAGGAGTGCGAGAGTTCCGGTGTGACCGGCAGCCCGGTTGTTGTGTTCAAGATGCGGGCCCAGTGGTTTCGGCCCACGGCCGCAACACTCTCACCGTCAGGGCTGAACAGGACATCGGTCATCTCACCATTGCCGGTCGTGATCTCGTGCAACTGTTTTCCGGTGGTCGCGTCCCAGATCGAGGCCAAGCGGCCGGCCGTCACCGTCGCCACGCGCTCCAGTCCAGCGGAGAGATCTGCGGCGACGAGTGGACTCGTCGCCAGCCGCAGTCGCTGCTTGCCCGACGCGATGTCCCAAGCCTGGACAAGCGAGTCCTGTCCGGCGCGTTGGGCGGTGAAGAACGTTTCGCCATCGGGCAGGAATCTGGCTGCGACGACCTGCCCCTTGTGTTTTAAGGGGCCGACCAGCCGTCGCTGGTCATCGGCGTTGAAGATTGAAACGAAGTGATTGGTGCGGGTCAGCAAGTAGCGACCGTCGCGATTGAAATGGACGCGCAGCACGCGTTCGTCGTGCACAATCGGTTGGCCCTCAGGCTGGCCTGTGTTGATGTTCCAGAAACGCACCGTTTTGTCGTCCGAACAGGTCGCGAGTGTCTGTCCGTCGGGCCTGAACGACGCCCAGTTGACCACGCCTTCGTGCTGCAGTGCTGGAAGAACCTGTTTGGACGTGCGCGAATCCCAGAGCCGTGCCGTGGCGTCATACGATGTGGTGACGATCCGACGACCGTCCGGGCTCAGCCTTGCGGCGCGCAACTCGGCACCGTGGGGATGCCGGATGGGTGTCGAGACAGGGAGCGGAAAGCGATGCTGTTGCATGATCGACATGCCGAACATCGCCGCTTTCCAGTCGGTTTCGTCCTCGCGAATCAGTGAAGCTACTTTGGCCAGAGCGCGGGCGGACTCACCGGCCTGCAGCATGGCGGCGATCTCACGCCACTGTAGTTGTTCAATGCTGATGGTAAGATCAACGTTCGCTGTTTCAGCGCGTCGCCACTGCCACAGCGCCGAAACGGAGCCGATGACAATCGCCAGCAACAGCGACATGGTCATCACTGCGACGACCGGATTTCGTTGCATCCAACGCCATGCGTATTCGCTCCGGCCAATCGGTCGTGCACGAATCGGCTCGCCACGCATGAACCGTTCCAGTTCGTCCGCGACCGCGGCAGCACCTGCATACCGTCGCTCCGGCTGCTTTTCCAGACACTTAAGCGTGATCGTTTCGAGATCGGGGTGGATGTTGTGGCCGAATTGCGAGGGCCGGACCGGTGGCCGCTTGATGACCTGTTGCATCGTTTCCAGCGCCGTCGTGCCCACAAACGGAGGCTGGCCGGTGAGCAGTTCGTACAGCACCGCGCCGACGCCGTAAACGTCAGCGGATGTGGTTACCTGATCGAGACTGCCGACCGCCTGTTCCGGGGCCATGTAACTCGGACTGCCAAGAACGGCTGACGACAGTGTCAATCCGCTCGCTTCACGCCCCGTCAACTTGGCGAGGCCAAAATCTGTCAGGTGCGGTGCGCCGTCGCGATCGACCAGGATATTGCCTGGCTTGACATCACGATGCAGGACTCCACGTTCGTGCGCAAAGGCCAGCGTGCGGGCGATCTTTTCGATCAGCGACGCAATCACGCTCTGCCGCCGACGGGCCTCTGCCTCCGACATCGCCGCCGTCAATGCGAACTCGCCAAGCCGCTCTGACAGGCTCGCCCCGTCGATCAGCTTCATGCTGAAAAAGTGTTGCCCCTGGAACTCGCCAACTTCGTAGATCGGGACGATTCCTGGATGATCGAGTTTCGCGGCGGCTTCGGCCTCGTTGCGGAACCGCTGAATCGACTCCTCGGTGGCCAGTTGCCCGGCCAGAATCATCTTGATGGCGACCGGCCGACGCAGGCTAAGCTGTTCGGCAAGGTACACCACCCCCATGCCACCACGGGCAATCTCGTCGACCAATTCATAGTCGTCAAAGCGTGGTAACACGCCCTGTTTAAGGAATTCCAGTCCATCGTGTCCCGACAGAATACTGCCTGTCGAACTCTCTGCGCCAGCCACCAGTTTCAGCAGGCAGTGAGCGCATTGGTTGCCGGCAACGGTTGACAGGATCTCCTGACCGCACTCCACACACCGGTTGACTGCATCGAACGTCATGCGATTCGCGAATTTCAGGAGAGGGGAATTCAGAAAAGGCGATGCGCCCGGACACATCTGCCGTCAAACTAGTACAACGTGATTTGTAGAACGAAATAACAGATTATTTTGCAACGGCGACATCCGCAAAGGCTGCGCGCGAATCCGGTGGCCGCTCGTCGCCCAGGGTGACCCGTTGATGACCTGTACTTCCTGGCTGACGACCAACGGCAAACTGGCGTCTCGTGCAGGTCGTGCCGGAATTTCTGAGGACCGTCGGAAGAATAAGGTGGGATAGGCTTCCAGCCTGGCATGGCGAAAACGACAGGCTGGGAGCCTATCCCACAATCAATCCCCGCACCTATTCTTCCGACGGTCCTAAGTCGCCGCGAACACCGCCAACAGTCGACTGAGTTCATCCTCAATGTCCTCCGGATCGGCGACCGTGCTGGCAATTGCCTCGCGGATGACGTGTGCGTACCGCTGGCGTAACCGATGAATGGACATGGCGACGGCCGCCTTGGTCATCTCAAGTTGATCGGCAATGTCGGCCTGCGGGACCTTTTCGCTGCTGGCCACCAGATGCGGATGGATCGCTTCGAACAGCACTGATTTTCCGGCTTGAGCGTATTCGCGTCTTAATCGCTCGATCCCGCTGCGGAGCAGTGTGTCAATCCAACTCCGCTCGAACAACATTTCGGGAGTGCAATCATCGGCGAGTTGCTGCTGGTATTGCTGGCGAAACGCGTCGTTGTCCACGGACACCGTGGTCGTGTTGCCGCCGCGTCGAACCGCCCCGCGTGCGCGCCAGTCGTTCGTCATGAAGTTCTTCACCGACGCCAGTAAGAATGCTCGAAAACGGCCATTCTGCGGGTCCGCGTGATGGAGCGATTGCTTTTCCATTAGTTGCGTGAAGAAACCCTGGGTCAAATCCACTGCATCATGATGATCGTTCCCGCGCCGCCGAACAAATGCGTAAATGGGATACCAATACGTCTGGCAAAGTTCTCCAAGGGCGCTTCGAGCGTCCTCGCCACCGTCCACCCCGGCGCGCAGCACGACACTCCAATGCGTGCTTTGAAACGCTGATTGATGATGCGGCGTTGTAAGGCTGTCTTCCTGCATTGCCTCGCGTGGATTGTTCTTCGAACCAGGGATTCGCGGTCTCCCGTGCCGCTCGACCTGCCGTCGCGTCAACATTCTGCAAGTTTAATGGCGAAGAAAGCAGACCGCGTCTGCCATGCGTCCGTGTTGGCAACGCATTGTGACACAACAACTTGCGTCGATCCAGAAGCGATCGAACGAAAATCCTCAACGGCTTGTTGATCTAAGCCCGTACACGTTCGCAAGGGGCCACGCATCGCCGCTCGCTCACGCGTCGCGCCTGGCATCATCGGGTTCATTGCAGAACATCGATTAAATCGACAAACCGTCAATAAATTTCGTTAACTGACCTCAAGAAATGTTTTGAGCAGTACGGGCGAGGAGCGGTCCGAGCGCGATGTAGCGGTGGACCGCCGCATCGTCCTGGTTTTTTCGATGGCCAAGGGAAGCCACCACCACTCGATGGGAAAGCGAGCCATGAACACCATTCTTGCGACACAGCCGACGCGAGCCGACCTGACGGTGGATGAAGCATTGCAATTTGCGAATGACCGCCACCAAGCCGGCGACGTTCGCACGGCGGCCGAGGTCTATCAACAGATTCTGCGGAGCCACCCAGATCATGTGCGGACCCTGATTTCGATGGGTTTGATTGCTCGCCAAAAGGGTAGCAGCACGACCGCGCTTGAACTCTTTCGGCGGGCTCTCGATTTAAATCCGCAGGAGTCCGAAGTTCATGACGCCTTGGGAGAACTGTGGTACGGACAGGGGATGCTGGATGAAGCCATCGCCTGCTACCGACGCGCTCTGGAATTAAACCCCCAGCGGGTCGATTCGCTCACCGACCTGGCAAGCTGCCTGCGATTGTGCGGCGAACTCACCGCGGCGGTGCCACTTTATCAGCGAGCCGTCCAGCTACAGCCGGATTTCTCGGTCGCTCACAGCAATCTTGGCGAAACGTTGTTGCTGCTGGGCAGGCTGGACGAGTCGGCCAGCAGCCATCGTCGAGCCA
The DNA here is from genome assembly GCF_007754155.1 of Stieleria neptunia. Lineage (NCBI taxonomy): Bacteria > Pseudomonadati > Planctomycetota > Planctomycetia > Pirellulales > Pirellulaceae > Stieleria > Stieleria neptunia. The sequence continues at coordinate 10,172,335 of NZ_CP037423.1, read as the reverse complement.
TCCAGCTGAGACCCGATGTCGCCGAGTTCCACAACAGCCTGGCCGTCGCTCTCAAGGAACTCGGTCGTTTGGACGAAGCCATCTGCTGCTGCCGTCGCGCGATAGAACTCAAACCGAATTTCTCAAAGCCGTACACGAACCTCGGCCTGGCGCTGATGGATCAGGCACGTGGCGACGAGTCGATTGCGTGCTACCGGCGCGCCCTCCAGTTGGATCCGACAGATCGCGTTGCCGGCAGCGGTCTGCTGTTTGCGCGAAATTATTTCCCGGGCAACGATCCGCACGTCGTGCGCGCCGAGCAGCGTCAGTGGAACGACACGCATGCGGCCCCACTGTCACAAGACATCCCGCCCCACACGGATGACCGCCGAACCGAACGGCCGTTACGGATCGGATACGTCTCGCCGAATTTTCGCGGCCATTGCCAGTCGTTGTTCACCACACCGCTGTTGTCCGCGCACGATCACGAGCAGTTCGAGGTTTACTGCTACAGCGACGTTGTGAACCCTGACGCCACGACTGAGCGACTGCGCGGTTACGCCGACCATTGGCGGCCGGTGCATCGGCTTTCCGACGAGCAGCTCGCCAACACGATTCGCGAAGACCGGATCGACGTGCTCGTGGACCTGACCATGCACATGGCCGGGAACCGCTTGCTGACCTTCGCCCGCAAACCGGCGCCGGTGCAGGTCTGCTGGCTGGCGTATCCGGGCACGACCGGAATGGCGGCGATGGACTACCGCTTGTCCGACCCTTCTCTCGACCCGCCCGGACAACACGACCAGCTCTATAGCGAGCAGACGATGCGGTTGCCGGACACGTTCTGGTGTTACGCTCCGCTGGAATCGTCGCCTCCTGTTAGCGCGCTGCCGGCAGCATCGGGATGTGGAATCACTTTTGGATGCCTGAACAACTTCTACAAGGTCAGCGACTTGGCGTTGCGGATGTGGGCCGCAGTGTTGAAGGAAGTTGTCGGTTCGAGAATCGTGATTCTGTCCGGCGGGGGCTCGCATCGCCAGCGCGTCCTGCGGACATTCGCCAGCGCCGGCGTCCACGCGGACCGTGTCGACTTCGTTCCTCGCCAGGCACCTGCCGATTATCTGCGTCTGTTTCACCAGATCGACATCACGCTGGACCCGGCTCCGACCAACGGACACACCACCAGCCTCGATTCATTTTGGATGGGCGTGCCCGTCGTCTCGCTGGTCGGCCGCACAGCGCCGGGGCGAGCCGGACTGTCGCAGTTGACGAATCTCGGGCTGCCGGAACTGATCGCCCACACACCGGAGCAATACGTTCGGATCGCGGCGGAGTTGGCGCGCGACCTGCCCCGGTTGATCGAGTTGCGCGGCACACTCCGCGACCGAATGCAGTTATCCCCGCTGATGGATGCGCCGCGATTCGCCGGCAACATGGAGGCTGTTTATCGACAGATGTGGAAACGCTGGTGCAGCGGAGGACAGCCATGAATTCAACACACAAGCTGGCGCTCGTCGTGCCGTACCGTGATCGCGAGGCACACCTTCAGCAGTTTCTGCCGCATATCAAACGCTACCTGCAACAGCAGCAGATCGACTACCACGTTCACATCGTCGAACAGGAAGCCGGCAAGCCTTTCAACAAAGGCGTGCTGATGAATCGACCCGCACTAACACTCAAAATCGCGAGCACTCCGTTGTCCCATCCCAATCCGTTTCCAAAACCTTTTTCCATGAAACGACGCAAGCCAAAGAAATCGCCCCGATCGTCCAGGCGACGGTCGTTGTCCCGCATACTCGGGCTCGAGCCTCTTGAACCGCGGAAGATGTGGGCGGTTGTCAATATCGGAGTGTCGGCAGCCGAGATTCAGGAGAATCCGGACCACGGCCTCAACAGCATCGTTGTCGCCGCGACGACGGACGAGCCGGTAAACGGCCAGCAGGTGGTGGACGTTGTTGTCAGCGGCAACGGAATCACCCCGGCCGACTATACGCTGTCAAGCGTCTCGATCGTCATTCCCGATGGTGAGTCGAGTGGCGCGGTGACGTTCACCAGCGTGAACGATCCGGACCTGGAGATTCGTGAAACGGCAACGCTGACGCTCACGAACCTCTCGGCCGAGCTGCAGCCGGGCGCGACCCTGTCGCAGGATGTCGACATTCGCGATTCGTTTCTTCCCGATCTCGAACTCTCCGATATGCAAGCCTTGCGCAATGCGCTATCGCCGGTCGTTAATTGGGTGGGGGACCAGCCGTGTACCTGGCAGGGCGTAACTTGCACTTCGACGAACGTCGCATCGTTAATCGTCGAAGGAGAGAACGCGGAACTCTTGACCTTGCCACCGACGCCCAACCTCACGGAAATGTTCAGTTTTCAGCTCACGAAGATTGAACTCACCGGCTCATTGCCAAACATCGAACACTTGCCACTTCGTATTCTTCGCCTCGATGACAATCAATTGAGCGGCCCCTTGAGGGAATTGTCCGATGACCTGGCGCGTAGCAACCCAGATATTGCTTTCTTCAATGCCGCAGCAAATGCGCTCACCGGCCCGATCCCTGCTGGCCTAGCGATCAACAACGCCGCCATGCAAGTCATTCTGAGCCGGAATCAGCTCAGTGGTCCTCTTCCGACCGATCCGAATGCCGTTGGCCATACCCGGTTTGACTTTTCTGGAAACATGATCGACGGGGTTGTCCCAGACTACATCACTGACCCAGATAGTCCGATCAGCCTGCTGCTTTACAACATGCTCGACGTTGTCAACTCGCCGCAACCGGGCACTTTTTGGAGGTCGACACAGACCGTCCCGCCAACGGACGTTCAGGTCAGTTCGCCGATCGACGGAACGGCGGTACTGACGTGGACACCGATCTTGTATCAGGGTGATGGCGGCCATTACGAAGTTCTGTCGTCAACGACGCCCGGCGGTCCGTACACCTCGCGCGGCACGACCGCCGCTTCCGGGGCCAAGACGGCCACCGGGCTGACCGTCACCGGCTTGCCTAGCGGCACAAACTACTTTGTCGTTCGGACATTCACCCCAAAGCACTCCCTCAACCCCAATGACCTGACCAGCATCTACAGCGAGGAAGTCTCGACTGATACCGGGCCGCTGACTGTCAGCCTCTCGGCATTCGACGCCGTCGCGGACGAAAGCGGCGACCCAGGCATGTTCCGGCTGACGCGTGACAACCCGAATGACGCGTTGACCGTCAACCTGACACGCAGCGGCGCCAGCACCGCCGCGGACAGCGAATTTGAATTGACCGTCGGTGCCGATCCGCCGATCGATGTCAGCGGCGGCAACTTCTCCGTCACGTTCCCCGACGGTCGGGATACGCTCGACATCACGCTGACCGCACTGGTCGATGCCAACGACGAAGCCGAAGCCGACGAAACCATCACACTCGACCTGGCGGCAGGTGACTACGTCATCGATGGTTCGGCCAATACAGCCGCGGTCACGATTGCTCAAAACGGTTTCCTCGTGACCACCGATAGCGACGGCGGCACCGGGTCGCTGCGACAGGCGATCCTGAACGCCGACGCGATTCCCGGCCCCAATACGATCACGTTTGGTGATGGTTCGGCATCAGGTGGAACGAACTTCCTGGATGCCACGCCCGACACGATTGGATTGAACAGCGAACTGACGATCACCGAAGATCTAACGATCGTGGGCAACGGATCGTCCCTGACCATTCTGGACGGGCAGGATGCCACGAGACTTTTCAGCATCCCAGCATCGGCCGGCGACGTGACCTTGCAGGGGCTGACCTTCACACGCGGTCAGGCGCCGGCGAACGATGTCGGCGGCGCGATCGCAAACAGTGCCAATCTTCACATCGACGATTCGGTCTTTACCGCCAACGAAGCCTCTCTCGGTGCGGCGATCAATACGGACGGGTCGCTGACGATCAACCGTTCGTCTTTCCTGACAAACCACGCCGGGGTCAACGGAGGAGCGATCCGCGTCTTCGGAACCGCGACCATCAGCGAGTCAACCTTCGCGTCAAACTCGGCCGGCAACGGCGGTGGCGCGATCATCAACCACGGCGGCTTGCAGTCGGCGAACGCTACGTTCTCTGACAACCAAGCGGTGACCGGCGGGGCGATCGAGAATTTCGGAGCCGGCACCACCGCAACAATCACCAACACCACGATCCACCAAAACTCTGCCACCCTGGGCGGTGGCATTTACAACAACGGAGGCACGGCAACGCTGCAGAACACGATCGTGGCCGGTAACCCGTCGGGCGGTGATCTGATTTCAACAACCGCGCCTGGATCGTTTTCGGGCACGAACAATCTGGTCGGAGACGGGAACGTTCCCTCCGGACTCTTGAACACCCTGACGAGCGATCCCCTGCTCGGCCCGCTGCAGAACAACGGCGGCCCGACCGCGACGCACGCCCTGCTGCCCGGTTCGCCCGCGATCAACACCGGCGCAGCCAGCGGCGCTCCCGTGACGGATCAGCGTGGTGTGACTCGCGATGCCGTACCCGACATCGGAGCCTTCGAGGTCCACAGCACGGCTGTTGTGGGAGCAGCAAACACCGTGACTGTTGCGGGGAATCAGATCACGATCGACATCATCGTCGAGAACTTCGGCACGGAAACGGCCGGCAATCTGACGCTGGTGAATGATCTGGACGGTACGTTTGGCGCAGGCAACTACGTGCTCGCATCGGCTCCCGTGTTGGTCAGCCATCCCGGTACGTTGACACTCAGCGCCTCGTATGACGGCAGCAGCACCACCGACCTCCTGTCTGCAGGCAGTACACTTCCAGCAGGCGAGACGGCGCAGGTCCGGATCGTTGTGACACTCACGACGATCACCGATCGAGGTCGCGGGCTCGGCGTTTACTCGAATCAGTCTGTCGTGACGTCAACGGATCCCGGCAGCGTGCTGTCCATCGATCGGTCTGACTCCGGTGCCGATCCCGACCCCAACGGCAACGGCGTGCCTTCGGAAGCCGGCGAAAATGATGCGACCGAGTTCAGGCTTGACACGGTCGCCCCTCAGGTTGAGCAGATCGAGATCAATGGCGGTGATACGCAGCGCAGCATGGTCTCCGAAATCACCGTTCGTTTCAGCGAGATCGTTTCGGCGGACGCCAGCTCATTCTCGGTGCAGAACACGACAACGAACACCACCTTCGTGCCCACGGTGTCCTCGCAAGTCGTGGCCGGAAAAACGGTCGCCACGTTGACCTTTAGCGGACCAGGGATCATTGGCGGGTCGCTGCCGGACGGGAACTACACGCTGACCGTGATCGACACTCAGGTGACGGACACGGCTGGCAACATTCTGGACGGTGACGGTGACGGCCAAGCGGGCGTCTCCGCCACCGACGATTTCTTCCGGCTCTTCGGTGACGCCGACGGAGACCGGGACGTCGACCGACGAGACTACCTGTTCCTGCTGCAAACGTACGACCGCGGCGTCGGCGACGCAGGGTTCAATTCAGCGCTGGACTACGACGGCGACGGCGATGTCGACTCCCAGGACTTGCGGTCGTTTCGATCCAACTATCGCCGGATCCTTCTCCCCTGACCGAATGGAAAGCACACAAACCCTTCCAGCGCGGCCACGTCGGTCGCCACCACGATCACCTTTCAGAGAACGTATCCGCTCACATTCAGGAATCTTCCGATGAAACGAACCTCTTTACTGTTTTTGATTCTGACCATTTTCGTGAGTCCGACCGCGTCAGCCGGACTGATCTTCACCTTCGACCAGGCAAACTACATCGTTCAGCCCGGTGCGACCGTGGAAACACAGATCTTCCTCACGCAAACGAATCCGGACACCGTGCTCACGACCGACGGTCTGTTCAGCGGCGGCGTCCGAGTGTTCTTCAATGACACACCGCCGACCGATCCGGCGACCGTTTTGTCGTTGGCCGACATCCAGCCGTCGGCGGCGTTCGACGACCTGCTGTTGGGACCTGACCTGAGCCTCGATCCTGGCATCAGCGCGGGCTTTGTCGACAGCGTTGCCGATCCGTTTGCGCCAATCACTGGCAACAGCCTTCTGTTGGGAACGCTGACCTTCACGGCCGGGAACGTTCCCGGAGAGGTCACATACCTTCGCGCTACCGACTTCGATCCCTTCACGGACGATCTGATTTCCGGCTGGGGAATCGCGTTGGATGCGCAGATCACCGACGGTTTCGCGACCATCACAACCAGCGCCATCACAAACAGCACTGTCCCCGAACCGAGCAGTGCCTTGATCTTTGGTTTCGCAATCGCGTGCCTAGCCTTCCGCCGATTCAGAAGGAAATTTGAATCCTGTGCGCACTTGCGTTCTGTCGCTTGAGAGGCGGCCAGACGTTGTTGGTCCGCGAAAACTTCACACCAAACGAAGAACTCACCATGTTGAATTCATTCATCGATACGCTGACGCGAGCTACCAGAAACAGACGGCGAAAGATCAAAGCGGCCCGCCGCGCGATGCGGCGGAGGGCGGGGCTGGAGCGACTGGAGGTTCGCGCGTTACTCGCCGCGTTCACACCCAGCGATGTGGCCGACCTGATCTCCGCCATCGACCAGGCCAACGTCAACGGCGAAGTGGACGAGATCGATCTCGGCGGCAACACGTTCACCCTGACAGCCGCCCTGCCTTTCCGGGATAGTGGACTCCCACGGATCGCTGCCGATGGTGGGAACGGGCTGACGATCCGCAACGGAACGATCCAGCGCGACACCAGCGCTGCCACGCCCGAATTCCGGATTCTCGAGGTGGGATCCGCCACGGATCTCACCATCGCGGAAGTCACACTCTCCGGCGGGAGCTGGATCTTCGGCGGCGGCGCGATCGACAACTACGGCACGCTGACCGTCACGGGCTCGACATTCTCCAATAATTCGGCGGATAGCGGCGGCGCGATCGAAAACGTTCTTGGCACGCTGACCGTCACGGGTTCAACATTCTCCAACAATTCGGCGGATAGCGGCAGCGGCGGCGCGATCGAAAACTTTCTTGGCACGCTGACTGTCACAGGCTCGACATTCTCCAACAATTCGGCGGATAGCGGCAGCGGCGGCGCGATCAGCAACGACCGAGGCACGCTGATAGTCACGCGCTCGACATTCTCTAATTCGTCCGCATTCACCAGCGGCGGCGCGATCGACAACTTTTTTGGCAAACTGACCGTCACAGGCTCGACATTCTCCAACAATGCGGCCGAAACTGGCGGCGCGATCTTCAACGGTGGCACGACGACTCTGATTCAATCGACGCTGTCGGGCAACTCTGCAACTTCGGTATTCGGGAATGGCGGAGGGGCGATCGCGAATTTTTCAAGGCTCAACGTCATTCAGTCAACCATCACCGGGAACACCACGAGCTCGGGTGCTGGCGGAGGAATCAGCGGCGTAAGTTCGTTTGACACCAGCCCCGTGACGAACATCCACAACAGCGTAATCGCAGGAAACACGGCGGGCGGCGCGAACGATGACCTCTCCCATCTCAGCTCTGTTGCGGGCACCCTCAACAGCAATGGCGCGAACTTCGTTGGCGTTCCGTCCAACATCACGCTCGCCGCGACGGACAAGACCTTCGCCAACACCTCCACCACGATTGCGGACATCCTCGACACGACCCTGGCCGACAACGGCGGCCCCACGCAGACGCACGCCCTCGTCCCCGGCTCGCCCGCGATCGACAGGGGCAGTAACGATCACGCGACCGCAGACGGCACGCCCGTGTCGTCCGGCGGCACGCCACTGACTACCGACCAGCGGGGCGCGCCGTTTGTCCGCAGCTTCGGTGCGAGTGTCGACATCGGCGCGTTCGAGGTCCAGTCGCTGATGCTGGAAGTCGATACGGCCGTGGACGAAGTGGACGGCGATTACAACGACGGCGACCGCAGTCTCCGCGAAATGATCCTGTTGGCCAACGCCAATCCCGGCCCCGATACGATCACGTTCGATCCATCGTTGAACGGCACACCGATTTTGCTGTCGCTCACGGGCCCGCTAGACGACACAGCGCAGTTGGGCGATCTGGACATCACGTCCGAGATCACGATCCAGGGTAACGGTGCGGCGAACACGATCATCGATGGCGGCAGTGACCTGGCCTCCGGCGGTAGCAATCCCGGTATCGGAGAACGTGTGTTGCACGTGCTCGACGGCGGCAACCTGGCGCTGGACGATGTGAGCATCACAGGCGGGAACGCCAACGGGACGTTTCCCGTCAGTCTGGGTGGTGGCATTTACATCGAGTCCGGTGGCGCGGCGACGGTCGCCAACTCAACACTCACGAGAAACTCGGCCATGCGCGGCGGCGGCGTCTACATCGAAAGCGGTGGCGCGATGACGGTCACCAACTCAACACTCTCCGGAAACTCGACCGAAGAACACGGCGGCGGCATCTTCAACCGTGGCACGGCGACGGTCACCAACTCAACACTCTCCGGAAACTCGGCCAACGGCGAGATCGGCGGCGGCATCGTCAACTTCGGCACGGCGACGATCACCAACTCGACGCTTTCCGGAAACTCGTCCGCAAGCCTTGGCGGCGGCATCTACAATGGTAGGACGACGGCGATCACGAACTCAACGATCTCCGGAAATACGTCCAACGTCGGTGGCGGAATCTACAACAGCGGCACGGCGACGCTGAATAACACGGTCGTGGCTGGCCCCTGGGGCGGGGATTTGCATGATGCCTTCGGCTCCGGAACATTCTCAGGGACCAACAACCTAGTTCAAGACGGCTCGGGAACTGGGCTGACCGGCACCGTGACCGGTGACCCGCTGCTCGGCCCGCTGCAAAACAACGGTGGCCCAACCGCCACGCACGCCCTGTTGCCCGGCAGTCCCGCCATCGACGCCGGCAGCAACGCCAATGCCACCGATAACGGCACGGTCGGCGGCACACCGCTCGCCACGGATCAACGCGGCGTGCGGCGGATACAGTTCGGCAGCGTCGACATCGGCGCGGTCGAGCAAACGCCGGAAGACATCGGATCCACCATCGTGACGACAGGAGACGCGTCCTGGTATCTCGGGCCTGTCGCCGTCGGCAACGACTTTCGAGTCTATCGTCAGCCAACGGACGAGGATCCCGTCTGGGTCGACGGTGGTCTGGCGACTCGCATTGGCCTGGCACAGGATGGTACCGTCGTCGTGCAAAACGACATCGGAATGGTCTTCGCACGCACCGGATCGGCCGACGGCATCGGAACGTCCTGGTCGCCACTGGTGTCCGTGACGGCCGGTGATGGTGCCACCTGGTTCGTGGGTCAAAACTCCCTGGCGGTCTATCGCTGGGCCGACGGCGAACTGCCCGTCGATTCAGGTGGAATCGGCGAGACCCTGTTGGTCGCCAACGATGGCTCGATTCTGACACGTAATTCAGCAGGCGACGTCTACCAACGCATCGGTTCGGATTCTGGACTCGGCACCCGTTGGCAACTACTCAGCGAATCGCTGATCGTCACCACACAAGTCGACGAAAACGACGGTGCCAGTGTTCCCCAGCTCGGCACCGGCGTCAGTCTCCGCGAAGCCATCCTTTTCGCCAACAACAACCCCGGCCCCGACACGATCACGTTTGGTGATGGTTCGGCATCAGGTGGAACGAACTTCCTGGATGCCACGCCCGACACGATATTGTTGAACAGCGAACTGACGATCACCGAAGATCTAACGATCATGGGCAACGGATCGTCCCTGACCATTCTGGACGGGCAGGATGCCACGAGACTTTTCAATATCCCCGGATCGGCCGGCAACGTGACCTTGCAGGGGCTGACCTTCACACGCGGTCAGGCACCGGCGAACGATGTCGGCGGCGCGATCGCAAACAGTGCCAATCTTCACATCGACGATTCGGTCTTTATCGCCAACGAAGCCTCTCTCGGTGCGGCGATCAATACGGACGGGTCGGTGACGATCAACCGTTCGTCTTTCCTGACCAACCAAGCCGGGGTCAACGGAGGAGCGATCCGTGTCTTCGGATTCGCGACCATCAACGAGTCAACCTTCGCGTCAAACTCGGCCGGCAACGGCGGTGGCGCGATCATCAACCACGGCAGCTTGCAGTTGGCGAACGCTACGTTCTCTGACAACCAAGCGGAGACCGGCGGGGCGATCGAGAATTTCGGAGCCGGCACCACCGCAATAATCACCAACACCACGATCCACCAAAACTCCGCCACCCTGGGCGGTGGCATCTACAACAACGGAGGCACGGCGACGCTGCAGAACACGATCGTGGCCGGTAGCCCGTCGGGCGGCGATCTGATTCCATCAGCCGCCCCCGGATCGTTTTCGGGCACGAACAATCTGGTTGGAGACGGGAACGTTCCCTCCGGTCTCTTGAACACCCTGACCGGCGATCCCCTGCTCGGCCCGCTGCAGAACAACGGCGGCCCGACCGCGACGCACGGCCTGCTGCCAGGTTCGCCCGCGATCAACGCCGGCGCAGTTACCGGCGCTCCCCTGACGGATCAGCGTGGTGTGACTCGCGATGCCGTACCCGACATCGGAGCCTTCGAGGTCCACAGCACCGCTGTTGTGGGAGCAGCAAACACCGTGACTGTCGCGGGGAATCAGATCACGATCGACCTCTTCGTCGAGAACTTCGGCACGGAAACGGCTGGCGATCTGACGCTAGTGAATGATCTGGACGGTACGTTTGGCGCAGGCAACTACGTGCTCGCATCGGCTCCCGTGTTGGTCAGCGATCCCGGCACATTGACACTCAGCGCGGCGTATGACGGAAGAAACGCCACCGACCTCCTGTCCGCAGGCAGTACGCTTCCAGCAGGCGAGACGGCACAGATCCGGATCGTTGTGGCACTCACGACGATCACCGATCGAGGTCGCGGGCTCGGCGTTTACTCGAATCAGTCCGTCGTGACGTCAACGGATCCCGGCGGGGTGCTGTACATCGATCGATCTGACTCCGGTGCCGATCCCGACCCCAACGGCAACGGCGTGCCTTCGGAAGCCGGCGAAAATGATGCGACCGAGTTCACCGTGACCGACATCGCTCCGCCGACGGTCGACATTGTCGATGTCACCCCGGACCCGCGCAACTCTCCGGCCGGAATCGTCACCGTGCAGTTCAGCGAAGACGTCAGCGGCGTGGAAATCAGCGACTTCACTTTGACGCACAATGGCCAAAGCGTCGATATCGGCGGCCTCGCTGTCAGCGAAATCAGCGCCAGTCAATACACGATCGATCTTTCGTCCGTCACCACCAACGATGGGACTTACGAGCTAAAACTCAGTCACGCCGGCTCGGGCATTGAAGACGCGGCCGGCATCGCATTGTCAACCGATGCGGCGGACCAGTTTATGCTTGACACGGTCGCTCCTCAGGTTGAGCAGATCGAGATCAATGGCGGTGATGCGCAGCGCAGCATGGTCTCCGAAATCACCGTTCGTTTCAGCGAGATCGTTTCGGCGGACGCCAGCTCATTCTCGGTGCAGAACACGACAACGAACACCACCTTCGTGCCCACGGTGTCCTCGCAAATCGTGGCCGGAAAAACGGTCGCCACGTTGACCTTTAGCGGACCAGGGATCATTGGTGGGTCGCTGCCGGACGGGAACTACACGCTGACCGTGATCGACACTCAGGTGACGGACACGGTCGGCAACATTCTGGACGGTGACGGTGACGGCCAAGCGGGCGTCTCCGCCACCGACGATTTCTTCCGGCTCTTCGGTGACGCCGACGGGGACCGGGACGTGGACCGCCGAGACTATCTATTCCTGCTGCAAACGTACGACCGCGGCGTCGGCGACGCAGGGTTCAATTCAGCGCTGGACTACGACGGCGACGGCGATGTCGACACCCAGGACTTGCAGTCATTTCAATCCAACTATCGCCGGATCCTTCTCCCCTGACCGAATGGAACGCGAACGCAAACGAATCCGGACACCGTGCTTACCGACGACAGTCTGTTCACCGGCGGCGTGCGAGTGTTCTTCAACGACTCACTGACGCTCCGCAACAGAATGCTCCAACGCGATATCGGCGTTCTTACTTCCTACAGGCCTTTTGGCTTTTTCGTGAACGGGATCACAGGACGCTTCATCTCGCTGTCGACATCGCGGAACACCCAAGGCTCCCAGATCTCTCGCACCGCTCGCCATTGTTGGAGTGTTCGCGTTGGATACCAGGAAGGAACTCCGTGGGTCTTGAAGTCATATTCATCTGCATGATCCTGGACCCATTGACCCACCGTTTGCTCCGCGGGACGCTCCAACGGGAAGACGCCTTCGGCGCGAAAAGCGTCGGAAACTCCCTGATCGCGAATCACTTCTTCTCGCCAACGATTGAGTTCGGTCAGTAATTCGGACTTCACGTCAGCGTATTTCGGATCATCGGCAATGTTGTTGACCTCGTGCGGATCACTGCGCAAGTCAAATAATTCAACCGGCGGCTTATTGGGTGACAGAAAAGCGGCTTGTTCAGGCGTGAGTTTGCCTTCCAGATTCAGGATGTTCAGTTCGGCGAGCGGTGGATACGCGCCCTCTTTGTAGAAACTGAATTGGCAGTAAGCCCGCTCCGGCATCAGATTCAAAATCAGCTTGTATTCCTTTGACCGAATGCTGCGCATCGCGTCGTGCGTCGTGTCCATTTTGTCACGGGCGGCAAAGGTGTAACGGCGATTCTTAACCTCGTCGCTCAGCAAGCTCTTGCCGTGCAGTGGCACCGGAGGGGTGACACCGGCCGCTTCGAGGACGGTCGCACAGATGTCGATCGACATCACCATATCGTCATTGACCTGTCCCGGCTGAACTTTTCCGGGCCAGCGCATGATCATGGGGATTCGCGTTCCTTCGTCGTAGAGAAACTGTTTTCCGCGAATGTGGCAGCGTCCATGATCGCCAATAAAGAACACAATCGTGTTGTCGGCCAAGCCTTCATCCTCAAGCCGCTTCAAAATCGCTCCGACTTCACGATCGACGAGCTGCATCTGCTCCAGCCCGTTCGCCCAATCGCGGCGTATGAACGACGTATCCGGGTAGTACGGTGGCAATTCAACGTCCTCGATCGCGATGGGCCGCTCGGGATCACGATTCCAAGATCGGTGTGTGCCACCGAACGTGATGCGGGCAAAGAAGGGCTGATCCGGCTGGCGGTTCTTCCAGTCCTTCACATCCATGAACAGCTCGTCCTTTTTGTCGGGAAGGAAATTGCAGTCCGTTTTCCAACTCATCAAGACGGTGTAATACCCGGCATCGGCAAGCAAATGCGGGATCGGACGGATGCCATACGGCAGCGGCTTTTTATCCTCGGTCCGGTGTTGATGCGCCCCGATGTAGTTCTGATGAAAACCGGTCATCATCGCCGAACGAGATGTCGAACAGACCGGCGAAGTCGTGAAGGCACGCTGGTAGCGAATGCCCTCCGCAGCCAGTTGGTCCACGTTTGGCGTGTGAATGCCCTTCGTGCCGTAGCACGAAAGATCGGGACTCCAGTCCTCAATCGTGATCCACAAAATGTTCGGCCGGGAGTCTGCCGCCAGCGCGGACACGTTGGCGGTGACAAGCAAGAGAACATTCAGGGCTGTGAGCAACAAAGATTTCATGTTTTGCAAATTTGTGTTTCGTGTTTCGTCATGAACCCTGGATGCCAACCTCGCCGGAGAGACCATGGGCGGCCTTCCATTCTTTCAAAGGATGACGTCACTTCACCCCGGAGTATTGTTCGACGTTCATCCGCTCCTCCCACTCGACCAGTTTCTTCGTGAGTTGCTTCGCGATGCCGGGCCGAGTTTGCGCGAGATCGTTTTGTTCGCTCTCGTCTTCTGCGATGTTGTAGAGGTTGACTTTGCCACTGCGGTAGGCGAGCAGTTTCCAATCACCTTCTCGGACGGAGGCGTAGAGGTCTTGATAGGCGCGGTAGCCGAATAGTGGTTCACCACGATCGAGCGTGCTGTTCTCGCGAATCACTGAGACCAGGGAAACACCGTCGAGGTCGGGATGCTTGGCATGATCACCGCCGGCAATTTCGACGAGCGTCGGAAACAGGTCCGTCGATTGAACGAGGCTGTTGTTCTTCGACTTCGGCTTCGTGACGCCCGGCCAGTGAATCAATAGCGGGACGCGAGCGCCACCTTCGCAGAGCGTGTCGACTCGTTTGTTTCCCCGAAGTGGCAGGTTCTGATACCAACTGCCTTGATCGGACAGGAAAATCACGATCGTGTTTTCACCGATGCCCTTTTCCCTGATGGCTTGACGAATGCGACCAACCGATTCGTCAACCGCTTTGACTTGAGCCGCATAGACTGCGTCGACTTTGCTGTACCCTTTCGCCTCGAAGTCCTTCACCAGATCGGCGCGTCCAACCGGCGGTCGGTGAACGTTGTAGTACCACATCGAAAGCATGAACGGCTGTGCCCGGTCATACTGCTCGATAAACCGGATTGACTGATCTGTCAACGCGTCCGTTAGATACCGGTCCTGCACGTCGGCGAAGACATCGGAGTTCTTGAAGAACGGTGGATCGTAAGACTTTGGATGGCCCGCGTTGGTCGTGCCAACTTGCCCGTCGAAGCCCTGCTTGATTGGATGGAAAGCTTCGTGACCAAGATGCCACTTGCCGAAGAACTGGTTGTAGTATCCGAGTTCATTGAGCGCCTCGGCGTAACTGGTGTGTTCCAGCGGAAGCCAGTTGCGGCAGGGGAACTTTGCAGGGTCGCCCTCCCAAAAGTTGAATTCTTTGTCCGTCCGTCCAAACTCGTCAAACCCATGCTTCGTGTCATTCGGGATGTGGCGGACCATTTGCAGCCGTGCCGGATGTTTGCCGGTCAACAAGGTCGCTCGACTGGGACTGCAAGTCGGGCTGGCGATGTACGCCCGCTGAAAATCGAGACTTTCGCTGGCGAGTTGATCGATGTGGGGCGTTTCAAATTTAGGGTTGCGGTATCCAAGGTCGTACCAGCCCAGATCGTCCACGAAAAACAACACGATATTCGGTTGCTTTCCGTTGTCCGCGTGCTCGTCGTTCGCACCTGCAATCGCCTGGCCGCAGGTCGACGCGATCAGGATTAGGATGGCTCTCAGTATCGAATTCATCTCGTTCGACCTCTCGGCAGTGTCTTCATATTGAAGGATCGTCGGAACAATAAGTGGGATAGGCTTCCAGCCTGTCGTTTCAGCATCGACAGGCTAGAAGCCTATCCCACTTGTCTCTAACGCTCGGATTCTGACGTTTTGCACTCACGGAACAGGGGGCTGTGGATGATGGCTGCCAGCGTTTCGATGCTGTTGTAGTCGTGCGACGCGGATTGTTTGACGATCGATTCCACTTCGGTGAAATTCTCAGGCTCGATTCCGTTCGCGTACGTCAGGACTTTCGTGACGAAGCAACGGACGAATCGGTCGCGGCTGGAATCGCTTTGCATCAGCTGGCGGAATTCGGTGATGTCCTTGTACTGGGCGCCGCTGACAAACGTGGAAGACGCGTCGATCGGAATTGCTTCAAATGAAGGCGTGCGGTCGCGACGTTTCTTTGAATTGCCAGCCTCATCCGCATCCGCTCTCTGGGATACATCGATGTACTCGTCACGCCATGCACCGACCGGGTCAAAATTCTCAAACGCGTATCCGAACGGATCAATGTTCAGATGACATGCGGCACAGGATGCGTCGCTTTTGTGGGCGTCCAGCACTTCTCGAATCGTTCGCGCCGAGCGAACATCGGGTTCCAGGATTTCTACATCTGCCGGCGGTGGAGAAGGGTGGATGCCCATGAAATTTTCCATCACGAAAACCGCGCGATGGATGGGCGAGGTGCTGAGCGTGTCGGCCGTCAGCGTCAAGAAAGCTGCCGCGCCCAGCAAGCCGCCGCGTTTGCCGTCGCCAAAGGTGACCTTCCGCAACACCGAATCGCTGGGGACACCTTCAAGCCCGTAGACTTTCGCCAGGTCGGCGTTGACAAAGGAATAGTCGCCGCTGAGCAATTCCGGTAGCGGCCGGTTGTTCTCCGCGACGTGACGAAACAACGCAAGCACTTCGTTGACCATATCTTCATTGAGCCGTTTTTTCTCGTACAACGGATACTGGTCAACATCGGGAGACATGAAGTTGATGCGGTCCAGTTCCAACCATCCATACGGAAACTCGCGAAGAAACGCGTTCGCCTTGCCGTTGGCAATCCGTCGCTTCAGCTCATCGCGAACTGCACCAAACGAGTCGAGTTCTCCCTTGCGGACCCGGGCAATCAAGTCAGCGTCCGGCGTGGTGCTGCCGAGCAAATAGCTGAACTTGACGGCAAACAGCTCTTCGGGAGTCACGTCTTCGGAGTTCAGCATTAGGAACGAAGGCGAAACGAAGAGCGCCACGATGCCTTCTCGGATCGCACCGAGTTCTCCCAGCGACGAGGATTGAGATTCAACCAGCCGGATGATGGGTGCCAGTTCCTGGTCGGAGACGTCGCGTCGCCAGGCTCGCTGGGCGATCGGTTTCAGAATCGCCGCCGCATTGGCGACCGTCGGTTGCCTGCCAACCAGGTCGACTTGTCGTTGCGGCGGCCACGATTGGTAAAACGGGCCTTCAATTTCCACGCTCGACAGAAGAGGTCTTGGCCCCTGCCAGTAGGGAACCCAGTGAACCCAATGACTCGGTTGAGTGCTTCGGGATTTCGCGTTGGGAACTTCTTCCTTGACGATGCGTTGGTACAAGTCAGGGTCGTGCGTCTTGATGTAATCGTGAGCGATCCGATGCTGGAATTTGAAGTTGCCGTTGCCGATCAGCCTCAGCCCGTCGGTTTGGAATGAAAACCGGATCGGTGTGTTTTCAGCCAGCCAATGGGTCGCGGTGAATTCCTGCATCGCTCCTTCATCCAGCGGCAAATCGACATGGCGGCTTCCCAGTTCCATCCTCAGAATCAATGGGTCGTCGTCATAGATGCCCGTCTTGTCTTGCGAGTAGACGTGCCGGTCGAGTGCTTTGGCTTTCACGGTGATCCGATACCAGCCAGCGGATTTCGTGTGGGGAAAGTTTTCGCAATAGAGTTGATCTTCAGGGTCTTTCAGCTCAACACCGTCATCACGACGGATCGTCTTGTCACCACGCCGTCGATTGTCCGTGTCGACGACAAACATCTGATCGGCGGTGGCCGTCAACTGCTGCGATGTGGGTTGTTCGTCCGACAGGATGACGTTGTCCAGCACACGCCGAATGGCGGTGACTTGCTGATCCAGATGAAATTCGCTCATGCCGAGAGATTCGCCATGAGTGTCAAACCCGTCATGCAGAGTGTCACCGGGCAGCATGGCAAGCGGATCGTGGGTGCCAATGTGATCGAGCGACAGGACGTCACGTACACTGTTCTCGAACTCTCGGTTATTTAATCGTCGCGGCGGCGTCTGCAGCGGTTGTTCAACGCGCTCTTCAAAAAGCACGATTTGCTTTTGCAGAAACTGTTGCAGTTCTGCAACTTCCTGCCTGGTCATTTTGTTTTCTTCGGCGGGAGGCATCTCGCCATCGCGAACCCGCTGGAGGCTTTCGACCCAATGCGCGAGGTTTTTTTGATCCGGTGACTTCCGCAAGTCGTGCAGGCTGAAATCGCCTTCCGGATTAGGGCCGGTGTGGCACGCTGAACAGTGCTGCTTGAGGATGCCCAGGTCAGCCTGAGCGAGATTCGGGATTGCGATCAGGGCGATCAGGCTCGCGATCACGATTTGAGTTCGTCGTGTCATTTCGATTGAGTTTAACGTCCAGTGGATCATGTTCTGCAGTTGAAGCTACGCCTTGCCGGTTTTGAAATCGAACGCCGCCGTGCTTTGGTTGAACTGCTCATATTCCAGTCCGAAATGCTGGAGCAACGCCAGGAACAGATTGCACAACGGCATGTTGTTGCCACTTGAGTCGCGTGTGTCGACGTGACCGCAATGTTCCAGCCCGCCGCCGGCGACCAAGATCGGAAGGTTTTTGTTGGAGTGGGTGCCTCCATAGCCCATGCCGCTGCCGAACATCACGACCGTGTGATCCAACATGCTGCCATCGGCGTTCGGTTCGGGAGTGTCATCGAGCTTCTTCAGACAGCGTGCCATCTGCTCGACTTGAAACGACTCAATGGCGACCAGTTCAGCGACCGTCTCTTCGTTCTTGCCGTTGTGTGTGCAGCCGTGATAACCACGGTTGACACCATCGACATCGGTGTAATTCAACTCTGGCGAATATCCAATGACGGCAACGCGAGTGAGATCGGTTTGGAATGCATAGGCCACCATGTCGAAAACCGCGTTGTAGTCGTTTTCGATGGTGATCTCACTTCCCTGAAAGTACTCCGAGAGATCGAGCGAGGGTTTATCGCGATCGACCCATTTTTCTCGGTTGACGAGGTTCTTCTCCATGTCTCTCAACGAATTCGCGTACAAGTCCAATCGGACCTGGTCGCTGCGTGACGCTCGCTTGCGTACGCCGGCGAACTGTTCGCGGACGGCGTCCAGAACGCTGCTGTTTTGATGCAGCAACTGCCTCGCCGTTTGCCGCTCTTTTTCGGTCAGGTTCTGGAACAGGTGGTCGTACATCCTTTGCACGTCGGTGAACGGTTTGATATCGACACCGTTCGCATTCCAACTCATCCGGATACTTCGCCCCAGACAGGCATGCAACGACGCGTATCGGGTGTTGGCGCCCACACGACGAGCCACGATCTGGTCGATCGACATGTTCTTTTCGGCAAATGCCGCACTCATGTCCGGCAACACACCGCTCAGGAATGAAATTTCCCGTCCATGCCCACTTTTCATATTGTGGTCGGTGTGCGACAGGATGCTGATCCGATCGCGAAGCCACTCCAGCGAACGGATTGTTTTGGGCAAGCGGAAGTCTTTGCCGAACTGCACTGGGAAGAAGTGCTCGGGGTGCGCGCCGTACGGGTTGCCTACGACCAGCAACCGTGAAGGCGTGTCTTTTGCGTTGGCCGCTGTCGCCATAGAGGTCGACTCGAGCAATGGCAGAGCGAGAGCGCCGCCTCCCAGCGTCTGGACAAATGAACGTCGATTAAACATGTGAGGTTCTCTATGAGTGTGAGGCATCAATTGTACCGTGAGGCCCGGCACTAAGGATCGTCGGAACACTAAGTGGGATAGGCATCACGATGTCTGAAACAGTTCGTCGATAACGCCAGTCGCGTCACCGAACGTTTCGGCTCGAACGCCGCTGCCGCGGAGGATGCTGAGCCAAAGGTTGCACAGCGGGGTCTTCTTTTCCATCACAAGGTGACGGCCGTGCTGGAATCCAGCACCGCCGCCGGTGACCAGCGTCGGACAGTTGTCCAGGCTGTGGACCGTCCGCAGATTGCTGCCAAACGTGAGCGTCGCGTTGTCGTAGAGCGAGGAACCATCGGGTTCTTTCGACTCCTTCAGCTTCCGAATGAATCCGGCCAGCAACTCGGCGTTCTTCTGGTCGCGAAGAATGGAATCGCGAGTGCGTTCCGGTGAACCGGGATGGTGACTCAGGTTGTGCACGGAGTAGCTGGAACCGAGGCTGCTCACGAAACTGTCACCCGGCATGCGGTAGGTGAAGACTCGTGACGCGTCGACCTGCATGGCGGCCAACATCAGGTCATAGGCCATTTCGACTTCCGGAATGCCCTCGAGTGTGTCCGATGGTTCTTTAATCGGGCTGGCTGGCTGCTTCTTCGGAACGGTCAGCCACTTTTCATCCTTGGCGATGCGGATTTCGATTTCGCGAATCGACTGAAAGTACTCGTCGATCTTGTCTTTGTCGGTCTTCGTGAGCCCCTTCGTCACCGACCGGGCATCGGACAGCACGGTGTCAAGAGCCGAACGGTCGTCGGCCAACAGTGCCTGACGCTCGGCCAGGGGCATGTTGTCGGACGAAAATAGCTTGTGGTACATCGCCACCGGATGCGGCATCCCGGCAATCGGCTTGCCCTGGTTGTTCCAGGAAATGGAACCAGGGCCATGACCGTTGTCGTCTCCGCCGTTGAGGTGCAGGGAAGTGAATCGGGTCCCGCCGCCGAACTGAGCCGCAGCCACCTGATCAACAGAAACCGTGTTGTGGAAACTCTGGCCGGGAATCGCGTAACGGTCCGCACCGGTCAGCCAGAAAGTGGAACCGGAATGCCCATCCCTCGAATTGGCATGTTCCAGGTTTTGAAAAATCGTGATGTCCTGTTTGTATTCGGCCAGCGGCTGCAGTGACTCCGGTAGCTCATAGTCGGCTCCGGGCGTGTTGATGTCCGGATACCAGGTGTCCGTTGTGACACCATATCCCATTCCCAAAAAGACCAGACGCTTGGGAGCGGTCGTCGTCGCTTCGGCGGCGGACGCAAACCTTCGGAAGCCGAATGATTCAAGGAATGGCAGAGCGATCAAGGCGCTGCTACTGGCAAGGAATGCTCTTCGAGAAGGAGGGAATGAGGGGCGGGGAGAGGGGGAGTTCGGTGACTGCGTGTTGCGGTTGACTTTTCTAGTGTTCATATTTTGCTCAATTTTGCTTTTAGCGTTGCGTTCAATCTCCCCATCCCTCTATCTCACTTCCTTCGGAAGGCTTTCGACTGTACCAACGCATGGATGAACGCGTCGATTCGATCGCCTTCTCGGGACGCTTGCTGTGTGATTTCGGTGGCGAGGTTGTGGTCAGAGATCTGGTAGGGACGCCCGAGCGCATACGCGATCAGATGTTCTGTAAATCCACGCGCAAAGGCGTCGTCGTAGCTGGCAATCGCATCGCGAAGCTCAAAGAAGTTGCTGAACGCTTCGCCTCGGATCAGTGCTCCCGACGCATCAATGTCAAACGATGCAGACTTGGGAAGCTTGAATTGTTTCGCATTAGACGACTCGACGTAAACGGTCTCTGTATCCCTCCAAAGACCGGCGGCAGTAAAGTTCTCCAAGCCGAATCCGATCGGATCGATCTTGCGGTGACATTGAGCACACTGCGGCGCCTCCTGATGAAGCGTTTGCAGATCGCGACCGCTGCGAGGTTCACCTGACAAGCGACTCAACTGAGGAATATTGGCCGGCGGAGGCGGCGGTGGATCGTGCAACAGATGCGTCAGAACCCACGCCCCACGGACCGCTGGCACGGATCGTGTTCCATCAGCACCCATCACATGCATCGCCGCCGTGCCGAGCAGGCCGCCGCGAGGCGACGTTGCGGGGAGAGGAACTTGGCGGAAGTGAGAGCCCTCAACACCCGGCAGAGAATAAAAGTCCGCGAGCACATCGTTGACCATCACGAAGTCTGCTTTTAACAGTGTCCCGAGTGGCAGCCTTTGATCCAGAACGTGACGGATGGTGGCGTAAACTTCCTGGCGGGCACTACGTCGAACGGCCTGGTCAAACTCTGGATGCAACCGGGCATCGAAGTCGAACATGTCCAGTCGCACCATGTCCAGCCACTGATGAGCAAAGCTGTTGATGAACTCACTGGATCTTTGGTCTTTCAACAGACGAGCCGTTTGAGCACGCAGCATGTCGCCATGCGAGAGTGTTCCTGCGTCCGCCGCCGCATACAACTCAGCGTCCGGCGGAGCACTCCAGAGGAAATACGCCAGGCGG
The DNA here is from genome assembly GCF_007754155.1 of Stieleria neptunia. Classification (NCBI taxonomy): domain Bacteria; kingdom Pseudomonadati; phylum Planctomycetota; class Planctomycetia; order Pirellulales; family Pirellulaceae; genus Stieleria; species Stieleria neptunia. The sequence goes on along the minus strand of NZ_CP037423.1, from coordinate 10,150,835 downwards.
ACCGCAAGTTCTCGATCGGTCAGTCGCTTCGGTTGATCACTGCCTCGCGGCTCAAGCATGTAGAGAAAGCTGGGGGAGGACAGGACCAACGCATAGCTGTCGATGATCGATGCAACATGGTGATTGCCGTTCTTGCGTTTTGCCAGATACCGCTCGACGAGCTTGTCGATAAATTCATCGGCAGGCGGCCGCTTGCGAAAGGCTCGAGTCGCGAATGATTCGATCAGCCGTCGAGCGTAGCTCGCGTGATCCTCACCGCTGCGTCGCGGTGGTACCAGATCGTCCTTTGCCGGATTCAGCCACTCATCGAAGACAGGTCCTTCCACTTCCACCCAGTCCACCCACACGACCGGCAATTGACCGATACCATTGATTTCCCTCTGAAAGAGGTGAGTCACGAATCGGGAGGCCTGTTCTTTGTAGTCGCGCCACAAAATTTGAAACGCGCCCGATGTTCCCGGATCCAGATCGATGGGAACTTCGACGACCGTCGGTTTGGAAACCGTTCCCGGTATTTTGACCTGTCCCAGAACCCGATACTCCTTCGGATTGCCGATCCCGTATTCCAGGTATCGCTGCCGCTGAGGTGAATCGTCGTAAGCCCCGGCTCGGACTCGCAAGATGTAGCGCCCGCCGGCCGTGCTGACTTTGGGTGTGCTGATCGACGGTCGTTTATGCCCTTCATAGCGAAGCAGAAACGCACCATCTTTAGCCTGAGGACGGCGTGTGTAGTCCTGCATCTGCTTCAGGTGGACTCGCGATCTTTCCGATTGCTTCTTGGCATGGGCGAAATCGCGAAAACCAAAATCCTGAGGCGGTTTTTTGTCCTGTGCCAGGAACGCATCGGCTCTTTTGATGGCGTCAAGTAAACTCTCCTCCCGATCAAAGTATTCCTTCGAGTGCGTCTCTTCAGGCTCGACGCGATGGACCTCCGAGCGAGGCTTCTTTCGATCGGACAACGCGATCTTTAACGCGGACGTCGCCGTTGCGCGATATTGCTCAAACTGGTCGGCTGAGAAAAACAGAGACGCTCCCGCGGTATCAAATCCACCTGTACTGTCGTCGGCTGGAAGGCTGGAAACATCGGGGCGAAAGCCCAGCAGCGCTTCGAGCGTGTTCTGGTACTCCCGTCGATTGAGTCGCCTGAGAGTGATCTCGCCGCCGCTGTCACTGAGGATGTTGCGAGCCTTCACCATCTGAACGGACAGATCTTGCAGCAGCGCCGCCTTTTCGGCATCCGTGATTTGCTCGGCATCCATCGGCGGCATCTCGCCGGCATTGAGTGCCGCCAGAATCTGTGACCACCACTGGGCAGTCGGAATGTCCCGGCTGATCTCCAGTGAGAGCGATTCAAGGTCGAGCTGCCCTTCTTTCGATGCCGCGTCGTGGCAGTCGAAACAGTACTTTTCGAAGACCGCCAGATGTTTCGTCGGCATGACGGCCTGCTGCTCGGGCGATGGGCCGTCGGCACTGACAGTGCAGCAAAGCAGCAAGGCGAGAAGCGATAGTGATGAAGCAAGTCTCATGGCAAGGTGAATTCAAGCATGGGGCCGACGTATTCCGGGTGTGAGTCGCTGGCGAACACGTGAGTCAAGCCGGCACCAACACCTTCAATTTGCGTTGTCTCGCGGACAAGGATAAACGTGACAGGTCGGTCGTGGTTGGCTTTCAGGAAGTCCAGCAAGTGGTCGTTCTGAATACCAAAGGTCCCTCGCTGCTGGCTGCGAGGGACTTCGAACGTGCCCAGCAAGACACCGTCCTCGGGCCCCGGCGATTCGTCCCACGTGCCACCATACTTCCAGTCATCCTTGTCGCGATTTGTCAGGCCATAAATCCCGAACCGATTGACCGTTGGCAAACGCGATGCAAGTCCGCGTGTCGACGGTACGAGGTTCAACCGCAGTCGTGCCGCGGCAACCTGATTCAGGTCGACAGAACTCACGTCGAATGCAAAGAACGATCGGTGATCCCACTTTCCTGATTCGGTATGCTTCACCGACAGCAACTCTCTGGCGATGAACTTGTGACGCTTCTGATCTCGCCTCATGGCTGAACCGGTCCGCCCGCCTGTTCCGATTCGAATGACATTGGTCGATGGCTTTGTGACGTCGTCCTCCTGCTCGGGGTCCACGACAACCAGGGACTTGTCGGACACCGTCGCGGATTTGCCCTGGCCGGTCAGCCGTACCTCATTGCCGCTGCCTGGATGATGGACAGCGATTTCACCCTCGATAATCTCAAAATTCGATTGTTTCTCTTGTTGGTCGACACGCACGGCAAATCGAGTCCCGTAATCGACGGCGTAGCCATCCGGCGTTTCGATCACGAACCCAATCGCCGAGTCTGGCACGTCAATCACGGCCGCCCCGGACAACAATTTGCCGCGCATCGATGACACCAACTCCAATTGCGCCGGCGCCTCAACGATCACCTCTGCGCCCGAATGAAACCGTACCGTGGCGACACCGGTCCTCAGACTCAGCAACCCCGGCGTCAACTCCGATCCCGGTGTCGTCGGCAACTCGCTTTCCCAGGCTGCGTTCTCGCTCGACGTCAGCGTTGCAATCGATTTTGTCGCGGATGCCCCATGCCACCACTGAATCCCCACTGCGACAACCAGGCCTGCTGCGATTGCGGAAACCACCATCAGCCAGACCGGCCAAGGACGACTACGCAAGGTTCGGCTTCCGCTCTGCAGTGTTGCCGCAGGGATGTCGGAAACGCGCTCCACGGCGTCTTCAGCCGCGGCACAATGCAGCAAGCCGTGCAACCGCGACTCGGCCGAAAACGTTCGACGAGCTTCTTCGGACTCACGAAGAATCTGATTCAACGCTTCGGCCTGCGTTTCTGAGAGATCATCGTCACGCCATGCGTCGATCAACTGACTCAGCCGTTCAGCGTTCATAGAGCCTTCTCTCCGGATCGCCCGAGACATTCCCGCAGCGTGTTGCGAGCCCGCGTCAGGGCGACCCGAACCGCATTGGTCGTCCAGTCGATTTCGTCTGCAATCTGCTCGGGCATCAAGCCCGCGTGATAGCGAAGATTGACAAGCTCGTGGGATTTCGGAGCCAACTTTCTCAAGCATTCACGCAATGCCGAAACCTGTCCTTGAAACTCCGAAAAGTCGTCTTCGGTGTGCTCAGCCAGCAGTTCAACGACATCTTCCGCCAACCGACGGCTTTGACGTCCGCGGTCACGTTGAAAACCCATCGTCTTGAACCGTGCGATCGCGCAAGCCCAGGCCAGGAAGTTCGTCCCGGCGGTCCATGTCGCGGCTTTTCGACTGGCCGTGACAAACGTCTCCTGAACAATCTCCTCCGCGTCGTGAATCCCCGGCTCAAGCGACAAGACGAACGCCATCACCGCCTGCTGGTGCTGCACGAATAGGGTTTGAACCTGCAGAGTATGCTCGTCGAGATGGATTGGTGCTTCGCTCATCAATTAGTCATTCCAATACGCCACAAGGAATTAGCAGGAATTTCTGACATTTTTTTATTGTGAGCTCAACACCGCGAGGAGTCGTGGGGTGGCCCGGTGTGGACGCCAGCCACGAAAAATCAAAGAAACAGACGATTTGACACCAATTGCGAGAATGGATTCCGAATTTTGTGCTGCTGAGATGAGTAGCTGCATGCAGGGAACGTCTTGGACCAAGCTGAAAACGCACTCCTAACGGATTAAATGGCCGACTTTTGCGGTCTCAATGGCGAACCTAAGGTCGGTTTTGAGGAGTAAACTGGATGACCGGATCTCAACTTTCCCGAATTCCGCCAAGGAAAACTAAACATGAAACCATTCTTTCTCCCTGTGATTCTCCTCGTCGGCGTCACTGTCACCAATGCTCAAGAAAAGAAGGTGCCACACAAGGCTCCGGTGGCTGAAATTCGTCAGGCGGCGGTCGCCTTTCTTGAAGGCCTCGGCCCAGAGCTGCGACAACAAGCTTCATTTACCCTGAGCGACAAGGAGCGTCGGGCGTGGAGCAATCTCCCGGCGACTTCATTCAAGCGAGAGGGGGTTAGTTTCAAAGAGATGTCACCCCAGCAACGATCGCTTGCGCATCAACTGCTTCAAAGCACTCTCAGTAGCCAAGGTTATCTCAAAACGACAGGGATCATGCACCTTGATGAGCTTTTGAAGGCGATGGCTGCCGAGCGCCGCCCAAACAATACGCCCATGTTTGGACATGATCTTTATTGGATCGGCGTCTTTGGCGATCCGGCCAAGGACAGCTCGTGGGGATGGCAATTGGACGGACATCACCTTGCGCTGAATATCACGGTGATTGGGGATGAAGTTTCGGTCAGACCCGCATTCATGGGATCCGACCCTGCCCGACTGCCAGAGGGAACGTACTCGGGGTGGATGGTTCAAGGCGCGGAAGATGAAAAAGGGAAACAGTTCTTCGCATCTCTCGATAAGAAGCAGCGTGCCAAAGCGGTCATTGACGACATTGCACCCCGTGACGTGATCACCGGTCCGACACGCGGCGACCAACTGAAGACGCCGACTGGTTTGCCTGCATCGGATCTCGATGCTGATCAGCGACAACTCTTGATCTCTCTGATCAATGAATACGTTCACAACTACGAACACAACATTGCCCACATCCAAATGGATCGGATCTTAGCCGCCGGGTTAGAAAAGATTTATTTTGCATGGGCTGGCACAGAGGAGGGCAAGCCATATTACTACCGGATCCACGGTCCCACCGTTATCATCGAATTCGACAACCACTTCCCTCCCGGACGCAACTCCGGCGCTGTCAACCATATTCACACCGTGTTTCGCGAACCGGGCAACGACTACGGTGAAGACCTGCTTCGAAAACACCTGCTGGAAAGTCCGCATCACCAAGTCGAAGAGTGACGTCCACAGTGCGACGACGGTTTGCACAGCTTTGCGAGATGGATTCGTGGCGGCGCAACCGCCACTGTGGCGTGTCTCGAATTGAACGAGCCCATTGAAGGAACCAATCATGAAGTCATCTGTTGCATTGAGCGTGGGAATCCTCCTGCTAGTCGCCTTCGCTGGTTTCGCGGAAGCAGAAACCCTCAAGGGCAGTCGTCCGAACATCGTGCTGGTCATGACCGACGATCAAGGGATGGGCGATCTTTCCTGTATGGGAAACAAAGTCGTCAAGACGCCGCACATCGACCACTTCTATGAGCAGGCAACGCGTTTTACCGATTTTCAAGTTAGCCCCACATGCGCGCCGACCCGAGCCGCACTGATGAGCGGACGTGCTCCGTTTAAGAACGGCGTCACACACACCATCATGCAGCGAGAGCGGATGGCGCTGAGTACGTTCACGATGCCGCAGGCTTTGCAGAACGCCGGTTACAAAACGGGGATCTTCGGCAAGTGGCACCTGGGTGACGAGGAAGCGTATTTGCCCGGCAGCCGTGGCTTTGACGAAGTCCTGATCCATGGGGCCGGAGGAATCGGACAAGTCCCGCTGGGCGATTTTCCGCCTAATAAAGAAAATGTCTACTTCGACAACGTGCTGCTGCACAACGACACGATTGTCCAGACCAAGGGCTTTTGCACGGATCTGTTTTTTCAATCCGGTTTGGCTTGGATCAAGGAGCAACATCAATCGGGCAATCCCTACTTTGCCTACATCGCACTCAACGCGCCACATGCGCCGCTGGTTGCCCCAGAGAAATACACCGAGCGGTTTTTGGATCTAGGCTGGGACAAGGGAACGGCGGGCCGCTACGGAATGATCGAAAACATCGACGACAATTTCGGTCGCATGATGGAAAAACTTGACCAGTGGGGCGCACTTGATCACACGTTGGTCATTTTCATGACCGACAACGGGGCGACTCATTTGAGCGGCAAGTTGAACGGCAAGAGGGTCAAGCACTTCAACGCCGACCTGAAAGGCGGCAAGAATTCGCCCAACGAAGGCGGTTCGCACGTGCCCGCGTTCTGGTATTGGAAAGGTGTGTTGGGAGAAGGCGTCGACATCGATGCGCTGGCGGCACACATTGATCTGTACCCGACGTTTTGTGACCTGGCGGGCGCGAAGTTGCCTGATGATGCGCAAGAATTTGACGGGCGGTCACTCTTGCCGTTGTTGAAAGATCCCAAGGCCGAGTGGGCCGACCGCGAACTGTTCTTCCATTGTGGTCGTTGGCCGACTGGTGATCAGGATAAGTTCAAGTTCCAAAAGTGCGCGGTGCGGACCGATCGCTGGCGTTTCGTCAACAACGAACAGCTCTACGACATTTCTGCCGATCCGGGTGAGACGACGGATGTTGCCGACTCGCATTCTGACGTCGTCGGCAATTTGCGCATGTCCTACGACGCTTGGTGGGCGTCCGTGACTCCGCTGTTGGTCAACGAAAACCTGCCCAGGGTCAAGCCGGCGGAACAGCCGTTGGCGATCCGCTACCACAAACAACTCGAACAAAAAGGGATCCCTGAATGGGCGCCGGAAGGAATCTGATCGCGATGCAAGTCTCCCCGATCCCGAAATGTTTCATCATTGAATCGGCGTCAGCGGGATGTGAACGTTGAAGGAATGCGTCTTCTGTTTGGTTTCTTCAGCGGCACAGAACAGCACCTTCGGCACGCCGTTTTCCAACCAAAGTTGCGGACGTTCCAGTCGATGGAACGATTGTTCGCTGCCATCAGCCCATGTCACTTTTCGTTGCAACACCCATGGATGAGACGCGACGGACCAATCGAGTCCGTCGTTTGAGGTGAACAACGCCAATGAGTCTTCGCCGGTTTGGTTGAAATGGCCGTTGTGATCGTTGACGATGGCCCAACACTGCTGGCCGTCGAACCAAACATACGGATCTTCGGCCGGAAACTTGACGCCCGGTGCAGTGAACAGCGGTTTCAGCTGTTTCGTGAACGGCCCGGTGGGCGAGTCAGAGGTTGCAGCCAGATGCACGACGGGACCGCCGAAGGGTAACCGACCCTTCTTGCCGACCGCTTTGTAGATCAGGACGTAGGTGCCATCGGCTCGTCGCAGGATCGACGGATTGCTGGTCATCAGTGCATCCGGTGCGTCCGATGATTCGCTGATGTCGATAACGGGTTGGTCGAACCGCTTCCACGGGCCGCTGAGGTTGTCCGCCACCGCAACACCAATGCGTTGGTGGTTGCGGTGAATCGAATTCAGCTTTGCGGTCGCATTGCCGTCACCGAAATTTCCCATGTAATAAAGATAGTATTTGCCATCGAACTGATGCACCGTCGGGTTGTGGGTACACATGCCGTCCCAGTACTGGGAGCCTCGTGGCGGCAAGGCGACATCGACGTGCGTGTACGGCCCCAGCGGATCGTCGGCAACGGCATGAGCGATCTCGCTGTGCGTGACCCAAGCGTTGTGGCCCAGTTCACGCGGCCAGCGGCTGTAAAGCAAGTGACATTTTCCGTCAGCATCGCGAGCCATGCTGCCGCCCCAGATGTAGTAGTCGGGATCAATGAATTTGGCCGAAGCCGGTACCGGCTGAACCAACGCCTTGAAGTTGAGACTTGGCTGTTCGGCGGAGACTTGACCGCTTTGGCGGATGCGTAGGTATTCGTTTCTCAGTTGCTCGACCCGCTGAGCATGTGCAGGATCATCGACTTTGTTCCCTGCTGGATGCTCGGTCGGGTTTTTATCCAAGTTGAACAACGCGATCGGTTCAAATTTCGATAGCTGATGATCGCTTTGCAGGATCAGTTTCCAACCCTCTTTGCGGAACATCACTTCGTTTTTGCTGCCAGCCTGCATCGCCAGGTAGTCGCGAGGCTGAAAATCATCCTGTCCCAGCAGGAGCGGTAGCAGGTTCAGCGAATCCATTGCCTGTCCGTCAGGGATTTTCGTTCCAACCAACGCCGCAAGCGTCGCAACGAGATCCTGGTTGACCGCCAACTCGTCGGTGATGCCCGGATTGATGTGCCCTGGCCAAACGGCAAAGAACGGAACGCGATGCCCACCTTCTAGCGGTGAGTTCTTGTTGCCGTTCCATCCGCCGTTGGAAAAGTGACCCTGCTTGCCCGCCGCACCGTCGCTGAGACCGCCGTTGTCCGACGTCACCACGATCAGCGTGTTCTGCAACTCTCCAGAAGCGTCCAGCGCATCGACGATTCGCTTCACTTGCATGTCCAAGTCGAGAATCATGTCCAAGTGACGTGTCGGCGTTTCGCCTTTGATCGGTTTCCCATCAAATTCGTCCGGTGGGCAGTGCGGAAGATGCACCATCGGCGAGCAATAGTACAGAAAGAACGGATCGTCACCGGCAGCGGAATGTTTGATGAAGTCGGCCGCTTTGGCCGACAGCAGCTTGCCGATTTCGCGTGTGTCCCAGTTTGAATCACCGAGCCCCGGCCCCTTGTCGCTGATGCTTTTGGGGTCGATCGCGTTCTCCTCGCTGAGGAAAACGATGTGTGAATCGTCAGCCAAGGGACTCCAAACCTGGTTTTCGTACAGCAGGTAAATCGGCCCCTGGATTCCGCAGGGCGTGGTGAAGTCATAATCGAACCCGCAGTCTTTCGGGCCGCCCGAAATCAGACGTGTCATGTCGACCTTGCCGGTCAAGTCGCCATTCTTTTTGCCGCGGTAGATCTCCTCGCTTCCGGGAACATAAAAGTCGCCGCCAAGGTGCCACTTGCCGACGAATCCGGTTTGATAGCCGGCATCACGCACGACCGTGCCCAGCGTCGCGTGCCCTTGCTTGAACGCGGACTGACCAAACGTGCTCCAGACACCCCACGGAGCGTAGGAACGATAGTTGTTGTTGCCGCTCATCACCGCGTAACGAGTCGGAGCACACAATGCGGTCGCCGAGTGGCCGTCAGTGAACCAAAGCGATCGCGCGGCGAGCGCATCGAGCGTCGGGGTTTCAACGATAGGCTTCTGTTTTTGGATGGAGCGCACATGAAAGCTGACATCGCCCAGACCCAGATCGTCCGCCATGATGACGACGATATTAGGACGCTCGGCCGCACGAGACGGAATCGCTGATGCGACGACGCAAGCGGCGAGAATGGCTAAGAATCTGGTCATGGTCTAATCTCCGAATAACGGTTGCCGCTCGACATGCACAAAATACGCGCCGCGTACGACACCTGCTTGGCTGGTCAGCCAGGTTTGCAACGTCGCCGGTCCTTGCGGCAGGTCCAGCGTGAACGTCACGGACGTCTCATTGCCGTCGAGCTTCTTTTCAAGTTCCTGGTTTCCGATCTTCAGCCGCGCCTTGGTCGCCCGCATTGCCTGAGGGGCATCATCGGGGAACCTGGATAGCCGAATCGAATACCGGCCAGCTTGCACCACGTTGACAGCCCAAAAACCGTTGATGGCGAGTGCGTCATCGCTGAGTTGCTCTTGTTTCCAAATCACCCTTCCTTCGGTCGGATGCCAGTCGCGCACCGTGAATCGAGTGGGATTCTCTTCCGCCGCGCCGAGCTGAAACCGTGTGTAGGACGGGCCGTTTGGAAAGACATCGTTGAAATGGTCTTCGTAACGCGACCAGAGTTTTTCGACGATGTCCATGTGCTGCGCCGCCACGTTGTTTTGCTGCCCCGGATCGTCGATGACGTGAAAGAGTTCGCCGTCGACCAAACGCCATTTTTCGGTGAGTACTGCATAGTGCGGGAATCGGTTTCCAGATTCGGACAATTGCCTGAGCGTAGGGCGATCTTGCTGTCGATCGATGAACAGAGTGCGATCCGGCCAGTCGTCAGCATCTCCATCCATCAGCGGGCCGAGACTTTGTCCGTCGAAGTGGATGTCGCCAGAAACGTTCAGATCACACCACTCGATCAAGGTTGGAAGCCAGTCCCGACAAGAGGTGAGTTGTTCGATCTGCCGTCCCGCATCCAGTCGAGCAGGCCAACGCGCAAAGCAGGCGACTCGATGCCCGCCCTCGTAAACCGAGCCTTTCTTGCCGCGCATTCCTGCATTGAACCCGTCATCCGGCCCACGGCCGCTCGCACCAGCTGCCGTGCCATTGTCGCCCATGAAAATGACAATGGTATTCTCCGCCAGCTTTCGTTCATCCAGCCGGCCCAGCAATCGCCCCAGGTTCTGATCGAAATTGATGATCTGGCCAAAAAACTTGGCTCGCGCAACAGAATGTCCTTGGGCGACGAACGGAGCGGAATATTCGTCGGCGACCGTGTGCGGACTGTGCATCGCATTTAAAGGCAGATAAACAAAAAACGGCTTGTCGGAGGCTTGGTCAATGAACCGTTGGCACTCTTCGAAAAACACATCGGTACAGTAGCCTTCGATTTTCTGCGGCACTCCGTTTCGATAGTAAGTGTCGTCGAAATAGTCGTTGCCGATGGGATTGCCGATCTCATCAATGCCGCCGGCGAGATGACGCAGCACCTTCTGAAAGCCGCGGAATCTTGGCGCATACGGCCAAGCGTCACCGAGGTGCCACTTGCCGATCATTGCCGTCCGGTAACCCGCATCGGAAAACACTTGAGCCATCGTCACTTCGTCCGGCCCGAGCAATTGTCGGCCCTGGGTGACCGTCCAGGCTCCGACGCGAGACGAATAGCGTCCTGTCATCAGCGCCGCGCGGGTGGGGGTGCAAACAGGATCAACGTGATAGTCCTCCAGGCGAACACTCTCGGCGGCCAGTCGGTCCAGGTTGGGCGTTCGCAGCCAGGGATTCCCGTGACACGACATATCGCCGTACCCCTGGTCATCGGTGACGATCAGAATCACGTTGGGTCGATCGCTCGCCCCAGACGTCGTCGTCAGGCAGACGGTGATCAGCACGACAAGGTTGATGATAAATTTCATTCTCTTCACTGGCTTGACTCGTTAGCGATTTTCCGCGAACGTCTATTCACATCGACTATTTGCGTGATTCCTGTTTTGAAATCATTGGCAACGCGATTCGGCCATCGTTGGCGTCCGGAGCGTAGTTGCTGATGTGCACTTTGTCTCCCCCATGCTTCGTCCAAACGACTTCCACTCGACCGTCGCCGAGCACGATGTCTTGCAGTTTGGTGCGCAACGCATCGAGCACCGGGCGATAACGTGGATCAAAAGCAACGTTGTGAATTTCATCCGGATCATTGCGAAGATCGAAGAGCGTCGGTTCGATGTCCTTTAACTTCGCGTTCACCGCCCATCTAAAATCTTTCCCCGCAGTGGCCACGGTCATCGTGTGACCGGCTCGGGGACGTGTCTTCATGGCAAATTTGTAATCTTTGGTTCGGATGACGGCGCGTGGACCGATCACCCAAGTCGGTTCCGCGATGAGGGTGCATTCCCATTTAGTTGACGCAAAAATCACGTTAATCGTCGGCCGAAAGGAGTTGTTGGTCAGTGGCTTCAACTTTGCAGCTCATTGGACGAGGCTCCCAGTGCCAACTGTCGCTTGCCTGGGTGCGACGGAATTCGGCCAGCTCGCCGATTGATTCATCCCAACGATTAGGAATCAGATGAGCGCGAACTTGAAGCATCTGCTCCGCGTTTTCGCTTTTCCAAAACATTGCATTGCTCTTTAGACGCAAATTGATCACGCGGCGAATGCTGCTTTCGATCGCCCCGCTACCACAAGGGATTCCGCTGCGACGATAGGCAGGGTAACTCAACCGACCCGCTTCACCATGTCGGCAAAGGTAATGGATTTCTGTTTCCAGTTCTGTGGCCGATTTTCCGACGCGTTCTAGGCCGGCGAGCTCATCAACCACTCGCCGCCATTGACCGTTTCGCAGCAGCGTTCGGTACTGACGATAAAGCCCCTGGCGGACGTCTGCGTCGAGCCCAAGCGAAGCAAGCGCTTTGGAAACGTGATGCACCGCATGGCAGCAGTCCAAGACCTGATGCGTGACGACGCTCGTGAGTCCCGCATATTGAATGATGCGATCAATACGATCCCAAATCCAGGGGGCGCCATCGGCGACGAACGTCACGCTATGTGCCTCCGCGGCTCCGAGCCGATGCAGATGCATCGCAACCAATTCGGCGATCGCGTCGGGCCCAGTCAGGGTGCCATCGATCGTCGCTTCATGCTCCTTCACCATCCGCCCCTGCTCGTCGTGAACAAAAATCGTCATCAGTTTAGGCTCCCGCCAGTCCGCTTCAAACGAGCGTGCAGGTTTCTTTGCCGAGCGTCCGGGCGAGTCAGCTTGCCCCTGAGCGACATCATCGCTTGACGCATTGGAAGTCGATGCAGGTAGCATTTTGCCGCGTATTTTCATTCTTCCGCCATCAATTTGCACCGACACTCGTTTCCCGGCCAATTCACCGGTGCTCGCCAACTTGCCCTGCCGAAACAGTTTGAGCCGATGCCGTCGTAGGCGCAATAAGCCGTCGCCAGATTGATAGGCGATCCGTTTGACCGCCTTGATATCAAGTGTGATACCATCGCGAACCAGTTCTCGGTGAGCCACTTCGATCGAAGGACACAATGCCACTTGGCGTGCCACGCGACTCTCCAGCGCGGGCGAGACGCCTTTGCCGAACCCGAATTGAGCAAGCGAAACATGCAAGCCGACGCGGGGCGAATCGTCTCGACCAAGCAACTTTTTCTTAGGGGCACAGTAGAGCGCTGTGGCCCAGAACAGCATGCCGCCGAGCAATCGAACGGCGACCCTAGTCTCGCGCCCTTTCTGAAGCGGTCTTGAGAAGTTGACCCGACTCGATTGGCATGCTTTTTCAAAACCTTTTTCGATCATGGTCGCGGAGATCAGCCCGGCGACGACCATGTCCGCACCGCGGGCAAAGGCATCATGGATGGTTCTTTCCAGCGTTGCGAGTTGCTCGGGATGATCTGAGATCCGTTGTTTCCAGAGCGTAACTTTGGGAACCAACTGAGCGTAAAAGAGCGCGAGCATTTCTTCAGCCGACTCAATCCGCTCACCATTCTCTTGCCCCATGTCTAGTCCTTGCATTGTCGTCGGCATCCTTGCTAGGCGAGTGGAAAATCATCCTTGAATCGCCCAAGATACCGTCAACACCGGATCCAGAAACAGCAGCCAAGCCCCCGACGGGTTGCTAGCAAAAACGTCAACTAAATGGGAATGCACCCCCGCGATGATGTAGTCGCGAGGCGGCAATACACCAGCGGCGGTCTTGGCTAGGTCACGTCCGTCGAGATATTGGTACTCGGGCGTGTGAATGTCGATGCCGGCTGCGGACAGAAACGTCGGAGCCATGTCGACGAAGCAGGTAAAGTCTTCAACCACCTTGCCCGCCGGAAACCTCGCTTTGTCCGATGAAACGACAATGATCGGATTATGCAGGTCGATGTCGTAGTGCGAGAACTTGCTGACCATTCCGTGCTCGTTCAGTCGCCAGCCGTGGTCTCCGCAGACATACAAAATCAGCCACGGACGGTGCTGCTTGTTCGAGAACTCGATAAAACCATCCACCGCCTCGCCGACCAGCGAATCGCCATAGGCGCAGAACGCGTAATAGTCCACGATCATTTGGTGCTTTTCGGCATCGGTGAAATGATCGCTCTGCGAATTGTTGTACAGCCTCTTCAGTTGCGGCGGGAACGCGGCGAATTCTTCTGAAGTGAATTCTGGGATGTCATACTTCAGCTTCTGAAACTTCTCGCGAAAGTCGGCCGGCGGCAGCACAGGAGTGTGCGGGAACTCAAAGCCGACATACGCAAACAGTGGCTTGTCAGGCGCCGGTCCGTTTTGCTGTCGGTCGAGCATGTCGGTGTAGCGCTCGCCTGAATGTTCGAGATGATCCAACAGCGCCCTGGTGAAATTTCCGTCGCGAGTTCTTTCACCCGTTTGTGGGTTCACGCCGCCGAGGATACTGCCGCTCTGCTTGTCTTCGTCTCCCGGCATGTAGTGACGCAGAAGCCCGAGCCGCTTCTGAATCTCCGCGCGATCATTTGGCGTCGAGTCTGCAAACTCGGGCCAAATCAATTGATCGCCGCCGGGGAAGTAGAACGTTTCATTCTTTGGCCCCGGTTTGCCATCGACCCATTTCGATTCCTTGTTCCAGTCAACCAGTCCCTCGGCTGCGAACTCTTTTCGATAGCCCAGATTGGTTTGATAAAGCGGTGGCTTGGTTCCTCCCTTTTGGTTGGAAAAATGCTGAGCACGGATGCCGAGCTTGCCGACGGCCAGCGTTTGGTAGCCGGCTTTGTCACGCAAGATCTCGGGCACCATCGGACGCCAATGCGCTTGTCCGGTTGGGTTGTAATACTCGAATCCATAGACACCCGTGCGGTGCGAATACCGCCCCGTGTGCATCAACGTCCGCGACGGTGCACAGCCGGGATTCTGGTTGAAGGTGTTGATGAACGTCGTGCCCATCTTGGCCAGCCGATCGATGTTCGGCGAAAGCACCTTTCCCAATGGGCTGTTCGCCGTGCCGTGACGCATCTGATTGAACGCCACAATGGAATCGACTCTTTGATCGTCGGTGACAACCCACAGAATATTGGGTTGCGAATGCTGTGAGCCGCGACGCGTGAGCGGCCGGGCATCATCGGATTCGCGAATTCCCGAGGCCCGTGGGCTTACGCCCAGCGGCTCACTGTTCTCTCTGCCAACGCCCCGCGGTTCGTCGGACTTCAGCTGCCGAACCACCAAGTTGTCGAACTCGATTGATTGACCGTTGACGGTGAACCCGAATTTTGTTTTTGTCGGATGGGCAAAGCCGGGTGACTTCAGGCTGGTGATCAGTGCATCATCGAGAAACGCCTTCATCACATCGCCACGAATTCGGACCCGCAGTCGATGCCATTCGTTTTGCTTGATCGCGACCTTTGCCGACGATCGAGTTTGATTCAGCAACGTTTGCAAGGCGGCCTTGGCTTCGTCGGACAGATTCTTGTCCTGACGTTGCTTGCGAACCTCCAGGTTCATCGCCCCCGTTTTGTCATCACCGATCATCAAGGAATTTGCAAAGACCGATGCGCGACAAATGTGGCCGGCGTGAACCGATTTCTCGTTGGCGTCGTCAATCACCAAGTTGAAGCTTGTGCCGCCGGTGAATCGGAAGTCGAATTGGATGTCGACATCGTCGAACTCCAACTCGGTGCGAATCACTGCGCCGTGGTCGTCCTTGGTCTGCTTCCCGACCAGCACGCCATCGATGACACTCCACGAATCATCGTGACCGCGTGCTGTCGTGTACTGATCGCCGATTGCATCGCGGCCCTCGTAGTCGTCTTCAAAGGTCGTCGTCCACGATTGGGTTGGTGAGCCGTGACGCGTGAGCGGCCGGGCATCATCGGATTCGCGAATTCCCGCGGCCCGTGGCCTTACGGCCAGCGGCTCACTCCCGATGTCAGAGCCGGTGGCATGCTTCCCATGTGTTTTCTGATCGAAGCGAGGCAAGACTGCCAACAGTTTGTCACGCGGGGCGCGATGTTCGTCAGACACCGTCGTCCAGTCTTTGATCTCGGGGAAGCTGATCAGATCATCAGGCGTTTGTTCCACGTCCCACCATTTGCCACGGCCATCTCGCATGACTTTGCTGCCACGAATGATCTGCTCGTTGTCCTTGTATCCGTACAGCCACTCGCGGTGTTGTTGCTGGTCACCAAAGAGAAACGGAACCAGGCTCTTTCCGTTTACTTCGTAATCAGCCGGCAGTGTCGCGCCGGTCAGTTCGGCGATCGTCGGCAAGAAGTCTGACAGGTTGACCAGAACGTCTTGCTCGCCACGCTTCGTCATACCGGGTGCCGAAATGATACACGGTACGTGGGTGCCCTTTTCGCGGTCCGTGCTGTTCTTGCCGTATCCGCTGGTCCCGTTGTCCGCACAAAAGATGAAGATGGTGTTGTCCGCGATGCCGAGTTCTTCGAGCTTGTTCTGATAAAGCCACACCTGATAATCGAGATAGTTGACGTGATGGTGAATGCCTGGCGGTGTCACCGTGCCGTGCGTGTCATAGTCGCCGACATCCCCTGTGATGTTCGGCTGCGTGCGTGTGTATTTCTCGCCGTCCCAAGACACACTGGGAGTCCCCGGCCACTTGCTTTTCGAGTCGGGATTCAACCAATCGAATGCATCGTGTCCAAGGTGCGACGTGTGATAAACGAAGAAGGGTTCGCCTTCGGATGCGCGCTGGTCCATGAAGTCAAAAACAAAGTCCAGTTCGACGTCAGGACCATAGGTCTCGACGCCAAACTGCGCTTTCGATTCATCGGTATTCGGCCACCATTGAAAGTCTTTCGCATCGTGGTTCATCAAGCGAACATGCGGGTACCAGTACCAGCCGTGTTGTTGGTAAGTGTCGACAGGTTGGTTGGTGTCGGCGTTTCGCAAAACCTTCTCGCCGCTGGACTTATCAATCACCAACTTGAAGTCCGTGAATGGGTTGTCGGTGTCAGAAAGATTTCCCGGCGTGAAGCATCCCTGATCAAACCCGAAACGATTCAGGTCACCAGCCATTTGAGTCTTGCCCGACCAATAGGTTTTGTAACCTGCCTGCTGAGCGACATGACCAATCTGCGTAGGCGAACTCAAGTACAAGGGCCACGTTGATTCCTTGCCGCTTTCGTCGATGTAGCGGCCTTTCGACTTGTTGCCCCACCATTTGTGCAGGTGTGCGTAACGTCCGGTCATCATCATGGCTCGACTGGGCGAACAGACGACCGACGCCCACGCCGTTTTGATCCAGCAGCCTTCGTTGGCAAGTTGATCGAGTACTGGAGTAAACGCACGAAGATCAGGATCGCTCGTATTGCCTCCCGTGGGCGGACTCCACACCGACGATCCGTAAATTGGCAGCTCGCGCGCACTGATGTCGTCGGCAAAAACGATGATGATGTTTGGGCGATCAGCGGCGACGAGGCTCGGGCAAAGAATCGCCGCGAGAAGGAAGGTGCCGGTGAGCTTGATGATGGGCTGCATGAAAAATGCTTCGTTGGGTGAGTAAAAAGGGTCAGGAGCGAATGTCGTTGTCCATGCGGTTTTTGGTGTTTCGCACCTGGGAAATCTTCTCCACAGAATGAGAAAAAGGGTCAGGAGCGAATGGCACGGGCATTTGGCTAAACGCCTACCGGTAGTTGGCTCAGGACTTTGCTAGCCCTGCATGTAGTGCCAGCAAAAGCCAATTGCTTTTCTTATGCCAAAGTAGGTTGATCCAATGACAAATCCCCGTTGGAATCGAGGTGCTTCAACTACTCGCCCAACGAGGATTCATCATGAATGATCAGTCTAACGACTCCGCATTTACCGTGCAAAGCAAAGTCGGCCGAGCTTCGTCACTGGTGATCGACCTGCTTCTACCACACGCCAAAGTCCATGAGATTTGTGCCGAGATTGGGCACAAATTTAACGAGTCCCCGTACACTCCGATGGTTGTGGTGTGGATGTTCATCTCTCAAGTCCTTTCCAAAAATCACAACTGCCAGCAGGCCGTTATCAAACTCAACTCATGGCGTATCGTTCAAGGGTTGAAGCGGGTAAGTAGTGAGACGACTTCGTATTGCAAGGCACGACTCAAGTTGCCTGAAGCATTGTTTACCAAACTATTGAATTGGACATCGCAATGTTGCGAAGAGTCGAGCAACGAATCTTGGCTGTTCCGTGGGCGGATCGTTGAAATGGTTGACGGTTGGACGGTCACGATGGCTGATACCGCCAAGAACCAAGCGGAGTATCCTCAGCCTAAAAGTCAGAAGCCTGGGTGCGGTTTCCCGATGGCACGGATGATTGGTCTCTTTTCGTTGGTGACAGGCGCGGTGAACTCCGTCGCGTTGGGGCAGTACTCAGGAAAGCAAACGGGAGAGACATCATTGCTTCGACGGGTCTTACACCGCATTTCGCCAGGCAATATCCTGTTGGCTGACCGGTACTACGCAAGCTTTTGGTTTCTTGCACTGAGCAAAACTAATGGAATTGATCTCGTCGCTCGCGCCCACCATCGTCGTAAGATTGATTTTCGCAAAGGTCTTAAGCTTGGCTATCTTGATCAACTGATTGCCTACCACAAGCCCGCTCGGCCATCGTGGATGAGCAAGGATGAGTACGATGTGATTCCAGCGATCATCGTTGTCCGTCACTTGAGATACAAGGTTGAGCAAAAAGGATTCCGCACGCGCGAGATCACATTGGCGACAACGCTTCTTAACGCCAACGTATACACGGCGGAAGAGCTTGCTGATCTCTACCGAAAACGGTGGCAGGTTGAGTTGCACATCCGCAGCCTGAAAACTCAGATGCAAATGGAACACTTGCGTTGCAAAAGTCCGGCAATGATTCGCAAAGAAATCCACTGCCACATGATCGGATACAACTTAGTTCGAATGGCGATGCTTGCCTCGGCTTTGCGGTTTAACCTCCTGCCAAGTCAGATAAGTTTCACCGGCACCATGGAAGCGATTGAAGAGTTTGCTGCAAGTTTGCGTGACCAAACGGACCATCGAACGGCACTATGGGAGAACCTATTAATAACTGTCGCAGAAATCACAGTTGGAGACCGACCTGGTCGTCAAGAAAAACGCGAACTCAAACGCAGGCAGAAAAACTACAAGCTGATGAAAACGCCACGCGACCCTAACCGAAACCGTTACGCCACTGCGGCTTAGGTCAAATGCCCGTGCCATTCGGGTCAGGAGCCTATTTGGCAGTTTGGGGCAACTTGCGTGGTCGGCCGCGTTTGCGGAGGGTCGACTCGAGGTTGTATTTCCGGGCCGTCGTTTCGACCCACCCGGGCTCGCCGAAGGGCTGACTGCGCGCGATCGCTCGTTGCAGTCGCTCCCGTTCTTTCTCGCTCACAGGTTCGTTGACCCGTTTGATCCATCCGGGCAACCGCGGTAGCGGCCAACGGGCAAGCTTCACCCCGCAGTGTCCGCCGCTCCAATTGTACAGACTCCCGAATCGCCAGTCTTCGGCTGCGGTGACCAAGCCGGCCGCGAATGCGTTTCGCTCGACGTACCGGCAGACGACCAAGAAGTGCTCATCGCTCTGGATGGGGAAACTCTTAAACCGGCCTTGGTAGAGGTGGCCGTTTCCGGTGGTGTGATAGTGGGCGTGGTAACGCGCCGTGTGCGTCATCGTCACCCAATACATCAGTCGGCTCATCGCACCATCTTCGCGCGGCGAGAGCACCATGTGCCAATGATTGGGCATCCACTGATACGCGATCAAATCGACCGGATACTTCGCCAACCCTTCATCAAGGACGCGTTCAAGGGCGACGTAGTCTTCATCTTTGTGAAAGATCGTTTGCCGACCATTGCCGCGATTGAGTGCGTGATAGATCTCACCGGCAACATCCGCCCGGGGTGGTCTTGGCATGTTCGGGCCCCTCCAAGTTTCCAAAGGAAGGCCGAAAGCTACCACCTCATCTTTGCCCGTAACAGTTTAGTTGAATGACCTGGGGGACGGTGGTGTCGGACCATCGCTCGAACTGGGCATCGTCGAAGGATTGGATTCAGCTCTCCCCGCAGTCTGTCATTGGGCTTGCCGATTGGTTTGCCATCAGCGCAGCATTCAACGTCGTTTCACCGGAATCGTCCAGCGAACGTGACTACAGGTGAGTCGCTCGGCTGAGAATTTCGCTCGCTGCTTCTCCCGGAGTCGCAGCTTGTCTCTTCCTATGAAGAGGCGACACGATCGCCTGCACCGGCGTAGCCGCTACGCCGGTGCATAAAGCGAACGCAGTACTTCGTCCGGAGGCCGCGTGAAAAGACCGTAGTAGATGTCGCTGGCACGGTGCCCATGACGCCGCGCTGTCTCTGCAACGCTCATCAGATCTGCCATCCGCTCACCACCTTCCCGACTTCGGCTGCCGAAGCAGATCTTGCGCAACACGACTAATGGGCGAATAGCACGTTCTGCAAGGTTGTTCGTCGGCGAAACTCGTGGGTCGTCGATGAACACCAACCACTCTGAGAGGTGACGAAGAATTCGCCCTTGAAGTTGGATCGCTTTTTCGTCTTCGACATCAGTCAACGAAAGGCGTTCCAATTCGTTTCGCAGCCACAAGATCTCAGACTCAAGTGCAGCTCCTTTTAGCTTACCGGCTTTTCGTCGGCGGTGGAGGCGAGTACCGCGTTGGACGAATTGCTTGACATCTTCGAAGAACTGATAGTCGGCTGATTCCGGAGCAACGAGCTTTTGCCAATCACGCGAGGTTCGAGCAAGATGTGCCAAACATTTTTGCTTCGCGCCAGCGACCTGAGCATTGTAGCCACCGTAGCAGTCCGTTACCAAAGTGCCGCAAAAGTCAGGGCCAAGAACGTCGCGTGAAACGAACCCCGCACGCGTCGTTTCAAAAGTGAAATGGATGAACTGTTCGTTGCCGTGTACCCAAAAGTAGGCGCGATCGCCGTCTAAGGTCCAGTAGGTTTCATCCGCATAGACTGGCCCGTCAGTGCTGGCAAGCTTCTTGGCGATATCGTCGACAACCGGTTCGGCAAGCTTCGCAAGAGCCTTTTCGAAACCGATCAGTGCTGCCGCTGTGAACGTGATTCCAAATAACTCTTCAATCGCTCGTGGGACCTTGCGGTAGGTAATGCCAATGACATTGCGGAGATAGATCGCCTTGCTGCGCAACCCTGGTCCTATGCGACTTCCCAGAACCTCTCCCGGACCAGCTTTTTGCACAAGCGTATCACAGGCGATGCATTTGGCGACCACATGACGATAGAGCACGACGCGGAACTGTCCATCAACAATATCTTCCTGCAGGTGCTCCAATGGATCGGCATCCAACAAAATGACTTGGCGACTCGCGCAGCAGGGGCAGACTCGAGGAGCCTTGACATCAATGTCCCAATCGTACTCTTGGGGAGTCTTTCGAAACCATCCTGGATGACCTACCGGGGCGCCGCGTTTAGCTTTGCGACCCGAATCATCTTGGTTGGCCTCTTGCAATTCCGGTTTCGCATCGTCGTCAGACTGCTCATTGGTTGCAAACTTGTTCTGCCGCTCAATCTTCAATTCAAGTTTGACGCGTTCCAGTTGCTCTTGGAGGCTGACGACGTCGCTGAGCAATTCGCTATTGCGCGTTTCGAGCAATCGAATCTGGCGAAGCGATGATTCTCGGGTGCCCTCGCTTTGATTGGCTGCCATCGCAACAGAAATCGCCGAGGCGCCACCAAGATGCGGGCAATTCCCTACATTGGGGCAAGCGTGCTCGTGGTTGGGATAGATTGGAATAGACATTTCGCGGCAATCCTCGATTGCCACCAATTTATCCCGCCGCCCCAAAATCGACCAATAGCAGTTCCAAGAGGACTAAACTGTTACGAGTCTGCGACGCACGTTTTTTCATTCAATGGAATAGCGTTCTTCGCTGGCGTCGGGATCATCGAATCTGCCTTGGCGCACCGTCATACCGACACGGCCGGCCCAATCGACTTGCTCGATCCAAGGTTGCAACTTGCTCGCGAGCACTCCAGCGTCCGGGCAAGAGAGGAACAGGCGATACTGTCGATCCGTCAACTCATGGCCTTCTAATCTTCCAGCGTAGTGCCCCAGCTTCTCTTCAGCCAAAAGGAACTGATCTAGTCCTCAATCAAGCGAACACTGGATGATGAAAATCTGAAAAAACTCGAAACCCTCGGCGTTTTGCGGGTGTATTGGAGGTAACTACAACTTCAACGCACTCACTCAGCAGAGGATTTCGAGTGAACGACAATTTACGCCGTCGATTTCAGCGCCGCAAGCGAGTTCTTTTGCAACGTATCGATAAGAAGAAGGGCAAGACGCATACGCCCATGATTCGCCCTTTGCGGGCGAAGTACGAACTGGCCAATAAAGTTGAGGCGATCTCCTGCGGTGGAATCGGCATGATCATGCAGCTTGTCCAGCAACTCGGATTGCGAAAGCACATCAACCAGTCCGCGCCAGTGTTTAAGCTTCACGCGCCGTACGACGAAGCCGACCACGTGCTCAATATTGCCCTGAATCTATTGGCCGGGGGGACCTGCCTCGAACATTTAGAGCATCGCCGCACCGACCAGGCGTACCTGGATGCACTCGGCGCAGAACGGATTCCCGATCCGACAACCGCTGGTGACTTCTGCCGCCGTTTTGATGGTTTCAAGCTACTGCTCTTGATGCAGGGAATTAACGCGGCACGCAAGAAGGTTTGGAAGCAACAATCCGATGCGTTCTTCGAGCAGGCCACGATTGAAGCCGATGGTACGATGGTTGAGACTTGCGGTGAAAAGAAGGAGGGCGTCGGAATCAACTACAAAGGTCAGTGGGGATACCATCCACTGGTTGTAACGCTCGCGGAAACCAAAGAGTTGCTGTATCTGGCCAACCGCAGCGGCAATCGTCCCAGCGGTGAAGGCTCATCGTTCTACTTCGACAGGGCGATCGAATTGTGTCGCAGTGCCGGGTTTCGAAAGATCCTGTTGCGTGGTGACACAGACTTTTCGTCAACTCAACATCTCGATCGATGGGACGCGCAGGGCGTCCGTTTTGTGTTTGGTTATGACGCCAACAAAACACTGACTGCAATTGCCGATTCCCTCGACGAATCGGCAT
Organism: Stieleria neptunia; assembly: GCF_007754155.1. NCBI lineage: Bacteria > Pseudomonadati > Planctomycetota > Planctomycetia > Pirellulales > Pirellulaceae > Stieleria > Stieleria neptunia. The sequence goes on along the minus strand of NZ_CP037423.1, from coordinate 10,128,443 downwards.
GGAAACCGCTCCGGCGGCAAAGATCGACTTCGAAAAATCCGCGTGCAAAACGTCCGAATTACAAAGAGCAAATCGTCGTAGAAAATGGCTACGAGAACAAAAAACTGCGTGCTGAAAGCTACGCTGAGTTTCCGTATCAGCCCGGCAACTGCAAGCGTCCCTACCGGATGGTTGCTGTTCGCAAAAACATCGACGTCACGACCGGACAGCAATTCCTGTTCAGCACCGAAAAGTACTTCTTCTACATCAGCAATGAACCAAAGCAAGAAAAGCAGTCGCGTGAATTGATCGGAGACGGCAATCATCGCTGCGATCAGGAAAACACGATTAGCCAGCTCAAGGCGAGTCACGCATTGACCGCGCCACTGGATTCACTGGAAAGCAATTGGGCGTACATGTTGTTCGCTTCTCTTGCCTGGACGCTGAAGCTTTGGAGTGGACTGATGGTCCGCGTCAAAGGGAATCCGGGTCAGAAGAAGGCGAGGAAGCGGCTCCGTGACCGCGTGATCAAAATGGAGTTTTCGACGTTCCTGACATCGTTGATCCAGATCCCGGCCCAAGTCATCCGCTCATCGCGTCAGTTGAAGTTGCGGATTCTGACATACCGTCTCGGCGTCGAAAATTTGTTCACGCTCAGTGACCATATTGCGATGCCGCTTCGAACGTGACACGTCGCAACCAACGAAGCCGGAGTCCGGACGCTCCGGTACCGCCGCTAACGCCTAACCCGAGAAACGAAACATTGAGCACCATACATTGCGAAATTTTTGATAAGGAGCAGTGCTCCCGCGTGCCCCGCTGCGCCTCGGAAATCTACAGCCGTCATCCAAAATCAACGCCCGCGTTCGCTTGATTGAGGTCTAGTTCGTCCAGTAAGCCCTTCAAGTGCTTCCTCTCTGTAGCGGACGGCTTGTCCGCCTTGGTTTCGAGAATAAACAACACACTCTCTCTTGCCAGAAGCTTCCCTGAGACCGTTTTCTGGTTACGATTCTCTTTAGTGCTCTGCGGCCAAACCGGCTGAAGATCAAAACCGTTCAGTCCGTGATCGGTGACACGCTGCGCGAAGACGTCGGTGACCAGAATGACTGCCGGATCCTCGGCGAGCCGGAAGATCGACTGTCCTCGCAGTTTCTCAGGGGAAAAAGCGTATCGTTCGACTTCCAGTGCCGTCGCATCCTTTCCAGGCATCCAGTCGATCTTCGATTTCTTACGATCGAGGGCGTCCGTCAGTTTTGTGGTGACGTTGTAGGCAAAGTAACATTGCCCCTCGAAATCAACAGGTAACAGTTCACCATTTTCCTCGAGCAGGTCCCTAATCGCTTCAACGGCGCGACCACTGAACGCTGGAATCGATAAGGCAATGCAGGGGAAATCATTGAACGGCCGTACGCGGCCCACGACAGTACGAGGTTTCCAATCTTTCGCCAGGGACCGTGGTTTCCACGAAAGTTTGTCTGAATCGACAGGATCGAAGTCATCTTCGGGGAAGTCTTCCCCGAACGACGAGGTTTCCTGATCAGCGAACGCGAATCCTTCATACAGCGGGTGATCGAGAATTTTATCCAGTTTGTAGACAGTCATTGGCATTAAACGAAGTCACCTCGCTCAATCTCTTTCCACAGTTTTCCCAATGCAGCCTTCACCTGAGTCTGAGACTTTGCCTTACTAAGTAGTTGATCCATTCGTCGAAAATAGGCGTCCGTGTGTGTACCTGCGTATTGGTTCAGCGTGAATTGGAGTCGATCGTGATCGCTGTTATTCAGGAGTGGAAGCAAAGTGGGGCTCATGTTGAAGTGAGCCCCCGTTTCAAACGTCAAACAGTGGGATCCAAAACCGAATAGGCGATGGATCCAGGATGGAAGGTTTTTCGCATTATGGAAACATCGAAGGGAAGAGTAGCGGCATCCCAAGACGCCGCCGCCCTTCGACGTTTCACTTGGCACGGCGCTCGAGTTGGTCCTCACCAGAGCTCTATCCTCCGACCAAGCGGTTGCATTTTATCTCGCGCTCACAATGACCGCAATCAAGCAGCGGCCTGCTGAAGTCGCTTTCGACGTTGCTCACGTGCAGTTTCTAACTTGCGGTCGCGTGAAGCGAAGACTTCCGTTTCCGCTCCGGCGAGTTTCGTGTGCGGTGTCACGTACCCGATGGCACTGTGAAGACGCACTTCGTTGTAGTGCCTGACATACTCCGTCACGATTGAACGTGCGTCGTCAAGCGATTCAATGTACTTCTCGCGGATGCAATCGCTTTTGATCGTGCGGTGGTAACGCTCGATCTTGCCATTGCTTTGCGGGTAATAGGGCGACGTTTTCACGTGTGTCATTCCGGCAATCCGAATGAATTCCTTGAAGTCACGCGATATGAACTGGGGGGCGTTGTCGGTGATGACCCGAGGTTTCACTTTGGGGTGTTTTTCCCTTGCTCGCTCAAGAATCACTTCGATGTCGACCTCTTCCATTTTCTCGCGAATCTCCCAGTGAACAATACTGCGCGAACAGCCATCCAGCACGCTGCACATGAAGTAGAACGTTCCACCGATGTTCAAGTAACTCACGTCCACATGCCAGTGATCGTGAGGTTTCGAGGGCTGACCGAAGCCAGTGCCCTTCTTGGACTTCTTGCCATTAAACCTGTCCATCACGCCGGCTTCTCGCAGGACGCGGTAGACGCTTGATGGGCTTACGGCAACGACATCAGCATCGAGCATCATGAACGCCAACCGTCGATAACCTTCCAGAGGGTTGGCGTGATGGAACTTGAGAATCGCTTGCTTTTCCCAGTCTTCCATCCAGAAGTCGCGGGGAATGGCACCGTTGTGCTCGTTCACTTTGCCGTATCGTTTCTTCCAGTCAAAGTACTTACTTTGCGAAATGCCGATCCATTTCACGATCTGCTTGGCGGGCGTCTCAGCCCGGCTGGACCAGTACTTGATGTAGTCGACGATGGAGTCTCGCGTGTCATGGGGAACCCACGCTCCAGTTAGGGCTCCCCAAGTTCTTTTTTTAGCTGAACGTGCTCCTGGAGAAGTTCAGCAACGACTTCGTTTTTCAACAAGATTTTGGCCTCAAGCGCCTCGATCTTTTTGTCTTTGCGGTCGTCCGTCTTGCGTTTCCGGGCGGGCCTGGCAAACGCGGCTTCGGCGTTTTCAAAGAGCTGTTTCTGCCACTGATAGACCTGAGTGGGTTGCAGCCCAAGTTCGTCGCAAAGGTCAGAAACGGGGATTTTGTCGACCAAGTATCGCTTCACGACAGCGGCTTTTTCTTGGGCGGTGAACGTGCGTCGAGATCGTGTCATCGAAATGTCCTCCTTCGGACAATAGAATAACTCGATCAGGAGCAAACTCCAGATTCAGCTGAGGCAAAACAGTTCATTGTGTGAGTTTGTTTAGCACCCTCCGTTTTCTAATTTTTTGGTTCTTGCCGACGGTGGCTCTTGCGGATACAAAGTTGTGTGTTGACGCGTAGAAGTCGCTCCGCAACGGGGTTTGAAATATGGGGTTATGTTTCCGCGATCGGCTCGGGTCGGTCAGACAGATTTTCCGGGAATGCATCAATCGTCCTGGATTGGCTTTCGCGGCTACGTTCTCGCACCTTGTTTTTATAGGTGTCGTCGCGCTGGGAGTGGAGAATCAAGCGAGTCAAGTCCAGGCGATAGATTTTGTACCGCCTCCGAACACCAAGAAACTTTCAGCGATCGATATCGATCTTGCCAAAACGGATTCGAGAAAGATCTCGGTTGGCAAAGTCGAAGAATCCAAACTGGCCGTGTTCGCGCTGCCAATCAAGAATGCTTCGGACCAGGAGATCGTGATTGACGGAATCGAAACAAGTTGCGGGTGTTTATCGCCGGTTATCACCGACCTCAAGATTCCGAGCGCAGAATCAGCAACCCTCTATCTGCGGTTTGTCCCAGACGACGATGGCAAGTTTGTAAAGACCGTGACGCTTCGATTGCAATCCTCAAAGCGACTCGTCCTGCGAGTTGTCGGGTCCGTGAATCCTCGGTTCTCGTTGGAACCGAACGGAAGCATCGCGATCCTTCCAAAAAAAGGAATGCCCATCAGCGTTACTGCAAATTTTGGTTCAAAGCTTTTCACGGCGAACTTCGCACATCCCAGCCTGTCACTGACTCGCGTGAACGATTCGAAGGTTCCGAACACCTTTCTCGTCGAGTTTTCAAAGGATGCAAAGGCACCAATTCCCTTTGAAATCTCTGCCACGCTCGAAGTCACCGCCGATGGAAAAACCTTCTCGTATCCGTACAAGGTATACAATTTGGAGGGCATACGGATTCGCCCGGAGCGCCTTGTTCCCAATGTGAGGGGAGACTCACTCCAGGGAACTGTCATCATAACGTCGATTCAACAAAAAGACGGGCTGTTTACGTGTGATACGATCGACAAAGGGGTCGACGTTGAGCTTGTTCGCCGGATGGACATGAGCGATCTTATATGTGCGTATACATACAAGATTACCGGCGACCTGAAGAACCGTGACAAAGTGCTCATCCGCTGGAAAAACGCCAAAGGCAAGCAAATGGCCATCTCCACGGTATATGTAGATCCATACGCAAGATCGAATGTCTTAACGAAATGAATGGTGTGCGAATACTCCACTTTTCTCCTAAAAGAGGGTGCAAAAATGTCAATGCGAGTGACGCTAATCGCGGTAGTTTTGGTGCTTGGTGTGCAGTCGTTGGCATTCGCCAACTGCTACGAATTCACCCAGCAGACTGAATAATGTCAAACCGGCACGAATTCCAACTGCACCAACAAGAATTGTATCCAAGATCCCCTCGATCCCACCAAGCACATTTGTTTATGGCCTGAGCACGTCTACGTCTCCAATCCCGCTTGGGACGGTGTACAGGGTGCGCCTTCAGGATATCCTTTAGCCCAGGACTATGAGTACATCTGCGCTCACATTGGCGTGTGCGGTTGTACGAACTACTACGGTCAACAATAGTGCTACAATCGGGTGCATTCCCATTTTGTTGACGCAAAAATCACGTTAATCGTCGGCCGAAATGAGTTGTTGGTCAGTGGCTTCAACTTTGCAGCTCATTGGACGAGGCTCCCAGTGCCAACTGTCGCTTGCCTGGGTGCGACGGAATTCGGCCAGCTCGCCGATTGATTCATCCCAACGATCAGGAATCAGATGAGCGCGAACTTGAAGCATCTGCTCCGCGTTTTCGCTTTTCCAAAACATTGCATTGCTCTTCAGACGCAAATTGATCACGCGGCGAATGCTGCTTTCGATCGCCCCGCTACCACAAGGGATTCCGCTGCGACGATAGGCAGGGTAACTCAACCGACCCGCTTCACCATGTCGGCAAAGGTAATGGATTTCTGTTTCCAGTTCTGTGGCCGATTTTCCGACGCGTTCTAGGCCGGCGAGCTCATCAACCACTCGCCGCCATTGACCGTTTCGCAGCAGCGTTCGGTACTGACGATAAAGCCCCTGGCGGACGTCTGCGTCGAGCCCAAGCGAAGCAATCGCTTTGGAAACGTGATGCACCGCATGGCAGCAGTCCAAGACCTGATGCGTGACGACGCTCGTTAGTCCCGCATATTGAATGATGCGATCAATACGATCCCAAATCCAGGGGGCGCCATCGGCGACGAACGTCACGCTATGTGCCTCCGCGGCTCCGAGCCGATGCAGATGCATCGCAACCAATTCGGCGATCGCGTCGGGCCCAGTCAGGGTGCCGTCGATCGTCGCTTCATGCTCCTTCACCATCCGCCCCTGCTCGTCGTGAACAAAAATCGTCATCAGTTTAGGCTCCCGCCAGTCCGCTTCAAACGAGCGTGCAGGTTTCTTTGCCGAGCGCCCGGGCGAGTCAGCTTGCCCCTGAGCGACATCATCGCTTGACGCATTGGAAGTCGATGCAGTTAGCATTTTGCCGCGTATTTTCATTCTTCCGCCATCAATTTGCACCGACACTCGTTTCCCGGCCAATTCACCGGTGCTCGCCAACTTGCCCTGCCGAAACAGTTTGAGCCGATGCCGTCGTAGTCGCAATAAGCCGTCGCCAGATTGATAGGCGATCCGTTTGACCGCCTTGATATCAAGTGTGATACCATCGCGAACCAGTTCTCGGTGAGCCACTTCGATCGAAGGACACAATGCCACTTGGCGTGCCACGCGACTCTCCAGCGCGGGCGAGACGCCTTTGCCGAACCCGAATTGAGCAAGCGAAACATGCAAGCCGACGCGGGGCGAATCGTCTCGACCAAGCAACTTTTTCTTAGGGGCACAGTAGAGCGCTGTGGCCCAGAACAGCATGCCGCCGAGCAAACGAACGGCGACCCTAGTCTCGCGCCCTTTCTGAAGCGGTCTTGAGAAGTTGACCCGACTCGATTGGCATGCCTTTTCAAAACCTTTTTCGATCATGGTCGCGGAGATCAGCCCGGCGACGACCATGTCCGCACCGCGGGCAAAGGCATCATGGATGGTTCTTTCCAGCGTTGCGAGTTGCTCGGGATGATCTGAGATCCGTTGTTTCCAGAGCGTAACTTTGGGAACCAACTGAGCGTAAAAGAGCGCGAGCATTTCTTCGGCCGACTCAATCCGTTCACCATTCTCTTGCCCCATGTCTAGTCCTTGCATTGTCGTCGGCATCCTTGCTAGGCGAGTGGAAAATCATCCTTGAATCGCCCAAGATACCGTCAGCACCGGACCCAGGAACAGCAGCCGAGCCCCCGACGGGTTGCTAGCAAAAGCGTCAACTAAATGGGAATGCACCCGCTACAATCCCCAGACGGTACCAATAAAGGAGACCGTGCGAGTTCTTGACACGAGTAATGGTTGTCCGTAGGCAAAACATGGCAACTGAAGTTCATCGTTGGGCAGTCCTTGTCCTCACGGTTGGGATTCTGTCGACGTGTTCGCACGCACAAGGGACAGGGATACTAAATCGCCCTGATCCCAAGGAGAAAGCCTTTTCAAGTCTAGCCGACTTACAGCTCGCGTTTTCGGATTTGCCTACCGATCGAGTGGTTGTTGTGCGACAGTTTCGAATGACCTTGGCCGAACAGAGGGGGCTCGAAGAAGAGGAGATCAACATCTCTGCGTATTCGACGAAATCGGAGGATTTTCTTTTTGCAACAAAAAAGTCGTCATCCCCGATTGGCGGTTTGTCGGACGGTGGGAGTTGGGAGCAGGTGCTCCAAAGAAATTCCAGGCGCTATCATAGGCTTGGAGTAAAGAGTACGGGTCCGGGTGTATCAATGTCAGATGAGGCGGTCGATACTAAACGCGAAGATTCGACCATCCCCTATCTTTGGCCGCGTTTCGAACCATATTTCTTGCCGGTTTCCGGGCATCCGGACCGATACTTCGGTGATGTGGACAAACGATATGTCTCGTTCTTGTTGAGGCATATCGACCTGGATGACGCCGAATGGATGAAGGACGGATCTCTTCTGAGCAGATGGACGCTGTACAAGCAAAGAATGGAGATCATCTTCCATCCGAAAGTCAATTTCCTGCCAGTTAGAATTCTACGATTTTTGCCAGTCAAGACTCAAAGTGGGGCGCAAGCAAGGCAGATGATAATGGATCAGGAAATACTCTGGGAGGAGTTCCCGGGTCACGCCGACGGCGATGTGCTGGTACCGACGCGTTTCCACGGAATATCGTTTAACGGATCAGAAAGTACGGAGATCGACGCGTATCTCGTGTGGCGGGATCCTACGGATGGGCAAGTGCCTGAAGCAGCGGACACTGATTGGCTCGAAAGCATTCGTTCGCAGTTCGACGAAGACTGGGAGTTGACATTCGATGAATGGAGAGAGATACACGCGCGTAAGTCGGCAAGAGTTCAAACGCGTTAGCTACAATCGCACTCTGCATACCCCATGAAATGCGCTGTGCGGCTAATGAACATTCGGCGGACTCAGCTCCAAACGCCAATGCGGTGAAAATCTTTTGACAGTGGTCGCTGACACCGAACGCAATTCCGTCACAGTTCAAGTGGCTGAGGGTGGACAAATCTCAGCATCCATTGAAATCCACCAATCGCGTTCGGTGCGAGTGACCGACGCGAGTTTCGATGCTCCGGCGGCCGACGCCGGTGATTATTTTTTGACGGAAAGGACAGCTTGTGTCCTGTTCGTTGACCGGACCTTCAGATTTACCACACAGCAATATGACCTCACTCATCGTCCCAACCGCCCAGTTCTGCTTCAATTTGCTCGATGCTGGGGATCGAAGATCTGAACTGTTCGGGGAGGTTTTCGGTGATTTGGTACTCGCTGACTCCGATGGGTTTGGTGAGGTCGCGGAGGGAGTACTCGACTTTGATGTCACTCTTGGATTTGCAGATCAGGATGCCGATCGTCGGGCCGTCGGTGTCGGTGCGGACTTGGCTGTCGACCGCCGAGACGTAGAAGTTTAGTTTCCCGGCGTACTCGGGTTTGAACTTTTCTACCTTCAGCTCGATCACGACGTAGCAGTGCAGCCGTAGGTGGTAGAACAGCAGGTCGATGCTGTACTCGTCGCCGTCGACGGTAATTTTGTATTGCCGGCCGACGAAGGCAAAACCGGCGCCCAGTTCGAGCAGAAATTTAGTCAGGTGCTCGATCAGGCCGTCCTCCAGTTCCCGTTCGTTGTGCCGCTCAGTCAGGGTCAGGAAATCAAAGTTGTACGGGTCGCGGAGCAGCTGCCGGGCGAGATCACTCTCGGGGTAACAGTTTAGTTGAATGACCTGGGGGACGGTGGTGTCGGACCATCGCTCGAACTGCGCATCGCCGAAGGATTGGATTCAGCTCTCCCCGCAGTCTGTCATGGGGCGTGCCGATTGGTTTACCATCAGCGCAGCATTCAACGTCGTTTCACCGGAATCGTCCAGCGAACGTGACTACAGGTGAGTCGCTCGGCTGAGAATTTCGCTCGCTGCTTCTTCCGGAGTCGCAGCTTGTCTCTTCCTATGAAGAGGCGACACGATCGCCTGCACCGGCGTAGCCGCTACGCCGGTGCATAAAGCGAACGCAGTACTTCGTCCGGAGGTCGCGTGAAAAGACCGTAGTAGATGTCGCTGGCACGGTGCCCATGACGCCGCGCTGTCTCTGCAACGCTCATCAGATCTGCCATCCGCTCACCACCTTCCCGACTTCGGCTGCCGAAGCAGATCTTGCGCAACACGACTAGTGGGCGAATAGCACGTTCTGCAAGGTTGTTCGTCGGCGAAACTCGTGGATCGTCGATGAACACCAACCACTCTGAGAGGTGACGAAGAATTCGCCCTTGAAGTTGGATCGCTTTTTCGTCTTCGACATCAGTCAACGAAAGGCGTTCCAATTCGTTTCGCAGCCACAAGATCTCAGACTCAAGTGCAGCTCCTTTTAGCTTACCGGCTTTTCGTCGGCGGTGGAGGCGAGTACCGCGTTGGACGAATTGCTTGACATCTTCGAAGAACTGATAGTCGGCTGATACCGGAGCAACGAGCTTTTGCCAATCACGCGAGGTTCGAGCAAGATGTGCCAAACATTTTTGCTTCGCGCCAGCGACCTGAGCATTGTAGCCACCGTAGCAGTCCGTTACCAAAGTGCCGCAAAAGTCAGGGCCAAGAACGTCGCGTGAAACGAACCCCGCACGCGTCGTTTCAAAAGTGAAATGGATGAACTGTTCGTTGCCGTGTACCCAAAAGTAGGCGCGATCGCCGTCTAAGGTCCAGTAGGTTTCATCCGCATAGACTGGCCCGTCAGTGCTGGCAAGCTTCTTGGCGATATCGTCGACAACCGGTTCGGCAAGCTTCGCAAGAGCCTTTTCGAAACCGATCAGTGCTGCCGCTGTGAACGTGATTCCAAATAACTCTTCAATCGCTCGTGGGACCTTGCGGTAGGTAATGCCAATGACATTGCGGAGATAGATCGCCTTGCTGCGCAACCCTGGTCCTATGCGACTTCCCAGAACCTCTCCCGGACCAGCTTTTTGCACAAGCGTATCACAGGCGATGCATTTGGCGACCACATGACGATAGAGCACGACGCGGAACTGTCCATCAACAATATCTTCCTGCAGGTGCTCCAATGGATCGGCATCCAACAAAATGACTTGGCGACTCGCGCAGCAGGGGCAGACTCGAGGAGCCTTGACATCAATGTCCCAATCGTACTCTTGGGGAGTCTTTCGAAACCATCCTGGATGACCTACCGGGGCGCCGCGTTTAGCTTTGCGACCCGAATCATCTTGGTTGGCCTCTTGCAATTCCGGTTTCGCATCGTCGTCAGACTGCTCATTGGTTGCAAACTTGTTCTGCCGCTCAATCTTCAATTCAAGTTTGACGCGTTCCAGTTGCTCTTGGAGGCTGACGACGTCGCTGAGCAATTCGCTGTTACGCTTTTCGAGCAATCGAATCTGGCGAAGCGATGATTCTCGGGTGTCCTCGCTTTGATTAGCTACCATCGCAACAGAAATCACCGAGGCGCCACCAAGATGCGGGCAATTCCCTACATTGGGGCAAGCGTGCTCGTGGTTGGGATAGATTGGAATAGACATTTCGCGGCAATCCTCGATTGCCACCAATTTATCCCGCCGCCCCAAAATCGACCAATAGCAGTTCCAAGAGGACTAAACTGTTACTAGGCAAGCAGGTCAACGGGGTGCTTTTCGAGTCCTTCATGCAGGACACGCTCAAACGCTTCGTAGTCGGCGTCTTTGTGAAACAGCGTCTGGCGTCCATTACCACGGTTCAGCACGTGGTAAATTGCACCGGCAACATCAGCACGAGGCGGTCTGGGCATCCGAAAGGGCCTCAAACATTGGCTCCAAAGCCGCCAAGCTAACACCCACAAACTACCCAGTCAACCAAAAAGGCTCCTGACCCTTTTTCTCGTCCTTTTTCTCGTCCTGACCCTTTTTCTCATCCGGGAGAGCATATCACACGCAACGACGCCCAAAAAGACCCGCGTCCCCTTTTCTCTTCCGTCCCCTTTTCTCTTCCGGTGGTCATAATTCGTAAGGATATCCGTCAAGGCTTAGGCCGGTGTTTGGCCGAGCTTTCTTAAACCGAAAACACTGTGTTTCCGTGATTTTCGAATCGGAGATACCTACTGACTTAAGTAAATCAAGCTTCTTGATTGTTCGTAAGGCCTTATCAGTTAGGTCCCGGCAACCACTAATAGAGAGCAATTCCAAATTTGTGTTCTTGCACACCGCACTCACGTCGTCATCTCGGAAGATAACTCTCCGTGTGGTCAAGAACTTGAGATTTGGCAAGAACGCAAGTTCTTCACGGCAGTCGCTCAAAATATCTGCATAAAAAGCTGTATTAGGGACTCCAATCTCCAAGCGAACGAGCGATTTGGCCCACGAACGTAGCATGAGCTTTAGCGGCAAAACCATTGGTTGTATATCGGCTTTCCGGGGAAACGAGATCTGCAAACTAACAACCGACCGACATTGAATTATCTCGATGGTTGTTGGTGCATCCGTATACGCCAAGCCTATATGATACCTGTCATAACCGGTATGGCTCTTGCTCCTATGCATGCGCATCACCTCCCCGGGTTCTCGGCCGTCGATCGCCTGCGAAACAAGTTTTTTCGTCCTCGCAAATGATATGGCTTGTGGTTGTTTGGCATCCACTTTTACCCCAGAACGGAGAAGTTGCTTGATTTCTGCTGTATTCGCTAAGCACGTGAGCATGTGTAGTTCATGGAAATTGGCAAGGCTTTTGCAGGTTTGTCACGATGGGCGCGGTTCGTTCTTTTGCTAGCTAATTGTCCGGTCGTCGGACGGGCCTGGCAAGGTCGGTGCCTCCCGACAATCACGGGAGACTTACCATGGCAAGACCTGCAACCGTTTTCGCGAAAATCACGAACCAGCAGCAACGTGACCGTCTGATTGAGCTTTGGAAACAGCATCCAAACCATTACACACGAATACGGGCACACGCGATTCTTCTGAGCGATGCTCAATACGAAATTGAGCAGATCGTCGATATTCTTAGTGTCAGTAGAGACAGCGTGCGAGCTTGGATCAAACACTTTGAACAAGACGGACCAGACGCCCTGCTGGACGAAAAGCGACCAGGCGGACCGAGGAAGCTCAATGAACAGGAAGAGCAAATCCTCAAAGATTTGTTGCGGCAATTTCCCTCCCGGCCTGCCACAGTCCTGTCGCGTTTGCGAACACGGACCGGCAAATCGATCAGCCGACATTCGCTGCGTCGTTACGCCCGACGATTCAATTTGAGCTGGAAGCGGTTTCGGCGCAGCCTGCGGAAAAAACGAGACGAAAAGGCTTTCCGGTTGGCTCAAGAGGAACTCGCCGAGTTGCTCAATGAACCTGAACTGGATGTCGTATACTTTGACGAAGCGGGATTTTCGCTTAAGGGCGTGGTGCCATACGGATGGCTTCCCATCGGCGAACGGACCGATGTGCCAGTCACCGGCGCCCATGGGGCGACGGTTCAGGCACTTGGCTTTGAGCATCAAGATGGAACCACCCATACCTATCTTCACAAAGGGTACGTCAACACGCAAACGGTCATTGAAATCATGGATGATTTTTGTGAGACGATTGACCAAACAACGGTGGTCATCCTCGACAATGCATCTTGCCACACCAGCGGAGCTTTTGAAGCATCGATCGAACGCTGGGCAGAGCGTGGGCTGCTGGTTTATCATCTTCCGCCGTATAGTCCCGAACTGAATTCGATCGAGCGACTATGGAGGCAACTAAAGTATCAACAAATGCCCGCCACGGCCTGGGAACGATTCAAAACCTTGTTACAAACGCTGACGACGAAGCTATGCGAAATCGGTGAGGTAACCTACATGCCATCACTTGAAAGTTATGCCGAATAACTCGTGCTGACGTGCTTAGCCATTCGTTCACGATATGCTTGGGATGTTTGCGACTCTGCTTTGGTTCTTTTGAGACGCTAGCGATTCGGTCGATCGCACCGGCAACACTGTCAATCTGTTTGGCCGAAAAGTCTTGTGGTGATGAAAGCAACCAGTCTCCAACTTGGGGGCAATTGCGAACACATTTGTAGTATCCAACAGTTCCTGCTGTAATCGCTGCCGCAGCTGCCAATTTTTGATAATGCCGCAGAGACGCCTCCTTGCTCTTGACACACTTGTTGATTGTATTCCACGGTCTTTGCGATCGAATTACATCATCCGCAAATGCGTGCGCCTGCATATTGTCAAAACAATCTGGGCCCCAAACGGCATTCTGCACGTCGTTCATTCAATTCAGCCTAAATCTTCAAAAAGGTGGCGTCAGTATCCGTGATCAAATTCCGTGAACAGTTCGTAACAGTTTAGTCCTCTTGGAACTGCTATTGGTCGATTTTGGGGCGGCGGGATAAATTGGTGGCAATCGAGGATTGCCGCGAAATGTCTATTCCAATCTATCCCAACCACGAGCACGCTTGCCCCAATGTAGGGAATTGCCCGCATCTTGGTGGCGCCTCGGTGATTTCTGTTGCGATGGTAGCTAATCAAAGCGAGGACACCCGAGAATCATCGCTTCGCCAGATTCGATTGCTCGAAAAGCGTAACAGCGAATTGCTCAGCGACGTCGTCAGCCTCCAAGAGCAACTGGAACGCGTCAAACTTGAATTGAAGATTGAGCGGCAGAACAAGTTTGCAACCAATGAGCAGTCTGACGACGATGCGAAACCGGAATTGCAAGAGGCCAACCAAGATGATTCGGGTCGCAAAGCTAAACGCGGCGCCCCGGTAGGTCATCCAGGATGGTTTCGAAAGACTCCCCAAGAGTACGATTGGGACATTGATGTCAAGGCTCCTCGAGTCTGCCCCTGCTGCGCGAGTCGCCAAGTCATTTTGTTGGATGCCGATCCATTGGAGCACCTGCAGGAAGATATTGTTGATGGACAGTTCCGCGTCGTGCTCTATCGTCATGTGGTCGCCAAATGCATCGCCTGTGATACGCTTGTGCAAAAAGCTGGTCCGGGAGAGGTTCTGGGAAGTCGCATAGGACCAGGGTTGCGCAGCAAGGCGATCTATCTCCGCAATGTCATTGGCATTACCTACCGCAAGGTCCCACGAGCGATTGAAGAGTTATTTGGAATCACGTTCACAGCGGCAGCACTGATCGGTTTCGAAAAGGCTCTTGCGAAGCTTGCCGAACCGGTTGTCGACGATATCGCCAAGAAGCTTGCCAGCACTGACGGGCCAGTCTATGCGGATGAAACCTACTGGACCTTAGACGGCGATCGCGCCTACTTTTGGGTACACGGCAACGAACAGTTCATCCATTTCACTTTTGAAACGACGCGTGCGGGGTTCGTTTCACGCGACGTTCTTGGCCCTGACTTTTGCGGCACTTTGGTAACGGACTGCTACGGTGGCTACAATGCTCAGGTCGCTGGCGCGAAGCAAAAATGTTTGGCACATCTTGCTCGAACCTCGCGTGATTGGCAAAAGCTCGTTGCTCCGGTATCAGCCGACTATCAGTTCTTCGAAGATGTCAAGCAATTCGTCCAACGCGGTACTCGCCTCCACCGCCGACGAAAAGCCGGTAAGCTAAAAGGAGCTGCACTTGAGTCTGAGATCTTGTGGCTGCGAAACGAATTGGAACGCCTTTCGTTGACTGATGTCGAAGACGAAAAAGCGATCCAACTTCAAGGGCGAATTCTTCGTCACCTCTCAGAGTGGTTGGTGTTCATCGACGATCCACGAGTTTCGCCGACGAACAACCTTGCAGAACGTGCTATTCGCCCACTAGTCGTGTTGCGCAAGATCTGCTTCGGCAGCCGAAGTCGGGAAGGTGGTGAGCGGATGGCAGATCTGATGAGCGTTGCAGAGACAGCGCGGCGTCATGGGCACCGTGCCAGCGACATCTACTACGGTCTTTTCACGCGACCTCCGGACGAAGTACTGCGTTCGCTTTATGCACCGGCGTAGCGGCTACGCCGGTGCAGGCGATCGTGTCGCCTCTTCATAGGAAGAGACAAGCTGCGACTCCGGAAGAAGCAGCGAGCGAAATTCTCAGCCGAGCGACTCACCTGTAGTCACGTTCGCTGGACGATTCCGGTGAAACGACGTTGAATGCTGCGCTGATGGTAAACCAATCGGCACGCCCCATGACAGACTGCGGGGAGAGCTGAATCCAATCCTTCGGCGATGCGCAGTTCGAGCGATGGTCCGACACCACCGTCCCCCAGGTCATTCAACTAAACTGTTACAACAGTTCATCAGATGAGAAAAAGGGTCAGGAGCCTATTTGGCAGTTTGGGGTAACTTGCGTGGTCGGCCGCGTTTGCGGAGGGTCGACTCGAGGTTGTATTTCCGGGCCGTCGTTTCGACCCACCCGGGCTCGCCGAAGGGCTGACTGCGCGCGATCGCTCGTTGCAGTCGCTCCCGTTCTTTCTCGCTCACAGGTTCGTTGACCCGTTTGATCCATCCGGGCAACCGCGGTAGCGGCCAACGGGCAAGCTTCACCCCGCAGTGTCCGCCGCTCCAATTGTACAGACTCCCGAATCGCCAGTCTTCGGCTGCGGTGACCAAGCCGGCCGCGAATGCGTTTCGCTCGACGTACCGGCAGGCGACCAAGAAGTGCTCATCGCTCTGGATGGGGAAACTCTTAAACCGGCCTTGGTAGAGGTGGCCGTTTCCGGTGGTGTGATAGTGGGCGTGGTAACGCGCCGTGTGCGTCATCGTCACCCAATACATCAGTCGGCTCATCGCACCATCTTCGCGCGGCGAGAGCACCATGTGCCAATGATTGGGCATCCACTGATACGCGATCAAATCGACCGGATACTTCGCCAACCCTTCATCAAGGACGCGTTCAAAGGCGACGTAGTCTTCATCTTTGTGAAAGATCGTTTGCCGACCATTGCCGCGATTGAGTGCGTGATAGATCTCACCGGCAACATCCGCCCGGGGTGGTCTTGGCATGTTCGGGCCCCTCCAAGTTTCCAAAGGAAGACCGAAAGCTACCACCTCATCTTTGCCCAGTCAACCAAAAAGGCTCCTGACCCTTTTTCTCATCAGCGCTACTTCAATCGGTTGGCAACGTCTTTCGGTGATCCGACCTTTGAACCACTGGAGAGATCAACGACGATTCGCCGCTTCGTGTCGCGTTCCGCCGGGCGGCGTCCTGCCACCGGGCTAGCTCATTGGCGGGCCATCCGGGCCCGCCTGCCTTCGGCGAGTGCGCTCTAAGTTGCGCGTGGCGGCTTCCTGCCGAAGATTGCGACGCACTTCGTGTGCGTCGCTACGGTCGCCTTCGGCTCCCGGAAGACGCAAGCGGTCATCAAGCCGCGTTGTGGTTCCGACGGCTTGCAAGTCCGTCCCGATAGAAAGTCGTTTGGCCGTCGGTTTCAGTTGGAACATCAACCGCGGTTTCGCCGCGACTGGTCAATCAATCGCTTCGGTCACATCGTTTGTCGCGGCGATTAACCCACAGTTGCTGAAACGGCTGCTGCATCACGAAGATAGAACATTCCTGTTTCAATGTAGAAGTCACCACCTTCGATAACACACTCGGCGATGTGACGATACATCGAAGAATGCCGGCTGTCAGCCAACACGCTGGCTAAATAGTACTTGGCAAACGTTCGTACAAACGGCGAATACTCCGGGTGCTCCACCATCCAAGCTTCAATACGATCAGCCAGTTTATCCGGAAGCGTCACACTTCCATCCGTTACATCGAACAGCACAGGTCGGTCAGGAAACAACGAATTCTTTTCGTCGACGTACTGTCGCAACTTCGACTGGTAAAGATTCGCCTTGTCGTAATCAAACGGCTTCGCTGACTCAAGAGCCGACATTGCCGCATCTGCTTCTAGTAATGCCATTTCACTTCCTCAACTATTGCGAAAAGAACTCATCCCACAACCTGAGCTGCCCTGGCCCAAGCTCTCCAGACCACGGGTTGGGAGACAAGTTATGAGCGCTAACTCCCATTCCAGATGGATTGCCTGGTGGCCTGAATGGAAGCCCACCGTGCTTCATCAGCGTGCTTTCCAAGTATTCGTGCCCAAGCAGATTTCGGAATGCATCTCTGCCTTCGCCACGAAGCGCGGATTCCCAAACGTCCGCGATCTCATTCATCGGGGTAAAACGACCACGCCTCACAACACCTGGAGCCGTCTGGATCGGATGCACCGTTTCAAAGAGGTGCGACTTCACGCTACGAATGACATTTTCAGGTACGTTCGCGTGCCGCGAAAGCTGACTAATCGTTGCATCATCGAGTGAATCGACAATTCGACCGTAACGGGCTACGGCCCCTGGATCAGGAACGTCCACGTACCCGGCTCCCGTCGCTAGCCTGTTTGGGGCAATTGTACCTAGATCATCTACATAATGCAATCCTTTTAAACCACGTGCAAGCGTTCCAAAACCAAGCGTTGCAAGCTCCATCGCAATCGCTTCTTGGAGATCGTCGACACGTTGGTCTAAAATCGAAGCTCGTGGCTTTGCCCCAATCTCCGACTCGACAATAGAATGTCTTCGGCGTAGCGAATTCGCGCGGGCAGCACGATGGTTACCACGTTTTGCAACAAGTGGGTCGAACCTGTCTTCGTAGTAGTCGCTCCATTTGGCGGCATGTGTGTCAGCAATGTTGTCTTCAATATCCTTCAGAAGACTTTTCTTCCCTGCCAGATATTTCGTCAGTTCCTGCGCATTCTTTCGGGCCTCTGGGGTTCCTGAGGAATTGCGGGCAAAGTGCTTTGTCGAGTAATAGTGGTGACGACTGATAGACTCAAGTGCGTAGTAGTATGCAAGTACCTCTGCTCTGGCCCGCCGTAATTCATCAAAACTATATGAGTCAAAACTGCCTGAATCATAAGCTTTGTAATACTGAGGTAGCGGTCGAAGATTAAATCGTTTCGCTAGCAATTTGTCTGTTTGATCCTGCGTCTGTTCTTCCAAACCATTAGGATCCACCGAATTCCCCGGCCCATTTCCGACATACCGATACAGGTTCGCATCGCCCGCGGCGAATCCAATCGGGTCTTGGCTGATGAACCGGCCGGTGGTGGGGTCGAACCAGCGGGCTTTGGCTTCGATCAGGCCGGTGTCGGGGTCGACGTGGTGGCCGGCCCAGATCGCCGTGGAGGTCAGCGCCGCTTCGGTGTCGTCGCCGAGTTTCTCGCGGTTGCCGCCGTATTCGCTGGTCACGTTGTGGACGACTTTCCAATCCCCGGATGCCTTGCTGGCGACCGTGGTCAGGCTGCCGAGCGCATCGGTGTAGCCCCAGACCGTGTCGAAGGCTCCGCTTTCGAGCACGTCGGTGGCAACGATCTCGTTGGGTTGTGTGCCGTGCAGGTACAACTCGGTGATCTTTGCATCCGTCCCGGTGAGGTCCAATTCGGCGATTCGCTGTAGACCGTCATGCAAGTAGCCGGTCTCGGACGTGACCGCGCCGCTGGCGTCCATGACTCTACGACCGCTCATCAGACCGTTGGCGTCGTAGCCATATTCGATCGTTTTGATAATCGCCGCAGTGGTATCGTAGCGGGCAACCGTGATCAATCGTCCGGCCGGATCCCAAGTGAACTCGTCAAAAGCTCCGAGTGACGGCGTCAAACGCGACGTTCGCTTCGTCAGGCGGCCTTCGTTGTCGTAGATGTAGTCATACGAGTCATCTTGGTCGAGCCGATTGTCGGCGCTGATCGTCCAATCTGCGCTGGTACTACTTTGGCCGTTCGTGTAATCACGAACCAGCGTGGTTCCGGCGTCGATCGTTTCGCTGACCTGTTCCAATTGGCCGGCCTGATCGTATTCAAAGGCTCGATTCGTCGTGCGGTACGTCGTGCCGGTACCGTTCGTGTAAAGGTCGTTTTGACGGACGACTCGGCCGACGCGTGAGCAAAAAGGGTCAGGAGCCTTTTTGGCAGTTTAGGTTGACGTGCGTGGTCGATCTCGCTTCCGCAGGGGCGACTCGCGGTTGTGTTTTCGTGCCGTCGTTTCGATCCGTCCGGGCGCGCTGAATGGCAGTGAAGCTGGTCGGCCAGCCAGCGGGCACCGTCGCATCGCGGGGGTTTCCCGGCGTCACATTCAAGTGGATCCGCGCTATGGCGAGAGGGCACGGGCGAGCGATTTGAAAACGAGCGGTTCGAGACGGTTCGAGACGGAGCGATCAGTACCGGCCAACGTATCGCAGTACATCGGCCAGAGTCAGTCGGTGGTCGGTGCCGACAACTTCTTCCGATGGCGACCATCCTCGTTCAGATAAGAAGGAGTCGGTGCATAGTGAAAGCACTCCGCTGAAGACCTCCATCAGAATCGCGCTGCCAACGGGGCCCAGGTGCGCTCCCTTGTGAACAACGTTGGATTCTCTCAGGATGTAGAAAAACAACGGCGTCGTTTCGCGGATCTCCTCCCGAATCGCGGGCGGAAGCCCTTTCCACCCATGGACGCTTTCTAATTTCAAGTCGATTGATTCGACGGGATAGTCGGTGTCGGCAATCTGTCGTGCAACGTCTTGCCCCGACGGCAGACCGAGACTTCGGCCACGAACCAAATTCCGAAACGGGAGTGAATGGTTTAGCTCATCAGGGTCTTCAACGACCGGCCCGGGCAAATGCAACAGTTCATCGGTGAGCAGTTCGTCGATCTTGCGGCTCCGGTTTGTCGTTCCCTTTTCAAAGAGAAACTTCCATTCCACTGTCAGTTTCTCAGGGACTGCACTGAAACCAAGTGTGCCGAACTGTTCGTCGAACAAGCCGATCGTCTTTTGCTTCGTGTTTGGCTTGTAGGCAGAACGCACCAGGCTGTGACCAAAGCGATAGGCCGCAACACTGAACTCAACCGGCATCGGAAGGTCACCGTTCTCGTCGCGAGAGTAAAAGAGGGGTGGCTCACGTCGATACAGACGTTCAATCGCAAAGCGGTAAACACTCGGGTCGCACACGCGTCTGAGAAAGTCATGCAGCACGATGTATTGGTAGTGAAAACGCGCCTGTCGCTGAACCTCCTCAAAGCGGCGATTCCCATTGTCCATCAATCGGTTGTGAAACAAATGAAACGCAAATTGAAGCTGGCTGACGAATAGGTTTTCGTCGTTGCGAGGGTCACCAATCAATGCGCGACCGATCTCAACGTTACCTGACATTTCGCCGGTGACGACGCGGGCCACATCGTTGGGATTTTGTGCGTTCCCAACCAACAAGCGTCCCGTTCCATCGTAGAGATACGGCGAAGCTTCGGGACCAAAGGCGTACACACAGTCGAGGTCGAGATTGGGCGATCGCAGATTTGGCAGGCTCGCTGCGTCTTGTACCTGCGTGCTGTTTAGCTGGGACGTCGTGTCCAGTGTGATATCGTGATCAACGAACTGGGCAAAGAACGTGTATGCAGCCGGAATTCCACTGTCGCTCGACTTCGCACTGCCTCGTTCATGCATCAATCCACCGGGTTTTCCTAACGCCTGGAGGGCTTCGTCGGAAACATACGAAGGGCTCAAATCAAACAGACGGCCAAAACGGCCAAGGGCCCGTTGGGCGCACCCACGCCCCGAGGTCATTCCGTGATGCGATACTGGACAGGGCATGATGGTGGCTCTGGTTGTTTGGTGACGGGAAACGCTTCGAGCCAATCGTAAGGGTGTCAGCACCCCCCGTCAAACATTCGGCGAATTTTGTAACCGCACATCAGAGCCAACTAGCGACGCCTGGTTGACGTGCTTTTTCTGCTCCAAATGAAATCCGAAATCGTTGTACGACGTCCTTTCGAGGTCGTCGCGGGCGCAAAAAATCGTTCCCGTTCCATTTCACGCACCGGTTCGTTCACCCGTTTGATCCATCCGCGCAGTCGCGGCAACGGCCAGCGGGCAAGATTCACCCCCCACAGTGCCCGCCGTTACAGTGCCCGCCGTTCCAATTGCAGAGGCTTCCGAAGGACCCGTTCGAAGGCTGCTGACCCTTTTTCTCGTTCTCGGTGGCGTTGGTGTCTAGGCTTTAGCCGATCTTTGTCCAGGCGTGCGAGCGCCGGAGGCGTCGTGGAGAGGCGCCTGAAGGCTGGACACCAACGGTTTGGATCCATAGCCGTGACTGCCGGGGAGCCTGTCGGAGATTCGCAGAGGGCTTTGGCCGAACAGACAAGCTGTCGGTTGAGGGTTGACCGAGCGTCTCGTTCCCGGCTTACCTCGCTTGGGCTCGGACGCGGTCACCTTCGCCCTTCTTGATAACGAACTCGGCATCCTGCCTCGCACTGTTCTTATCGGGCTCCGCCCTCGGCGTCGATGCTGCTCGCTCGCGCTCGGCGCTGCCCTCATCCTTCGGTCGTTGTCAGCACCTCCGCGGGCCGTCGGCTCCGCTCGGTCGATCCCTTCCTCACTGCGGTCGGCGAACGATGGCCCGCTACCTCACTCCACGACCATCTTCACTCTACCACTCCTTGTCTCCCCCTCTCCTTGTCTCCCTCTCTGCCTTCCCGCTTCCTGCCAGCGTTCTCCGACGGACATCCTGTCCCCGACGGGTTTCAGCCGACGGGCATCCTACCCGCCGTGCCTTCGGCGTTCTTTCGTGCGTCCGGGTGCGCGGCCGGTCTTGTGGCAAGAACAAGCGGCCTCCCATTGCGGCGGACGTCGACTCGGTCCTGTAGTCACGTCAATCGTCCGCCGCTGATTTGCGGGATCCAACCCCCGTCCCCTTTGATTCGTCCCCTTTGATTTATCGTCCCCTTTGATTTATCGTCCCCTTTGATTTATCCGTGGATTGCGGCTGAGGTTTTTAGCTGCGCTCACGAAGCTGATGTTTCAACGCGACTTCCATCGCCGCAAGTTCCTCCGATGAACGCATTCGCAGGTCTTCGATCGTTGATTCTGCAACGCCCGCAAGCGATTGAAGCACTCTCACCCGGCCAATTGCCTCACCACGTTCCTCAGCCGCTTCCAGACGCGCCTTTTCATCACGCTGCATTTTCAAGCGTGATTCGTAGAATCGCTTTTCTTCTGGGTTTCGGGCAATCATCTCCAAGACTCCTGTCGCTTCAGAAAAGACCGGATCGGGTAGTATTTGCCGAAGATCGTCGGCACTCGAGGTTGCAGCGAATCGGAAAAAGTGAATCCATTGAAGGATCGGATCGGCGATCACACCATTATCCGCATCGGGCTCGTACTTCGGCAACTCTAAAAGGTGGATTTGCAGACAATCGGTTAGCAATTCGCCGCTAAGGGCTCGAAGTTGGAAGTCGAGATGCAGGGCGGGCGACGCACGAAACAGGATCGCATCGAGGATGCAGATTCCGATCGAGGGGCGCAATTCCCGGTAGCTGTCGCCCTCGCCGAGTTGTTCGACCAACTGGCTGGCCGCGTAATACGTCAGTCGCTCGGAGAGCCCGGCGGGCAGCGTTGTCTGGATCTCGATGTCGATAAATCGTCCGTGATCATCGGTCGCCAAGACATCGAGAATCGAAGCTTTGTCATCGTCAAAGCTTTTGCCGATGATCGGGTTCAGGATCTGCACGGTGGTGATCGGCGGTTCTCCACCCAAGACCGCATTGAGAAAATGAAGCGTAATCGCCGGATGATCAGGACTTCCCAAAAGTCGTTTACACGCAAAATCGACCGTCGGATCAATTCCAATCGTCATTTCGGACAGTCCACTGTCGTAAAAGAACTGGTCATGAACAGTTCCTGATCATGAGCTCAATCAGCCGCTTTGGCAACGTGCTGCAACC
This sequence comes from Stieleria neptunia, assembly GCF_007754155.1. Classification (NCBI taxonomy): domain Bacteria; kingdom Pseudomonadati; phylum Planctomycetota; class Planctomycetia; order Pirellulales; family Pirellulaceae; genus Stieleria; species Stieleria neptunia. The sequence goes on along the minus strand of NZ_CP037423.1, from coordinate 10,105,822 downwards.
CAGCCCCTGCAGCCTTACCGCGCGTTATCCTCATCCTTCGGTCGCTGTCAGCACCTCCGCGGGCCGTCGGCTCCGCTCGGTCGATCCCTCCCTCGCTGCGGTCGGCGAACGATGGTCCGCTACCTTACTCCACGACCATCATCACTCTACCACTCCTTGTCTCCCCCTCACCTTGTCTCCCTCTCTGCCTTCCCGCTTCCCCGCCATCGTTCTCCGACGGACATCCTGTCACCGACGGGTTTCAATCGGCGGGCATCCTACCCGCCGTGCCTTCGGCGTTCGCTGTGCGTTCGGGGGCGCGGTCGGTCTTGTGGCAAGACCAAGCTGCCTCCCATTGCGGCGGAAGTCGACTCGGTCCTGCGATCACATCAATCGTCCGCCGCTGCATTTGCGGGATCCAACCCCCGTCCCCTTTGATTTATCCGTCCCCTTTGATTTATCTGTGGTCACGTCAATCGTCCGCCGACAGAGATTCAGGTCCGATCGCAGTTGATGTCGCGTATAAATCCCCTCTTCCCCATTTCTCGCTTTTTTCTGTATATATATGCGATTGACAGCGGTGAAACGGCACCGCCGACAACAAATAGCGTAGTCGAAATAACCAGGGTGTAAAAATCCAATGGATGAGTTGCGATATCCATCGGGTGTTTCTGGCCGGTCACAAACCGTCGAAGTGTGTACAGCGGAAACTGCTCTAGCGCACAAATCCAGCCCAAGAGCGTTAGTCCCAACAAGCTTCCAACGATCATCCCAACAACGGAAAAGAGCAATCTGCCAAACCTCGGTATCCCTTGTGTATTGACGTTTGATGATTCTCGAACAGATTGATAGGGGTTTTCCATTTTAGAAAGAAGGGCGTGTGGGCTGCCATGGATCCGAGTCGGGAATCGGTACCGGGTTTCCATCTGGACCGTAAGGCTGGACAGGTTCACACGACTCTCCATCTTCTCGCGGAACAATAGGAAAAGACCATGGGGGCGCTCGATGGCGCCCACCCAAGTGATAGACATATACGCCGGGATAATTTGCGCAACCAGCGTCGCCTCCGCCATCGACGCCACAAGGCCGAGACTCATGGCAGTACTCTCCTAAATGGTAAAATCCATCGTCAATAAATACCTCTTGTCCACTCTCGCACTTCGAAGTGATTCTGACCCACTGATGAATCTTTCCGTGCATAAATGGGTTGTTAGAATATACAGAGGCCTCCTCGACTTTCACCTCGAAACAATCGCTGGACATCGCTGCCCCCAATGCGAGATAAAAACCCCATGCCCATGCGTAGCAAAAATGGCCGTCCACTCGTTGATCCCACGGCAACGTGAAGACGGGGGATTGCTATTGTGGTCATATGTGTGCCTAATCGCCTCCAATGCGCGAAAGACACTATTCCGACACTCTTGATAATCGCAGTCTGCACTACAGGTGCAACTATCGCAAAATTCCAGCAGATCGCTTCGCATCTGGTCGGCGATTTCCTGCCCGGTCGTACGGGGCCTTCTTGGACGAGTTCGTGGCGGAAAATACGGCTCGCGAGGGTCGTCCTCGAATGTACGTGTCCCAAAAGGATCCAATCGCTGGTTCCCCAAGTACGACACATAAAGTGAAAAAACATCCTCGTAATGAATCGGATCACGCCTCAAAAACCGACCGACCGACCATGGCATCGTACATTCTAACGCGGAAGTGATAGAGCCCAAGCTCCTCATCCCACTCACGACCTGTGTATGAATACCGGTTTCCTTCGGCCGTCGTCGTACGCGCCGTGCCGCTTCCATCGAAGATCGACAACCCACCATACGCATCATGCGTGTACCGTTCCTTGATCGCCCCGCTCGAATCGGTCAGTGCGTTGACACTGTACTGTTGGGTGTGATGGTAGTAACGCAGTCCGCCGGTGCCGTCACGGACGACGGGTTCGTCGATGTAGCTGGCGTAGACGTCGTCGTAGCCGCTTGTTCCCATGAGCGAATCCTTGCCGATCATCGCTGCGGTGATACTCTCACTGGTCTTGTTTTTGTTGTCGTCCCAGCCGTCGCTGAGATTTCCGATCGCTGCCCCAGTTTAACTGATGCTCGACAGCGTGAACTTGGGCTGCGCTTGCGCGGCCCTCAAGCTTTGATGTGGCACGCCGCTGGCGTGAAACCGCTGCCGCGGTGGAACGAGAAGTGCGTCAGTCATGCAGTTGATGTCCCGAGCGATCATCAACGAACGGGCACGCCAACGTCGCGTGGTGGGTGGCACCATCATCTTCCAGCACCATCATCTTGCATTTTTCTTGTTCGATCCGGATTTCAGAAACCGGCGTTTCAGAATCACCAGAAGAGTGGGGGGGCCGTTTCAGGCGCAAATTGACGCGGGGCTACTTGCGGGACGGGGCAATTCGGAGAAGAATAATAGCCTTCCTAAAGTTTGCCCCCCTCTTTCACGAACGAGCAATCGCAATGTCACGCTTGGTTTACTCAGCCTTGTTTGCCTTCAGCCTTTCTGTCCTTTCTTTCTCTGCCGTCGGCTGCGGTGGTTCTGGAAACGAGGTCATCGAAGACACCCGGTCAGAAGCTGAAATCAATCAAGAGATGGAAGATTACGAAAAGCAAATGGAAGAAGCCGATCAAATCACGCAATAGCCCTCGATTGCTGATGGCTTCGTGAATCGTATGGCGTTTTTAGATGGCTAGACGCGGAAATCAATCGCACACCGCCCGTCGAGCGCCTACGACTGCAAAGATTGCGACTGCAAAGACGACCTCTGGGGATGCGACGGTTGAAAACCGTCCCTCCTTTGCGATCCTCCTGGCGAGCCTCTGTGGGCTCGCTTTTTTTCTGCGTTTGCTGCACGTGTTGCAGACATTTGAAGTCCCGACGCTGGTTCAATTGCTGGGAGACGCCAAAGGGTACGTCGACTGGGCGGTCAAAATCAGTGATGGCGATTGGTATGGCACCGAGACCTTTTACCAGGCCCCGCTGTATCCCTATTTCCTGGCGGTTCTGATCTCGATCTTCGGTCCCAGCATCACTCTGGTCCGACTGGTTCAGATGATGCTGGGTGTTGCCGGCGTGGCCTTGATCGGTCTGGCGGGTCGTAAGTTGTTCTCGGAGCGCGTCGGGCTGGTTTCGGCGCTGATGTTGGCCGCCTATCCGCCAGCCATTTACTATGACGGCATCATTCAAAAAGCCGCCTTGGCGACGTTTCTGTTGTGCGCCTTGATCGCAGCCTGCGTTTATCTTCAAAGCGAGCAGCGTTGGTGGTACGCGGTTTTGGCTGGAATCTCACTCGGCCTGTTGGTGCTGGCGCGAGAGAATGCGTTGCTGTGGACCCCGTTGATCCCGGCTTGGATTGTATTGGGGAGACGCGAAACGCATCGGCACCGATGGAAACTGGTCGGTTGTTACGCGGGCGGCCTTGCCTTGATTTTGCTACCCGTCGCGGCTCGAAATGCTTCCCTGGGAGGCGAGTGGTCGCCGACAACCTTTCAGGCGGGGCCCAATTTCTACATCGGCAACAACATCGAGGCGAACGGAATCTACGTGCCCTTGGTTCCCGGTCGCGGGACACCGATGTACGAGCGTGCGGACGCCGAGCGTCTGGCCGAACAAGCGGTCGGCCATGAACTGTCCGCCCGCGAAGTCTCTCAATTTTGGATGTCACGAGCCTGGGAAGACATTCGGCAGGCCCCCGGTCGCTGGCTGCAGTTGATGGTCGCGAAGACGTTCATGGTGTTCAATCGCTATGAAGTTCCCGACGTCGAAAGCATGTACATCTTTCGCGAGTACTCCGCGCCGTTGAAACTGAGCCGAATCTGGCACTTCGGCACGCTTTGCCCGCTGGGGATCTGGGGGCTGGTCGCGACTCGGCGGGAGTGGCGAAAACTGTGGCTGTACTACCTGCTCTTGCTGACGATGATCGCAGCCGTTGTGGGGTTCTTTATCTTGGGTCGCTATCGCAACCCGGTCGCCATCCTGTTCATTCCGTTTGCGGCCGCCGGGGCGGTCGACCTGTTCGTGCGCGTCAGGGAACGAAGATGGCGATCGATCCCCGTTGTCGCGGTCCTGTTGGTCTCAGGCGTCTTTTGCAACATTCGCGTCCATGAAGAACGCTCCCTGCACGCCAGTTGTTACATGAACATGGGGATTTCGGCCTGCAAGGCGGGCAATTTGCCGGCCGGGATCCAGTTGCTGCAAAAGGCGATTGACGGGTTTCCGGAAATGGCAGAGGGGTACGTCAATCTTGGCCGGGCGTACATGTTGAATCGCCAGCCGGATCTCGCGGCACAATGTTTTCAAACTGCGCTGGCCCTTGACCCGCGCCTTCTGGGGGTCCATTTCCAGCTCGGCGAAGCACTCGAGTATTCCGGTCAGCGACAGCGAGCGATCGAGCAGTACCAACGAGCCTTGGCAGAAACCCCGCCTGATGCACGCGCTGCGGAAGCATTGAGTCGAATCCGCTAGCACCTGTTCGTTTCCCTGGTTAGCGGTAGGGCGCAAGCCCTCCGGTTTTTCATGGTGTTTTGAAGCGCGACCGGACGGCTCGCGTCGTTTTTTTTACACCTTTTAGTGATTTTTTGCAGTAAGGCGCGAGTCCTCTGGTCTTTCACGGTGTTTCAAAACGTGACCGGATGGTTTGTGCCGTTCCGCTCACACACGAGGGCCATAGAAGGTGACGTGAAACTTAGTTCACCGCCCTCATTGCGGCCGACATTGGCCCCACCCACGGGGGCGTGTCAGACCGGGCGAAAATCGGGAATTTTTCGGGTTGCTCCCTCGCAGTAATCCGGTTCACGGTTATTCTGAACGGCCCTTATCAGGGAATTTCTGATTTCAATTCTATCTCTATCTCTATTTCAATTTTCGGAGTCTAGCATGCAAAGATCTCGTTCTTCGCGACCGGGTTTCACACTGGTGGAGCTGTTGGTCGTCATCGCCATCATCGGCATTCTTGTCGGCTTGTTATTGCCGGCCGTTCAGGCAGCCCGCGAGGCTGCACGGCGCATGTCGTGTAGCAACAATTTCAAGCAGATCGGGCTTGCGATTCACAACTACCACACGGCATTCAAGCAGATTCCTACGAACGGAACGGGTACGGCGCGGACTCCGTCCACTCCCAACGGAACGCAAGACTGCAACCGACTTTTCCTCAGCTGGTTGGTTCCCATCCTTCCCTACATGGAGCAGCAAGCGTTGTGGGATCAGATCTCGAACCCCAGCACCCAAGCGACTCCCGGCCAGAGCGTGCAAGCGACCGGCGGTGTTTGGTTTGCGATGGGACCCTGCCCCTGGGAAACGCGCTACGTTCCTTGGGTGACCCAGGTTCCGGCATTCCGTTGCCCGAGCGACCCCGCAAAAGCGCTCGGCCCCGGCCAACTTGCGCGGACGAACTACGCCTGTAATCTCGGCGACGCGGTGGACCAATCGCACAATGGCGGTGTTAATGACTATGGATTCTTCGGTAACTTCAACAACCGAGACGAGAACTGGTCCGTTGAACGTTCGCGAGCGGCACAGCGTGGATTCTTTTGGAATCGCAATGAGATGAAGTTCCGCGACGTTTTGGATGGACTCTCCAACACCATCGCTGCCGGTGAAGTGGTGACGTCGGGCGGCAAGCGTGAGGTCAAAGCGGACTTCGTCCGAAACATCTCGGCCATGGCCGACCCGAGCGCGTCCATCTTGATTCCGGCTCGCTGCAAAACGGGTGCTCACATTGATCCGGAACGCCCTCAGTTTTACGATGACACTGCAACGGTTAGCGCATCGTTGTCTCAGGCGAAGCACGCTCGCTGGGCGGATTGTCGGGCATACTACACCGCGATCCACACCATCCTTCCGCCTAACAACCCCAACTGCGTTCACGCCAACAACGACGGGAACCATCCCGGTGTGATCTCAACGGTGGGGAGTCGCCATACCGGTGGAGCTCACGTGTTGATGGGTGACGGTGCGGTGATCTTCATGACCGATAGTGTCGACGGTGGTGATCCCGAGCTGCCAACGGTCTGTGTCCAGCGTAGCGGGTGTTTGTTCCCCATCTCGTCGATCCCTGGTACCGAGAGCAACTACGGTTTGTGGGGTGCTCTTGGCACACGTGACTCGAGCGAAACCATCGAGGAACAGCTAAATCAATAAGGTGAAAGCAACCGATTGATCATCGAAACCTCGTCCGCGCTCCGCGGGCGAGGTTTCTTTTTTGGCGATCGTGTCTCAATCGAGCGAAAGTTCAGTATCGGATGCATCGCCGTGGGAAAGGCTTCGAGCCTGTCATGCGCTGGCTAAATCATGAATCAGAACAGAGTCAGGCTGAGCCTGAAAAAACGGATCACGTTTGGCGTCGGCGTCACATTGGCATTTTTTTGTCTTGCCGAAGTCGGCTTCCGAGCGATGGAGATCGTTTGGCCTCCACGTCATGTCGATTTCGGACTTGGCTTCAACGACGACAGCCGGATCTTTGTCGCATCGTCGCTCCATCCGGGATACATGGAAACGGACCCAGCCAAACGGGTCAGTTTTGTGCGACAACGGTTCCTCCGTGAAAAACCGGCGGATGTATTTCGGATCGTGGCGCTGGGCGGTTCCTCGGTGAATCAATTGGAGCCGGAATTCAGGAAGCTTGAGCGTGACTTGAGTGCTGAATTCGATCCGTTTGACCAGGTCGAAATCATCAATTGTGGTGGCTTGGCGTACGGAAGCCATCGGCTGGTCTTGGTCATGCGCGAGATGCTCGAGTACGCCCCCGACCTGATCCTCCTGTACAGCGGGCACAATGAATTTGAGGAGATCGAACAGCTCTCACTTTCGGGGCTCGAGCAGCTAGGTTTCGAGCGAACGATTAGCCATTCAGCGATCATTCGGTTCATTCGTGATCGCAAGGCCGACTATGAGCTCAGTCGATTGGAGAAAGAGCACAATCAACGGCTGCTGTCGCGAGAAGAACCGGTCAGCGATTCCAACTTTGCCCGCGCTTGGTCGTACGAGTTCGGCGCTCAAGACGTACAGGATCGCATGCAGAGCTACAGGCACAATCTGAGATTGATTCTGACGACGGCACGGAATCAGCAGGTTCCCGTCATCATGGGAACGGTGTCGTCCAATTTGCTTCGCCCCTACCTGCCCCGTGATGCGGCGCTGCGATACGAGCAGGTGTATGCTTTGTGGAAGGCGGGCTCGGCGGAAGAAGGGATGCGCCTGGCCAAGCAGATTTTGGCCGAAACAGCAGGGCGGCATCAGTGCAGCGATTTGGAAAACAACATTTTGAGAGAACTGGCCGACGAATTTTTACTTCCCATCGTTGATGTCGAAGCCATGGTCGCCAACCAGGAACCACACGGAATCCCCGGCGAAACACTTTTTGATGACCATTGCCATCTCAACGCCGCGGGTCGGGCCGTTTGGGTATCGGGCTATGCTCCGGAAATTCGCGAAGCCGTTCAAGCGGCCCTCGATGCCCCCTGACTGACGCTCGCAGCGATTCCTCAGTCTCCGTTGCTCAAGCTGCTCATGAACCGCATGGTCGCCGTTTCATCGACGCGAATGTAGTGATCACGAAGCGGCGGAAAGACATCGCCCTCGATGCTCTTCAGACGCAGGTTTTCGGTCGGGCGTTGCGGCATGTGACAGTCGACGCAGTTCTCGGCAAAATCGACGCCTTGCTGGGGAAAGAAGCCGCAATCACTTTCGTTTTCGTGGCAGGTCATGCAGCGGCTGGAAAACAGTTTTCGATCCCCACGCTCGCTGTGGTGTGGGTCATGGCAATCGATACAGGTCATCTGCGATTGCAGAAAGCAGGGGCTTTGTGACAGACGATTCAATTGATTGCTGGTGTGAACGCTGTTTTTTGCGTCGAGTTCATCGTCCGGGGGATGGTAGTGGTCTTCCAGGCGATCGCCGGGTCGAAAACTCAATGCGTTGCCTTTGAGTTCCCTCGACCCTCCGTGGCATTGCCCGCAGATTTGCATTTGAACCTGGCGGTCCAGGTCGGCCGGATTGGTGATCCCGACCGCTTTGGTAGCGTTTTGGTTTTCGCGGTGAAACTCCACATGCCCCTTTGCCGGGCCGTGGCAACGTTCGCAGGTCACGCCCAGAATCAATGTTCCCGGGGTGTAGTGATTCTTTTCGCCGCGGAAATCAAAATACGTCAGGTGGCATTCCATGCAGCGTTGCGGGATCGGTCGGGCATAGGCAGCATCGCCGTCGATGTATCCGGGGCTGTTGATCCACTGGTTGCCATCGGTGATGTGCGTGACGTTGTGTTGATAGAGACCGTCTTTGTGCCAATACAAATAGGTCTGAGCCATTTTGGACGATCCCATGATGATTTCCATCGGGACCTCAAAGCTCCAGTTATAAAAATGGACGCGTTGCAGAAACTCATCGTCTTTGCGAATCATTTCAAAGGACACGTTGGGGTCGGAGGTCTGGAACGTGTTGGAGCCGGGTTCGAAGCTTCCGTCGATCGTCGTCTCGTTGACCGGCCGGCTTGTTTTGTAGTGCGCCGTTGCGAGGAACGACTGGTACTTTTCTCGGTGGCATTCCTGGCACTGTTCGGGGCCGACAAATCCCGGATTGTCATGCACGGGAGTGAGGTCCACGCTCTTCTCCGGAGCGTCCCCGGGACGAAACGGGATTTCGACGCCGCCGCCGTCCTCGAATTTGCCGACAAACCAATTGTTTCCGGGAATCCGGTTGACCACCATGTTGCTGGGCGGTTCAGAGCGAGCCGGCGCTTTCGTTTCGTTGTCACTCTGCTGTTGCCGCGCGTCCATCAGATCACGGACCAGGGCATCGTCGCGTTTCTTTTGCATCGCATCGTAGCCAAACCAGGCGACGACCGCGACGATCGAAATGAGTGCGAACCAGCGTTTCAGATTCAAGGTTTTATCCCCAGCGACGAACATCGATCGACAAAACTCGATTGGACCAAACGAACGAGAAAACGACAAGCTTTGGATCCGCATCGGTCTGCAATAGCTTACCCCAGTCGGGCATCATGTGACGGCCGAGTGTTGCAGGACGGGGACCGAACGGGGGCGAGCCCGTCCTGTTCATCGGCCCACCAAACGACGGCGTCTCGCAAACGGCCAGCCCTTGCGAGGAAGCGCGTTGCAAAAGAAGGATCGCGACGGCATACTCAGACAGGAGACCCGACCGGGGAGGGGGAGGCCAGGCGTGAATCGAATGTCGGGCGAATTGCTTTCTCACATTCAAGTGAATCGCCCGAGCCCCGCAGCAGTGAAGCAACGATTTTGAGAGAAGTGCGAGCATGAATGGAGCAGTCCTCTGCTTGAGTGTCGTCATCGGGATGGTTTGTGGCGGGCTTGTCTGGTGGCTCAAGCGTTCGATCCTCGCCGCGGTCCTGGTGCCCGTTGTCGTGGTGGCCCTCGTCGCGCTCGCTCTGCCCCCGGCGGCTGCGCCGGTTGCGCCGCGGCCAGATGCGCCGCGAGCAGATGCGCCGCGGCCGGATGCACTCGGGTCGGAACCGCTGACACCGCAACCGCAGCAAGACGTGCCGACGTCGGCAAAGCTTGCGGCATTTCGTCCCATTGAAGTTCCTGATCATGGCTATGTCGCATCGGATGCCTGTCGCGAATGCCATCCCCAAAACCACGCGACCTGGTTCGCTTCGTATCATCGCACGATGACTCAAGTGGCCGACCCCGAGGTGGTGCTGGGCGACTTCGATGACGTGAAGCTGTCGCAACATGGGCGCGACTATCAGCTCAGAGAATTCGACGGGGTGTGCTGGGTAGAAATGCCCGATCCCGCGGCCATTGCGGGGACGGCCGCGGCGTCACAACGCGTGCAACGACCGATCGTGATGACGACCGGTTCGCATCACATGCAGGCCTATTGGTTTCCTACCGGCGCGCGACGCACGTTGGCCATTTTTCCGTTTGTCTTTCTGACGGAAACGCAGGAATGGATCCCGAGGTCGGCTGCGTTTCTGAAGCCGAACGACGGTGGCGTTTCGCACGAACGAGGACGCTGGAATTCCGCTTGTAGTCAATGCCATTCTACGCACCCCCAAACGCGTGCATTGCCCCGAGGGGAGTGGGACACGCGCGCGGCTGAATTCGGGATCAGCTGCGAAGCCTGCCACGGCCCCGGACAGCCGCACATCGCCTACCATCGGGATTCGGCTGCGAACCAAAACCCAGCCGCCCGGTTGTCAAGCGATCCCATCGTGAATCCCGAGAACCTCTCGCACGTCCGGTCGTCGCAAGTCTGTGGTCAATGCCACTCCGTGCTGACCTTGAAGGGCGACCCAAGCCGGATCAACGTTGAAGGGGCGACGTTCCGGCCGGGCATGGATCTGCGAGAGTCACACGATCTGTGGCAGCTTCACAGCTCAGAAATGAACGAATTGCTGCAGAACGAGTCGATTCGCGACCGCGTGGTCAGCACCAACCGCGGAACGTTCTATTCCGACGGTGTGGTGCGTGTGTCGGGACGAGAATACACGGCGTTGGAGCAGTCGGGGTGTTTTCAACGCGGCGAGATGAGTTGCCTGTCCTGCCACCAACTTCATCAGGCGGCAGACGACACACGCAGCGACAAAGACTGGGCCAACGATCAGTTGAAACCGAGTTCCTATGGAAACGATGCGTGCCTGCAGTGCCACGACCAACAGCAGTATTCCACGGCGCACACCCATCACGCGGCGGATTCGTCGGGATCGAATTGTTACAACTGCCACATGCCACACACGGCGTATGGCTTGCTGAAAGCGATTCGCAATCACACCATCAGCATCCCTGACTTGAAACGGGACTTGGCCGCCGACCGCCCCAATGCGTGCAACCAATGCCACTTGGACAAGACCCTGAAATGGACGGCGGACTATCTGAACGAGTGGTATGCGATCGAAGAACCCGATTTGGATGCGGAGCAATCGGAGGTCGCCGGGTCCATTTTGTGGCTGTTGAAGGGGGACGCCGCCAACCGGGCGATGGCGGCTTGGACGATGGGCTGGTCGGATGCGCAAGCTGTCTCTGGCAACGACTGGCAATCGATCTACCTGGCTCAGCTCTTGAACGATCCGTATTTGGCAGTACGGATGATCGCGCGACGTTCGTTGCAAGCACTGCCAGGATTGGCTGATTTAAAGATCAAGCCCTTGGGATCCGATTCCGAACGCGGCGATGCGATTCGCTCCATCATCGCTCGCTGGAACCAGGAACATCACACCGCCAATCCGGCGTTGCTGATCGGTCCGACAAACGCCGTCAAGACCAAGCGGATCGATGCGTTGATGAAACAGCGTGATGACACGCCCATGGCGCTGACCGAATAAACGCCAGCGCCAGTCGAAACGGTAGCTCGTGATTGGTTTCGAACGGTGGAAATCATCCGCAACGGCGGTGCAACCAAAACATCAAACCGCCTCCGATGATCGTGCTGACGGATTCTCCGGCGGTCCACCAGACCGGCATGCCGGATTGGAAATCGATCAGCCCTTGTAAGAGGCCGAAGGCGATGATGCCGATTGCAAGCGCACCGATGAATGCGCGAAATGCTGTGATCCGATAGGAGACCACGATCAAGGCGATCCCGATGAATCCGTACAGCAGTGACAGATGCCGGGCGAGATAAAAGGCCAGCGGCGTATCGGGGAAGGGTTCGAGTCGCAGTTGGTCCGTGATTTCGACGATCCAGGATTCCGGCATCACGGCGGCCACGAATGCCAACTGTGAAACGACGCCGACGAGCCACAGGAACCAAGTCAGCCAGGAGACGGGGTACTTTGCGGTTTCGGTCACGTCAGATCGGCTCTCGTCGATGGGGGCGTTCGTTGCAAGGAGTTCGGGCGCCGGAAAACGGCGGCGCGTGGCTGTTGATGGAGGTTCAGTATCGCCGAATTGCGGCGCAGCGGAAGTCGCGAAGGCTTTCGCGAGCCGCCGGCCCTCTCTGGCGTTTGCTTGCTGCGCAAACGCCCTCTCTCCCAGAGGAGGTTCTTCGTGGATTTTAATGGCTAATCACTCAGGACCGAGGTTTTTTGAGGCATTGCTGCGATGTCCGAATGGGTGTTGGACGACAACCGCTCGGTTCAAACGCCCCTCCGTTGGCGCGGGCCGGTGGAGGGCACCAAGCACCTTCGCCGCATCGCAGAGCAGGTGATTCCTAGGCGGGTTGCTCCTCCGCAGAGCCCGTCTCCGCTACAGCTGGCTTCGCCATCAGACCGAACAGAACCATCGGACATCGCAGTCATCCCTCAAAAAACCTTCCCCGAGTATCCGAGAGCAGCCACTAAAATCCGCGAAGAACCCCCAGAGGGAGAGAATTGAAATCGGTTGCCAAATCCTGCAGGAAACGAATCGACGTCCCCCAGGAGTGTGGCTTTGGAATCTACACGACCTCGCCGGGAGGGGAACGTTTGAGATTGCCCCTTCGCATTCGTTGACGCCTGCGCCATACTTTTTCACATGAGTTCAGATTCCCCACCCGTCCCGCCTGAATTGCTCGCCCCGGCGGGGGACTGGGACTGCGCGCGGGCGGCGATCGAAAACGGGGCCGACGCGATCTATTTCGGTCTCGATTGCGGGTTCAACGCCCGCCATCGGGCGAAGAATTTTCATCTGGATGATCTGCCCGAATTGATGAAGCTGCTTCGCAGCCGTGGCGTGCGTGGTTACACGACGATGAACACGTTGGTGTTTCCGTCGGAATTGCCGCGACTGGTTCCGGTGATCGAGCGGATCGCCGAGAGCGGCGTCGATGCGGTGCTGGTGCAAGATTTTGGCGTCGCCCGGTTGGTCCGCGAGATGTGTGGCGAGTTGGAAATTCACGCCAGCACGCAAATGAGTCTGACCAGCGCCGAGACGATCGCGGTGGCGTCTCAGTTGGGACTCGCTCGGGTGGTGTTGGCGCGGGAATTGTCGGTCGCCGAAATCAGCAAGATCGCCGCGGCGACGGAGATGCCGTTGGAAGTCTTCATTCACGGGGCGCTCTGTGTCGCCTACTCCGGCCAGTGCTTGACCAGCGAATCGTTGGGCGGTCGCAGCGCCAATCGCGGGCAGTGCGCCCAAGCGTGCCGATTGCCGTATGAAGTGATTTGCGACGGCCAAGACGTGGAGCTGGACGACGTGCGGTACTTGCTCAGCCCCCAGGACCTGGCCGGCTACGATTCGATCGTCGCGCTGATGCAAGCCGGCATCGCATCGTTGAAGATCGAAGGCCGCTTGAAGACTCCGGAATACGTCGCCAATCTGACCAAACATTATCGCCGTTCGATCGATCAAGCCGTCGCGGAGGGACGCGTCACGGTCAGCGACAAGGCCAAGCAAGAGATGGAGCTTTCGTTTTCGCGTGGTTTCACACCGGGTTGGTTGGAAGGCAACGATCACAAGCGATTGGTGCCCGGCCGCCACAGTGCCAAGCGCGGCATCTTGCTCGGACGGGTGCAGCGGTTCGAAGGCGACCGGATCCGGACGCGATTGGCGGCCGACGTTTCACTCGGTGATGGGCTGGGCATCGAGTCAACCGAAACCGATGGCAGCGACCAGGCGATGCAGGGCGGGCGGGTGTATTCGTTGCACAACGACCGCGGTGAGAAACAGAAAACGATGCGTTCCGGCCAGACGGCTTGGATCGGATTCGGTCGCGGCGAGATCGATTGGTCCAAGATCTCTGATGGCGGTTCGGTGTTCAAGAATGATGACCCCAAATTGAATCGACGACTGCGAGCGTCTTTTAATGTCGCCGATCCGGTGACGCGTCGTGACATCGATTTCACCGTCGTCGCGGAAACCGGTGCGCCGTTGCGGGTGACGGCAACGTTGTCCGATGTTGCCCGGTTGACCGAAACGGTTTGTTCCGACGTTGCGCTCGAGCGGGCGAACAAGCACCCCGCGACCGAATCGATGCTGGCCGAAAAATTGTCGCGTCTCGGTGCCACGGCATTTCGGATGCGAACCCTTGATGCGGTGATCAGCGGGCAGCCGATGGTACCGGCCAGTCTGATCAACGAGCTGCGTCGACGTGTGATGGAACAACTGGCCCGGCGAATCGAACAACCGCCGCAGCGATCGATTCGCGTGGCGGCCGGTGAGGCGATGTTGGAACCGATTCGGTCCGACGATCTGCCCGTGGAATCACCCCAGATCTCTGTCTTGTGTCGATCGTTGGAGCAGGTGAAGGCGGCAACCGAAGCGGCGGTCGATCTGATCTACGTCGACTTTCATGACGTCCGGCAATACGCCAGGGTGTCGGAAATCGTCGCGGCGGAATCGATCCCATTTGGAATCGCGACGGTGCGAATGCAAAAGCCGGCGGAGATGGGATTGTTGCGAGTGTTGTCGCGTCACCGACCGGATTTCATTTTGGCGCGAAACCTCGCGGCGCTGGAGTTTTTTCGACCTTCCACGATACCGACGATCGCCGATTTTTCGTTGAACGTCGCCAACCATCGATCGGCCCAGTGGATTCGCTCGCTGGGAGCGCGCCGGGTGACGGCGTCGTATGATTTGAACTGCGATCAACTGGCTGATCTGATCGATTCGGTGCCGCCGGATTGGATGGAGGTCGTGTTGCATCAACACATTCCGATGTTCCACATGGAGCATTGTGTGTTTTGTTCGGTGCTTTCGCCGGGGACGAACAAGACCAATTGTGGGCGGCCCTGCGATGACCACGCGGTGCAGTTGCGCGATCGGGTGGGCGCCGAGCACACGCTGCAGGCGGACGTCGCCTGTCGCAACACCCTTTACAACGCCACGCCGCAAAGCGGTGCGGAAACGGCCGGCAGGTTAATGGAGCAGGGAATCCGCTGGTTCCGATTGGAGCTGCTCGAAGAGTCACCCGCGGAAGTGATCAAGACGGTTTCGTTGTACCGCGATCTGTTGAGTGGTCGTTTGACGGCCGAGCAGGTTTGGAAGACGCTCGGCGCGACCAACCGGATGGGCGTGACGCGTGGGACGCTGGAATCGAAACGGAACCCGTTGGCGGTTCTGTGAGTTACGGGATTTAGGTCGCGACACGCGGCCGAGACCGCTCAGGAGAGGCGGCCGCCCAGACCGCGCAGCTCGTTGTATTTCTCATTGACCGGTTTGCAGCGCGCCTGGCGTTGATTCAGGGCGGAGACATCGAGCGCCAGTTTTTGGCTCAGTGCGTTTTCGACGCGCCCGACCAGGATCCCGGGTTGCAAAGGTTTGGTCAGCACTTCGTCGGCGCCCAGTTCGAGCGCTCGCCGATGCGTTTCTTCGGAGTCACTGGCCGTGACGACGATCAGCGGGACCGTTTTCAGGTTCGGGTCGGCGCGGGCGATCTGGATCAAATAGTTTCCGCTGACGTCCGGCATGGAGATGTCCAACAGCACCATGTCGGGGTTTTCCTGTTTCATTCGCTGCACGGCGTCGATCGAATCGCTGATTCCGACCACGTTCCAAAACCCGGCGACGTTCAGGTGAGCGGTGATCACATCGATGATGATCTGTTCATCGTCGATGACCAGGATCTTGCTATTAACGATTTGTTGTCGGCCGTCGAACATTCAATTCTACCGGTAGTCGGAAACCACTGAGCCATCTGGGCGCGTTGTCGTGATCGGTGCCACGACTCTTCAGGTAAAACTAGGTCAAAGCAACGGGGGTCCACTGCGTGGCGTGTGAGGGAGTTCCCTCCGCGGCGACCTTTGTTCACGTCGGGTCAAGCGATGACCCGAAAAACCCCTAATATGGGAAAGGATGAGCTATGGGGCTGCTAACCGCGGGACGCAGGACGATGGATCGATCAAGATGGACGGCTGGCATGGCGACGCTTGCCAGTCTGGTCATGTGTTCGGTCGCCGTGGCCGACGGCACGATCCGCGACGGGGTGAGCGCCCGCAGCATTGGGCGCGGCGGAACCAATCTCGCCATGAGCGACAACGCGCACGTGATGCTGGACAACCCCGCGGGGTTGGTTCGAAACGAAGCGGATTGTTTGCTGGAGTTCGGCGGGCACTTGTTGTTGACCGATTTGGAATACGATGACGCGGACAATTCACGCGTCGGTGACATCGACAATCCGTTTCCGATCGGCGAGTTCGCGATCGCCAAGAAGTTGGATGAGCACATCACGATCGGTTTCGGCGCGTTTTCGCACGCCGGGTTTGCCGCCGAATACATGATGAATGGCCCGGCTCCCTTTTCCGGACCGCAGCACTACAAATCCATCGGCGCCCTGGCCCGTCTGCTGCCCACCCTCTCGGTCAAGTTGACCGAGCGGCTGTCGATCGGGACCACGCTGGGTGCGGCGATCAATCACATCGAGCTGGAGGGACCGTACACGCTGCAGGGTCCCAACGCGTTTGCCGGAACTCCGACGCGGATGGATTTGCAGGGTACCGGTGCGGGGATGAGTTGGTCGATCGGGATGCAATACGACTTGAATGATCGCACCACCGTCGGTGTCAATTATCAACACGAAACCACCATGGAACTCGATGGAACGACGGTGGTCGAGATTCCGGGACTGGGCGCGTCTCGATACGATTCGATGTTGGATGTCAAATGGCCGCGTTCGCTAGGAGTCGGCCTGTCGCACCGCACCGACCGGCGGCGAACGTATTCCGCGGACGCGATTTGGTACGACTGGTCGAGCGCCTACGACCACTTTGATCTCTCGCTGAAAGACCCCCTCAATCCGGTCTACCAGATCGTCGCCCCGACGTTGTTGGAATCGTTTCCACTCGACTGGCGCGACACGGTGTCGCTGCGATTCGGGATCGAACAGCAGCTCCGTGACGACCGTGTGATTCGCGTCGGATATGCCTACCACCGCAACCCGATTCCGGACGCCACGGTCACGCCCTACATTCAAACGATTCTGGAGCATGCGTTGTCGTTCGGCTATGGATGCTCCTGGCGGGGGATCGCCGTGGATGCGGCGTATCAGTGGTCGTTCGGGCCGACCCAATCGGTCGATACCAGTGGCTTCATGGGGGGCGACTTTGATGACGGTTGGCATTCGGTCAACGCCCACCAGTTTTCACTGAGCTTTCAGCGGGCGCGGATGAAGTAGCCGTCAAAGGGTCACTCAATCCAGATGCGGCGCGGCGTTTTCGGACGCCTGCGGGTTGGGCAGCTCTTCGCCGCATTCTTCGACCAGCAGGTTGACGTACGATTCGATGGCGTCCAACCGCTCGGTCAGGGCGTCGGTATCGGACGCTTTGGCCGCTTGTTCACAGGATTTGGCCAGATCCGTCAGCGTGTTCAGTCCGACGGTTCCGCCGGACCCTTTGATCCAATGGAGTTTTCGCGCGACCTCGTCGTAGTCCGCGCAGTCATAGGCATTCTTGATGGCCGGCATTTGGAAGTGAACTTTGGCGACCAGATCGATCGCGAACTGTCGCAACCAGTCCGAGGGTAGCAGGGGGGCGTGTGATTCGTCGGTGATCGGCGGGGGCGACATGGTTTCGCTTGTCGGTGGCTGTGAAGGTGGTGATCGGTCGACCGCTGGGGTGGATTGCGGTGGGTCGGAGTGTCGGGAGTGTGGCACGATCGAATCGGCGCACCAGCTGCGGACCATTTCCAGCAGTGCATCCAAGTCGATGGGTTTGGAAAGGTAGTCTCGGCAGCCGACTTGGCGGCATTTGCTGTCGTCGCCCACCATCGAGTTGGCCGTCATGGCGACGATCGGTGTTTTCAGCCCGGCGCCGACCAGTTGTTGCGTCGCGGAATAGCCGTCCAGGACGGGCATTTGCATGTCCATCAACACCAGATCGATCGAGTGAGACTTGAGGGTGCCGTTGGGGTCGAGAAAGAAATCGACGGCTTGCTGGCCGTCGGCGACGGATTGAACGCCGGCGCCGGCACTGGTCAGCAAGCGGTGGATCAGGTCGCGATTGGTTTCGGCATCATCGACGACCAGCACTTTCGCGCCGGTCAAATCGACGCGCTGCCATTGGGCTTCGTGACGACCGGTTGCCAGCTCGATCACTTCCGAATCACTCAGCAGCCGATCCCCGGGGCGTGTGTCGGCCGCGATGTGAATGGTGAACGTGCTGCCGACGCCGGGGATGCTTTCCACTTCCAGACCGCCGCCGAGTGATTCGGCCAGTCGTTTGCTGATCGACAGTCCCAGACCGGTACCGCCATACTTGCGCGTGGTGGACGTGTCGGCTTGGGCGAAGGGGTCAAAGATCCGCTCGAGTTGATCGGCGTCCATCCCGATGCCGCTATCGCGAATCGCGACAACGATCTGATCGGGCAGCCCGGTGGTTTCATCCAAGCGGGTCGACAGCCGAACGGTGACGCCGCCACGGTCGGTGAATTTGATCGCGTTGCCGATCAGGTTGGTCACGATCTGTCGCAGTCGAGTCGGGTCACTGGTGATCGTTTCGGGGATCTGGGATCCGGAATCGATGCCGAGCGTGATGTTCTTTTGCGCCGCTTTGCCTTGCAGCGATTTGATGACCTCACCGATGACTTTTGCCGGCACGCAGCTGATCTGTTCGACTTCGATTTTATCGGCTTCGATTTTGGACAGATCCAGAATGTCGTTCAAGAGATGCAGCAGGTGGCTTCCGTTGCCATGGATCGTTTCCAGGTGCTGTCGTTGCTCTTCGGGATCGGTGACGATTCCGCGGAGCATCAGTTCGGTGTATCCGAGGACGGCGGTGATCGGGGTGCGAATTTCGTGGCTCATGCGTGCCAGGAATTCGCTTTTGGCGCGATTGGCATGCTCGGCAAGATCTTTCGCCTCGCGGAGGTTGACCTGTGTGGCGCGGAGCCGGTCGGCGGTCCGCTCGATTTCTTCGTTCCGCAGTTGCAGCGTTTCGGTGCGTTGGGCGACCTTGCGTTCGAGCGTTTGGTTTAGTTCTTGCAGTTGCGTGAAACCGTCCGCTTTTTCAAAGGCCGCTCCCGCGGCCGAGGACAGGTAGTTGGCGATCCGCAGTTCGTCGTCGCCGAACATTCCCATCATGTAGGAGTTGGCGATGTACAGGTACGAGTGAATTTTTCCGTGCACCAAGACGGGACAGCACAGAAACGTTCCGTAGTTGTGATGCGGGTCGCTATGACGGGAACGGACATCGCACAGATCGCTGCGTTCGTATTCACAGATGATCGCGGAGCCCTTGGTCTGGGTCTGTTTGACGATGTCGGGATCGTAGACCGTGTTGGGCGGAATGGTGGTCGCCGGGCCGTTTTCGGTCGCCGGCTGGATCAACAGGACCCGATCGCCACGGAGCAGTTTCGAGGCCGCGGCGATGATCTCGTCGCGGATGACATCGATTTCCGTGCCGACCGCGATGCGGCGCCCGGCTTCCAAGAGCGAATCGAATCGATCGACCAGCGACAGCGAGCCATCCTCGTCGACGGAGCCGACGGACGTTTTCAGTTGCTGCAACGCTTCGGAGGCTTCCCGGACCAAGGCTTCGTCGACGGCCCAGCCGGTTTCTTTGGCCAGTTCTGCGTGCAGCAGCGTGGTTTGGATCTGTTCCAACCGGGCGCCTTGTTGATCGGCGATCCGCAAGGAACGGCGGAAATGCCGCAGGGCTCGGCGGGTTCGGCCCTGGAACGCCGAGACGGCGGCGAGTTCTCGCAACGCGTGGGGCAGCTCATTGGTGTAGCGGTTGGCCAGCCGGACGGCTTGCCGGCAGGCCGATTGGAGTTCACGGAGTTTTTTCCGCCGCATCGCATCGGTCTTGGCGGGTTCGGTTTCCAGCAATCGCCTCAGTGCGGTGGCGCGCCACGCGTAACAGGGGCTGATGTAGGCATTGACGACCGAGGCGTCTTCGGCGATTTGAACCGCTTCGGTGAATGCGTTGACGGCTTCGGCGTATCCGTGTTGGTAGAAGTGATAAACACCGTAGGCGAGTTTGACTTCGCAAATCCGCTGGGCATCGTCGACATTCCGTTTGAGCTCGATTTGCAGCACATCCAGGGGGATGTTCCCCAAGGCCGCGCGGGCCCAGACTTCGACGATGTTGCCGGTGCCTTGGAAATCGCTGCGTCGGACCGCCGAGCGGTAATTGATGCGAGTTTGATCCAACGCTTCGCGCAGGTTGCCTTGCCGATAGAGCGAGGCGGCGAATTGGTAGCGGGCGATGTGGACTTCCCAATAGTCACCGGTGCGTTCAAGGATCGCAACGGCCTGGCTGGCTTCGTGGATGCATTGCTCGTAGTTGCTAAACGAGTAATGCAGGATGCTCATGAAGTTTCTTGATTGGCCTTGTCCCCAGACGTCGTGCAGGTCTTTGCGGATTTGCAGGGAGCGTTTGGCATAATCGATGCCGCGTCGGTACCAACCCAACAGGGTCATCGCCGGAGCGTGTTCGCTGTAGGCGTGGGCCAGTCCGGCGGAGGGGCGATAGCACTCGCCGCGGTTCATGCCCCGCAGATGCGCCCACAGCGTGTAGTACTTGTCTCGCGTGTACCAATAGCCGCGGGCGATGTTGCTGTAGAGCCGCAAGCGGAGCTGTTCGGTGTCGTCGGGTGAACGCGTCCGGGAGCGGACCAGCAGCGGCACCGCGGTGTGAACGGCTTGGACGGTGATTTCCCGCAGCAGGTTGGTGAACAATTGAAAGCGGTTTCGGCAGACCGGTTGTCTCAAGCGGGTTAACGCAGATTCAAAGAACTCCACCGCCTGGACTTTGTCACCGCGTTTGAATGCGAGTTCGCCGCGTCGTGTGGCGACGACCGCATCGTCCATTTCCGTGGTGGCGGTTTTGGAAGCCGCGACCAACCACTGCTGGGCTCCGTTGTATTCTCCCTGCAGCATCAGCACTTCGCTCATCATCGCTTCGACTTGATGGCGCGTCGCCGAATCGGTGACGTGAAATGCGCGGGCGGCGATTTCGAGTTGCCGCCGCGCACTGCCGAGGGAGAATTCTTGGCGTGCTTTGGAGGCGGCGTTTAAGGCATGCGGAAGTGCTTCGCGGTGCATGCCCGCCGCGTCGAAGTGGTAGGCCAGGTCGTAGATTCGATCCGGTTGGGTTTTGGCGAAGTATTGCCCGATCCGGCCATGCATGCGTTGTTTGACGTCGGGCGTCAGGTGTGCGAGCACGGCTTCGCGAATCTTGTCGTGGGCAAAGGCGTAGCTGCCGTCGGGCTTGCTCCAGAGCATCCGATGGCGACGGATATCGGCGAGCAACTCAAAACTTTCCGACAGATCAATTTGGGAGAGTTCGACGACGGCGTCGAGCGTGAATTCGCTGCCGATGACGGCGGCGGCATCCAGAAAATGCCGTGCCTTGGGCGGCAGGTTCTCCAGTCGCCCCGCCAGGACTTCGCCGGCCTCGGCGGTGGTTTGGAAATTTTCCAGACGCTCTCGGTCCAGCACCCAACGTTCTTTGTCGGAAACCAGCACCGAGGATTCGACCATGCCGCGGAGGATTGCGGCGGCCATGAACGGACTGCCTTCGGCGAAATCCTGAATCACTTTGATCGCTTCATCGGGAAGCACACCGGCCATCGATTCGCTCAACCGACGAATGCTATCCGCATCAAGCGGTCCCAAATCCAGCATGTGGTCCAGCTGCGCGGCGTCGCGGACACGTGCCGTTTGGCCTTCGTCGGTGCGTGCCGAAAGCAGCAGCAGTTGGAAGGGTGCGTCGGAGCGTGCGACACGTTGCAGCACCCGAATCGATTGGTCGTCCATCCACTGGCAATCATCCAAGGAGATCATCACGGGGCAATCGCCCGATCCCAGTTGGGTCAGCAGCGCGGCGAAGGCCGCCACGACCCGGCCTTGGCCGAGTTCGTCCGGGCCGGAAAGCGTGCTGCCGGTCCATCCGAACACGTCTGCCAAGGAAGGCATCGCCGTGATCACTTCTTCGCGATAGTCCGACATGGTTTCGCGCAGACGTTGGCGGGTGTCCGGATGGGAGACACAGAATTGCGCGACTTGGTTGACGACTTGCATCCACGGCGCGTTGGGCTCGGCGGCCGCATGATGGATCGATTCCCCTTGGAAGACGAGAAAACCGTGTCGCGTGGCCAGCCGTGTGATCTCCTGGTTCAGCCGGCTTTTTCCCATCCCCGAAACGCAGGAGATCAAGGCTTGACGCCAACTGCCCGCGGCGACGTCGGTCAAGTTTTCCTGCAAGGTTTGCAGTTGTGATTCACGGCCGACGAATGCGGGGTCGACCAGATCGGAGCGGGCGTCCGATCGGCCGATCACCACCGGTGTGGCCGAGTCGCCGTCTTGGATCATGTTCAGGATCGCCGTCGCGTCGGCCAACGCGGCGGCCGCCGATTGGTAACGCTCACGCGGCTCTTTCTGGGTCAACCGCTCGATCATCGAGACCAGTTGCGGCGGCGTGTCGCCGGGGAAGCGGTCGGCGTCCAGATCCGAGGTCGAGTGTTGGAGCAGGATGTCGCCGACGGTGGTCGCGTCGCACATCGGTTCGCCGGCGAGCGCCCAATAGAGGATCAAACCCAACGAGTAGAGGTCCGACGCCGGGCCGATATCATGCCGAATGATGCCCGCCATTTCGGGCGAGGCGTAACGCACGGTTTCGATCCCGATGGGGCTGTCGCCGGCCGCCAAGTTCGCCCGCCACACCGGTCCGTAGCCCGACAGGATCGCTTCACCGGTCGGGGTCAAAATCACGTGGGACGGCCGCCAGTCGCGATGCACACAACCCTGCCGGTGAATCTGGATCAACGCCTGCAACAGGTCACACGCCAACCGCAGCGTCGATTGGGGTGACATCGCCGATTGCGCGATCAGCCGCGAGAGACTGATGCCATCACGGTAGCGATAGACCAATCGAATGCGATCGTCGTCGATGTCATAGGAGACCATCGAGTTGTAGCTGTCGCACTCGATCTCGCTCAGCAATCGGGCTTCGTTTTGAAACCGGATTCGCAGTCCTTCCTTGAACATCGCCGTCGGCAAATCGCGGATCACCAGGCGGCCTTCGCCCTGCAGATCCTGGACAAGCCAGCAGTGCACTCCGGCCACATCCGGCAACTCTCGTAGAGTTCGGTAGCGGTATTCGGTGGACTCGGCGGACTGCATTTGGATCGCTCAACGCGGCATCTAGACAGAATGATCTATCCAACAGTAGGTCTGCCCTGCTTTACCGAAGTGGCATCTTTAGAGAGGGTTTGCCCTCTCGGGGCGCGAAAAAAGTGGTCGCCGCATTGAGCATTCTTTTTCAACCTCCATAGTGGGTGCTCGATTCTCGATTTCACACACCACATGGGGGCAACAATGGCTGTGATCGAAACTGATAAAGAGATCAGTTGGGAAAAAGACTACGCGGATCGTATCAATCCCGAACTGATGAACACTCTGCTGCACCGCGCGGTGCCGGTGCTGGACTGGACCGGTTGGAAGATCACCCGGGTCGGTCCCGGGTTTTGCGAGTCGGTGCTGCCGCTGGCGATCGAGACCACCAATCAACATGGCACACACCAAGCCGCCTTGATTTCACTCTCGGCGGATTATACCGGTGGCATGGCGTTGACGACGCTGTTGACCGGGACACCGTTGACCGGCATCCATCGCGGGCGTCCGGATGAATCGGCGTCGTTGTGGTTGGTCGGGATGGACGTCAAGTACGAAAACCCGAGCACCAGCCATCTGCGGGCCGTCAGCCGCGTCGATCCGAAAACCGCTCGGCGGATCCAGTCGCGATACTTTTCCGGGCGCGTCGTGTTGGCGACCCTCAACGTCGAGTTCTGGTCCGAAGACGGCGAGCGTGTCGCCACCGCGGTGATGCGTTACTTCGCCCAAGCGACCCAACGATTGCTCGAGCACCGCAGCGGCGGCGAGCGATCGACGATGACCAAGTTGAACTTGAAAACATCGGCGCGTATCATCGCGGGGTTGCGGGCTATGGACAGCCCGGCGGGGTCGAAGACGATGTCGGATTCTCAGGGACGACAGCTTCGTATCGACGCCCCGCATGACAAGGCGGCCGCGGGAACGCACGGCTTGTTGCAGGCGAAACGATTGCAAAAGGTGCTGCCGCAACTGGGCGCGATGGTCGGGGCTCGCACCCGGCATTGCGATGAAGTGTTGCGATCGATCCCCGGCATCGAGCAACTCGTGATGCTCGGCGCGGGATTGGACATGCGGCCGCTGCGACGCGCCGCAGAACTTTCCGGCGCGACGGTGTTCGAATTGGACCTGCCCGTCATGCTGGCCGAGCGGCAACATGTCATCGAACGGCTGGAAACACAACTCGGCGGCCCCGCCGCGGCGCCGGAGCGACACCAGATCGCCGCGGACTTCTTGCAGGACGATGTGGGCGAGTTGCTGCAACGGCACTTTGCGTTTTCCGAGACCGCGTTGACGCTGTTCGTCTATGAAGGCTGTTCGATGTACTTCGACGAGCAGCAGAACCGACGTCTGTTGAGCTCGATCCGGCGACGCATGAGACATCCTGAGAGCGTGCTGTGGATGGACTGTGTCACGCCGGCGGTGATCAATGAAGGGACCGGCGACCCGAATATTCACGAGTTCGTCGATCGGATGGAAATGATCGGAGAGCGATTCGTTTACGGACCGGCGGACCCCGAAGCGTTTCTACGCAGCTGTGGGTTCGTCTGTTGCAGCGACGACACGGCGCAGGATTACCTCGGCAGCGAGGACCCGACGCTGGGCGAGTACCGTTTCGTGACGGCCCGTCAGGATGTGCTGGATTTGAGCTGACGCGACGTGACGCTTCAACGCGTGTTCGGTGCGGAACGATGAAACGATTCCTTGACCCACCGATGGTAGCGCAAACCCACGGATTTTTCGCACCCTGTCATCCGTGGGTTCACGCTGCTATCGGTGGGTCTTCATTTTGATGGATCGCGCGGAGCGGAAAACGGGTCACCGATCGACCTCCCCTCGCTTCGCTCGACCCTCCTGCCAGGAGGGTGACTTTCAAACCGCACGACCTTCACGCAGGTGTGTCGATCGGCGAATCGCCGAAAGCCTAGATCTGGCCAGAGTACTAGTGCTTTGTCAGCTTTCAATTTTCGAGCCTGCGTTTGTCGAGCGGAAAAGGGGTCAGGTACCAAAAACCAAATGGCCCGCAGGGTGCTTCGCATTTTTGGTACCTGACCCCTTTTCCGCGGTACCCTAAGAATAAAAGTTGACGAAGCACTAAACGGGTCGGACGACGATCCGTGTGCCTTGTTTGGCGATCACTTTCACGCTCGTGCCGTTGTCCACGAAGTCGCCTTCGGTGACGACGTCGACACTGTAATCGTCGACCATCATTTTCCCGCCCGGCCGCAGCGGGCTGGTGGCGGTTCCGACATCGCCGACCGAAACGCGTTGCCAGCCCGGCAGCAGTGCGGCTGCATCGGCGTCGGCCGGTTCACCCGGTCCCGCGTCGGCTGCGACCATGGCCACCTGGGGTTTGAGCGTCAGCCGACCCAACCCGGGGATGTCGCCGATGTAATTGGCCAGGATCAGCATGGCGACCATGAAGCCGACAAACGCGCCCAAGACCGTGGCCAGGTCCCAGCCCAGGCTGGCGAGTTCTTCGGTGCTGCCGGGGACGAGAAATCGCCGCGAGGCCATCACCAGCGAGCCCAGCATCAACCCCAGCCCGCCCACACCGGCGACGCCGAAGCCGGGGATCACAAAAATTTCCATGCCGATGAAGATCAGCCCGAGGACAAACAGGGTCACTTCCAACCAACCGGCGGTCCCGCCCAGAAACCGGCTCCAGAAAAACAGTCCGAAACACAGCAGTGACGTCAGCCCGCCGATGCCGATGCCGGGGGCCCCCAGTTCGATCACCAGCGCGACCATGCCGATGACCAACAGCAGAAAGGTCACGAATCCCGAGTTGAGGATCATGATGGCGGTGTCGACGCCGGTCCGCTCCATCACCGGGATCGGGGTTTTGACGCCCAGCACCTCGGCCAATTCGGTTTCATTTTCGACCGTTTGGTCGGCCATGCCCAGTTCGACTGCGCGGGCACCATTGACGGTGAAGAACATTTCTTTGCCGGCTTCGCGGATCGGTTTTCCCTGTTCCCACTGGTCGGTGTTTTCCATCGACGCCCATTCTTTGTCGCTGATGTAACGCACCGTGCCGTCGGTCTTGTGAACGGCGCGAAAGACGACCATATCCTTGTCGGTCATCTTTTCCGCCAGCGCCAGGGGGCGGCCGGTGGCGCGGGCGGTGTCGCGGACTTTCTGGGCCAGCACGCTGCGGCTTTTGGCTTCGGTGTATCGAAACGCCCCGTCGGCCCCCATCACGATTTCACCGGCATCGCCCATCCGGGCCCCCGGCAGCATGATGATCTTGTCACAGGCCAACGAGATCAGGGCGGCGCCGCTGATGGCGTCTTTTTGGATGAAGGCGACCGTCTCGACATCCTTGGCGTCGGAGATCATGTCCATCAGTTCGAACGTCACATAGACCAGCCCGCCGGGGCTGTGGATGTCCAGGATGATCACGTCGACGTCCGAATCGACCGCCTCGGCAAACTTGCGCTTCAAAAGCGCCCCGCTGAGCGGATTGATGTCTTCGTGCAGGGGGATGATCACCGCCGACCGCTCGGCCGGCTTGGCGGCGGCATCCGGATCGGCATTTGGGGCGGCATTTGGGGCGGCATTTGGGGCGGCATTTGGGGCGGCATTTTGTGCGGCAGAGGGGCTCGGGGCTGGAACCGCGCCGAAGACCAGGCCGATCGTGAGCAGCAGGGTTGAACATCGAACCGAGAAGGAGCTTGGGCGAACCATGGCAAAATTCAAACCATCGAGAGACAGAGGAAGCCGGGGTACTATTGTAGGCTCAAAACAGCCCGCTTAGTGGCACCACGACGTCTGCGTCGGCCAGCCGGTGCCTTCGGGGGCTTGCTGATCAAATCGACAGCCCGTTCACGGTTGGTCCGTTTCGGGGGTTTCGACGGTCTCTGTGGGCTCCGTTTGGGTCTCGCCAGGGGCGATCGATTCGGGCTCTCCCGGTCCCTCCAGTTCGCCATTTTCCACCGGCTCGCCATCACCCTCCAGCTCGGTCTCCAAATCGCCGAACGTTTGGCGGACTTCCAGATCAAACTCCTCGCCGTTTTCCATCACCAGTTTGACGGTCACTTGCTCAGTCTGGTCGTTGGTGCGATGGATCAGTTTGCCGCGGCCCTTGTCGCCTTCGATGGTGAACACCATCGCCGTGCTTGTCTCGTCCTGGGTCGATTCCTCCATCGCCTCCCGCAAGCTCATTTGGCTGCTTTGGATCGTGCCGATTTTTTCTTTCAGAATCGGGTCATCGGCGTATTCTTCCACGGCCACTTGGGCGATCACGCCCGATGCCTGGTCCCAGGCGTAAAACATCAGTCCGCAGCAGAGCACGGTTCCGAACAGAAAAACGGCCCCGATGATGCCGAGCACCCACAGCCAGGTCTTGCTGCTCTCGGAGGCCGGTTGCCCGAACTGGTCGGGGGCCGTTTCGAAGGGGTTGTGTGGAGCTCGTGACATCTGCGGATTTGTCGTGCCGGGGGTGTGATGCGGGGGATCAACGGTCGCCGATGGCGGGCGACGGCAGGGTCGACGGCATCGATGCAATCGGGTTCAGCGCCGGTGAAACATTAGAACGGCCCCCGCGGCCAACTGGAAGAGCCGACCCGGGCAGGGGCGCCCGCTGCCGGCATCGACAGCCGTCTAACCCAGCGGTCCATGGGTGGGGCATTTCCCCCTGGGGGTTCTTCGCGGATTTTAGTGGGTGCTCTCGACTACTCGGGGAAGGTTTTTTAAGGGATGACTGCGATGCGCCGAAGGTGCTTCGTGCCCTCCGCCGGCCCCCGTGTCGGCGGAGGGTCGTTTGAACCGAGCGTTTGTCCTCGCTCTCCCCATTCGGACATCGCAGCAATGCCTCGAAAAACCTGGGTCCTGAGCGATTAGCCACTAAAATCCACGAAGAACCCGCCCAGGGAGGCATTTTGGGTGGGTTCCCGCGCCTCTGGTCGCCAGCGTCACAGGCGATTCACGGTTCTCCTGTCCCCTCGTTGCGCTCGACCCTCCCTGCCAGAGAGGGTGACTTGAGTGCGTCGACACCCATGCCGCCGGGCAGGGTGATGCCTGAACAGGATGCGTCCGGTCAACTTTCGCGTTCGGATCCCCGCGAAAGTAGAGCTTACGGGGTGACGACTTGACTCTTTCGTGGTAGAAGAGTTGGGTTATCGTATGTTCTCTGGAGGGTCGGCGGCGCGTCATTGAGTTGACGTTGCCGGCGCTGCGTCCGCGAGGGCACCGGAGAACATCAGGAGCACGGTTCTTGCGGTAATCCGATCGAAAGATCGGGGTCGGTACTTGCTCAGAGGCGGTTGATACCACACTTGCAACTGGGCGCTGGCCGGATGGCGGAGTGAATGGTTTGGCGGGTCCTTTCGGATTCCCGGTGATCGGTTCGCAACGTCGTCTCGGATGCGTTAGGTAGACGTAGACATTGTTGTTACACGAAGGCACGTCGCACTTGAAACGACACGTGCTTTCCCAGGTCCACTCGTTTGATTCACCTAGGGAGAATCTGATTTATGACCAAGTGCAAGTTGGAATACATCTGGTTGGATGGCTATCAGCCGACGCAAAGCTTGAGAAGCAAGACCAAGATTATTGAGAATTTCAGCGGAAATGTCGAAGACGCCCCGATGTGGTCGTTCGACGGATCCTCCACCGAGCAAGCGCCCGGCGGAGCATCGGATTGCCTGCTGAAACCCGTCAAAATCATCACCGATCCGGGCCGCTTGGGCACCTCGTACCTGGTGATGTGCGAAGTGCTCAACGCCGATGGGACGCCGCACCGCACCAACGGCCGGGCGACGATCGACGATGACGACGGCGATTTCTGGTTCGGATTCGAACAGGAATACACCCTCTGGGATCCCGGCACCAACCGACCGCTCGGTTTCCCCGCCGAAGGCTACCCCGGACCGCAAGGCCCGTATTATTGCAGCGTCGGCAACGGCAAAGCCGTGGGACGCGAAATCATCGAAGAGCATCTCGAGATGTGCTTGGAAGCCGGCCTGAACGTCGAAGGCATCAACGCCGAAGTGATGATGGGCCAATGGGAATTCCAAGTCTTTTCCAAGGGTGCCAAGGACGCCGGTGACCAGGTCTGGTTGGCCCGTTACATCCTGGATCGCGTCGCGGAAAACCACGGCGTCGGCATCAACTATCACTGCAAACCGGTCCCCGGCGACTGGAACGGCAGCGGGATGCACGCGAACTTCTCCAACACGACGCTGCGAACCTGTGGCAGCCAAGAGATTTACGAAGCGATTTGCCAGGCGTTTGAGCCGCGGATCAAGGAGCACATCGACGTCTACGGTGCCGACAACGAGCAACGCTTGACCGGTCTGCACGAAACGCAGTCGATCGACAAGTTCAGCTACGGCGTCTCCGACCGCGGTGCGTCCATCCGAATCCCGATCGGAACCGTGGAAAACGGCTGGAAAGGCTGGCTGGAAGACCGACGTCCCGCCTCCAACGCCGACCCGTACATGGTCGCCAGCGCGATCATCGCGACCGTCAAAACGGCCGCGGTTCCCGCCTAGCGGATCAAGCCTCGGGTGATCTCGCCCGAGAATCAAACCCAACTGAACCCGGCAGCGGACGCTCCGCTGCCGGGTTCTTTTATTGGACGTGGGGTAAGCATCCTGTTTGCCACCCTGGCCGGCAACGCCGGTGAAGCATTTTTTCCATGTGTTTCTTGAGGTGTTAGCGGCAGGGCGCGAGCCCTCCGGTTCTTCATCGTTTGCCACAACACCGGAGGGCTCGCGGGCTGTCGTTTTAGTCGGGATCCGCTGAGTCAATGGTGAGCCGTTGGCCGTAAGGCCCCGGGCAGCGTCGCAGTGCCCGGCCGCTTACGCGTCGCGGCTCACAAAATCGACAGCCCGCTCGCGCCCTGCCGCTAAAAAATGCTTCGCAGCGTTGCCTCGCCGGCAACGCCGGTCGCCTCGGGATTCGGCCAGGAGGCGGGAGCCTCCATGACAGTGTGTTCCCAGGCGGGAGCCCGGGAACAAGGGACGTGTGGTCAGCGGACCGATGTACGACGTCCTTTCCAGGTCGTCGTCGGGAGTTTAGCGGACGACGGCCCGGAAGGGCCATCGTACTCGAAAACCGGTCGCCCTAAGCTGGACGGTCTCGAAAGCCTAGACACCAACGGGGACGCGAACCAGGTGCCGGACGATCCGTCCAACGGACCGATGGAATGACCCCGCGGTCCAGATACAATGGGTGCTCCCCGCCTTCCTGTCGTCACACCCTTTCTCGCTGCTTCCCACCACGGACCGACTTGATGATTTCGTCTGGCCCTCGCGCCTTCTCCGTCTCCGACACCTTTGCTTCGTTGGCGTGTTCATTCCTGCCGGTCCTTTGGGCCGTCATCACCCTGGCTGCCCCTCCCTCCGCGGCGGCGGACGACCCGTTCCAGCTTCGCGACGGGGATCGAGTCGTCTTGATCGGCGACGGTCTGATCGAGCAAGAACAGTATTTCGGCTGGGTCGAAGTGATGCTGACCACCGCGTTCCCCGACGCCGATGTGACCTACCGCAATCTCGGTTGGAACGGCGACACGCCGGCCGGTGATTCGCGATTCGGACTCAGCCTGCTGCAGGCCGGCCGCGAGCCCGACGGTGAAGGCTGGCGGCAATTGCAAAAGCAACTCGAATTGACCCGGCCGACGGTTGCCGTGCTGGGCTACGGGATGGCCAACGCCCTGCAGACTTCGACTCGGACGACGGACGTCGAAAAGGTCGAATCGATCATCCAATTCACGAAAGATCTGCAGCGATTGGCTGACACGATCCGGCAAAACGATCCCGATTGCCGCTTCGTGTTCCTGTCTCCGATCTCACCCGTCGGGCCCTCCGTGTTGACCCCTGAAATGGCTGCGGCGTACGCCGAGCTGATCGAACAGGTTTGTGCCAAGACCGGCGGTCAGTTTGTCGATCTGACCGGCGTCGCCGTCAAGCCAAGCCAGCGCAAGGATCCCGTTCATTTAAATGGTGACGGATACAAAGCCTTGGCCGACGCGATCGGAACCTCGCTGGGCATCGATCGCGGTGTCTGGCAAAACAGTCCGCAAACCGAACCGCTGCGGAGTGTGATCCTGGAAAAAAATCGGCTTTGGTTTCACCGTTCGCGGCCGGCCAACATGGCGTACGTGTTCGGATTTCGAAAACACGAACAAGGCCAAAACGCCGTCGAGATCCCGCAGTTCGATCCGTTGATCGAACAGGAAGAAGCCAAGATTGCCTCGCTGCGGCAACTCAAAGCGAACGGTGTGGAAGAGCCGACGCCACGGTTGGAATCCAAGTACGCGGAATTCACGCCGCAGCCGACGCCGGACTTTGTCGTCGCGGAGGGGTTGGAGGTCTCGTTGTGGGCCGAGAACCCGATGCTGAACAAACCGATTCACATGAACTTTGACCCGCAGGGTCGTTTGTGGGTCGCCAGCAGCGAAGCCTATCCGATGATCGAAGTCGGCCAGGCCATGCCCGACAAGATCCTGGTGTTGGAAGATTCCGATCACGATGGCAAGGCGGACACGTCGACCGTGTTCGCCGACGGGCTGTTGATTCCCACCGGTGTCGCGCCCGGTGACGGCGGGGTGTATGTCGCCCAAAGCACCGATCTGCTGTTCCTGGAGGACACCGATGGGGATGGCAAAGCCGATCGCCGAGAGCGCGTGCTCAGCGGATTCGGTACCGAAGACACCCACCACAACTTGCACACGCTGCTGTTTGGCCCCGACGGCCGGTTGTACATGAACCAATCGGTGTACACGCGGACGGACGCCGAAACGCCCTACGGCGTGGTGCGGTTGAAAGCCGGTGGCGGGTTTCGATTCGACACCCGAAACCGACGGATGGACGTCTTCTTTCACGGCTTGTGGAATCCCTGGGGACACCAGTTCGATGCGCATGGCAATTCCTTCATGACCGACGGAGCGGGTTTCGCCGGCATCGCTTATGTCTTTCCCGGTGCGAGGTTCAATCCCACCCCCGGCACCCGACGCCAGTTGGATCTGATCAGCCCCGGCAACTATCCCAAGTTCTGCGGCGGCGAAATTGTCCAAGGGGAGAGCTTTCCCGAGGATTGGCAAGGTTCCTTTGTCACCTGTGATTTTCGCGCCAATCGCGTGACACGTTTCTCATTGTCGGAAACCGAATCGGGGTTTGTGACGACGCAGCAGGCCGATTTGATCCGCACCAGCGCCAGCACGTTCCGTCCGATCGATATCAAACAAGGCCCCGACGGGGCGATGTACATCGCCGACTGGTCCAACCCGATCATCAATCACGGTGAAGTCGATTTCCGTGATCCGCGACGCGACCGCTGGCACGGTCGGATTTGGCGCGTCACGGCCAAGGGCCGACCGCTGCGCCAGCCCGTCGACCTGACCGGCCAGTCGATCGAATCGTTGATCGCCGGACTCTATTCGGGCGATCGCTATCTGGCCGATCAATCGCGTCGCGTCTTGATCGAGCGTGGCGATGACACCGCGGCCGAGCTGGATCGGGTGTGGAGTTTGGCCAAGACATCCGAAGATCGCTTGGCCGCCGCGCGTTTGTCGGCGTCGGTCGGCGAGCCGAATGTCGCGTGGTTGCAGGCGTTGTTGGGCGATTCCGAAGGCGCCGTCCGCGCCGCCGCGACGCGGATTTTGGCCGACTGGTCCGATCCCACCGACCCGACCGCAAGCATCCAACGTGCACCAGCGATCGAGTGGTTTGCCGCCCGGATCGATGACTCGCACCCACGGGTTCGGCTGGAAGCGGTGCGTGGCTTGGCGAAACTTGGCGGCGTCGACGCGATCCGACTTTCCCTGCGGGCGCTCGATCACCCGGTGGATCGATTCATCGACCACGCCTTGTTCCTGAACGTCGATGAAAATTCGGCCGCACTGATCAAAGACCTTCGCAAACCGCTGTGGAACGCGGCGGAAAATCAAAAGCAACTCGAGTATGTTCTGACCAGCGTCGAACCGGCCAAGGCGACCGAGTTTCTGGCGGCCTACCTTGCCAAGAACGGTCTCCCACGTGACGGCGGGGGGCCCTGGATCGGTCTGATCGCCAAAGCAGGGAGCGTCAAAGAGTTAGAGATTCTGTATCAACATGCGATCGGCGGCCGGCTGGACGCCGCTGCGACGGCCAAAGCGTTCAGAGCGCTTCAGGACGCCAAGCGATTGCGCCGTCTGAAGCCGGAACTGGTCGGCCAGCCGGCCGATCAGTTGAAACCGTTGTTGTCGAGTTCGGATTCGTCGGTCCAGGCCGCCGCGATCGAATTGAGCGGTGCCTGGCAACTTCGCAAGCTGATCCCCACGTTGGCCGATCTCGCCGCCGACGGACAACTCGATGCTTCGACGCGCATCAAAGCGATCGCGGCGCTGCGAGCTTGTGGCGGAGCGGCGGCGACCGAGGCATTGCTATCGCTGGTCCGTGCCGAGGCATCGCTGGCGATCAAGTCGTCGTTGGTCGGGGCACTCGCCGGAACGAATCCGCAGCTGGCCGTGCAGCCGTTTTATGACACATTGGCGGGCATCGAAGAGGAACAATCGGCGCTCGTGCTTTGGCGAGCGATGTTGTCGGCGAAAGAGGGCGAAGCGTTGCTGACGGGTTCGTTGCCGGCCGAGGGGCTTTCCGAAGTCGCCGCCCGCGCCGGGGTTCGTGCGGCTGGGGAAAGCGGTCGCAACGCACAATCCTTGATCGACGCGTTGATGCCGATGAGCGGCTTGACGATGACCGCGGACAAATGGTCACCCCAGCGCGGTGCGGAACTGCGCGAACTGGTGGCGACCAAGGGCGATCCAGCACGCGGCGAAATGATTTACCGCCGCAGCAGTCTGCAGTGCGCCACCTGCCACGCGATCGGCGGTGTGGGAGGCAAAGTGGGGCCGGACATGACCAGCTTGGGCGCCAGCGCGCCGGTCGATTACATCATCGAATCGATGTTCGATCCGAATGCCAAGATCAAAGAAAACTATCACGCGATCACCGTGTTGACCGAAGAAGGTCAGGTGTATTCCGGGATCGAATCGGGCAGCACCGAGGAAGAAATGGTGCTTCGTGATGCCTCGAACAAACTGGTGCGAATTCCCGAGGCGGAAATCGTTCAAGTCAAACCCGGCAAGTCGCTGATGCCCGCCGGGTTGCTCGATCGCGTGCCGCAACAGGATCAATTGGATTTGATCAGCTTCATGACCCGGCTCGGTAAACCCGGCGAGTACGACGCCAGTCGGCAGACCGTCGCCCGCGTCTTGGAAGTGTTCGCCGGGTCGCACCGCATCGAACAACAGGGCAACGAGGCGATCGTGGCGGGCAAGCCAATCAAGGGTTGGAAGCCGTTGCTGGCCCGGGTGAGCGGGAAGATCGAAAAGACGACGTTGGAAGCATTGACCGCTCAGCACAAGTACACGTCGCTGGTCAACATCTACCTGCGGACGCAAATCGAAGTCGGCTCGGAGACGACCGCGAAATTTTCCATCGACAACCTCGATCGGGCAAACGTTTGGATCGATGGCCGGCCCAACGGGACGATTGCCGATCCGGTCAAGCTTTCGCCGGGTAAGCACACCGTGCTGTTTCAGATCGATGGCCGAGGGTTGCCCGAATCGATTACGATCCGCAGCGAGGACGTGACGTTCGTCAGCGAGTGAGGTGTGTCGGGTTCCAACTCGTTCCAAGGCTCCGCCTTGGAACGCAAGGTCGGTGTGGCTCTGCCACACGTCGATGGCCGGTAGGAGGCGGGAGCCTCCAACGCATTGTGTTCCCAGGCGGAGCCCGGGAACAAGGCCGGTTCTTCGAGTACGATGGCCCTTCCGGGCTGTCGTCCGTTGGACTCCCGGCGACGACCTAGAAAGGACGTCGTACAACATCAACTCGTTCCAAGGCTCCGCCTTGGAACGCAAGGTCGGTGTGGCTCTGCCACACGTCGATTGCCGGTAGGAGGCGGGAGCCTCCGTCGCATTGTGTTCCCAGGCGGAGCCCGGGAACAAGGCCGGTTCTTCGAGTACGATGGCCTTTCCGGGCCGTCGTCCGTTGGACTCCCGGCGACGACCTAGAAAGGACGTCGTACAACATCAACTCGTTCCAAGGCTCCGCCTTGGAACGCAAGGTCGGTGTGGCTCTGCCACACGTCGAAGGCCGGTAGGAGGCGGGAGCCTCCGTCGCATTGTGTTCCCAGGCGGAGCCCGGGAACAAGGCCGGTTCTTCGAGTACGCTGGCCCTTCCGGGCCGTCGTCCGTTGGACTCCCGGCGACGACCTAGAAAGGACGTCGTACAACATCAACTCGTTCCAAGGCTCCGCCTTGGAACGCACGGTCGGTGTGGCTCTGCCACACGTCGATGGCCGGTAGGAGGCGGGAGCCTCCGTCGCATTGTGTTCCCAAGCGGAGCCCGGGAACAAGGGAAAGGCTGGACACCAATGTGTGACTGAATTCCCTATACTGGAACGGCTCGCGTTTTTGACTCTTTAACCAGTTCCGTCATGCCTTCCAAACCGACCGCGATCGTTCCCGATGAAGCATCACGGATGGAGTGCCGTGTGATCGATCCGCCGCATCCGGCGGTGATCGATAGCGATCGCTTGCTGGAATCTTGTGAGTTGCGGACCCAGCGCCGCAGCGGGCCGGGCGGGCAACATCGCAACAAGACCAGTTCCGGCGCGTTCTTGACCCACCGTCCGACGGGACTGGTCGGCGAAGCGACCGAGCGGCGCAGCCAGGCGCAAAACCGCGACGTGGCGCTGCAGCGGTTGCGGTACCTGTTGGCGATCGAAGTTCGCACACCCAGCCCGCTCGATCCGTCTGGCTGGCAAGCCGATCGCGACGAAGCGACGATCCGCCAGCGGTACACCAATCATTCGTTTCGGCTGAATGAATCCAACGGTGACAAGCCTGCGGTGTTGGCCTTGGTGTTGAATGATTTGTGGACCGCCGGTGGGCAACCGAGCTTGATCGCCGAGACGTGGGCGGTGTCGACCAGCAAGGTTGTTTCACTGATTCGATCGTACGCCCCGGCGTTGACTTGGGTGAACCGAGTTCGACATCACCACCAACGGTTGCCGCTGCATTGATGGAACGCCCACGTCACATTCGTGCGATCGTGGTGCACACCGTCAGGGTTTCAACGGTCGCCGCACTGTTGCTGCTGATTCCCTCGCCGCGACGTGATCAGTCCACCGCGGAGGGCGGAGCGTCACCGCCGGCGGTTGAATGGATCCGCCCCTTCTTGCCGACGGCGAGTGTCGTCGAACCTGGGAAGGACGCCAACGGATTTTGGACGGTCAAGGACGGCGACGGCTTTTCGTTGGCACGCGTCGCCAGAACCTTGCCCGAGGCCGCCAACGTCATCGGTTACCGGGGACCCACCGAAGCGATGGTCTTGCTGGACCGGGACTACCGATTGATCGGCGTCGACCTGATCGAGAGCGCGGATACCGAGGAGCACGTCACGGCGGTCCAGAATGACGACGCGTTCTTCGAGCAGTTTCACAGCTGGACATGGACCGGCCCGGAGCCGGGAACCAGCGTCGATGCAGTCTCCGGAGCGACGCTGACGTCCCTGGCCCTGGCCAAGGGGGTGCTGCGGCGAATCGGGGATGACCTGCCTTCGTTGGTGTTTCCCGATGCCGTCACCCAGGAAGAATTGCAGCGCTGGTTTCCCGAAGCCTCGGCAACTCGCGTCGAAGGTGATCGCGTCATCGCGCTGGATCGATCCGGCAACGAACTTGGGACGGTGATTCGCACCGGTCCGCTATCGGATTCGATCATCGGGTACCAGGGGCCGACCGAGTTGTTGATCCGAGTCGACTCGGCGGCGGACGCCGAAGACAACGAACAGCCGCCGTTGACGGTCGCGGACATCAAGATCCGATCCTCGTTCGACAACGAACCCTACGTTGGCTATTGCAAGACGGAGTACGGGTTCTGGGCGCTGTTCACCGGCCGAACCCTGACGGGGCTGGCCGACATGGATTTGGACGCCGAACGGGTCGAAGGTGTTTCCGGGGCAACGATGACCAGCATGGCGATCGCCGAAACCCTGGTCGCGTCGGCGGGCCGGTTTCAAGTCCGCGAGCAGCAGCGGGAAAAAGCGAATCAGGCCAGTCGATCGAGTTGGGGCCACTGGCGCAATCGCGTGCTGGAGATGCTTGAGATGCGGCTCACGGCGGCGGAAGTCGGCTGCGTGCTCGTTTTGTGTTTGATCCCGTTGTTTCGGATGCGGGGTTGGTTTCGTCATCAGCGAATCCGCAAGCTGTGGTTGGTTGCGGTGATCGCGGTGATCGGGATTTGGTCGGGCAATTTGATTTCGATGGCGCTGGTAGCGGGCTGGAGCGGTGGTGGGATCGCTTGGCAGTTGGCACCCGCACTGGCCGCGATCACGATCGTTGCGTTTGTCGCGCCGGTCGGCTGGAAATCCAATCCCTACTGCAATCATCTTTGCCCGCACGGGGCACTCCAGCAATTGCTGCGGCCGCACCACCAGAGCAAACGATATTGGAAGCCGCCCGCTCGGTTGGTTGCGGTGCTGAAGGTCTTGCCAGGAGCGCTGCTGGTGCTGGCGTATCTGACGCTGTTGTGGCGTCCGGCGATCGACCTGTCATCATGGGAACCCTTCCATGCGTACCTGTACCGGATGGCGCCCTGGACGGCGGTGGCGCTGGCAGGTTTGACGCTGTTGTTTTCAGCCTTTGTGCCGATGGGCTATTGTCGTCTGGGTTGTCCCACCGGCCGATTGCTCGATCACTTGCGGCGCAGCGCCGGCAGCGATCGGTTGCAGTTGGCCGATGGCGTTGCGATCGGGTTGCTGGTGGTGGCGCTGTTTGCGGCCTAGCGCTTTGTCAGCTTTCAATTCTCGAGCTTGCGTTTGTCGAGCGGAAAAGGGGTCAGGTACCAAAAACCAAATGGCCCGCAGGGTGCTTCGCATTTTTGGTACCTGACCCCTTTTCCGCGGTGCGGTGTCTGGTAAGGCCGTTACCAATGCCATCTACTTTGACGCCAAGCGGGGTGTTTTTTGTTAGCGGTAGGGCGCGAGCCCTCCGGTCTTTCAAGGTGTTTTTGAAGCGCGACCGGAGGGCTCGCGCCCTGCCGCTACCATCGACGTCAAGCACATTCCCCACCGCACATGTCCGCGCGATGTTAGACTGCGGCAATGAGCTCGTTCCAACAATCCTGTCCGTCCTGCAACGCGTCGCTCGAATTGCCGATCGAAGCGGACGGCAAGGCGGCGGTGTGCCCGGCCTGTCAGACTCAGTTCACCGCTGCGGCACCACCGGCCGCGGCGAGCAGCCCGGTTGCGGCGAGCAGCCCGGTTGCGGCGAGCAGCCCGGTTGCGGCGAGCAGCCCGAATGCGGCGAGCAGCCCGAATGCGGTGGTGACGCCGACCGCGGAGTCGCCACCGGTCCCGGTCGAACGTTATCGCAAGATTCCGATCGAACACATTTTGGCGGACACGCAATCGGTCTTTGTCGAAAGGCGTCGTCCGCTGCTGATGCCGTTTCTGATGCCATCGGTTCTGGTGGTGTTGGGCTTGCTGTTTCCACTGGTGTATCTGAGTGACTTGGCAAGCACGGATCTGAAGCGGGCGTTGGTGTGGTTGGCGGTGGGGTCGCCGTGGTTCTTGTTGGTGACGGTTTATGCGGTCTGGTTCGCGCTAAACCTGTCGCTGGATGTTTGTGACGCGGGGCCTGATGTGGAAGACGATCCACCGCGGAAGACTCGGTCATGGTTCGTCCCCAGGGCCGCAGTTTTTCTCGCGCTGCTGATCGCGCTGACGATCACGATGGCGTTTGCGGCCGTCGTCGTGGGTCTGGCCATCACGATCATGAATGCCGGCAGCAACGTCCAGGCACCCGAAATCCATTTGTTGATGACGGTCGGCGCGTTCGTGGGAGCGATCCTGTTGCTGACCCTCTCGGCGATGCGATTGTGGCCGGTCATTCCGCTCGCCATGGACGGCCGCTTCGGCGGGGATGTCGTACGGGAATCATTGGAGATGACCAAGTCGAATCTGATGACCTCGTTTTTTCTGGTCGTCGGAATTTTCTTTCTGGTCGGATTCGGTTTCAGCGTGTTCGGACTGGGGTTGCCGTTGGCGATACCGGTCGCCGCGTTGGCCTTGGTCGTGGCATTGCGTTTGATCCAAGGACGCAGGATCCCGGCGTTCGACCGAGAGGAGTTGTAGCCTCTCCCACTTTTTTGCTTGACGCCCGGAGAGACGTGGTGTACCATGACACGGGTACACCGAAGGCCGCTTTCAAACGGGATGGCTTGGATGTTCTTTTCAATCGACGCCGATGGCGATATTCCGATCTACGAACAACTCGTTCGTCAGGTCAAACTGGCGGTCGCCGACGGGATTCTCGTCGGCGGTCAAATGGTTCCCAGCGTCCGACAGCTGGCCAATGACTTGGCGATCAATTCCAACACGATCGCCCGGGCCTATCAAGAGTTGCAGTCCGATCACGTTCTGGAACCGTTGCGGGGCCGGGGGATGGTGGTCCGCCGCGACGCGATGAAGCGTTGCACCAAGGCCCGGAATTCTTTGGTCGCCGAGAGTGTTCGGCGGGCGCTTGCCGATGCGTTGGCCGGCGGCATGACGACCGCGGAACTGCGCGATTTGTTTGAAGCGGAATTGGACCGGCAATCCGCGATGATCGAAAACGCGAAACCCGTCTCCGGCAATGGCACCTCCTGACCCTTCTCCACTTGTCTTTCATTGGGAAGCACGCTGACATGAACGCCGTCATTTCCTTGCAGAACATCAGTAAATCGTTCGGTCGCAATCGGGCACTGATCGACGTGACTTTGGACATTCCCCAGGGCGTCGTGTTTGCGTTGCTTGGCGAAAACGGGGCCGGCAAAACGACCATGATTCGAATCTTGACCGGTTCGCTGAAGCCGGACAGCGGCACCGCATCGGTGCTGGGATTGTCGTGTTTGAAGGACGGCCAAGCGATTCGTCAACAGACCGGCTATGTTTCGGATTCGCCGGCGATGTACGAATGGATGACGGCGGACGAGATCGGTTGGTTCACGTCGGCGTTTTATGACGACGAGTTTCCGGGTCGTTATGCGGAAACGTTGATGGGTTTCGACGTCCCGCCCGGCGTCAAGCTGAAGAACATGAGCAAGGGGCAGCGTGCCAAAGTCGCGCTCGCCCTGGCGACGTCTCACGATCCGGAGCTTTTGATTCTGGATGAACCGACCAGCGGGCTGGATCCGATGGTTCGTCGACAATTTCTCGAATCGATGGTCGACCGCGCATCGCTGGGTCGCACGGTGTTGCTTTCCAGCCATCAGATCAACGAGGTCGAGCGCGTCGCGGATTGGATCGGCATTTTGCATCAAGGCGATTTAAAACTCGTCCAGCCCTTGCAGGCCTTGCGTGATTCCACGCGTGTCGTCACGGCGACGCTGGAGCATGGGGATGCGGCCGTGCTGATGCCTCGCGGCGAAGTCTTGACCGAAGCCAAAAACGGCCGCCAGATGCGCTGGATCGTCCGCGATTTGGCCGACGACTGGCGCAGCGACTATGGAGACGCATCGGGCGTGATCAAAATCGACGAGGAGACGCCGACGCTGGAAGAGATCTTTGTGGCGGTCTGCGACACCAATGCCGTCCGGCCGACACAGCAACGAGAACAGGTGAAGCCGACGTCGGGCGTGTCGGCGGTGTGAAGATTTGGAGATCGTGCTGATGATGCACCAGCGCACGTGAACGAGTGGAGTCACTCTCCCCTTGGGAGAGTCGAGCGTCAGCGAGGAGAGGGTCAGCCGTGGTGCTTGTGCCGCGGCCTGCTGCAGGTATTGTGAACGCGATGTTTCACCGATCGACCTCCCCTCGCTTCGCTCGACCCTCCTGCCAGGAGGGTGACTTTGGGTGAAGGAATCGTGAACCATAGCCAACGAGGGGCGGAAAGATGAATCAAAAAGTGATGCAGCGATTGATCTGGAAAGACGCTCGAACGCTTGCTCCGTTGGCGATCGCGACGCTGGCGGCGATCTTCGGATTCAACGCGCTGTTGTGGTTGATCGCCGACGCGGTGATGGACGTGGACAATCAAGTGCGGCTCGGCCTGTCGCGAATGATTTGGATCGTGCTGCCGAATCTGCTTGCCTTTGGCGCCCCGGCGCTGTTGGTCGGGAGTGAAGAGGAGAGTGGGTCGCTGGCGTGGTTGCGGACGCTGCCGGCCAGTTGGCGCGGCGTCGCGATCAGCAAGTTGTTGGTCGCCTTCGGCACGCTGCTGGCCGGATGGATCTTGGCCAGCATGCTGTATTGGTTGCAGTGGTCGATTCTGCCCGACCATGTGATCGCGTGGGCCGAGAACACACGCAACGTTCCGGATTGGTCGGCCGTCGCTGTTGTTTCGCAGTGGGTGTTCAGCATCGCATTGTTGCTGACCGGTTTTATCATGGCGTATTGGTTCCGTTCACCGATCAACGCGCTGCTGGCGGTGTTGCCGGCGATGGTTGTGTTTGCGATCGCGTTTGTCAGTGTTGAAGAATACTGGCTGGGAACGAGGCTGCAGGGGCGGCCGCGATGGGTATCGATTTCTGCCTTTCAGTTTTGGTCCGTGATGACGGTCCCGATCGTCGGTGCGATCGGTGTGCTGTTCGCTCTGCATCAATGGATGGCCAAGCGACGGCTCACGGGTCCCGAAGAATCGCTCGGTCGGCGGATCAAGCAACGTGTTTCCGGCGACGCCTTTCGGCCTCCCAGCACGTTGCCGATGTCGTGGTACGGCGTTTCGCTGGCTTTGCGGCGGCCGACGAAGACGCACGCGCTGTTGTGGCAGGCGGCGCGGCAGAACGTTTGGATTCTATTGATCCTGACCGTTGTCGGCGTGCTGGGCGTCACGTTCGCCGTCTGGGGTGGAGGCAATTGGGAAGAACTGGCCAGCTTGATGACGGCTGTGGCGTTGTTTGGGATCGCCGGTTCAACGTTCTATGGAGATTCGGTTCGCAAACGCTGTGTGTTCTTAGCCGATCGCGGTGTTTCCTACACGTTGATTTGGCGGACGCGGTTGATGCCGACGGCGATCGCATGCGGGTTGATTTTCCTGGCGCTGCTGGTCAGTCAGCTGCTGAGCGATGTGCTGTACAACGACGGACTGCGGTTCAATGAATTTTTATTGTGTACGATGCTGATGCTGGTCGGTTACGCGCTCTGCCAATTGGTGTCGCAGTGGGCGCCTCGGCCGGTGTTCGCGTTTTTGGCCTCGCCCGTGTTCGCCGTGCTGGCGTTCCTGCTGTTTTATCCGTTGTTCGACGCATACCGCGAGGGAGCCCTGTGGGCCGCGATGGTGTCGATCCCCGTGTTTCTGTTCGCCTCGTGGCGACTGACACCGCGCTGGTTGTCTGGGGCGACCGGGCGGAGTGACACAATGCGGTTTGTCGGGTATTTCGCACTGTCAATCGTTTTGCCGTACATGCTGGTCCTTGGCATCCGAAGTGCGACGATCCCGGCCGAGCAGACGCAGTGGCGGACGCGGATGTTGGCGTACGAG
Organism: Stieleria neptunia; assembly: GCF_007754155.1. Classification (NCBI taxonomy): domain Bacteria; kingdom Pseudomonadati; phylum Planctomycetota; class Planctomycetia; order Pirellulales; family Pirellulaceae; genus Stieleria; species Stieleria neptunia. Next base: position 10,063,447 of record NZ_CP037423.1, on the reverse strand, counting down.
TTCCCGCAACGACCCGCAGACGATCGACTCGTCGAAGTCCATCGCGCCGCGATTCCGGAGCTAGCCTACTTCTGGAACGGGTTTCGACGCGACGAATTGCTCTTGTCTCCCAAGAGCGATCAATTCGACGAAAGATTGGTCCAAGAGTTGGCGTCGGAGACATCCGTCGGGGAATTTGTGTCGTTTAACGAATTGGTCGCGCGTGTTCCCTATTGGCCCGAAGGGTATGCGCCGAGTGCGGGGGCGAGTTCGTTTAGTCGCTTCGGCGCCGATCAACTCGCGTTGGAATTGCGGATCGCACGGGTGTTGCTGAAGTGGTCCCAGATGGTTCGCCACGAAGCTCGCTTCGGCGATTCGTCGTTTGAGCGGCTGGCGCAGATCTCCGAGTACGCCGAATGGATCGCCGCGGTGATCCTCAATCGACACCTCGATGAAGGCGCCATGACGCCGGAGATCAAGGAATTGGCTGGCATGTTTCCCGACGATTCACTCGTCTTGGAATCTCGCCGCAACAGCTTGATTGCGTCGTGGAAGTGGCAGACAGGGGCAACCGGTTTCAATCGACCGATGTCGTTGGGTAACAGGTCACCGCGGCCGCGGACCGAGTTCATCGCAAGGATCGAGGCCTTGAGACGCGAGCGATTTGTCGATCAGACCGTCAAGCTCGCGGAAACACATTGGCGATCAGGGTCGATGAAAGGCGTATGGGAGATTCCCAATTTTGTGCACTCAGCGGAGCAAGCGGAACTGTCGCAAATGATGCGTCCGCTGTACGAGTTTCAAGCTCAAGAGTCGATCAAACGTTTAAAGAATCGCGTCAGATGAGGGGAGCATGACGATGAATCGAAAAATCCTGCAGCGAATGATTTGGAAGGACGCGCGAACGGTGCGGACGTTGGCGATCGCCACGCCGGCGTTGATCGTGGGGTTTTTTGTGTTGTTGGGGCTGTTCGCCGGCGTGAGCGACGTCGGCACCGAGCGGATGGGGTTGGCCTACGCGATCTGGATGTTGCTGCCGATGTTGATCGCCTGTGGTGCACCGGCGGTGTTGATCGGTGGCGAGGAGGAGAGCGGTTCGTTGGCGTGGCTGCAAACCCTGCCCGCCGGCTGGAAGACGATCGCGACGAGTAAGTTGTTGGTCACAAGCGCCTGTTTATTATTGGCGTGGGTCGTCGCAACGATCTGCTTTCTGGCGTATTGGTCTGCGATGAGCGATTATTGGATCGATCGGATTCGCCAGAGTAGCGGACTGCCCGAGCCGTTCTGGATTCACTGCGGCGGTGCGGTGACGTTGAGCATCGCGGTGATGCTGTCCAGCTTTACGACGGCCTATTGGTTTCGGTCCCCGATCACGGCCCTGGTCACGTTTGTTCCGCTAGTGATCGTGTCGGTTTGGGGCGTGATGTACGCAGCGGTGGTCATGCTGCCCTCGGCACAATTTCGCGGTCCGCCGCAGCGTGTGGTTCAGCAAAACTTTGGGACGTTCGCCCTGCTGATTGGGGTGGGCTTGTTCGTGCTCGCCGGGCTCAGTTTTTTTGCGGCCTGGCGACGATTGACTTGGCCGGAATCTCGGCGTGCCGGACGTGCGCTGGGAGAGGTATCGACCGGCGCGTTTCGGCCTCCCCAGGACGTGGCGTCGTCCAAGCTGGCCGGGGCGATGGTTTTCGGGCGACCGCGACCGCTGCTCGCGCTGTTGTGGCTGCAGGTGTGGCCGATTCGTTGGCAGCTTACCTTGCTGACGATGGTGGCGATCGTCGGTGCTTTGTTCACCGGCTCCTCGAGCGAGGAGATGTTGGTGGTCGGCCATTCCATTTGCATCTTGCCGCTGTTCATGATCGCGGCGCTGACGTTTTACGGCGATTCGGTGCGAAAACGATGCGTGTTTTTGTATGACCGAGGTATCTCGCCGACGAGGGTCTGGCTGACTCGCGTCGGACCGACACTGTGTGTCACGGCGATCATTCTGGCAAGCCTTGTGTTGGCGGGAGTTTATCGCGATGCGGCGGATGCTGACCACGCGGTGGCGTGGACCTGGGACGACCGGTTGACGATCACGGTCATGGTCGTTTTTGCGGGGTTTGCGCTGACGCAGTTGGTTTCGCAGTGGTCGCCACGACCGACGTTGTCGTTCTTCGCCGGGCCGGTGTTTGTTCAGTTGGCGGCGTTCGTTCTCGCCGGCCTGTTGATGTTCTACACGCGTGCCTCGGCTGTTTTGTTGCTATCGTCGATGATCTTGCTGCTGGCATCGTGGCGACTGACGCCGAAATGGATGGCCGGCGAGAAGGGCAAAGAATACGTGGTGCCGATGGTTGGATTTATCGTCGTCGCGTTGTTTTTGCCCTATGTGGTGGTACTCGGGGCACGGTACGCCACCACGCCGAGCCCGCGCGTCGCCTGGCGACAACAGATGTATTCCATCGATCTACCCCGCGTCGATCCGACAGCCGACAAGGTTGCGATCTTGGACCCGGCATACGTTCGAAGGCTCGAGACCCTGGTCTTGAAAGCGGCTGTGAGCCCGGAAGGTCGTGATGATCGCATCGCAAAGGAACTGTCGGCAACCGATAGCATCGGCCGGCACCTGTCGTTCAAGGAGGTGCTGCAAATCATCAACGTGCGATCCTATTATCCATTACAGTTTCATCAGAACGACGCGCAATCCAACCTCGCGGCCTATTCGGAGCCCCATGTGTATCCGGCCGCGCCGCGGTTCGCAGACGCGCGCGAGAAACAGTTCGATGCGGTCCGGGTGTTGTTGAAGTGGTCGCGTCTGACTCGGGAACAAGCCGTCAGCGGCGGAGCGGATTTCAACGTCTTGATGGGTGTGGCAGAGATCTCGGATCTGATCGCGGCCCGCGCGATTTTTGCCTATGTCGAGCAGGACGGGGAGACGCCCCAATTGAAGGCGTTGATTGAGTTGGTGCCCGATCGGGAGCTCGTCAGAAAGTCTCGGCGCAACAGTTTGATCCGCAGTTGGCGACAATATCAGTCCCAAACGCTTGGCCAACGATTCGCCGGAGAATACAGCCACAAGCCGACGCAGTGGTGGTTGGGTGTCGAACGGACACGGGCAGATCGTTACGTCGACGAGCTTTGTCGATTCCTGTTGGATCGATGGCTGAGTGATGAGAATTTGGCGTTCGGCGGCGAGTTGGCCGAGGTGCAGAGGTTGGAGCGCGAGGCGTATCTGATCGGTGGGCAAGCGATTTCGAAGTATTTCGAAGACCCGGAGTTGAGCGACCGCATCGCGATTGCCGTCGACGCCGATGGGTGGATGGATCAGTTGCGACGACAAGTGATGGATTGAAATCGGATCCGTCGATGTCGGTCCGCACGGATCGATTCGGCCAACGGCCGTTGACATCCGTAGCCTAGGGCAACGCCCTAGGTCTCGGGTCACGAGGGATCGGTTTGGCCGGCGGCCATGAACAATGCGTCGTCGACCGATGGTGTTGTGCATGGCCGTTGGCCAATCGGTCCACTCGCGCGTCGCGTTCCTGGGGCGTTGCCCCAGGCTATGGGTATACATGGCCGTTGGCCAATAAGCGTGCCGTTGGCACGGTTTGGACGAACGGTTTTTCAGAGGACCGTGAACCTCCGTCGATGCGGGTCCGCACGGACCATTTCGGCCAACGGCCGTTGACATCCGTAGCCTAGGGCAACGCCCTAGGTCTCGGGTCGCGACGGGTTTGGTATGGCCAACGGCCATGGGCAATCATTGTCCTCAATCCCACACGTAACGTTCGTCATATTGAATGTCGTAACGCCGTAAAAAATCACGATACTCTTCCTGGAACGTCTTGACGCGGTGATGTTCCTCCTGATTGCGAATGTAGGCTTCGACGGCGGACCGATGGGGTGGCGAAACTGAGAAAATTCCGTATCCGCGTTGCCAATAGAACTTCGAATGTTTGCCGCCGAACGTTTTGATAAACTTCGAAGATTCCCGTTTGATTTCTTCGCTAAAGTCCTTCGCCGCGTGAACGCGACCCATTTCAAACAAGAGGTGGACATGATCGGCGACTCCACCGACCAGCGAGAATGACGATCCCATATTGCGAACCGTTTCGGCCAAATAGGCGTGCACACGGTCTCGAACGGAGGTGTCGAGAAACGGGTAGCGGTCTTTGGTGCTGAAGATCAGATGAGCATACAGACAAGCGTGCGATTGGGGCATGAGTCCCTCCTTAAGTGAACAAAAGGTGGTGGTTCGAGGGCCCTCTCGAGTGCTGTCATTGAACCATGTGTATGGCCGTTGGCCAACCCGTATTTCCGTGGTCGCGTTCCTGGGGCGTTGCCCCAGGCTATGGGTATACATGGCCGTTGGCCAATAAGCGTGCCGTTGGCACGGGATTGGACGAACGGTTTGTCCGGGGGTCGTGAACCTCCGCCGATGTCGGTCCGACCGGATCGATTCGGCCAACGGCCGTTGACATCCGTAGCCTAGGGCAACGCCCTAGTCTCGAGAACGCGACGGGTTTGGTTTGGCCAACGGCCATGGACAATGCGTTGGCGACCGATGGTGTTGTGCATGGCCGTTGGCCAATCGGTCCACTCGCGCGTCGCATTCCTGGGGCGTTGCCCCAGGCTATGGGTCTGCATGGCCGTTGGCCAATGCGTGCCGTTGGCACGGGATTGGACGAACGGGGCGTCCGAGGGTTGTGAACCTCCGTCGATGTCGGTCCGCACGGATCGATTCGGCCAACGGCCGTTGACATCCGTAGCCTAGGGCAACGCCCTAGGTCTCGAGAACGCGACGGGTTTGGTTTGGCCAACGGCCATGGACAATGCGTCGTCGACCGATGGTGTTGTGCATGGCCGTTGCCCCATGCGTGTGGGTTTAACCGTGACCTACGATTGATGACGGTTCGTCTATACCCGCCTGAATGGAAAGTCTCGTTCGATGGTTCGTTTGATCAAATCAATTTTGACGATTGTTGTCGGCACGGTTCTGTTGATTCCGATCGTGTTGGCGGGGTTGAAGGCGACGGGCAATTTGCCCCGACCGTTGATCGACCGCGCGGTGAACCATCTGCCGATCGAATTGACGTCGGCTGTCGGTTTGCGGTCGGCCGATCCGGTCGTGCTCGGCGAGTGGCCGCCGGTTCGCGGTGACAAATTCCCTGACCTGGTTCTGACCGATCAGACCGGCCAGACGGTTCACCTGTCGGATTTCGCGGGCAAGATCATCTTGGTTGAATACGCCGCGATCCCCTGTCAGGGTTGCCAGGCCTTTGCCGGCGGAAAACAACACGGCGCGTTTGGTCACCACACGGTGCAGTCGGGATTGGAGTCCATCGAACATTACGCCCGCCAATATGCCGGGGTCACACTCGGCAGCGAGGATGTCGTGTTCGTTCAGGTCTTGCTGTACGGAGACTCCGTGTCGGCCCCGACGCAGGCTGAGGTCGCAGGGTGGGCCGAGCACTTTCAGATGGATCGCGAGGCGAACCAAATCGTGCTCCGCGGTGATCCCTCGATGCTCAGCCGCGAAACCTATGAAATGATTCCGGGGTTCCACTTGATCGATCGTGATTTCGTGTTGCGTTCCGACTCATGCGGACATCATCCGCACGATGATCTGTACAAAGATCTCTTGCCGATGTTGCGGACGTTGGCGCGGTAGCTGTGTCCTGGCGGTCAGACGTCCGCATCAATCTAGACAGCACATCTTAAACTTTGCCGAATTGGCTCAACCGGCCGCGAAAACGCTTGCGAATCGTTCCCGGGGGGCTTCATACTGATCCCCATTCGTTTGCTGTTCTACTTCGTGGGGATCTCCGTGACACGTCCATTGTCCCATCGCGCGCCGATCACACCGCTCGCTCGCACCGTCGGGCTACTCTGCCTGCTCTCGATCTTGATTCCGCTATCGCTCGGCGCCCAAGACTCGGATGAACTTTCCAATCGCGAACGCATCGCGGCGGATCGTTATCTACAGGTGTTGCTGCGTCGGCCGCGTCCCGGTGTGGCATTGGATCGCGTGTACGGATACCACGTCCAAAACGATTCGCTCGACGAACTGGAAAAACAACTCTCTGATCCCCAGGCCGACGACGCGGGTCAGCGTCAGATGGTTTGGGGATTGGTTCAATTGCAGCGCGGTCGTGCGGCGGAGGCGGCACAGGTTTTGACGGCAGCGGAATCAACATTGCCCGACGATGCCGCCTGCAGTTTTTATCTTGGTCGCGCCTACTTGGCGGTCGGCCAGACCGAGCAGGCGGCCGCCGCGATGGAACGGGCGCTCGATCGCGGGCCTTCACGCGTCGAAGCGCTGCCGATGTTCACGCAACTGGGGCGGATTTACAGCCGCGCCGGCGAGCGGGAGAAGTCCCTGGCGGTGTGGACCCGGTTGGAACAACTGTTTCCCGGCGACACACGGGTTGGCAGTCAAATCGCGCGGACGCTTGCCGAAGAAGGCAACTATGACGAAGCCTTGCGGCGCTACGAACAACTCGCGAAGACTTCCAAACAGCCCGATGAAAAAATCGCGATGGCGGTTCAGGCTGCCGAAATGCGACGGCGACAGGGAAACGCCGAAGAGGCGACCGAGCAACTGGAATCGATTCTGGCGCGGTTGAATCCCGGCAGTTGGCTGCACACCGACGTTCGCAACCGGATCGAAGCCGGCTTTTTAAAGTCGGGTGACTACGACGCCTTGGCGGACTACTACCAACAACAACTTGCCGATCGGCCTGATGACCTGGCGCTGCAAACGAGATTGGCGCGGATCCTGATCACGGCGGGGCGGCTGTCGGAAGCCAAGACGCTGTTGGATGCGGTCGTCGTTCGTGCACCGGATGATACCGAAGCGCGATCGACGTTGATCGATGTGTTGATCCATCAAAACAACGTCGCCGAAGCGGCGAATCAGTTTCAGGAACTCGCCAAACGCGACGCGGACAACCCCGATCACCTGGTGCGTTGGGGACAGGTGTTGTTGGAGGATGCGGAGACGCCGCTTGAAGAGCGGCGCGACGCAGCGGCGGACGTTTGGTCACGGCTGGCCGACACCCGCAGCGATGACGCGGTGACGCTCTCGCAAGTCGCCGACTTGATGCGTGGCATCGACCGCAGCGACGACGCGATCGAACTGTATCGCAAATCGATCGAGCTGGATCCCGCGTCGCCCCAGTATCGGGAGTATTTGGGCGAGTACCTCCATTCGCTCGATCGCAAGGACGAAGCCGTTGAAGTCTGGCGGTCGATCGCGGACGGTGATCGCCGCGGTCGTGAGTCATTGGTCCGATTGGCCGAAGTGTTTGGGGCCTTCAAGTTGCCGGGGCTGGCGCTCGACGCGTGGGGCGAAGCCGCTCAATACGATCTGACGTTTGCCCAAGAGCTACGCTACGCGGCAAAGCTGACCGAAGCCAAGCAATACGAAACGGCTCTGAAACGTTTGGACGCGGCGGCGACCATCGCCGAAACGCCGGATGAACAAGAACAATTGCTCAAAGACCGGATCGCGGTGTATCAGGCGTCGGGGACGTTGGAGCAACAGATTCGTGATCTAGCGGCCGAGCCGGAGTCCGCCGACTCGCTGCGAACGTTGGCGTTGATGCACGGTGCGGCCGGCGATCTGGTCAACGCGGAACGCTCGATTCAACGAGCGCTGAAGATGGCACCGGACAACACCGACGTGTTGCTGGTTGCGGCTGATCTTGCCGAACGTCAGAACCGGTTGGGTGACGCCGCGGGGCTATTCGAACAACTCGCCACGGCGGACAGTCGGTTCCGGACCAATTACTTGCAACGTGTGGCCGGTCTGCAAGTGCGATTGGGACAGACCGATCAAGCGATCGAGACCTGCGAAGCCGTCATTGATGCCAATCCGGCCAGCCCCGAATCGTATCAGTTCTATGCGCGAACCGCGTTTGGCGTCAATCGAGACGAAGAAGCGATCGCCGCACTGCGCCGCGCGATGACGGTCGCCCCCCGAGACAACTCGCCGCGACGGATGCTGGCGAGTCATTTCGCCGATCGCTATCGCACCGACGAAGCGATCGAATTGTATTGGCAGGCGTTCGGCTATGAAGTCAAGCTTGATGACAAAATCAATGTGATCCGGGCGCTCGCCCCGCTGTACGATCGCAAGACAGACCTGCAGACGTTGCTCGGTCGAATCGAAGAGATCAACCGCAAGGACGGCAACGCCCGAACGACCAGTCTGATGGTCGCGGCGGCTCACGAGTCGGTTCAGGACTTCGGCGCGGCGATCAACGCGATCGATCAGTTGCTGGCCGTCCAGCCTCGCGACGTCGCCTTGTTGGAAACGATGGTGCGGCTGGCTGATGCGGCCAACGAAGTGGAACAGGCGGCGGAGTACCAAAAGCGGATCACGGAACTGGCCAACACGCCGGAGAATCGTTTCAAGCTGGTGGAGTATCAATTGGAAGCCGGCACGATCGATGTCGCCCAGGCGCTTTCCCAGCGGTTGTCGTTTTTGTCGGATCCCTCACGGCTGGGCGGCATGGTCCGTTCGGCGGCGCGACGCGGCGATCTAAAAACCGCGCGGGCGATCTGTGAAGAGGCTCTGCGAGCCGACGAGAGTTTGTGGGATATCAAGCTGTCGCTGGCACAAATATTGCTGTTGGACCGAAGCGAAAAGGAAGCCGATGCGAACCGCGAGCGGGCGATGCAGTTGGCCCAGCAGATTCGTGCGGCCGACGTGCCGATGGATGCCCCGGCACCGACGCGACGCAAAAACACGGTCACGCGGTCGGCCGTCAATCCATTGCCGGCCGGCTATCAATCCAACCCGATGTACTGGAGCCAGTCTTCGTACCAGCTGGCCCAGATGTTACGCGTCGGCCGATACGCCAACGCCTCCTATTCGTATTCCACACCCACGGCGACGCTCGAACCGACCTCATTCGGCCATGCCCGTGTGATCGCCGCGTCGTTGATTTTGATGAATGAAGCGATTGGCAAACCGGACGATCAGGTCGGCGACGCCGTGCAGGCAAAATTGGATGCCGAATTTGCCGTCCAGGACTGGGAATCGATCACCGATGCGATGGAGATCTGGGAGCACTTCGCGTTGATGAACGTGATCTCGTTGGTCAGCAATCAGCCCGTTTCCGGTCCGTTCGGCCCCTTGCCGTCCAACCTGTCGGGGGCGGCGAAAGCCAAAGCGGAGGCGTTGCGCCAGAATCAGATGAAGATGATTTGGCGGCTGGCCGAAATCGATCCCGCGTATGGCATGACGCCGCTGTTGCAGCTCCTTTCTCAGCGGATGATGTCCGATGCAATGCCTGCCGAGCGGAAACCGGACATGACGCCGCTTGCCGCGCACGAGCTAGAGCTTCTGGCCGCGATCAACAAGCGTGTGCAAACATCGGGAATGGCGTCCACGGCACTGATGGGGGCTCCTCCCGGCGCGGCCGAAATGATGATGCAGGCGATCCTCGGTCACGAATTCAAGTTGGCCGGCCAAGAAGAAACGGCCGCCCAGTTCGCACCCGAGCCTCCCGGTGCGGACGCCAGCTATGACGAAATCGTCGGCGCGATTCAGTTTTATCTGCGTCTGGGAAAACCGGAGCAAGCCGACGGATTGGTCAAGCAACTGTTGCCGGCGGCACGACGTGAAAAGCCCAAGGCACCGGTTCAGGGATTCAGCCCCATCACACAAGTCATGATGGGCGGCGGCGAGGCTGCCCAAGCGTTTAGCGAACGGCACGAGCAGGCGATGGTCGACGCCGTGATCGCGGGTTGGTCCAAGTCGACGCTCAATGCGGCCAGTCGCTCGACGACACTCGGCGATGGCTACGTCAATACCTACGCACAGACCGGAAGCGGCGGGTTTCGGTCGGTCCGGATTCGTGGACCGCTCTCGCCCCGGTTGCTGGATTCAACACTCGCACAACAGGTGCTGGCCTTTTCCGCCAGCGACAGTGATGGGTCAACGAGCCAAGCTCAAACGCTCAGCGGCCAACCTCAAACGCCGACGCTCTCGTCGGACCTGATCCAACATCTGCAGACCCCACTCAGCGACGCACCGCCGGAAGAACGGAAGACGCGGCGGGTCGTCGCCGCCTATGCCCATTGGTGGGCGGATCGACCGCAGAAGTGTTACGAACAGCTGGTCGACCTGTGCACCGAATTCCCCGGCGATGTCGACTTGCAAATTGAGCGTGCCCGTTTGGCGAGCGAGCTGAAACAACCCCGTTTGGCGCTTGAGACGCTGGATTCCTTCAGCCCGCTGGACAGTCGCATGCTGGTCCGCAAGGAGATGGCGGCGATGAATCTGGCGGCCGAGATCGGGGACACCGAGCGAGCCAAGGTTGCCGCCGAGCGGTTGTTCGGCATGCGGTTGGACGTACAGATGCAACTCGCCTTGGCCGACCAGCTGAAACGATTGGGGTTGAATGATCAAGCCAACGCGATGCTGGCGCGGACCCGTAGCGGCCGCGTCCGGGATGAGAACACCGAGCTGCAGATTGCACGCGCGTTTCTTTCCGCGGGGGACAAAGAGGCCGCGGCCGAGGTCGCCTATGCGCTCATGCGACGACTTTCCTCCGGCCGGTCCCAACGCAGTAATCAGTCGTATTATCAGCAACAAGTCGTCTCGATTCTGCAGTCGGCCGGCCGGTTGGAGCCACTGATCGAGCGTGCCAAGCGACGTGTCGAATCGTCGCCCAAGGCGATTCGCCCGAAGCAGGAGTTGGCGGAATTGTATGTCGCGGCGGGGCGCAGTGACGAAGCCAACCAGGTCTGGGAAAACCTGTCCGAGGACGTGCCGGTCAACGCCGCGCAAATGATCGCTCGCGCCGATGCGATGGTCAAAGCGAAACGAAACGCCGATGCCGTCAAGTTGTACTTGGATGCCTTCGAGAAAGATCCCAGTCGGTTCAACAACGATTACTACAAGATGAGCAATGCCGCGCGGTCTGCGGGGGAAGAGACGATCGACGAAATGTATCGTCGGCTGATCAAGATCCCGGTGGCAAGTATTCCGACGTATCGGATGGACGAATTGGCCCGGTTGGGATCGCGGAGCACGTTGAGTGATGCCAAACGGAATTTCATCGCGCACCTATTGAAATCACCCGCCGCCCAGACACAGGTCTACAACATTGTCCGCAATTTGCCGGAGGACCAGCGCAAACAGATTCCGGAATACCGCGAGGCGATTCTGGATGCCGTCTGCAGCAACGACGCATTTTCAGCCAATTCACAGCTGTGGAACGTTAACAGTCGCAGCAGCGGAGGGTATGCGATCGGGCCGCTCGCGGACACGTTGGCGATGATTCAAGCCGACGCGGACGCGAATCAAAGGTTCCGTGAGTCTGCAGAGATCGCGAAAGAGATGGAGTCGTACAAGCTGGGGGCGACGTTCCTGTTGGCACTGCTCGACACCGGGAAAGCGGAGAAGGTGGCGGACAGTCTGGCGTCGATGCGGGCTTGCATCGAGCGCGAGCCGGACGACTCCTCCAAAACGCCGACGGTCAGTTCCGGGCTGTTGTGGCAAGCCGGTCAGGTCCTGGAAAACGTCGATGGGGTGCCCGCCGATTTTTTGATCGATCTCTATCAAGAGGCCAAACGAAGCACTACCTCTTCGAGTAGCAGCCCGCAGTACACGTTGGATCATCGCTTGATCGAAACCTATAAAAAGGCCGAACGATTCGACGATGCCCGGACGCTGTTGTTGGAACTGTATCGCGTCACCGATTTTTCGAGCCAGAATCAGTACAACCCGGGATATGGTGACTATCAGCAACTGCAGTTGGATCAGTGGGTTGCCGAGCAACTGCTTGCCTGCAATTCACCTGTCGACGCCTTGATCATTTATCACGCGGCTTTATCCAAGCCCGAACGTTTTGACAGTGCGCGGCGTTGGGGCGGCAGTCGCAATTCGAAGGAAGCGTTTCAAAACGGGGCGGACACGGCGGCGGAAAAAATCACCCCAGAGGTCGCTGCAAATCATCTGATCCGCCAGCTTGAGGCTTGGGAGAAGGACGTGGAATCCAGCCCGGTCGAGTTGATGGAAGCGTCGGCTGATACGATCCTGACCTCGGACGCTCCGTCCAGTTTAGGGCTGGCGATCCGCGTCGCAGTCGCGGACGAGAAAGCCCGGGAGTCCGTCAGAGCGTTTGCCGAACGAGTGGGCAAGCTGGCCGAGCTTCACAGCGCATCGTGGCAATTGGCGGCGCTGCAACTGATGACGGCCTGTTACCTGGAGGATGATTCCACCACCAAGCTTGCCAAGACGTTGTTCGAGCGTTTGCCGACTGAAACAGAACTCGTCAACAAGGGCGATCAGGTCGTCGACCGCGTCAAGACCACCGCACTGTTTGATCTGTATCCGGTCGCGCGGGCGGCCAGTCGATCGGACAATCAAACCAACCAAGAGATCGGCGCGCGATTGGTCGACTACCTCAGCAAGGTTGCCGAATCCGCGAATGACTCATCGATCGCGCTGGCGCTCGCGGAAATCACTGGAGACGCGTCGCAGGCCATCTCCCGGATCTTGGATTTAATCACCGCCCAGTCCGCACCGGATGCGCCGCTGTCGCAATCGTTGGTCGATCAATGCTTGCAGGTCGCCAAGGACGCCGCCAAGGCAGGCGAAATCGACACGTCGATGCGGGCATTGCAACTGGCGCTTCAAAACGGTCCCCCGCTGCGAAAGCTTTCCACCGGCGGCGATGCATTTGCGATTACTGCGTCACGCAGTCAGCCGACGTTCAACTCTCGCGAACAGCAGACGGAAATGGATCTGTTGGCCGCCAAGGTTTCCGCCGTGACCGATGCCTTGTCCCAAGCGATGGGCGTTCCGTTTGAATTCAAACTCAGTTCCTACCAGACCGATCGCGACCGTCAGATCGATCGCCAAGCGATGGGCCGCGTGGCCGATGCCTACCTGGCGATCTTCGCCCCGGCCAATCGGCCCGACACGGTTTTCAACTATTCCCAAAAGATTGCCACGTCGTCTTACGATCGGATTCGGTCCGACGATGACATCGTCGTCTCCTCGGCATCGATGGTGTTGGCGACTGCGGCGGCGGCCAGCGGTCGGGCCGACGAGGTCGCCGCGACGCTGGAAGAACGTTTGGGATCGGCCGATGAAAACGCGGAATTGTCGATCGCGTTGGTTCAACTCGCCTTTGCCGCTGGAAACATGGAGCGTCTTGCCGCGTCGTTGGATCGCTTGATCGCCGCAATCGACAAACAGCTTCCTCCGCTGGGGCAACGCCCCACGGGCACAGGGCCGGTGACGACGATCACCAGTCAGATGGCCAGTGAATCGCAAAAGAAGTCGGAAGTGGTTGATCGGGTGATGCATGCCATCTGGCCGATCCTCGCGTCTGACATGATCAACGCCGCGAAAAACACTGGTGGTGAAAGCCTGGTAGATGTCACAACAAAAGTCGGCGAATTGTCGCGACGCACCGAATCGCTGATCGGTTCTGATGGCTACACCGCTAACCGGCACCGCGAAATCCGGCGGCGACTCGCGCTCCGGTACGTGGCCATCGCCAAAGCCAGCGGCGATCGTCAAGTCATCGACGACTACATCCAATCCGAGTTGGAAACGATCGAGACGCAGGCCTACCCCAGTGGCGTCGACCTGCAAGATTACAAGCGGCGGGCCCTGGAGCGGTTGACCGTCAGCATGATCGATGACGGGTTGACCGAGCAGATGGATCCCGTTTTCCGCCGATCCATCCTCGAGCATTTCACGACGCAGCGAAATTATTCCAATCGGTTTGAATCCCATGTCTGTCTGGCGATTTCGCAGTTGCCCGCCGACAAACGAATCCGGCTGTTAGAGAATTTGGCTTTCGGCCGCGACGGCGATGATCCGATCGCATCGTTCGACGCGTTGGTCAGTTACGAAATTCCGCCGCCGCTGGTGCGGAGGCAACATCCGCTGCTCGATGCAGTCATCAATCTGCCCACCAGCACCGAAGACTACCCGGTTGTCAATTCGCTGGTGATGTTGATCGATGACGCGGTCGCTGCGGGGCAAACCGAGTCGATTCTTGAGAAACTGCAGCGCAATCGAAAGACGGTCGGGGATGAAGCCGATATGGCGGCGGCGTTGTTGAAATTGGCGGCGGCCAAATCGAACGCTGACGAAACGGCTCCGGTGCTGAAGGAAATCGAGCCGACGTTGCGTGCGGTCGGGGATCGATTGGCCAAGAACCTTCCCAAGCAGAACGACAAAGGTCTTTGGTTCCCGGCGTTGGAGACGCATTTGATCGTTCGCGCCTTTGAAGCAGGGCTGCCCGTGGCGATTGCGGAACCGATGATTCGCAATGTAAAAGTTTACGCGGTTCGCGGACAGCGGAACTTTATGATTTCCGCCGTCGCCCGCGCGTCGGCAAAGATGGGCGTCGGTCGGGCGGCGGGCGGGACGACGGATTCACCGTTGGAACATTTTGACGTCGTTCCCATCTCCGCTCGCTATCGCGGAGACAACGTGCTTTTGCCGCCACTCTACGCCGTCGGTCCCGACGGCTGGATCAGCGGGACCAGCGGGTATGAACAGTCGCACCTGATGTTCAAGTATCCGCTGAGCGGTTCGTTCACCTTTTCGGCGGAGATTCAAGACGGGGGCTGGGGCGAAGCAGACATCGCCTATGGAGGCGTGATCTACCAAGGCAACGGATGGCAACAATCGGCCAAAATTTTGGGGATGGGCAATCGTGGGCAAGTCGAGTTCAAGGTCGGTTCGATCCGCCAGGGCAAGCCGAACGTCGAAGCGGTTGCGGTTTCTGACGACCGGGTTGAAGCGTTGTGCAATGGCGAGCCCTACGTCAGTGACACGGTGACGGGATCGTACCCCTTCGTCTCGATTCATCACCACAAGTATCGCACGGCGACGCATTTTCGTGACGTGCGATTCTCGGGGTCACCCACGATTCCCGATGAAGTCAATTTGATCGATCCGACCATGCGTGGTTGGGGCGTGCTGACGCGCGGCAGGTCGATTCCAAAGATGTTGCTCCCGATCGGACCGAAGCAAAACGAGCAATCGATTCTCAAGTTCCGCAAAAAGATGGAGGCTGACTTGGCAAAAGGTCCCTTGCCGAACGGTTGGAGTGTGCGTGAAGGACAACTGCACTACAACGGCAAGCCCGCCGATTCGAGCAGCCGCGCGTCCGAGTCGGCCAGCCACATCGAATACCTGCGACCGATTCAGGACGGGGAGTCGATCGAGATCGAATTCTATTGGAAGAGCGGAGAAACGGAGTTTTCGCCGACGATCGGGCGGACGGTGATGCGGTTGGGGGCGGAAGGAACGACGCCCGATTGGATCATCGCCAATGGGGACTTGGCATCCGTCGGGTTTGTCAATGTCGCAAACCTGGACCCGCCCTATTCGGCGATCGCACCGGACAACGTGCCGAAGAATGAAGCTTGGAACACCTTGGTGATGTCACGCGAGGGCGACCAATTGGCGCTCACGCTGAACGACCAACCGCTGACGACGATTCCGGTCCGAGGCCACGAACGACCGGGCATTTATCGTCACGAGAAGTGTGACGTGACCGTTCGCACGATTCGATTGACCGGTGACTGGCCCGACGAGGTCCCGGCGGAGTTGATGGGGCGGTAGCGGAGGGACTCGTTCCCAGGCTCCGCCCTACGCTGTGAACGATTTATTTCCTGTGTTTGACGTGGTTTTAGCGGCAGGGGGCAAGCGGGCTGTCGGTTTCGTGAGCCGCGACGCGTACGCGGCCGGGCATCCAGACGCCCGCCCGACGCCTTACGGCCAGCGGCTCACCATTGCCTCGACTAATTCCACTCAATCGACAGTCGCGAGCTCTCCGGTTCCTTGTTATTGCCAACCCACCGGAGGGCTCGCGCCCTGCCGCTAACAAATCGTTCACGGCGTAGGGCTCTGCCTCTTAATCGTCGTGACGCGCGAGGCGGAGCCTCGCCGGCAGTGCGTTCCAAGGCTGAGCCTTGGAACGAGAGGGCGCGGTGGCCTCACGTCCGTCGCCAGAAGGTCGGGAAGACCAACACCAGCACGCTAAACACTTCGACGCGTCCGAGCAGCATCAGCCAGACGAACAGGAACTTGGCGCCTTGGCTGAATCCGGCGTAGTTCTGCGTCGCGCCGACGACGCCGAGTCCGGGACCGATGTTGTTGAGCGTGGCGGCGACGGCGCTGGCGCAATCCAACAGTTTTTCGTCCAGCGTGCTGTCTTCGGCCAGCGCCGCTGATTCCTCGGAATAGCCCCACGTCGAGCTCGGTTCGAAGGTGACCAACAGCATCCATGAGGCGATGAAAATTCCCAGGATCAAACAGAAGTAGACCATGATGCCGCGGAGCATCGCCGGATCGTCGGCGGTGTTGCCGCCGATCCGAATCAGTCGGACGACGCGGGGGCGGTACGAAAGTTCGATCTCGCGAAGCAGGATCTTGTAGAACAGCACGTGCCGAATGACTTTCATTCCGCCGCCGGTGCTGCCGGCGCATCCGCCGATGAACATCAACACCAGCAGGCTGCCGCGGGCGAAGTTGTTCCAGCGATCGAAGTCGGCCGTCCCGTAGCCGGTGGTCGTCATCACCGAGACGACTTGAAACAGCCCATTGCGAAATCCTTGCCCGAGCGATTCAAAGCCGACATCACCGGCACGCATCCCGAACAGCAAGATGCACCCGCTGAGTCCGGCGATGATTCCGATAAAGGTTTGAAACTCCACGTCTTGAAACAACTGTCGTGGCCCGCCGGCCAAGGTCAAATACAGCAACGTGAAATTGGTACCGGCCAGGATCATGAAGAGGATGGTGGTGTACTCGATCAGTGGACTGTCGAATCCGCCCAGCGACCGGTTGTACGTGCTGAAGCCCCCGGTGGCCATGGTGCCAAAGGCGTGACACAGCCCGTCAAAGAGCGTCATGCCTTCGAGCATGTAGATCACCGTCAGGATCGCGTTCAAGCCGCAGTAGATGCCGGCAAAGACGAGCGCGGTGTGTTGCATCCGGGGCATGCTACCTTCCTTGCTCGGCCCCGGCATTTCGGCGCGGACCATCGCCTTGCCGGCGGAACCTTGGCCGAGGATGGCGACGAACAACACGACGATCCCCAATCCGCCCAGAAAGTGTGTCCAACTGCGCCAAAAGAGGATGCAGTGTGGAACGGAGCTCGGGTTCTCCAAGTCCGTCAGAATCGTCGCGCCGGTCGTGCTGAAGCCGGACTGAGATTCGAACATCGCCTCGATGAACGTGATCGATTGATCGGCGGCGATTTCGGTTCCACTCAAGTAGTACGGCAACGCGCCCAGCACGGTCGCCAGCACCCAACTGAGTCCGACCACGGCCATCGCCTCTTTGCGAAACAGCGGTTTACCGCGATTGCCGCGTCCGCTGACCAACAGCAGTGTTCCGACCAACAAGCTGATCGCCATGCTCAAGACCAGACCTTGGATCCCCTCGCGTTCCAACGCCTCGGCCGCGGGCAGATGGGTCCGGTTGGCCAGCAGCGGAAACGCAAACGGCAGACTGAAACTCATCGATCCGCCGATCAGCAGACAGACGATGCCGAGCACGCGGCTGAGAAGTCGAAAATTCAAGGCTTGCGGGTCCTGTCGGGGGAATCAGCGGTTTTCCGCCAGGATTGTAGTGCGTTTGTGCAGAATGTCGCGGGTGGCGTTTGGCATCCGGTTTGCTTTTCAACTCTCCCGGCCTCGAATAACCCTTCCCCAGGGGATGAACGACGGTCAGGCGGTCGGCGCTGGAGGCGGCGTCGATCGCCACTTTTTGCGTGTTTTTCCGTGTCTGATTCGGTTCGATTCGGCCCGAGGCCGGCGCCGAGACGATGCGGCAATCGATGCATTCTGCAACACGCAAATTGATACACTTGTTGGGGCATCGAAGGGGTTAGCGGAACGGCGCGAGCGGGCTGTCGTTTTTGTGAGCCGCGACGCGTAAGCGGCCGGGCACTGCGACGCTGCCCGAGGCCTGACGGCCAGCGGCTCACCATTGACTCAGCAGATCCCGACGAAATCGACAGCCCGCGAGCCGTCCGGTGCAAGCGTTGAGAACGCGGTGAACGACCGGAGGGCTCGCGCCCTACCGCTAACAAAGAGCACGCCAGAGACTCGTCATCATGTGTGGTCGCATCAATCTTCGCACTCCCGCGGCCGCTTGGACGCAAGAGTTTTTGCCCCTGTGGTCGGACGAGGAGATCGCAGCCAAGGCCGCCGAGTATGAAAGCACCGCGCGGTACAACATCGCGCCGACCCAAAACGTGTCCTGCATCCGCGCCGCGGAGGACCCACGTCGCGAGTGGGTGATGCTGCGTTGGGGACTGGTCCCATCCTGGGCCGA
Source organism: Stieleria neptunia (assembly GCF_007754155.1). Classification (NCBI taxonomy): domain Bacteria; kingdom Pseudomonadati; phylum Planctomycetota; class Planctomycetia; order Pirellulales; family Pirellulaceae; genus Stieleria; species Stieleria neptunia. Next base: position 10,045,161 of record NZ_CP037423.1, on the reverse strand, counting down.
TGACCTGGCAATCGGCAATCGGATGATCAACGCCCGCAGCGAAACGGTGCATGAGAAACCGTCGTTCAAAAAAGCGTTTGCCCAGCGACGCTGTCTGATCCCCGCCGACGGTTATTACGAATGGATGAAGACGGCCGATGGGAAACAGCCTTACTTGATCGAGCCCAGCGATGGCAGCGTGCTGGCGCTGGCCGGGCTCTGGGAACGCAACCGCAAAATTCACGGTGATGATCGGCCGATCGAAACGTTCACGATTTTGACCACCTCGGCCAATGACACGACGCGGTCGATACACGATCGGATGCCCGTGATCTTGGACGCCGACGGGCAAGCGGCATGGCTGGAAACAGGACTCGACGATCCGAGTTCCCTGCGCGAGTTGCTGCGACCGGCGCCTAACGATCTGCTGACCGCCTTTCCGGTGTCAAGGACCGTCAACAGTCCCCGCAACGATGTGCCGGAGTGCGTCGAGCGCATCGAGTTGTCGGAAGGGGCATCGCAGCAGCAGGATCTGTTCTAGTGCGTTGACGACGTTCAAGTTTGACGTTGCGTTTGTCGAGCGGAACAGACGCCAGGTAAGAATGGTACGGGATTCAGCAACCGTTGGTGTCCAGCCTTTAGGCGTTCCTACTCGCTGCGGGGGACGTCGATTGTATAAGTGGCGGAGTTGATCGTCGCGGAAGTCGATAAGACGTTTGCAGCGCGGGCCCTCTCTGGCGTTTGCTTGCTGCGCAAACGCCGTCTCTCCCAGAGGGAGGGAATCTATATATAGGTTGCCAAATCCGGCAGTAATAAAATCGACGTCCCGAGCAGCGACACCGGGCGGCTAAAGCCTGCACACCCACACGTAGGCCCGTGCCATCGGTGGGTATGGCTTTCTATTCTTCGCGCAGTTGCTGATACAACTTGGCCCTGGCCAAACGCCAATCGCGTTCGACGGTCCCCTCGCTGACGCCGAGCACCTCGGCGGTTTCGGGGATCGACAATCCCGAGAAGAACCGCAGTTCGACGACTTCGCGCTGCCGCGGCGAGTCTTTTTCGAGTACTTCCAGAGACGCTTCCAAGTCTTCGAACCGGCAGCCGTTGCTGTTCTCAAAATTCTCCAGCACGACGTCCAACGATCCGCGCTGGTACTCGCCGCCACGTTTGGTTGTGTTCCGTCGTCGCGCGTGGTCGATCAAGATTTGACGCATCGCGCGGTTGGCGGCGGCGAAGAAATAGCGGCGGTCGGTCGCGTTGCCGATCGCATCGGAATCGAGCAACCGAATGCAGGCTTCATTGACCAGCGCCGTGGCCTGCAGCGTGTGGTCGCTGCGTTCGCGGCGCATCAGCGCCGAGGCCATTTGTCGAAGCTCGCTTTGGAGTTGTTCGAACAGTTGTTCTTTGACGGAATCATTGCCGCGTCCGAGTTCACGCAGCATCATCGAGACGTCGTTGGGGGGCTGATTCATTCCTGCCGACCTTGCAAATAGCGGTGAAAGCCAGCCGGCAGTGTACTCTTTCAGACCAGAAACTCCAAAATCGCGTCGGCAAGCCTGTTTTCGCAGGCGTCGTCGAACGCCACAAACATCGGGAACGAGTTGATTTCCAAGAACACCGGATCGCGGAATCCGTCTCGACAGCGGAAGTCGAGCGCGCAGTAATCGAAACCGATTTGTTCGACCAATTGATGGACCGATGCAACAATCTGCTCCGGAACCGCGGTGGCGTGGACGACCACGTCGTCGTCGGTTCGATAATCAATTTCGGTCGTTTGCAAATGAAACGCGTGCAGTTTGCCGCCGATCGAAAAGACGCGCAGGTTTTCGCCGTCGAGTCGTTCCTGGACGAACTGCGGTGCGAGTCCGGGGAGCCGCGAGGGGTCAGTGATGACATCGCCGGCGATGAAGGCGTGGTCGCCACCGGCCAGCGGTTTGATGATCTTGAGATTCGGGTCGGGGACGCTTTCCAGCGGCGACAGGTCACCCAACACGGTGGTTTGTGGAATCACAAGCCCGCAGCGGCGGGCGCGGACCAGGTTGCGCGACTTGTTGTTGCCGTCACCGGTCGTGCTTCGGTTGAGCAACCGAATGTTTGCCCAAGCAAGTGCGAACGATTCGGCGACGTCGTAGGCGGCGTGATTGGCGGCCGCGTCGGAGTCAAACACATTGAAACGCAGAAACATTCCCGCAGGCCGCAACGCCACGTCGCCGAAATCGATTTCCGGCGATTGAAAATCCCAGGCGATCTGACGCGCGCCCGGCCGGTCGGTGTCCCAGAAAAAATAATCGACGCCGCGGAGGTGGGCCTGGTCGACGATCCGCCGGGTGTTGGGGTCGGATTCACCGCCGACGATCACCAAGTCGATGTTTCTTGCATTCATGTCTTGCGTTTCGCTCGGACGATCACCAACGGCGAAAGTTTTTCCACGGCCGGGGGATGTTCTTGAAGGGACTCGAGGGCACTTTGAATTGCGGCTTCTTGATCGAGCCTTCTTCGCCCCAGGCCAGCGTGGTGGCTTTCGGGACGCTGTTGGATTCTTCACCCACCGCATGGGTTGTCACCCGAGACTCTTCGCCGGACCAGTTGGTCGTGGTGGGTTTGGGCGTCGGTCGGCCTTCTTCCCCCACGGCCATCGTCGTCGCACGTCGTCCGTCTTCGCCCAATCCATAGGACAGTGTCGTCGGCGGCATGGTTGATTCTTCGCCGACGGCTTGGGTCGTGGGCCGAGGGGTCGGCGGTTTGGATGATTCCTCGCCGACGGCATAGGTCGTGGCCCGAGGGGTCGGCGGTTTGGTTGATTCTTCGCCGACGGCATAGGTCGTGGCTTGAGGCGTCGGCGGCTTGGTCGACTCCTCGCCGACGGCGCGGGTGGTGACTTGGTTTGCCGGCGGCTTCGTCGACTCTTCGCCGACCGCTAGCGTCGTCATCGGAGGGTTCGGCGAAGGTTTTTGAGTCGGCGGCTTGGGCGTGCTGCCTTCTTCACCGATGGCAAAGGTGGTGATCCGCCCTGAGCCACCGGATTGTGCCGCCGCTGTGGTTTCATCGAGGACCTGGTACGCAGCCGCCGAAGACAGTCCGGCGACGACCAGTCGACGCAGAAAATCGCGACGGGGGACTTCACCGCGAAGGGCTTGTTCGACGATCGCGTCCACAGCAGGATCGGTGTTGGGATGGGGGTCAGACATGGCGGATCCGGGGGTAAGGGGGGGATCGGTATCTACTAGTTTAGGATCGAGCGGGCAGAAGTAAAAAGGGATTCGGCAATCCGTTGGTGTTTTGTCTTGAGGGACCGTCCATCTTAGGACGACCGCTTTTCGCACGTACGATGGCCCTTCCGGGCCGTCGTCCGGAGGACTCTTCCCGACGACCTAGAAAGGACGTCGTACAACGATCGGCTGATCGCATCACACTCAATCGACCAGATCGCTGTTTTGAGTCGCGTTTCGCGTTTTTTCTATGCTGGACCGTTCCGATAGCCCAATACCAACCTCCATGGTCGCGCCATTCGAGGCTGGAAGCCTCTCCCACTGAATTGACAGGCTGGAAGCCTATCCCACTGGATGGTTCGGATGACAAAGAAACCCCGCACCGATAACGGTGCGAGGCCGGGAGAAATGGTTTCGGCGTCTGGCTCACCAGCCGCGTCGGACGCTGCGGCTGCGGAAGACGGTCGCTCGTGGTGTCGAGTTTTGGTAGACCGTTGCCGTCGTTCCGCTGCTGTAATTGCCGCCGGTGTAGCTGGGCGTGTTGGTCGGATAAACGGGATTGGTGGACCGGCGATTGTCGATCGCTTCGGAGGACGAACTGCCGTAGGTGCCCCAGGTTCGGGTGACGGCGTTGGAGCGGGCGTTGGCCCAGTTGCCGTTGGCGACCGCGTTGCTGTTGCTGCGGGCAAATCCGCCGACGGTGCGAGCCTGGGAATTGGAGTGCGAGCGGGCACCCCAGCCGTTGGCCGACGAGTTGCCGTTGCTGATCGCCACACCGCCGTGGGAGACGGCTCGACTGTTGCCGCTGGCGAAACCGCCGTTGACTCCGCGGCCGGTCATCGTCGATCGGGCGTAGCCGCCGCCGCTGGCGTAAGCCGAGGAATTCAACCGCGTGTTGCCGCGGCCGTAAGCACTCGAGACGGCGGTGCCGCCGGTCGAGTAGCTGGATGCAGAGACTTGGGCGTGGGCGTTGCCGGTGAATGCAGCGGTGGCGAGGAGGGCGACAACGGCGAAGGTGGTTGCGAAGCGTTTCATGGGTCTGTTCCTGATGGACAAGCGGGGTAAAGAACTGGGTTTCGTGGGTGGCGGCCAGTGTTGTCGGCCTTCACCAGACACCTGCGTCGCGACCCGTCAAACCCCTGAACGATTTTCGAAAACTTTTCTCCCCGTGGCGTACGCTTCCAGCTTGCGTTCCAAGGCGGAGCCCTACGCCGTGAACGACTTTTCAGCGGCAGGGCGCGAGCCCTCCGGTGTGTTGGCAAAGATGCGCAAGCCGGAGGGCTTGCGCCCTGCCGCTAAAACCTCGTCCAACACAGGAAATAAATCGTTCACGGCGTAGGGCGGAGCCTGGGACCGAGTTGAACGGAGTGGACCGTCTAGCGGTAAACGTCATGCGCCGGTCATCCGTCTGATTGGATCGCGGAGTCAAACCGGCGGGTTGCATCGCGACGCTGGAAACACCAGCCTGAGGACAGCCCCGAGTGCCCGATTTAAATGAACCCACGGATGGCAGAGCGAACCCACGGATAGAAAGCAGCCTGGGATCCGTGGGTACGCGCTGCCATCCGTGGGTGTGATCCATTGCTGTGGTACCGGAGATCGTCTGTTCGATCAGATCGATCGAGGGAAGCGGATCTCACGTGTGATCGGATTCAATCAACAGGCCGCGTGACATTGACCGCCCGACCGGTCACCACCCTAGCGAGACTGACGGAGCACCGTTCGGACCTCGCGTTTGACCGCTTCGCCGAGCGTGCTCTGTCGCAGTTGTTGCTCGATTTCCGCCGCCGTGCCTCGAAATCGGATCGGGCCCTCGGCCAGTTCCGGCAACGACATTTCGATCGCGATCTGGTCACCGGCGCGACTGACCGAAACGGCGCGACTGCCAGAACCGGAACTGATCGCCGAAGAACTGACGCTGGTCCCGCTCCGTCGATTGCCCGGCATCGGGGGACCGAACATCCGATCAAAGAACCGGTTTTCCGTGGCCGCCGGTTGCAACACCTGCGTGCGGCCGCGGCGCAGCACCACGATCGGAAACGCCGGGTCCGGCTGCTCCAGTGCATCGCCTGTGATGACGGCTCGCCCACCGGCTTCCAAGATGACGTCGCCGGCACGGAGTCCGGCGCCCGCGGCAGCCGACTCCGCGGCGACGGCCTCGACCAGCACGCCGCGTTGTTCACCCAGGATGGGCAGATGCAGACGCAGCAATGCCGGAACGGGTTGGAGGGTGAGTTCCGGTTCGGGCTCGGCCGCCGCAGGTGGCGTCTGGGCCAAGACGGCAAACGCGACGAGCAGGGTGGCGGCACTGCCGCTGAAGAGTCGAAGGGTCATGGGAACGGTCCTGAAAATGGAGTCGGGATTGGAAAACGAAAGCGGGGGAAAGCAGGGTGATTCGTGCAGTTTGAAAGTCACCCTCCTGGCAGGAGGGTGACTAAAGAACGAGGCTGCCAAGGAGGGTGACGTCGTTGGCGGGGCGCTCGCGGCAGCCACCCGTTGGCCAACGCAAAAAAGCCCCCGACCGTGGGTCGGAGGCTTGGTTGCGGGTGTGTTTCGTTTAGCGGCCGAACATTCGGATCCCGCCGCCGCGGATGACGCGGGCCGGCATCGACCGGGAACGGGTCGCGTTGGGTTGGCCTTGGTAGGCCCGGTATTGATTGACCTGTCCTTGATAGACCTGGCCACCCCACTGTCGCGTCTGGCTCTTGGAGTACGCTTTGGTGTGTTGTCCGTAGCCGGTCGAATGGCTGCCGCCGTACACTCGACCTCCCGATGTGCCGGTCTGTCCGCCGCTGACCACGCGTCGGTTGCCGCCCTGCGTGACCACTCCGCCGTGGCTGACGTGGGCACCGCCTCGTCCGATGTTCAGTTGCACGTTGTGGGCCGCTCCGGCTTGGCCGCCGCCGACACCGATCGAGTTGCTGATGGCAAGCCCGTTGGGGCCGGCTCCGAGTGCGAATCCGTGGCCGAAATCGACGCCGTTTTTCGAACTGCTGCGAGACTTGGCGATTTGGATCATGCCGTCGGCGTTGGCGCCGGCTCCGACACGTCCGCGGGCGATGTCGACCCAAGATCCGGCCGATTGGGCGGAAACTTCAGCGGGCGAAGCCGCCAAGGCGAGGGTGAACAGGGTGGCGGCGGCGACGGTGCAAAGGGTTTGACGTTTCATGGTTTTGTCTCGGTGGAGTGTGTTTCGAATCGGGTGAGTTGCCTGACACACGACCCTGCGGCAGTCGCCGCAAAACCCCTGAAACAAAACCTGAAAAAAAAGTGTCGGAAGATCAGCCGATTGGCGCGAACGCGTTACCTGGAAGAGGTTAGCGGAACGGCGCGAGCCGTCTGTCGGTTTTGTGAGCCGCGACGCGTAAGCGGCCGGGCACTCCGACGTTGCCCGAGGCCTTACGGCCAGCGGCTCACCATTAACTCAGCTGATCCCGACTAAATCGACAGCCCGCGAGCCGTCCGGTTTCAGCGTGGAAGACCGGAGGGCTCGCGCCCTGCCGCTAACAAAAGACACCCCGCTTGGCGTCAAACGACATGGCATTGGGTTCGCGCTCTGCCGCTGACGAAAGCCACGCCATTGGTGCGGAAAGCATGCACTACGCGGCTACGGCGTGCTCTGGCACATGAAATCGTCCAGCCACAGCGTCCCGTCCCCGCGGGCGACGATTTGGATCCGGACCGGGACGATGGTACCGGCAGCAACGCGTCGGCCGTCGGCGGTTTGCGTCACGATCAACGGTGCCGCCACCCGGCGCCAGTCATAGCTGCCGGGATCGAACTCGATCAGTGTCTCGCCGGCGGGACCGACGATTCGCATCGCACCGGCGGCCAGTCGCTCGGCTTTGGCCCAACAAGAGAGTCGGTAGCGCTGGCCGGCGACGACGGAAAACTCCTGGCCGGTTCGGCCCGAGGCGTTGGCGACACCGTCGCCGTCGGCAGCGGACACGGTGAGACGCAGCGAGCGGTTTCCCGAGTGGGCCTCCGGGCTGATTTGGGCGGAGGATGCAAACCCAGGCGTGGTTTCCCACTTGGCTCCGGAAATGGAGTTCCAGTAGCGGATCGAATCGAGTTCGAAGCCGCCATTGAGGATCGAGGCCGCGGACGATCGTCGGGGGTCGGCGGCGGGCATCACGTCGATCTTGGTCGCTCGAGGCAATTTGGCGAGCGATTTGATGAACGCTTCCAACGCGGCGATTTGCATTTCGTCGACGTCTGGGGAACGTTTTCGGCGACTCAGTTCGGTCGCGATGGAGCGAACGGAGGCGAGGAGATCGCAAGCGGGTTCGAGGTCGATCGCGCGTCCAACGGCAGCCTCCGCAGCGGCCAGATCGCCGGACAAGGCCGCGGTGCGGCAACGTCCCAGCGCGGCCGCGGCCTGATTTTCGCCGGTCAGTGCGGCATGCTCTGCGATCGAAAACATCTCCGCTGCTTCGCTCAATCGCCCCTCGTGTTCACGGCACTGCGCCAGGCCGAATGTTCCCAGGGGATGATCGGGATCGGCATCACACACGGCCTGGAAATCGGACTCGGCCGTTTCGAAGCCGCGCTGACGCAACAAGATCATGCCACGGATCGCCCGCGCGTGCAGGTTGTTCGGATCGATGTCGAGCGCCGATTCGATCGCCGCGAGCGCCTCGTCCTGGCGGGTTTGATTGAGTCGAACGCCGGCCAGTGCGGTGAAGCCGTCGACCGGGTTGAAACGAATTTGCGATTCGGGTCGAGCGAGTTGTTGTTGCAACCAGTCGCCGATTGCTGCCCGTCCCCGCAGGTCGTCGACGGCGACGAAACGCATGTCGGCGATTTCTCCCAGGGGATAGGTATCGATGGCGGTTTGAATCCAAAGCTGTAGGGCTCGATCGACTTGCGCCAGTTCGGCGAACGCCTGGCCGGCCTGCCATCCGACCCAGGGATGCACGTCATAGGATTGCATCGCCCGCTGGGCGTCCTCGAGACTCCATTGCAGCCGTTCGGTCGCACGGCGGCGACGTTCGGCCGGGCTGTAACGTTCGTCGTCGGCGATCAATCGGGCCTGCCAACGATAGATGCTGGAGCGATCGGCGAAGGCAAAGCAGCGTTGGGGCAACAACGTGATGCACTGACCGAAGGAATGCAGCGCCGGAGCCAGGTCTTCCCATTGCAGATCGTCGGGACGCCGATCGCTGATCCGCTGGGCGATCAAATAATGGACTTGCCCGAGCCCCAAATGGGTTCCGTAATAATTCGGGTTCAGTGCGGCCGAGCGTCCGAACAGATCGCGTGCCGTGAGCAGTGCGTCGTCACCCTGGTAGCCGCGAAAGACCAATTTAAAACTGGGGTCGATCGCGGCGATCATGCTGAGCACGGCCAGGGAATGCGCATCGGGGCCGTTGCGTGTCTGCCCCAAATCCTTTCCTTGCAATCGGGCGCCCGTGCCCAGTCGCATGTTTGCGATCGATCGATACAGGCGTGTGGATTCGGATAGTCGAAACCGATCGATGCGGTCACTGACCACCAGCGCCGCTTCCGCTTCGGCTTTTCCGGCATTGGTCGTCAGCAATCGGCCGGCGGCACGCAGCAACGCGCTCGGGCCGCCGACACGACCCTCGCCGGTCAGCCGGATTCCGATCGATTTGACCAGCATCGCATCCATCAACATCAGCTGTTGATAAACATCCCATCGCAGGCGATCGATCTGTTCGGCCGAGAGGTCTTGATCGGGCAGCCCGGTCCACCAATCGGTGCGGTCCCAGATGCCGAGTCGTTTCAGTGCGGTGGTGCAGGCCAGCAAGGCCTTGGTGTCTCGGCTCAGCACGTTTTGTTGCTCGACGGTTTCGGCGAGCGCATAAAAATCGACGAGCGACTCGATTCGATCGGCTTGCTGTTCGATTCGATCGGCTTGTTCGATCAGCCGAGGTTCCGATCGCACACCCGGCAGCGTGTTCCGCAAGACGTTTAGCGCCGAGGTGTATCGATCGCGAGACACCTCGATCGCCGCCAGGGTTTCGGCGGCGTCGGCGGTGGTTTGCAACTCCGCGATCCGTTGTCGGTCTTTGGCATCGAGTTCCAGTCGCTTGCTGCGCCGTTCCTGTTCGGCTTGCAGTTTTCGCACGTTGGCCACATTCCACAGAATGGAACCGAAGACGCCGCCGATGGCCAACAAGAGCAGCGTCACGGCGAGCGTGCTGGTGGCGGTGCGGTGTCGTCGCATCCAGCGATTGACGCGAACTGAAACGGGATCCTTGTGGACCGAGACCGCTTGATCGGCCATCCAGCGATGGACGTCGTCGGCGATCTGGTTGGGATCGGCGTATCGATCGCTGGGATCGGCAGCCATCGCTTTCAAGCAGATCGACTCCAGCGGCGGCGCGATGTCGGCCGCGATCTGGCGTGGCCGGGTCAACGTTCCGGCGGCGATTTTTTTCAGCAACCGTGAGATCGAATCATCCTGATGCGGCGGACGGCCGGTCAGGATTTGATACAGGGTGGCGCCCAGCAAATAAACGTCCGTCCGCGTGCCGATGGATTCCAGTTTTCCCTGGGCTTGTTCGGGACTCATGTATTGCGGCGTGCCCACGGTTCCGCCGATGCGTGTGGGCGTTGATCCGCTTCCCTTGGCAATCGCTCGGGCCAGATCGGCCGTCATCGATTCTTCGACCGGTTCGTCCAACAACTTGGCCAGCCCCCAGTCGACGACCAGTGTTTCACCATAGGGGCCGACCATGATGTTGGACGGTTTGATGTCCCGGTGCAGGACGCGTTTGCTGTGGGCGTACTGAATCGTGTTGCAGACATCGACGAATCGTGACAACAGCTCGCGCAGTTGCAGCCCTTTGACGTCGGTGGAGTCGGAGTGTTGCAGCGGTCGATGGTAGCGATCGATGCTGTCTTTCATCGTGTCGCCTTCGATAAAACGCATCGCGTAATAGTGCTGACCATCGGGCCAGGTGCCCATCGCATAGACGGGCACGATCCCCGGGTGCTCCAGCCGACCGGTCACCTTGGCTTCTTGAATGAACCGCTGCCTCGCTTCCTCGCTGTCGGCCCAGCGGGGTTTGATTTGTTTGATCGCGACGTCGCGATCGAGTTGTCGGTCATGGGCCAGCAGCACTTCGCCGAGTCCTCCCTGGCGATAGGCACGGAGGATCCGGAAACGATCCGCGTCGTCGTTGGTCGGCCTGTCGGGAATCGGAGTCGCGGCTTCGTCGAGGTTGTCTTTTGTGAACAGTTGAGACCGTAGAAACGCCCCGTCGCCCGCTTGCCGGTCGGCTTCGATCAACTCCATCACCGCGTCCCGCAGTTCCCTATCACCACCGCAGCGGCGATCGAGAAACGATGCAAGCTGGTCCGCCGGCAGTTCGACGGCCTCCAGAAAAATCGTCTCGATGGTGTTGCGGTCGGGCATGCCGGTTTCAATTCCTTGGATTCGTCTCGGGATCAGCCGTTTCGCGCCGGCCTATGCTCGATCCATCATTCTGCCCCGAATGATTCTGCCATCCCTCCCCTGATTCCCACCGGCTTGGCTGGGCACGGTGTCTGGGTGGAGAGGTAGGTCAATCGCCCCCTACGGCCCGGCGACGCCGGCCGCCAGATCCGGATGCCAGTTCGGTGCGGCCAACTCCAACGTCAGCTTCCATTGCTTCGCTTGATCGGTCAGCCCCGCTTGGCGGACTAAGTTCAAGAGGGAAATTATTGGGGCGGTCTGCAGCGCCATCGGCAGCGCTTCGATCTCGTTTTCCATGCGTCGCAGGTTGGCTTCGATGGCGGGCGGCGGTTGGGTGCGAAACGTCAGCTGTTTGGCCAGTAAGGCGATCGTTTTGCGGTCGCGTTGCTCGGCCAAACGCTTCAACGCGGCCTCCGCCGCACTGTGATACTTTGGGGATCGCAGCAACCAACTGGCCACGACCAGCTTGACCGCCAGCGAATCCGACGCGGCGCGCCCGGCGGCCATCTGGACCATGGATTCATCACCGCCGATGGCTCCCGTCCAATCGATCGGCAGGATCGCCAGCGTCATCATCGGCAGCGGGCGGGCGTCGAGTTGGCTGACCAGTTCCAGCGCGATGTCACCCTGTCCGCCGCGCATCGCGGCTTGAGCGGCCACCATCGAGAGCCATTGTTGCCGCCAGACGGCAGGCCGGCTGGAGGCATCGTGATCGCTGATGCTGCGGACCAAGGCGGGGAGCGCGGCGCTAAAGTCGCCTTGATGGAACGACTCCAACGCGGCGGCTTGATCGGGTGGCACTTCGGTCAGCTCGACCGCGATCACACGCCGGGAAGACACGCGCGTGGGGACGCTCTGGCCATCGAGCACGATGGCCAGTTGTTCGGCGTCGTAGGTTTCGATCGTCCCACGAAGCGTGGTCAACGGCCGCGGGTACCAATGCTCCGGTGACGAACGCCCCGAGGACTGGGATTTCGTCTCCACCGGCGGCGCCAAACGGACGCGATGCGGCGGTTCGGTCGTCGGCGGTGTTTGAGCCTGAGCCGGGGCGGATCCGGCGGCCGACAGGCTGACCAAGACGGCCGCGACGAGGTGCGGCCACGTGGCGATGGGGAATTGAGATCCGATCACGGCGCGGGTGCCTCGTCCGCGCCGGGTTCCGCGGCGTTCGGCTGCACCGGTTCAGACCGCAGCTGCCGGACGTCGACGTATTGGTATTGCCCGTTGTTCATCGCGGCCAGATCTTTCAAAAAACTATCCGCTGCGGGACCGCCGCGGCTGCCGAATTCGATGGCGTGAATCGTCGTCCCGCTCTGTTCGGCGCGGTCTTGCACCAGCTTCAATTCCAATTGGGAAAGGCGTGGGATGTGCGCGTCGGTCAAAAAGAAAATGACATCCGGGGAAAGCCGCAGGGCCATCAGCAAGGCGCCTTTGTGTTTGGTGCCGCCGAACGCTTGGATCGCTTCGACGTAACGTTGCGCCCGTTTCAGGTTGTTCGGTTCACCGGCGACCATGGTCATCGGCATCCCCGACATCTGAAAGGGTTTGACGTTTTCGTTGTAGAAAATGATCTGGAACTGCTGCTGGGGGGACAGCGACTGCAGGCTGCGGATCAATTCTCGTTTGGCACTTCGGAGCGGCAATCCGCCGAAGCCGTTCATGCTGTCGCTGCGGTCGAAGACGTAGACGAATCGCGTTCCGCTGCCGGAGACGCCGAACAGCTTTGCCGTTGCTTGTTGGCCGGAGGACGGGGCCGCCGTGCCCGCGCCGTCGCCGAATGCGTCGCCGGCCAGTTTGACGTCGCCGGCAATGCCGCTGCCGCTGACCGGGGCGGGGGTCGATTGCATCGCCGACAGGATGCCTTGCAGATCGATCGGCGGTGATAGATCGGCCGGTGGAGCCGCGGCAGCTGCCGCGCTGGAGGAGTCTGCGGCGGTATCCTGGACCGTTTCCTTGGGGTCCGCGGTGACTTCTTCGTATTGGTCGCGATCGGGCAGCCGATGGACCACCGCGATCCCGATCTGGCGGTCAATTTCCCCCTGGGATCCCTTAGGGGCGGAGGAAGCCACCCAGGCGATCAGGAACAACAAAACCAGGTGCAGCACGAAGGAAAGCAGCAGCGGCGGTGTAGGATGGGGCTGGATTTCCGGCCCCAGCTTGGTAGGCGGTGAATCGTTTCGGGGCGGCGTTGCGTTCAAGCTGGTACTGTATCCTGTGATCCGAGACAATTCCGCTGTCAGACTCGCCATCGGCGGTTCTCAGCAGAGCCTCTCCAAATTACGTTATTAGATCAAGATTGTAACGATTTCACGCCGGCGCCGACGTCTCCGAGTTTCCGGACCGACGGCTTGAGCGCCCCTATTGGAGTAAATCTGTGAGCCAAGCTCGTTTTTTGTTTACCAGCGAATCGGTCAGTATGGGCCACCCAGACAAGTTGGCCGATCGGATTTCCGATGCCATTCTGGACGCCCTGTTCACCGAAGACCCTAACAGTCGCGTTGCTTGCGAAACCATGGTGACCACCGGCGTTGCAATCATCGCCGGCGAAATCTCCACCAAGGCCAAAGTCAACTATGCCGACGTGGTTCGTCAAACGATCAATGAGGTCGGGTACACCGACGATCAAATGGGCATCTGTGGTGACACCTGTGCCGTGATGGTTTCGGTGGACACCCAAAGCCCCGATATCGCCCAGGGCGTTGATTCGGACGACGCCAGCGGAAAAGACGTCGGCGCCGGAGACCAGGGGCTGATGTTCGGCTATGCCTGCAAGGACACTCCGGAATTGATGCCGCTGCCGATCGCACTCTCGCACCGCATCATCAATCGCATCACCGAAGCGCGTTTCAACAAGGAAGTCAGCTGGTTGCGGCCGGACAACAAGGCCCAGGTGACGGTCGAGTACGAAGGAAACACCCCGGTCCGAGTCGACACCGTGGTCGTCAGCGCCCAGCACGACCCCGACGTCACGAACGACGAGATCAAAAAGTTCATCATCGAAAACGTGATTCAGCCGTCGCTGCCCGAAGGCTTGGACAAGGGCGACATCAAGTATCACATCAACCCGACCGGCAAGTTTGTCGTCGGCGGCCCCCACGGTGACTGTGGCCTGACCGGGCGCAAGATCATCGTCGATACGTACGGCGGCTGGGGACGTCACGGCGGTGGGGCGTTCAGCGGCAAGGATCCGACAAAAGTCGACCGCAGTGCCGCCTACATGGCGCGCTATGTCGCCAAGAACATCGTGGCAGCCGGGTTGGCCGAGCGTTGCGAAGTCCAGCTGGCCTATGCGATCGGCGTCACCGAGCCCGTCAGCGTGCACGTCGACAGCGAGGGAACCGGAACCGTTCCCGACGAGCGACTGTGCGAACTGGTTCGCGAGCATTTCCCGCTGACCCCCTCCGGGATCATCGAGCACCTGAAATTGCGCCGCCCCGTATTCAAAGTCACCACCGCCGGCGGTCACTTTGGACGCGAAGGCGACACGTTCACGTGGGAAAACACCGACAAGGCCGACGCCCTGGCGGCCGCCTCGAAGCTGGCCGCTGCGGCCAACTAACTCTCGTGTCCGTTGGGCGTGACCGATGGCGACCGCGTAGGTCACGCTGTGCGTGACGCAGGCATGCACAGCATGCCCTACGTGGTAGGCATGCACAGCATGCCCTACGTGGTAGGCATGCACAGCATGCCCTACGCGTGAGAATGGCATGCACTGCATGCTTCGCGACTGCCGGAGGCGGAGCCTCCAAGACAGCTTGTTCCCGGGCAGAGCCCGGGGAGCAAGGCTTGGAATGTTTGTCCGCCAGACGAGCCCCCCTCCTGGAGTCCAGCAATGCGTTTGGTTTGGACCTCCGATCTTCATCTCAACCACGTGAATTTGAGAGCCTGGGACACTTGGATCGCCCAGGTCTCTCGCTGCGGTGCCGACGCCTTGGTGATCACCGGCGACATCTCGGAAGCCGAAGACGTGGTGTTTCAGTTGCGCCGTCTGGCCGAATCGATTTCCCTTCCGATTTACTTCGTGCTCGGCAATCACGATTTCTACGGATCGTCGATCGGGTCGACGCGACGCGACGTGGCCTCGGTCGCACGCGAGCTGCCGTCGCTGTGTTACCTGACCGACGCGAGCTTGATCGAACTGACGCCGGGGCAGTTCCTGGTCGGGGAAGACGGCTGGGGCGATGGGACCGAAGGCGACTACGAAAACTCACCGGTGCGTCTGAACGATTTTGTCGCCATCGAGGACTTTCGCCAGGTCGACCCGGCCAGTTGGCCTCGCCTGTTGCGTGAGCAAGGCGCCCAGTCGGCGGATCGGTTGCGGCAAAAATTGCTGGCGCTGCCCGAGTCGGCGCGGGGCGTCACCGTCGCGACTCACGTGCCGCCGTTTCGCGAATCGTGTTGGTACGAAGGCCGGACGACGGATGACCTGTGGGCGCCGTTTTTTGTCTGCGGCCAGGTCGGCGCGGTCTTGAAGCAATTTGCCGTTGAGCATCCGGCGATCGAGATCACGGTGTTGTGCGGCCATACCCATCACGCCGGCAGCGCCGAGATGGCGCCCAACTTGGTGGTGCATACCGCAGCCGCCGAATATGGTGCCCCGCGCGTCGAGCGTGTGCTGGAGTGGTGAGCTGAGGTTGTAGCGGAAGTCGTCAACGGGCTGTCGGTTTAGTCGGGATCCGCTGAGTCAATGGTGAGCCGCTGGCCGTCAGGCCTCGGGCAGCGTCGCAGTGCCCGGCCGCTTACGCGCCCGCGGCTCACAAAAACGACAGCCCGCGAGCCCTGCCGCTGCCATCTTGTAAAACGCAGGCAATCAATGCTTCGCAGCGTCGCCCAAGGGTATCGTCCAGGCGGTGAAGTCTCGGCGCATCAAAAAACTCTGCGGTCCGGGGTGTGGTTCCGAACGCAGAGTTTTTTGGAATGCAATGAAGCAGTCGGGCGGGAGTGAACTACTTGAGTTCGACTGAACCGCCGGCTTCTTCGATTTCGGCTTTGACCTTTTCGGCTTCTTCCTTGGAGACGGCTTCTTTGAGGGTCGCGGGGACGCCTTCGACCATCTTCTTGGCTTCCATCAGCGAGGCGCCGGTCAGGTTCTTGACGACCTTGACGACGTTCAGCTTTTTGTCGCCGAAGCCGGTCAGGACGACGTCGAACTCGGTTTGCTCGACGGCAGCTTCGCCGCCACCGTCACCACCGGCGGCCGCCATCACGACTCCGCCGCCTGCGGCGGGCTCGATGCCGTGGACTTCCTTCAGGTAGTCGCTCAGCTCTTTGGCTTGCTTGAGGGTCATTTCGGCGATCTTGTCGCCCATTTCTTTAGCTTCGGCGCTGAACTCAGCAACCGCAGTGGCTTCATCAGACATGACAGGTTTCCCTTAAAAAACGAATGGTCGGTTGTTTGAAAAACGGAATGGGGGGGTGATAGCTGTGGCGGTCGACTACTCGTCGCCTTCGCTGATCTTTTTCAGCTGGCTGTTCAGCGTCTTTCCGGGGCCCAGCATCGCGGCCGATAGCGTGGATCCGGGTCCCAGAATTTGGCCGACGAGCATCGAGATTTGTTCTTCGCGGCTAGGCCATTTGCTGACCGCCTTGACACCATCGGCGTCAAGACGTTCACCGTCCATGACACCGCCGGTGGTGGTGAACTGCTCGTATTTCTCGCCGTCCTTGTCCAAACGGACAACTTCCTTGACCAGCGACACAAAGTCTTCGCCGCCGTAGCACACTGCCACAGGGCCACTGGCACCTTCGAAGGCCGGGGCCAACGAGGTTCCCTCAGTGGCGCGTCGGGCGAGAGAGTTCTTCACGACAAACATCGTGATGTTCCTCTCGGCCAATTCGCCACGTAGTTCATTGGTCGTGTTCGCGTCCATTCCGACGGTGCTGACCAGGACGGCGTCTTGGACACCGTCAAGTTGCCGCTGGATGTCGCGGGTCACGAGTTGTTTGACGTACTTACTCATCAGATTGGTTCACTGAAGTAGGGATGATGGGGGCGCCGACTAGCAAGTGACTCGCACACTCGGGCTCATCGTTGCACAGATCGCCACACCTTTGACGTACGTGCCCTTGATGGTTTGCGGTTTCAGGCCGTCCACGAATTGGATGAAGGCGTTGATGTTGTCGACAAGCTTGTCCGCTTCGAAGCTCATCTTGCCGACCATCGCGTGGACGTTGCCGCCCTTGTCGTTGCGGAATTCGACCTTACCGGCCTTGTACTCGCCGACGACTTTGCCGACATCGGGAGTGACGGTTCCGGCACGAGGGCTGGGCATCAAACCGCGTGGACCCAAGACGCGTCCGAGCGGTCCGACCAATCCCATCATGTCGGGTGCGGCGATGCAGACGTCAAAGTCTGTCCAACCGTCCTTGATCTTCTTGGCCAGGTCTTCTTGACCGACTTCATCGGCACCCGCTTCTTGTGCTGCCGTGGCGGCATCGCCCTTGGCAAACACGACGACGCGTTGCTGTTTTCCGATCCCATGCGGAAGCACCAGTGAACCGCGGATGATCTGGTCCGCCTGGTTCGGATCGACGCCGAGACGCATGTGGATTTCGACCGTTTGATCAAACTTGGTCGAATCGTACGACTTCAGCGCAGTGACCGCTTCATCGAGAGGAAGCGTGTTGGCTGGTTGCTTTTCGAGCGCGGCGCGATACCGCTTTGATTTCTTACCCATATGGTCACGACTCAATGGAGGTCGGGTGGTGTTAGCAAAATCACCAGGCCCGAGGCGAAAACGCACCCCGGCGGCAAATTCTCCCACTTCACAGAAAACCTATCGGCTTCTGACGAGACGAGAATATTGAGAAAGTCGGTGAAAGCGTCAACGCCAATTGTGCAACTTGCCCAGAAGTTTTTTCGCCGCCGGGATGATGGTCGTCCGTTTGGACGTCTCTCCGCGGGGGGGAGGGGAGTCTTTGAGTCGTTGATTTCAAAGAGGTTTCGTCACTCTCCCTCTGGGGATTCTTCGTGGATTTTAATGGCGAATCACCCAGGACCCAGGTTTTTCGAGGCATTGCTGCGATGTCCGAATGGGTGTTGGACGACAACCGCTCGGTTCAAACGCCCCTCCGTTGACGCGGGCCGGTGGAGGGCACGAAGCACCTTCGCCGCATCGCAGAGCAGGTGATTCCTAGGCGGGTTGCTCCTCCGCAGAGCCCGTCTCCGCTACAGCTGGCTTCGCCATCCTACCGAACAGAACCATCGGACATCGCAGTCATCCCTCAACAAACCTTCCCCGAGTATCCGAGAGCAGCCACTAAAATCCGCGAAGACCCTCCTGCCACGAGGGTGACTGAAGAATTGCACGACACAGCGTTCGGCTACAACGTTCCCAGCACCCGGATCAGTGTGTCGATCACGACCAGGGCGGATTCCCGTTGTCGGCCGACCCGTTTCTTCGCGTTTAGCTCGATGCCCCAGGTCCTCGGCGGTTGGCCGCGTCGCCCCACGCCGACAAAAATACGGCCGTCGAATTCGGCCGGGGCGTTCGGCCCCAGATGCCCCGTCACCGATGCCGCCAGGTCCGCATGCGGCGTCATCTGCAACGCACCGGCCACCATTTGATGGGCGACCGGGGCGCTGACGGCGGTGTGCTGAAGCAGCGTGTCTTCGGCCACGCCCAGCCAACGCATCTTGCTGGCTTCTTGGTAGACGACAAAGGAACCGGCCAGCCAGGCGGACACACCGGGCACCGTGGCAAGCGTTGCCGAAATCAATCCGCCCGTGCAGCTTTCCGCCAAGACCAGCGTTTGTTGTTTCTCCCCGAGCAGCTCGACGAGTTGTTGGGATTGGGAGTCGAGATCCATGGCAGTCCGATGAATGATGCGTTGGGGGAAGGGTCGGTTTCGGGCGCGGCCTAATCCGAACCGCTGCACGGCCAACTTACCAGCCCGGACCAAAAATTGGTTGGGAAACCGGCGGCGGATCGTTAACCTGGACTCCGATCCCCGACGCGCCCCCAATGCTCGATTCCCCGACCCATGCACCAGCCCCCCACCGAATCCTGCTTGGCCAGCATCACCCCGGTTCCCGAGCGGGAAGCCGGGCGGGTGCTCACGCTCGGTTGGAAACTGCTGCTCAATGCATCGTTGCTGCTGGTGCCCGTGTTGATGGTCGGCCTGGTCTGTCCGCTGTTTGCCCTGTCGCTGTGGATCGGGTCCGGTCGCGCCCTGTTGGCCTCGGCTGTCGTGCTTCCGTTGGTCGTCGTGGCCCAGGTCTCCTGGGCGGGCACGTATCCGGAATGGCCGATGAACCAGTGGTTGGTGCGTCGCTTGCGTCGCTCCTGCCGTTCACGCTCGCGCGGGACGGACGAGCGTCGGTTGCATTGGATCGAGACGGCTCGGCTGGTCGAGTGGGTTCCGCGAGAGAATTGGAACGCGACGAAGCTGGACACGGCCGAGGACGTGATGCTGATTCACGTCGATGGCCGGGGGGTGGAAATGGAAGGAGATTTTTCGCGTTACCGGTTCCCGGCGGCGTCCATCATTGACGTGCACGTGGAGTCGGTGCGGCCGACCGGTTGCTTTCATCGTTTGCACTTCGTGGTGTTGACGGCGCGTACCGAAGAGGGGCCGCTGGAGTTTTCGCTGGCCTATCGAGACCATCGATTGGGCGGCTTGCGTTCACGCCATCGCCAGCGACAGACCGAGGAGCTGTGCGGGGAGATTCGCCGCATCGCCACCGGCGGCGATTTCAGCTATCGCGACCCGGACCTTGATCGCCCAGCCGGTGACCGCCAGCTGCATCGCGATCCGGCCCACGTCGGTGTTGAGGCCCCGGCTGGGCAGAAAGCGGCGGTGCGGTTGAATCCCTACGCGGCGCCGCGGTCGTTGTAATGCCACGCGGGACGGCGGTTCAACGGGTGTGAATCTGCCCGACGGTCGGCTGGCTGGCCGCGGGATCGGCTCCGGCATTCGGGGCGACCCCGCCGGCCAACAGGACGGTTTGGACGACGTCGATCAGCTGGTCCAGTCGGAACGGTTTGAACAACCGCGCCTTGGGGTGAAGTCCGTTTTGCAGCGCGTGGACGATCGAGTGGCCTGGGTCGTAGCCGAATCCGGTCATCAGGATCATCGGCACCGGGTCGACGATCTCTTTCAGACGCATCATCAATTGAAAACCGCTGTGTTCGGGCAGTTTGATGTCGCTGATGATGACGTCGTATTTGTCGTCTTCGCCGGCATCGCGAACCATCAAGACGGCCTGGTCTGCTCCGCGAGCGGTTTCAACGATGCAACCGTAGCGTTCCAGCAGGGTGTGGGCGTCCTCGCGGACGGTGCTGTCTTCGTCGACGACCAGGATGCGTTTGCCGCGTAGCAGCGCGTGTTCGTCCGAGGAGATGCCCGGCGGAACGGCTTCCAAGGGCGTCAGCCGCTGCCCGATTTGCTGGATGGTTTGCTTGATGTCGCGGGCGTTCTTCAGGATCCGGCGGATGCGATCGACCATTTCCGGCGAGTGGCCGATGTAGTCCTCCATCACGTTGACCGCATCGTTGAGGATCTCGTCGACGGGCAGCGCGACGGCGCTGTGGATCGCATTGCAGCTCTGCTGGGCGGTGTCGGCCTTCTGGGCAACGAGCAGTTCCAGCGTATTGAGTGCGAAGCTGATGTCGCGGGCAAAGATCTCTAGGAACTGCAGATCGCTCTCGCTGAACGCGGCGACTTCGGGGCTTTCGACGTTGATCGTTCCGAGCACCTGGTCGTTCAAGATCAGCGGAACCGTCAAGGAGCTTCGCGCGTTGGCGACGCCGGGAATGAACAACGGGTCGTTGATCACGTCGTAGCACAAGTAACTCGTCCCGCTGGATGCAGCATACCCGGTGATCCCGTTGCCTTGCGGATGGGCGAACAGTTTTCGGTCCGCCGCTTCCTGGTCGATCCCGACACTCAACAAGGGGACCAGGTTGCCGCTGGCTTGTTCGAGCAGCCGGATTTCGATCCATTCGAAGTTCAGCAGGTCGGTCAGGTAGTGGCGGATGTTGTCTTTGAGCAAATCGATCCGCTCGTCGACGCCCATCTGGTAGATTTCGGTCGGCCGCAAATCGGCCAGTTCGCGTCCGGCGCGGTGGATGGCGGCGAGTTTCTGCTGCTGCAAAATCTCGTCGGTGATGTCACCGACGGTCACCACCAGATGGGGCTCGGCGGCGTTGTCGCCGACCGGCGCGGCACGGACTTGAAAGAAGCGGTTGTCCGAGGTTTGGAAGGTTCCGCTGCTTTCTTCGCCGGTGGAAAAGGCGGTGTGGAACGGGCAGAGGTCCGATCCCATGATGTCCGGATTGCCCAGCAGGTCGTAAATCGTTTCGCCCGTCGGGTCTTCTTCCAGCTTGCCGGCCCAGGCTTTGAGGCGGCGGTTGGCCCACAGCACGCGAATCTTGTGGTCCAGCAGCGCGGCACCCTCGGGGAGATCGCGAAGCATCAAGCCGCTTTGGCAGAGCCCCCGCAGCTCGCCGAGTTCGGGAAGCAGCTCTCGGGCGATCCATACACCCTCAATCGAAGGGCTGGCAAGTTGATCGAGAACCGTCGCCGAGGAATCGAGCGCCAACACTTCCTCGTCCGAGAACCCGCGCGGGAGCGTTTGCTTGTCGCCTACGCAAATCAGCCGAATCGCCTCTGTCGACTCACCGGTCTGGCCGGTCCTGTCTTCAGTGCCGAACGGGGAAGTGGATCGAGTCATAACACGCCTCAGACCACGCAGTAAAAATCGGTCGAAGGCGACTCGCCTTGGGCCGCCTTTAGAAACTCACCGATGAACGCACATCCATACATACGTCGGTTCATCGGCACAACCTCACCAAAGAATCATACGAGAAAACGCGTGAACAGCCACCGTTGAACCCAGCCGAATACGCCCATTGACCACGCAAACCGCTTCAGCTGCCTGTCAACCCGCCTTGTGGTCGGATCATCCGCCCTAGCCGGAGGCCGTTGACATGGCTGCCGACTCCCGAATCCGTGGAATGTCAGTCGATGCGCGCCGCGGAACGCCGATCGCTGATTCTCTCTCGTCCAATCGCACGGCGTTTATCCAGCTTTAACACGGCCGTTTGACTCTTGTTCATCCCACCTGGGTGATGGGAAACCGTTTTCGCGTCCCAAGCGGACTGCCGATTGAGTCGGGATCTGCTGAATCAATGGTGAGCCGCTGGCCGTAAGGCCTCGGGCAGCGTCGCAGTGTCGCAGTGTCCGGCCGCTTACGCGTCGCGGCTCACCAAAGCGACAGCCCGCTCGCACCCTGCCGCTAAATCCTCAAGAGACATCTGGGGAAAAGCTTCGCAGCGATGCCTCGCAGGGCTGTCACCGCGGGCGGTCTTCATCCGCCGCCGGTGTTCCTACGCCGGGACGGGCATGTTAGTGCGTGGTCAACGCCTGATTTTCGTTACCGCCAAGATCCCGCCCGTGAGCTTGCTGGGGCCGCCGTCAGATCGATTTGCTGCAGTGTAGTCAATGCGATCGCGGCGCGCGGTCGATTGCGGGCGTTGATGCACATCAGCAAGTCACCTGCGGGGCTGCTGCGACATTTCGTGCAACTCAGTTTGACACCGCGAAAAAACCGGGGTCGATGTCGTCCATTGGGGGCGTGTCGCTTGAGAAAAAATTGATTTTCCTGCGGGGAATTCCGGGTGTTTTCGCTTCAGCGGGATAGGGCAATCGATCCCTGTCGGATCGAGATGCGCTGGCGGCCTGCTTCGGCTTCCATGGTTCCGTTTTGAACACCTGGGTAAAACTCGCGATTTGCGTCGTCTCTGCGTCGCGTGTTTGTTGACAGGGGTTTGAGCAGGTTTACATTCATGGGGCTGGGCAGTAGCCCATACTACGCAGCCGTTAAAAACCACTCGTATTCCCATCATCGGCTCACTGGCTGTGAGATCACTGGCTGTGAGACTTTTTAGGAGGACTCACTGAATGAAGAAAAGTATCAATCGAGGACTGGCAGGACTTTGCACCGCACTGTTGTTTGCGGCCAATGTCTTTGCCCAATGCGGCGATTGCGGGGGCTGCGCAAGCGGTTCTGGCTGCGTCACCGCCGGAGGGGCCGCCGGCCCTGCCGTCACGTACGAAACCCGGACGGTCATGCGACCGCAACTGGTGTCGGAAACCCGCCTCGTTCCGACGACGACCTACGAAACCGAACAGCGCACCCGAATGCGTACGGTGACGCGGCAAATTGCCAAAGTGCAAACCCGCGAGCAGACCTACACGGTCAATGTGCCCGAAATTCGTACCAAAACCGAGTCCTACACGGTTTGCGTGCCCGTCACGTACACCGAGGAAGTGCCTTACAAGGTGCAGGTCCCGGTGACGACCGAGGTCGAACAGACCTACACGGTGTGCGTGCCCAAGACGACCGAGGTCGAACGGACCTACACCGTTTGTGTCCCCTACAAAGAAACCGAGACGTACATGGCGACCGTCCCGGTGACCGAGCAGGTGGAGCAGGAATACACCGTTCACGTTCCGGTTCAAAAGACGAAGACCGAAACGTATGACGTTTGTGTCCGCTACACCGAGCCGGTCGAGCAGGAATACACCGTGCAAGTGCCGGTGAAAAAGATGCGGACCGAAAAATACCAGGTCTGCGTCCCCTACACCGATACGGTGACGCAAACGTATGCGGTCCGCGTGCCCTACACCGAACCGCACACCTACACCGTCCAGGTTCCGTATTGCGAAACGGTTCAGCAACCGTATTCGGTGAGCGTTCCCTACACCGATCAGGTCGAGCAGCCGTACACGGTGATGGTGCCCTACACCGTCGACGTCGAGGAGACCTACTCGGTTCAAGTTCCCGTCACGGAAACCAAGACCGCGACCCGTACGGTCACCAAGTGCGTGCCGGTGACGACCGTCAAGACCGTCACCGAGGACCACGGCAGTTACCAGAGTCAAGCGGTTGAAGCGGGTGCTGGTGCTGGTGCAGGCAGTGGTTGTGGAGCCTGTGGCGGAACCGCGGCTTGCAATCCTTGCGGCGGATGTGTCGCCGCTTGCAACCCTTGCGGCGGGTGCGCCACCGCTTGCAATCCTTGCGGCGGATGTGGCGGATCGGCCGGCGTCGTCGGCGGCAGCGGTTGTGCACCGGCGGTCAGCTATCGACAAGTCTGGGTGCCCAACTTGGTCACCAAAGAGGTCCCGGTCACGACGTACCAGCGTCAGACCACCGAGGAGCCGTACACCTACACGACGACCCGCTACGTCACCGAAACCAAGACCCGCACGGTCCCGGTGACCAAGTGTCGGCCGGAAACGAAGAAGCGTCTGGTGAATGTCACCCGCTATCGCACCGAGCAACGCATGCGAACCGTCCAGGTTCGAAAAATGCGTACCGAGGAGCGAACCGTCAACGTGACCAAGTACAAGACCGAAACGCATACCCGCGAAGTTCCGGTCCGACGCACGCGGATGGAAACGCATGAGCGACAAGTTCCCTACTGCGAAATGATGACGGAGACTCGAACGCGAACGGTCAACGTTCCCAAGACGCGGATCGAAACTCGCACCCGCGAAGTCCCGTATTGCGAAATGGTCCCTGAGACTCGCAAACGCATGGTGACGAAGTGCTCGACCCGCCAAGAGGAGCGGACGCGCGAAGTGACCAAGTATCGCAACGAGACCAAGACGCAGATGGTTCCGGTCACCAAAATGGTGAACGAAACCCGCACCCGCATGGTCCCTCAGACGACCTACAAGACGGAAGAAGGCACGCGGACGGTCACCAAGACTCGGATGGAAAACCAAACCCGCGAGCGTGAGGTCAACTACACCGTTTGTGTCAAACAGGAACGTGTCCGAACCTACAACGTCACCGTTTATGAAAACGTGACCGAAGAAGTTCCGGAAACGTACAATGTTTGCGTGCCCAAGACGACGATGAAAGAAGTGCAGGTGCAAGTCTGCAAACCCGTTCCGACCACGGTCCAAGTGCCCGTCTACAGCTACGGCTCGTCCGCCGCTCCTGGAGCCGGCTGCGTCAACTGTGGCGGCACCGCCCCGATCGCAACCGGCGCCGGTTGCACCAACTGCAACTGATCCTGCCACGACCCAGACGCTGAGCCCCGCTTCAAACGCAGCTCAGCGTTGGCACGATCACCCGCGAGACGGCCCCGACAAGGAAACTTGTCGGGGCTTTTTTTTGTGGTTGTGAGTCCTGGGTCCTGAGTCCTGAGAACCCCACCGCGGCGATCGCTGGGGTTTGCTATGCTGGGGGGCCTACATCGCCACAGGGAAAGAGTGCTTCATGACCGATCCGACTGCAACCGAACCGTTTCTCCCCAAAATCTCGCTTCGTTGGTTGATCGGATTGGTCACGGTGTGCGCCGTTGCGATGGGGGTGATTGAGCAAGCGATCACGACGGGGCAACAGTGGGCGGTGTTGACGACGGTCTTGATCGCGGCGCTGACCCTGCCGTTTTTGATGTACGTCGGATCGTTTTCGTTGGCGAGTTTGTTTTCGACGATCGGCTCGGCGGCCGTCGGTCCGGAACAACCGCTGCGGGTGCATGTGCCCACAACGGAAATGCCCGTCGCGATGGCGGATCGAAATCGCCGCGATGGCGCAACCTCATGAGACGTTTGCTTCGTCTGGTCGTCGTGTCCCTGGGGGCGCTGATCGTGGTCTCGGCCGGCGCCGAAGAGATTCAACTGGGGACGGCACCCTCCAATCCGGCCCAAGCCGGGTTCACGATGTTCGTGAGCACCGAGCGGTTGGGTAACGAGGGGTTTCAGCCGATCATGCTGCGGTTTCGGGCGATCGGCAAGTCGTTTACCCGCCAGCGACAGCTGCGCATCGTGTTTCGGCCACGGACCCAATACGCGACCGAGATCGATTTTCAGTTTTCCTGCCAGGTGACGGTGCCCCAAGGCGTCAAGAATTACGGCGTGCCGGTCCAGGTGCCGCACTTCTATCGCTGGGAATCCTGTTCGGTCCAGGTGATCGAAGACGGCCGGCGGTTGGGAAAGGTCACGTCCAGGTTGGCGATCCCGGCGTCGGTGCAAGACTGGGGGCAATACATGTCGATCGGGGTGATGGTCCCCCGAGACGCCGCGACCTCGACCGACACGTGGACCCGCTTTCCCGACCTGCGTTCGATCGCAACGATCCTGGGCGAAGCCGCGATCAGTGAAAAGGCCGACGTGCCGCGACTGTCCGAGAAGCAGTCGCGAAAGTTCCTCGACGACCTCGTCTACGGCTGGGCACGGTTCCGCGTGATCGACGAAGACGCCCTGCAGGCCTCGTGGATCGGATACAGCCAGTTGGACCTGATCCTGGCACCGTATCCGTTGCTGCAGCGAATTGAACAAGAGCAACCCGACCGATTGGCGGAACTCAAACGCTGGGTTTCCGCGGGCGGGCAGATCTGGGCCTACGCGGCACCGTTGCAAGCGGCACCCTCGCAGGCGGCACCCAATGACATTTCCGTCGACTCTGAAGCTGTTCGCGGAACGGGGCGAGCGGTCCAGGTTGACGGGGAACGACCGGAGGGCTCGCGCCCTGCCGCTAACAAGAATCCCCCGCTCGGCGTCACGCCGCTTGACCGCTCGCCGGCCGGGGCTGATCGGCCGAGTTGGCTCGGGGGCGCGCGAGGGGATGTCAACAAGTCGTTCCGGTATTGGGCCAAGCCATCCTCCACGATGACGCTCAGCCAGCCCAACGACACCTCGGCGATCCAGTACCAGCCTTGGAACTATGGGACCTATTACTCCAATTCGTACGCCTACGGTTCCAGTGAGAAGACGCGGAAATCGGTGTACGAAGATCTGGTGGCGGTCAAGCATCCGATGGTTCAGACGGTGACCAAAAAGAAACTCCTCGCCGGGCTGGGGGTGATGCCGTACGGTTGGGGGCGTGTTGTCCTGATCGAGCAAGAGGATCCGTTTCCGGGGTCGTTCCAGCTTTGGAAGTCGTTGGAGATGGACAAGCAGAAATGGGGCGAGCGGAACGGCGTGGACTACGCCACCGGTAACGACAGCTACTGGGCCTGGTTGATGTCGACGGTGGGCCAGCCGCCGGTGACCATGTTTGTGATCCTCAACGGTCTGTTCGTGTTGATCATGGGACCGCTGCTGTACTTCGGGTTGCGGCGTCGCGGGCGGCTGTACTTGCTGTACTTTCTGGCGCCCGCGCTGGCGTTCTTCGCCACGATGGGATTGTTTTTCTACGCCTTTCTTTCCGACGGTTTTGACAACCGGGCTCGGATCCGGCAATTGACCTGGATCGACGGTCGGCATCCCGTTTCGCCCCCAGGCGACGGCCAGCCGCGACGCGTCCCGGTGATCGACCAGTCGCGTCAGACGTATTACACCGTGGTCGACAATCAACGGGGATTGCGGTTCCCCGGCGACGCGTTTGTGTTGCCGGTCCATCATTCGGAAATGATGAACAACTACAACTACTATTCCGCCGACGACTCGCGGCCGGGTGATTATTTGATCGATCAAGTCGGCGACGGCCGGCTGTACTCGGGTGACTTCCTGCCCACACGGACTCAGGTTCATTATCTGGTCACGCGTCCGCACGTCGGAGTGTCTCCGGTCGAGATCCGTTTCGACAACCAGGGCGTTTCGCTGACCAACCATTTGCCGACGCCGCTGTCGATCGTGGGCGTGCGCGACGACCAAGGCAAGTACTGGATCACCCGGAACGTGGCGTCCGAAGCGACGGTGGCGCTGGAACAGGCAAACTCCAACACACTTTCCATGATCGCACTCGGGGTCGTCGATCCGGATTCGTCCCAGATGCCGACGCCGTATCAAAACCGTGTCTCGATGAACGACCGAACCGGGATCGAAGAGCGGGTGTTGGATTTCTCGCGAAATCCGCAGCGGCGTTCCTTTCTGGCGCTGACCGAAGTGCCGGCGGACCAGTTTGCGCTCCGCGAATGTGTGCAAGATGAATGCGTCCGGATGATCGGAGGGCTGCTGCCGTGACGGGGTTGAAGACCGCTGTCCCGCCAACATCTGTCCCGCCGACACCCTGGCAGGGACCGATGATCGAATTGCAAGACGTGACGCGATTGTTCGGCAGCACCCGCGCGGTCGATCACGTTTCGTTCATGGTGCCGCGGGGCAGCGTGTTCGGCTATATCGGTCCCAACGGGGCGGGGAAAACGACCAGCATGCGGATCCTGGCGACGCTGGAATTGCCGACCGCCGGCGACGCCTTCATCGAAGGCCTGTCCTCGGTCAACGATCCCGACCGTGTCCGCCGGCGACTGGGGTTCATGCCCGACGCGTTCGGTTCGTACAGCGACACGAATTGTGCCGAGTACCTGGATTTCTTTGCGCGTTCCAACGGGCTGGTCGGACGCGAGCGGACGCGGCGGATCCGCTGGGTGATGGACTTCACGGGCCTGCGTTCGATGGCCGAAAAACCGATCACCGGCCTCAGCAAAGGAATGCGCCAGCGTCTCTGTCTCGGTCGCGCCCTGATCCATGACCCCTCGGTGCTGATCCTGGATGAACCCGCCGCCGGGCTGGACCCGCGGGCTCGGATCGAATTGCGGCAGATCATTCGATCGCTGGCCGCCGATGGCAAGACGATTTTGATCAGCAGCCATATCTTGAGCGAGTTGGCCGAGATGTGCGATCGAGTCGGCATCATCGAGCAGGGGCGGTTGCTGGCCAACGACACCGTCGCGGGTCTAAAAGGCAATTCGCAAACGCATTTGGATTTGATCGTCGTCATCGACGGTGAAACCGAGACCGCCAAAACGATCCTCGCGCAGTGTGAGCAAGTGTCCGATGTCGTGGAACTCAATCGCACGCTGCAGTTTCGCGTCGCCGGCAATCGACAGCACCAGATCGAGATCTTGCATCGTCTCTGCGACGCCCGCGTGAACGTTTTGGAATACCGAGTGGTGGATGAATCGTTGGAGGATCTGTTCCTAAAGGTCACCGCGGGGAACGTGCAATGAGCGATCCAGGTGCATCGAGACCTGCTGGGGACGGCGCCGACGGCGATCCCAGACCGGCGGCCGACCAAGCGGCGCCAGCGGTTGCCGAGCTTTCACTCGGCGGCGGTGGCCAAGCGATTCCCTATCCGGCACTGGCGCTGGATCCCGACGCGAGCGGTTTTTGGGGCGGGGTGGATCGGGCGACCGATCGGTTGACGAGTCTGTTGAACCCGATCTTGGTCAAGGAGGCCCGGCAGTCGCTCAAGAGCAAGCAGTTCCTGATCACGTTTTTTTGTTTGCTGGCCGCGTCATGCGTCTGGACGATCATGGGGATCGTGTTCAACGCGCCGGATGTGTATTACATCCCGACCGGTGAATCGATGATGATCGGCTACTTCATGATCTTGTCGGTTTCGATGTTCGCCTTCGTGCCCTTGGTGGCGTTTCGGTCCTTGGCCGCGGAGCTGGATGAAGGGACGTACGAGATGTTGGCGATCACACGCTTGACGGCCTGGCGGATCGTGTCGGGGAAAATGAACAGCGCCGTGCTGCAGATGCTGATTTACTTTTCCGCGATCGTGCCCTGTTTGGCGTTTTGCTACCTGCTCCGTGGGATCGGGTTGCTGACCATCATCTTGGTCGTCGCGATCATCTTTATCACGGCGATGGTGCTGACCGCGCTCGCCCTGGTGCTGTCGACGCTGGCCAAGGGTCGGACGCTACAAACGTTTCTGCTGGTCGGCTTGGTCGCGTTCATCGTGGTGGTGGAGTTCACGTGTTGCGGTTTTGTTTTCTCACTGGTGTTACCCGAGCAATGGAGTGGGACTTGGTTCGGGTTTCTGGCGTGGTTCACCGTCGCGGCGTCGTTCGTCGTGCTGTTTGTGGGCGCGGCGGCGGCCCGGATCGCGCCGGTCACGGAGAATCGCTCGACCCGGTTGCGCGCGATCTTGTTTTTCCAACAGGCGATCTGGGTGGTGACAATGGCCTACACCGCCTGGGCGAGCGGCGATTTTGAATGGATCAATGACGGGCTGCTGTACCTGGGGATTTTTTGGCTGGTGGTCGGGATGTTCATGTGCGGCGAAGCGTCGGATCTGAGCCCCCGCGTGCGGCGTGGATTGCCGGCCACCTACGGGACTCGGATGCTGTTCACGTGGTGGATGCCCGGGCCGGGGACCGGATTCATGTTTGTCGTCGCCACGGGCGTGGCGGGTCTGGTGGTGTTGGCCGCGGTGGGTGTGTTTGGTGTCCGGACGGGCATCGCCGGGGGGACGAGTGTCGACACGCCGCCGCCGATTTTTGCCGCGATGATGATGGGCTATCTGCTCGGTTATCTGGGCATCATTCGTTTGCTTTCGATGCCTTTTTTGAAGCGATTCGGGCCCTCCTTCGCCGCCCCATTGATTGCCGCCTTGGTCGCTTACTTTTTAGGCGTGATCGTGCCGGCGATTATCGATGTGGCGATCCAAGGCCGTGTCTCGTTCAACTACTCCGCCTTGCACGCGAGCAATTGGATGTGGACTTGGAACGAAGCCTTTAGCTCACGGGGGCTGCCGGCGGAAGTCGCGATGTTGATCCTGGCGGTCGGTGCGGGAGTTTTGGCGATCAATTTGATTCCGCTGTTTCGCGAGTTCCGGCTGCGGAAAATCGCAGTCCCGTTGCGTGTCAAGCAGGATTTGGCGGACGAGTCGGAAAACCAACTCGTCCAAAGCGGTGGCGGACGTTAGATTGATTCGGCGTCGACCACAAAACCATTCGAAACGGAGTTCCCGGTGTCGCGATCGAAAATCCAAATCGACAAGCTTCGCAAAGTCCTCTCGCAAGCAAAGAACCAAAACAGCTTGCTCGGGTTGCAGTCCTTGATCGATGACGAGGAGGACTGGTTCGATGAACCCGAGTTTGACTGCCAGGACGTCAACGCTTGGTTTGTCGCGATCCGAGAGCTGTTGGAAAGCTTTCCCCACCAGATGAGGTCCGAGCAAGCTCGCCAGCGGACCAACGGGACGCTGCCGGCCAAAATCCACATCGAAAGGATTTATCGTTGCGGGGAAATGCAGGGAACGTGGTCACTCGATGGAGTCCGTCACAACGTCTACTTGACCGTGGACGCGGAGTCGGCGCCGGCGGGTTGTGATTGCCCCGCATCGGGCGGATTCGAACCCTGCTTGCACTGCTATCAATTTGTGACGCACGCGCTCGCACAATTGCAGCACAACCAACCCTTGCGGTCGCGGATCGCGCAAGGCGTGCTGGAGTCGGGGACGCCGCCGCGCGACGCCTATTCGCTCGACCCGTCCACCCTCGCGATCGCCGAGCTGAATCGAATTGCGGCCGAGCAAAGCGATCTGTTCTCCGATGTCGCCGACGAAGATGACGATCTGCTTCCGCCGTTGGCGGAGAACGTGCCGCGCCGCATCCTCTGGGATTTCACCGAGAGCAGCGGTGGCTATCTGTCGGTCCGACCGCTGTTGCAGCAAAAAAAGAAACGTGGCGGTGGGTTCACCAAGGGCAAGAAGATCCGTCTCGATAAGCTGTTGACGGATCGTTCCCTTCCGTTGACGGACGCGGATCTGGCGGTGGTCGCCAAGATCGAGCGTGCCGAGCGGTATTACTACGGCGACTCCAGCTACCAGTTGGACGCGATCGAAGCGATCGAGCAACTGGTGGGGCAGGACAATGTGGCCTGGGATTCGGATCCGATCGCGATCCGAGAGTATCCCAATTACCTTGCCGTCGGGACGTCCAAGGACAGCCACCGCGTCCTGTTTTCCAATGAAGACGGATCAAAGATCTATTCCAAAGTGATCGCGTCGCGCGAATCGTTTTTGCGAATCGACCTGGACGCCGACGAGATCTTGGTCGGCAAGGCGACGTCGCAGGAAGCCGAGTTGATTCGTTCGCTTTGCCAATTGCCCCCGGTCGCGTTGGACCGTCTCGAGGACCTGCTGGAGCCGTTGGCCAAACTTCAAAAACAGATCTCCATTCTGTTACCGCCTTCGGTGGCAGGCCCGGTCAGCTTTGTGGACGCCCGTGCGGCGATTTTGCTTCGCAGTCGAGCCGACGGCAGGCTCGATTTCGGGCTCCGCGTCCGCGACGCCGCCGGCGTGTTGCGTCGACCGCTGGCCGGGCCGATGGTGGTGGCGACCGAGCGCGAGGGCAAGAAGCGGCAATTGGCCCGCTCGGTCACTCGAGAGTCCGGGCAAATCGATCGGTTGCTCAAACGCTGGCGTCTGTCGGTGGACCGCGAGAATTGGTTCGGAACGATCGATGACTTCGGCGACGCGCTGCGTCTGATCGAAGACCTGCAGTCACCCGAAAGTGGCGTTGAGGTGTTGTGGGATCGCACCGGCGAAAAACCGGTCTCGGTGCTCGGAAATTTGTCCAGCAGCAACGTCAAGGTCGACATCACCAACAAACGCAATTGGTTCGGCGTCTCCGGGGAATGCACGTTCGGCGAGCACTCGATGCCGTTGGCGGATCTGATCAACGGGCTGCCGGCGGACGATCAAGGCGGCGTCGGCGATTACATCAAATTGGCCGATGGGCAATGGGCCCGGATTTCCGAAGGGTTGCGGAAGCGACTGAAACGATTGCAGGACGCGACGCACAAGGATCGCAACACGCTGAAGCTGGATGCGACGGCGGCTCCCGCGATTCGTGAATTGGTCGATTCCGACGTCGCCGTCAAAGCCAGCCGGGCTTGGGAAAAGTGCATCAAACGATTGGCCAAGGCGGAGAAGCTGGATCCGCGCGTGCCGAAAAATCTGGATGCCGATTTACGCGATTACCAGGTCGACGGTTTCAAGTGGTTGCGGAAGTTGGCCGAGTGGGGTGTCGGCGGCATCTTGGCCGACGACATGGGGCTGGGCAAAACGCTGCAAACGCTTGCCGTCTTGCTGGATCGATCCGCCGACGGACCGGCGCTGGTGATCGCGCCGACCAGTGTCGGGTTCAATTGGCAGCGTGAGGCCGAACGGTTTGCCCCCGACCTGGACGTCCACCTGTATCGCGAAACCGAGCGCGGCGAATTTTTGCCGACGGTCGGGCCCCGGTCGCTGGTGGTCTGCAGCTACGGTCTGGCCTTGCGCGATGCCGAGGCGCTCGCCGGCGTGTCGTGGTCGACGCTGGTGTTGGACGAGGCCCAGGCGATCAAGAACAGCCGCAGCAAGACCAGCAAGGCGATCGCCGGGATCGATGCCGACTGGACGGTCGCGCTGACCGGAACGCCGGTGGAAAACCACCTCGGTGAATTGTGGAGTCTGTTCCACGTCGTTTCGCCCGGCGTCTTCGGCGGTTGGGAACAGTTTCGCAAGCGGTTCGCCGGGCCGATCGAAAAGGAAGGCAGCGAGTCGGCGCGCCACGCGCTCGCCGAGCGGTTGCAGCCCTTCGTGCTCCGCCGCACCAAGTCCGAGGTGTTGACCGAATTGCCGCCCCGCACCGAAATGAACCTGTATGTCGATCTGAGTCCGGCCGAGCGCGCCGAGTACGAGAAGGTGCGTTTGGCGGCGATCGGCGAAATTGAAACCCTGGAAGCCCTGCCGGACATCAAAGACCAACGGTTCAAGATTTTGGCGCTGATGACACGGCTGCGGCAAATCGCCTGCCACGCCGGTTTGGTCAACAAGCAGTGGACCGATTCGTCGGCCAAGCTCGATCAGCTCTGTGAAACCTTGGACAGTCTCCGCGAAGAAGGGCACCGGGCGCTCGTGTTCAGCCAGTTCACCGAGCATCTGGCTCTGATCCGCAAGGCCCTCGATGAGCGTGGGTTCACATACCAGTACCTGGACGGGTCGACGCCCGCCAAGGCGCGGCAGGTGGCCGTCGACGAGTTCCAAACCGGCACCGCCGACGTCTTCCTGATTTCGCTCAAAGCCGGCGGAACCGGTTTGAATCTGACCGCCGCCGACTACGTCATCCACATGGATCCCTGGTGGAATCCGGCGGTGGAAGACCAGGCGACCGACCGGGCCCACCGGATGGGGCAAGACAAACCGGTGATGGTCTACCGGATCGTCGCCCGGGGGACGATCGAAGAGGAAATCTTGGCGCTGCACGAATCCAAACGCGATCTCGTCGCCGGCGTGATGGCCGGGACCGAGGCCGCCGCCAAACTGTCCAACGACGATCTGATCCGGATGCTGAGAACGTAATTGGGCCGGTTTCCGTCGATGACACCTTGGCATTCGCCCGCTATCCTGTGACGATGCCCGCGTTTGACGGGAAAAATTCGATCTTCATCTTTGATTGGGACATCCGGAAGCCGTGAGCGAAATCGTAGACGTTGAAGTGCCGACCGTTGGCGAATCCATCACCGAAGTTCAATTGGGGGCTTGGATCAAGTCCGAAGGCGAATGGGTCGATTCGGGCGAAGACTTGGTGGAGATTGAGACGGAGAAGGCATCGGTCCAGCTGCCCGCCCCGGCGGCGGGATTTCTGGAAGGGATCAGCAAGCAGGAGGGGGATTTTGCCGAGATCGGCGAGCTGATCGCAAAAATCCGTGTCGCCCCAAAACCCGACTCAGACGCATCGGCGTCCCCAGGCTCGGGCTCGGCCACCGCGTCAGCCGATTCCACTGCTGGAACCGGGGCGGGCGGATCGGCCGCCAGCTTCGTGATGCCTGCCGCCCAACGCCTGCTCGACGAGAACGGTTTGTCGGCCTCGGACGTCCCCGCCAGCGGACCCGGCGGCCGGCTGTTGAAAGAAGACGTGCAGAAGTATCTCGAATCGGGCGGGGCGAAGCCGGCGTCCCAACCGGCTAAGGAATCGCCCGCCGCAGCACCGGCCGGCAAACCCGCCGCCTCGACAGGCGTCACCGCACCGTCCAAGCCGACCAGCACGTTGATGACCGGGGCGCCCGACCGCAGCGAAGAGGTCAAACCGCTCAGCATGCTGCGCCGAACCATCGCCTCGCGGCTGGTCAACGCCCAGCAAACCGCCGCACTGCTGACGACGTTCAACGAGA
This sequence comes from Stieleria neptunia, assembly GCF_007754155.1. Classification (NCBI taxonomy): domain Bacteria; kingdom Pseudomonadati; phylum Planctomycetota; class Planctomycetia; order Pirellulales; family Pirellulaceae; genus Stieleria; species Stieleria neptunia. Next base: position 10,010,700 of record NZ_CP037423.1, on the reverse strand, counting down.
TCGACATGCAGCCGGTGATGAGTCTCCGCAAGAAATACAAAGACGCGTTCTTGGAAAAGCACGGCGTCAAACTGGGTTTTATGTCGTTCTTTGCGAAAGCCGCCGTCGAAGCACTGCGGCGTTTTCCGGCCGTCAACGCCGAGATCCGTGAAGACAGCGCGATCTACCGCAATTACCAAGACATCGGCGTTGCCATCGGCGGCGGAAAAGGATTGGTCGTGCCGATCATCCGCAACACCGAACGATTGTCATTTGCCGAAATCGAGTGGACGATCGCCGATTTCGCCAAACAGGCGACCGAAAACCGGCTGCAAGCCGAAGACCTGATCGGTGGCACGTTCACCATCAGCAACGGCGGCGTCTACGGTTCGCTGCTCAGCACCCCGATCGTCAATCCGCCGCAAAGCGGGATCCTGGGTCTGCATTCGATCCAAGACCGGCCCGTCGCGATCGATGGCAAAGTCGAAATCCGGCCGATGATGTACGTCGCGCTGACCTACGATCACCGCATCGTCGACGGCCGCGAAGCCGTCGGGTTCCTAAGAACGATCAAAGAAGTGATCGAAGATCCGGCGAGATTGTTCTTGGAGCTTTAGAAAAGTTTCAGGTTTCGAGTTTCAAGTTCCAAGTCAGTTGGCGACCGGCAAGTGACGGAAAAATGGAGGGCAGAAAACTGGTGGACGGACGAAGAATGGCCAGACAAGAAAATATCGGGCAACAATGAAACCTGAAACCTGAAACCTGAAACTAACCCAACTCCCCGCTGCGTCGCGCGCTTGTTTCGACGGCGTTGATCAGTGCCGCACGCAGTCCCCGTTCTTCCAGCACCTTCAGCGCGGCGATCGTCGTGCCGCCGGGGCTGGCGACGGCGTCTTTCAGTTCTCCGGGGTGGCGACCGGATTCCATCACCATCTTGGCGGTGCCCATCACGGTTTGGGCGGCCAGGGTCATCGCCAACTGTCTCGGTAGCCCGGCCAGCACGCCGCCGTCGGCGAGGGCCTCGATCACCAAGCAGATGTAGGCCGGGCCGGAGCCACTCAGTCCGGTGACCGCGTCCATTTGCGATTCGGCGACGCGGGCGACCGTTCCGATACCGGCCAAGGCCTGTTCGATCCACCGGCAATCTTCCTCCGTCGCCCCCGGGCCCACACAAAACGCACTCGCCCCGGCGCCGACCAGGCTGGGGGTGTTCGGCATCACGCGGATGACGCGCTCGTGACCGACATGCTCGCACAAGGTTTGCAGGGAAACCCCGGCGGCGATCGAGATGACCAGTTTAGTCTGGTCCACCAATCCGGCGATTTCGGCGGCCACCTGCGGGACCAGGTGCGGCTTGACCGCCAGCAAGAAAATGTCGGCCTGGGCGTCATCACCACCGAGCCTGTCACGGAACCCGACGGTCGGGTGTTGGCTGGCCCACCACTGGCGGCTGTCGGGGCTGGGGTCCACGATGGTGATCTGTTCGGCGGCGGCGAAGCCCGATGCCAGCATCCCGCCGACCAAGGCGCGGCCCATTTGTCCGCCGCCGATCACTACAACAGTCGCTTTCTTCATCTCGATTTCTTTTCGGTGATTGCCCCTGGGGGGGCGGGATTCAGTTACAGCCGCGGATCTTTTCGGATACCTGGGCCCAGCGGGCCGGCCCGCAATTGACCCCCATCGGGCGGGCACCTAGCATGGTCCGTTTTTCGTTTTGCCCATTTCGACGTGCACAGTTTAACCTTCTCACGGTTTGGAGTCTCCCGCGTGCAAGAAGCGATCGCCAAAGCTGACACCCTCATCGAAGCGATGGGATGGATCCGCAGGTTCCGCGGCAAGACCACCGTCATCAAGCTCGGCGGCAGCGTGCTGGACGACGAGAACGCGTTGATGCACATCCTGTTGGATGTGATCTTTATGGAAACGGTGGGGATGAAACCCGTGGTGGTTCACGGCGGTGGGAAAGCGATCAACCGGGCGTTGGCCGAATCGAACGTGGAGCCAAAATTCATCCACGGCCGGCGCTACACCGACGATGCGACGTTGGAGGTCGTGCGGCGGGTGTTGGCAGGTGAGGTCAATCAGTTTTTAACCGACGAGATCGAACGGCTCGGCGGCCGGGCGATGAATCTGTCCGTGCACAGCACCAACGTGCTGTTCGGAGAGCAGTTGCATTTGGACAGCGGAGAAGACTTGGGGCACGTCGGCCAGGTGACCGAAGTCGATCGCAGCGTCATCGAAGGGCTGTTGTACACCGACCAGGTCCCCGTGATCCCCAGTTTTTGTGAAGGCAAAGATGGGCGTTGTTACAACGTCAACGCGGACACCGCGGCGATGGCGGTCGCCCAGGCGCTCGGTGCCGAAAAGCTGGTCTTCCTGTCCGACGTCAACGGCGTTCGCATGGACAAGGATGATCCCGACACGATCATTCACTCGCTGAGCGAGACCGAAGCCCGCGCGCTGATTGACTCCGGTCACATCGCCTCGGGTATGATTCCCAAAGTCGAAGCCTGTTTGGAAACACTCGGACGGGGCGTCGGCAAGGTGCACATCGTCGACGGTCGACTGCGACATTCGTTGCTGTTGGAAATCTACACCTCCGAAGGCGTCGGCACCGAAATCTACAAGTAACTAACCTTGTCGTGTTCAGGCACATTTCTCATCACGCTGGCAAGTGAGTCGTTCTTCTCATGCAACACTTTTTATCCCTGTTCGATATCAGTCCCGACGACTTGCAGCTGATTCTGCGGACGGCCGGTGTCGTCAAGAAAAAGTTGGCTGCCGGTGACCGGCCCAATATTTTGAAGAACCAGGTCATCGCGCTATTGTTTGAAAAGCCCAGCTTGCGGACGCGGGTCAGTTTCGAGGCCGGGATGGCGCAGCTGGGGGGCGAGAGTCTGTTTCTCGGTTCCGATGTCGGCTGGGGGAAACGTGAAGCACCGTCCGACTTCACCAACGTGCTCGGCCAATTCGTCGACGCCGTCGTCTGTCGCGCCAAACAGCACGCCAAAGTGGAATTGCTGGCCAGTTTCGACGCGATGCCGGTGATCAACGGATTGACCGATCTCTGTCATCCCTGCCAGGCGCTGGCGGATATTCTGACGATCGAGGAAGTGTTCGGCTCCTACGTCGGCAAACATCTTGTGTTCGTCGGCGATGGCAACAACGTGGCGCAGTCGCTGGCGTTGATCTGCGCCATGCTGAAGATGCGTTTCACGTTGGCCTGTCCCGATGGCTACGAGATGGATTCGGATTGGATGGCAAAGCTGCGGGCGGCCTATCCGAACGCGGAAATCGAATCCGTGCGGGACCCGGCCGCGGCGGTGAAGACGGCCGATGCCATCTACACCGATGTCTGGACCAGCATGGGGCAAGAGGCCGAGATGGTGGCCCGTCGCCAGGCCTTTGCCGATTTCCAGCTCAACAAGACGCTGCTCGCCGCGGCCCCCTCCTCGGCCCGCGTGCTGCATTGTTTGCCGGCGGTTCGTGGCGAAGAAATCACCGACGAAGTGATCGACGGGGATCAAAGCGTCATCGTCCGTCAGGCCGGAAACCGGATGCATGCCCAGAAAGGCTTGCTCGTCTGGCTGCTCGGTCGCGATTGGATCGCCAAAAACGTCGTCTAAAAGCCCCCAAGTGGCGCAGGCTTCCAAGTGGCGTAAGCTTCCAAGTGGCGTAAGCTTCCAGCTTGCGTCCCCTGAGACGCGCCAGCGTCCAACCCTCCCCCACCGACCCGCAAGCTGGAAGCTTACGCCACTTCACCGACCCTTCTTTCCGCAACACTTCCTCCCCCTCCACTCCGATTCCCCATGCGCCCCGACGATCAACTACGCCCGGTCGAGATTCAACTCGGTTACTTGGCCCATCATCCCGCCAACGTGCTGTACAAGTCCGGCAACACGATCGTCCTGTGCACCGCATCGGTGGAACCCAGTGTTCCGCCGTGGATGGAAGGCAAGGGGAAAGGCTGGGTGACCGCCGAATACAACATGTTGCCCGGCAGCACCGTGCCGAGAAAACGACGTGAGCGGAGCAAGGTGGACGGGCGGACGACAGAGATCCAGCGGTTGATCGGTCGCTCGTTGCGTGCCGTGGTGGACCTGAAAGCGCTCGGCGAACGCTCCATCGTCGTCGACTGCGACGTCTTGCAAGCCGACGGCGGCACGCGTACCGCATCGATCACCGGCGGCTTCATCGCGCTGGCCCAAGCCGTCAGGAACGAATTACCCGATGCGAAGATCGGCGAAGGGCCGCTGTGTGACAGCATCGCCGCGATCAGCGTGGGCGTGATCAAGGACACCGTCAAATTGGATCTCGACTACGAACTCGACTTCGCCGCCGACGTCGACATGAACGTCGTCATGACCGGCAGCGGCAAGTTTGTGGAAATCCAAGGCACCGGTGAAGAAGCGACGTTTGACGACGACCAATTGGCCGCGATGCTGGCGATGGCCCGCAAAGGAATCGCCGAGCTGACGACGTTGCAACGCGATGTGATCGGTTGACCGTCGCGTGTCCAGTGCCAAGATCAAAGCCGCATCGAACGCTTCGATCTCCGAAGCGGCCCTGCACCTTGCCGAGGGTCGATTGGTCGGTGTGCCGACCGAAACCGTTTATGGATTGGCCGCCGACGCCACCAATCCGGTCGCGGTTCGGAAAATCTTTGAAGCCAAGGGGCGGCCGTCCAATAACCCGCTGATCATCCACGTCGACTCGGCCGAATCGGCGCGGCGCTGGGTTCACGTCGATCATCCCCCATGGCTGGCCGACCAATGGCAACGCGCCGCCGCGTTTTGGCCCGGGCCGTTGACCGTCGTGGTTCCCCGTTCGGCCGAGGTGGTCGATGAAGTCACCGCGGGGGCGCCGACCGTTGCCATTCGCGTCCCCAGCCATCCGGTGATGCGATCGCTGTTGGCCGCGTGCGAGTTTCCGATCGCCGCGCCCAGTGCCAATCCGTCCAACTACGTCAGCCCGACCTGCGCCGAGCATGTTCGGCAAGGGCTCGGTGACAAGGTCGCGATGATCCTCGATGGCGGTGAATGCCAATGCGGTTTGGAGTCCACGATCATTCGGCTGCGGAGTGAAGGCGTCGAATTGCTGCGCCCGGGAAGCATCTCGGTGGAGCAGCTTCAAGACGCATTCGGGTTCGTCCAACTGCCGCACGAGGACGACGCGAACGCAGCCGGTGACGGTTCCGGGCGAACCGACCCGGTGGCCGCGATGCCCGCACCCGGGATGTTGGCCAAGCATTATTCGCCGACCAAGCCGCTCAGGATCGTGGACGCTTGGCAACCCGAGAAACTTGAACCGTCGCGGGTCGCGCGGATCACCTTCGCCCCACTGCCCGATGCCCAGGCCGGCCGTTTCGGTTGGTATCGGTCGCTCAGTTCGACCGGTGATTTGAACGAAGTCGCCCAGCACCTGTTCACGGCGATCCGCCAAGCCGACGCAACGGCGTGCGAGTTGATCGTGATCGACCGCTGCGACCGCTCGGGCATCGGCCGAGCCATCATGGACCGCATCGACCGCGCCGCCGGCTAGTGCAGACCTAACGGCGGTTCTGGCCGCGGCGGCGGGCGGCTCGGTCGGTGTGATCTTTCTTTGCCGCTCCGGCGGCGAGTGCCATCGCGCCGATCAAGACTTGGGACATCGGGTGCGAGGCGACATTGCCGAGTTGCCGGCTGAGCGTCGGCCCCCAGCGTTGGGCGCGGCGGAGTCGAGCCCAGGCGTCGTCGATGTCGCGTTCGTTCTTGGCCCGTTGCAACAGGTCCTGGATGTCCAGCGAGGGTTCGAACTGTGACCGCGCGGCGTCGAACTTGGCCGCGCGGAAACGCTGGATCAGCCGGCCGAGCGCTTCGATACAACGTTGCATGTCGCGGATCTCGTCGTGATGTCGACGGGTGTCGCCGTCCAGGTCATCGAGTTTTTCGTCGACTCCTTGGATTCGTGCGACGATCTGATCATCGGTCAGCGAAGGGGTTCGGCGGGCGGTGGAGGCCAGGTCGCGGGCGTCGATCTCGGCAAGCCGTTCGCGGATCGCCGACACGGCCTCGCGGTAGTACTCTCCGCGGGTGTCTTCCAGGTCCATCCATTCGTGTTGCAGCGATTCGGTCTCGTCGCGGAGTTTGTCCAGCTCGAGGAGTTGCCGTTCGCGGCGTTCGCTCAAGTGTTCGGCTTTGGTCACGGCGGCTGTCAGCCCGAGTCGTTTGACGACCAGATCGCGTCGCTTTTCCAGTTCCTCCATCACGGTATCGAGCGCCGCGCGGTCCTCGGCGATCAGCTTGCGCATCTGTTCGGGCGTTTCGGCCAGGAATTGGTAGCTCTGGCTGGCTTTGTGGTAATCGATGTATTGGGCCAGCCAGCGATCCATCCGTCGTGTGAAGCCGCGTTTGCCGTATTGGTCGGTGCCGTATTTTTGGTCTCTCAGGTAGGTGAACAGGGTGCTGTTTTCGTAACCCGGCAATTTCCGCGCGGCGTCCTGTTCGATCTCATTCAAGTTGGCTTCGGCCCGCTCCAAGGCGGCTTCGGCCATGGCGGCTTGATTGGAAAGGGAGGCAAAGGTTTCGTCGGCGGCCAATTCGGATTCGACTTGCGAGGCCAGTTCGTCTTGTTCGGCTTTCGCTGCGTCATAGTCGGCATTGATTTCCAGCAAGCGGTCCTCTTGCAGCGTGCGCCGATCGTTGGCATCGGCCAGGGCGGCGGACACGCGGCGGCGGTGGTCTTCTTTTCGCATCAAGACCCGCTGCACGCGATCACGGACTTCACCCCAAGACGACTCGATCGCGTCGCGGGTCAGTTCGGGCAGGTAGTATTCCGCCAGATTGACGAGCGCGTCGCTGCGGTCGTCACCCAACTGGTCGCGTTGGGCGTCGATCGAGGAGAGCCCCGACTGCATCCCCTCGATGCGCTGTTGAATGTCTCTGTAACCGTCCATCAGCAGACGGTGCATTGCCGGACCGGAAATCGTCATGTTGCACGCAATCCTGGGCTAACCGAAGAAGTACCAAAGGCCGCCGGCGATTCCCGCGGCCAACGACCAGAGAATTCTGCCCCGCCAGACCCAACAGTGGGCCAAAAACCGTTTCAATCCCGGCGCGGGATCCTGGTAGGTGTGCAGGGTTTCCATGTACTGGCCGATCGCCGCATCGATTTCCGCCTCGGTGACGTTGTCACCGGACAATCGCGCGGTCCGCATCAGTTTTTCACGCAGGGCGACGCGGATGTCGTCCCGGCGAAACATCTCCTCGGCTTTCTCGCGTTGGTCCCGCATTTCCCGGGCGACGTCCATCACCCGCAGCGTTTCCTGCAGCGTCAGGTGTTGGCCGGGGAGTTCGATTTGCGTCTGTTTGGCTTGTGCTTGGCTCATCGCGGTTGATGATCGGAAAACGAAGGCGTGGGAGCGATGCCCGAGGATACAAGATACCGTCTCGATTGCGTCTGGGGCATCGGTGCGCTAACTTGGTAGGCGTGTTGACGCCCGTCGTCGGTTTCTTTCGCAAACATACATCCGTCAAAGACCCAAAAACATGTCCCAGCAAGCTCAAGCGTCTGCATCGCAAGCCCAGTCTCAGCCACGCGATACGAGCAAGATGCGGAAATACCTCAACGATGCGGTTCAGGTGTTGAAGGATTTCGGCGTCGACAGCAAAAGCGGTGCCCCGCAGGAATTGATTTCCCTGCTCGAAGGCGTCAAACATCTCGATGAGGGCAAAGTGTTGGCGATCGCGGACGTGATTCAGCACATGGGGGCGTTCAACGCGTTGGTGCGTGAGAATGTCGAAAGCATCGAGGTCGGCAACCGGTACTTGCAGATTTCTCAGGAATTCGACTCCGTCCGCGAGGACAGCAAGCGGTTGATCGCCCAGTTGGATGACGGTCGCATCAGCGGCACCGAAAAACTGTCCAACTGGTGGATGAAGATCCGCCGGGGGACGCCCAACGACCGCTTCGAAAAAATCGTCGAAATCTATTCCGACGTCGCCAAGGACACCAAGCAGGCGCTCAAGAGCGAAGACCAAATCATGGACGCGTACATCGATTTTCGATTCGCGCTCAAGGAGGCCGAAGTGCTGGCGCGGGAGTTGCTCGATGCCCATTCCCCACGCATGGAAGCGGCTCAAAAGGCACTGGCCGATGCCCAAGACGCGCTGGACAACTACAGCGGCAGCGACGAAGGGGGCAAGAGCCAGTTGGAACTGGCGCGTGACGAGTCGCGTCAGAAGTACGAAGACGAGGACGAGACCTACCAATTGCTCAAGGACATCGCCGAGAACCTGGAGATCGGTTACGACGTCGGTGAAACGTTGATCAGCAAGCTGAAACAGACGCACGATGTCAAAGAACGGGTGTACCGCCGTGCGGTCACGTTTTTCACCACCAACGAACACGTCTTCACCATCCTGGGGACGGTCTATCAAAGCCAGCACGGGCTACACGAAGTCACCCAGGCGACCGAGGCGATGAAGGACGGCGTCAACAAGGGGTTGGAAGACGTCGCCAACTTGGGGCGTGAACTGGAACGCGCCGCGTTGAAAGCCGGGTACGGCAGCACGATCAATCCGGAATCGGTGCAGAAACTGGTCGATGCGATCAGCGATTTTCAGATCGAGTCGTTGGAGATGATCACCGAGTTGCGCAAGGAGAGCGAAGAGAGCACACGGGCGATTCGCAAAAGTGTCGAAGCGGGCAAAAAGAAGTACCAGGAAACACTGGCCCGCCACGCACGCGATCAGATCAAACGCTAAAGCCATGCCACTTGATCCACTGAACCTCGCCCCCCTGACCGATGCCCAGAATCGATTCCGGCGTGAATTCAACGATTTCGCCCGGTTGTGGCAGGAAACCAAACAGGACTGGCGCGACGACCGCGCGGTCCAGTTCGAGCGGGAGTTTCTCGCCCCTCTGGGGCCGAGCCTGTCCCGGTTCGCCTCGACGCTGGCCGAATTCACCGAGACCTTGCGGAAATCACAAGCCGCGATCAACGACACCGACCAACGCTCCGGCGAGCTATACTAACGTCGGTATCCCAAAATTGTTGTTTTGGGGTAGCGGCACCGGCGACGAGTTTCGGACGCTCTTCCTTGTTTGGCAGACCGACTGTCGGCGGAGTCCGAGACGAGAGGACCCCACGCGATGGAGGCGACGGGTCTGCCCGGTTGGGGATTTTTTCCTCGTCTTTTCTCCTCGATTCTGATCCGCACCATGAAAGACTTCTCGGTCGCTCCCGCCGGGCTGTTCTCGCCCGAGCGACAACGCCGCCTGATCGATGCCCTGGTCGCGCGGTTTGAAACCTGCCAAGCCCAGCGCCAGGAACTGATCAACCAGCATGCCGCCCAACGCGACGAAGAGGAGCACCAGTTGCTGTCCGATCGCAGCGGTGTGACGGCCGAGTGTCGACGACAGCGGCGGATCACGCTCGGCCAATGGGACGCGGCCGAGGAAAAGGTGTTCGCCGGCTATGAAGAGGAAACCGTGCGGTTGCGATCGGAGATCAATCGTCTCGCGTCGCTGTATCGCAAAAAGACTGCCGAGGGAAAGGTCGCGATCGAGCGAAAAGTCGAAGCGCGGCGCGAAGCCGTCCTGCATCAATTCGAAGGCCGGCGCCACCAGCCCGGCGAGCAGAGCAAAAAAGAGATCGAGCAAATCAATGCCTCGCTGGTTCCGATCGGCGAAGACGTGGCTTGGGCGCGCGATCTGACGATTCGTCGACTGGACCGGTTGCCCAATGTTCCACCGGCCCAGACGCCGGAAGAGGACATGAGCGAACCGCCACCGGAGTCGATTGCGGAATCGATCGACTCGGTGTATCAGCTTTCGCGAAAGTGTCGCGGCTTTGTCACCGAGCTGCAAACCAGTGCGGCGGCCAAATTCGATGATTCGTTTTATTTGCCCGGCGGCGTCGCGGTCGCGGTCGTGTTGTGGTGCATCGGCGTGCAGGTCGCCCAGCCGGCCGAGTATTGGTTGTACATGGTCTCCGGCGTCGTGGCGGCGGCCGTGATCGGGTTTTGCATCTACGCGACGTTGCTGATTCCCCTGCGGCGGCAAACCCGGCGGATGTACCCGATGATCATTCGAACGGGCCAAGCCGCCGAAGAAGCTGCCGCGGCGGGGCGGAAGATCTCTAAAGACGCTGCCCGCGACGCGTTGGCCGAATTAGAAGACCGACGCGATCGACACCTGGAAGCGGCCGACCAATGGCGTGAAGACCAGTTGGAGCATCTGACGCAGAAGTTGGCGGCCGAGCAGGCGGCGGCCCGGGCAGAATTGATCGAGCAGTTGGAGCAACTCGGCGACGATTTTCAGTCGGGCTACGGCAAAGTGAATTCAGAGATGCACCATCGCGCCGAGCAGGTCGCGGCAACCATCACGGCACAGCTTGCCGATACCGACCAAGCCTTGCACCGGCAACGGGAGGCCAATGCGCGTCGACGGCACGAAGAATTGCAGCGGGTGACCGATCGCATGCGCGACGGCGTGCGGGGCGGTTTGGAACGCATCAAGTCGGCCGGGAAAGCCTGCGCCACCCGGTTTCCCCAGTGGGACAAGGTCGCCGACCAGCCGCACACCGAATGCGACGAATTGGATTTCGTGCCGTTGGGGCATCTGGAAATCACCCAGTTTCTGGCGCGGACGCTGACCTCCGAACGCATCGCGGATGCACCCGACGGGGCCGGCAACCACTCCGGCCAGGTCAAACCGCTGTTTCGCAGTGGTGATCTTCCCGACGAAATGCCGGTGGCGCTCCATCGACGGCTGCACAGCGGTTTGATCATTCACGCCGCCCCGGACCAGATGACCAAAGCGGTCGAGCTGGTTCATCAGGTGTTGTGGCGGATGCTGTCGGGGACCTCCGGCGGGCGGACCAAGTTGACGCTGATCGATCCGATCGGCCGCGGCCAGAATTTTACTTCGTTCATGTCATTGGCCGATCACGATCCTACGCTCGTCAGCCATCGTGTCTGGACGACCGAGAACCAAATCGAAACGCGTTTGGGCGAAATCGCGCAACACGCCGAGGATGTGTTGCAGTCCAGTCTGCGTGACCAGTTCGAGCGCGTGGAGGATTACAACCAGATCGCCGGCTCGATGGCCGAACCCTATCAAGCCGTTGCCGCGGTCGGGTTTCCCGAAGGCCTGACTCGGGGCGGGTACAAGCACCTGAAGGCACTGATCGAGAGTGGCGTTCGCTGCGGCGTTTTTGTGTTCATGGTCTGCAACGAGAATCAGGTTTGGCCGAGCGATCTGCCGTTACCCCACGACAGCCGTGTGTTGGAATTGTCGGTGGACAAAGACGGCCATTGGACCGTGCGGCACGCGGGCCTGGAGCGATTGGAATTTGTACCGGCGGCGAATGTTGCCGCCGATCTGCGCGGGGAACTGGCCGACCAGATCGGGACGGCCGCCACCATGGCCGCACGGGTGGAAATCCCGCTGGAGTCCATCCTGCCGGCGCAGGGCGGCAAGGGACGGACCGACGACGGGATCGAGATCACGATCGGCAGCCAAGGCGGACAGCGTTCGCTGGCCTTGGACTTGGGCGAAGGCGTCCGCCAGCACGTGTTGATCGCCGGGAAAACCGGCTCGGGCAAAAGCACCCTGCTGCACTCCATCATCACCTCGGGGGCCCATCACTACACGCCCGACCAATTGCACTTTTATCTGCTGGATTTCAAGAAAGGCGTCGAATTCAAAACCTATGCCGACAGCGGATTGCCGCACGCACGGGTGATCGGCATCGAAAGCGAACGGGAATTCGGTCGCAGCGTTCTGCAGCGGCTGGACCAGGAACTGCAACAGCGCGGTGAACTGTTCCGGGCACAATCGACGCAAGAGTTGTCGGACTATCGGTCGGCGAGCGGTCAGCCGATGCCGCGAATCATGCTGGTGATCGACGAATTCCAAGAATTGTTCATTCGCGATGACAAGGTCGCCGCGGAGTGTTCGATGTTGCTGGACCGTCTGGTTCGCCAGGGCCGGTCGTTCGGGATCCACGTGATCCTGAGCAGCCAGTCGCTGGCGGGGGCCTATTCGTTGCCGCGGGCGACGCTGGGGCAGATGGCCGTTCGAATCGCGATGCAATGCAGCGAATCCGACGCGGCGTTGATCTTGTCCGATGACAACACCGCCGCACGATTGATCACGCGCCCGGGCGAAGCGATCTACAACGACGCGGGCGGATTGATCGAAGGCAATCAGCCGTTCCAGGTCGCCTGGCTGAGCAACGACGAGCATCGAAAGTTGCTGTCCAAAATCGCACAGCGGGACAAAGTGTTTCTCGACAAACTTCCTCCGCCGGTCGTGTTCGAGGGCAATCGACCCTGCAAATGGTCAGCGGCGTTGGCCGCAGCCGCGATCGGCGATCGGGCCCGGTCGGGTGACGAGTTGCGCGGGTTGTTGGGAGAGTCCGTTGAAATCGGTCCACCGGTCGCAATCGAATTGTCACGCAACGCCGGTCGCAACGTGGTGATGATTCCGCCGTCGGAAGCCCGGCCCGGATTGCTCTCCGCTGTGCTTTCCGGATTCGCCCAATCGAACTCGGATTTGGAAGTGATCTATTTCAACGGCAACCGACCCAATGAAACCCAGTCCTTGTATCCATGGTTGCAGCGGGCGGGATTCAACGTCCGGGAAGTGAAGCCGCGTGAGAGTGCGCCGGAGATGGGCAAGTTGGCCGAGTTGGTCAAGGAGCGGGGGGACGAGGCCGAGGGCGTCCATCCGATCGTGATCGTGATCGACCCGTTGGATCGGTTTCGGGACTTTCGACACGAAGACGCCTTTAATTTTTCGCTCGACGCGACGCAAGGCAGCATGTCCGGCGGCCAGGCGATGCGCGAGGTGCTCAAGGATGGACCGCCGGCGAACGTCTATTGCATTCTGGTCTGTGGCGGCGTGGAAATCATGACGCGTTGGTTGCCACGGCAATCACAACATGACGTCGAATTGCGTGTGCTGGGGCAATTGAACGCGTCCGATTCGTCGTTGTTGATCGATTCGCCGATCGCGAGCGAACTGTCCGCCGCGACGATGCTGTTGTACGATGAACCGGCCGGCCGAATCAGCAAGTTTCGCCAGCCCGATCAAGCCGATGCGATGGACGTCAACGCTTGGTTGCAATCGTAGCACCTCGTTCAAGTCCCACCATCGGGTTCCCCACCGTCGACCACGCCACCGACCATGCCATCGATCTTTAGCAAAATCATCGACCGCGAAATCCCCGCCGACATCGTCTTTGAAGACGACGTGTGCCTGGCGTTTCGGGATATCAATCCCAAGGCGCCGGTTCACGTGTTGGTGATCCCCAAAAAAGAAATCGAATCGTTGGCGCACTTGTCCGACGAAGACGAATCGATTGTCGGTCACTGCGTGTTGGCGGTCGCCAAGATCGCCGCCCAAGAAGGCTTGGCCGATGGCTACAACATGGTCGTCAACTGCGGCCAGGCGGGAGGCCAGGAGGTGCCGCACTTGCACTTTCATCTGCTCGGTGGAGCGAAGCAGACGCTGGTTTAAGAGGAGGCGCTGGTGTCCAGGCTTTAGCCGCCCGGGGACGCAGCTTGGGGTACGACGGCCCTTCCGGGCGGTCGCGTGTCGCCGCTTGGTACGACGGCCCTTCCGGGCGGTCGCGTGTCGCTGCATTGCAGCGACCGGGAGATCGCCTAAAGGCTAAACACCAACGTGTGCTACGATCGATCAACCATTTTCCCTTGCCCATGCCACAGCGAATCCTCCGTCGTCAGCCCCGCGAGGGCTTGCGCGAGGATGGCGGTGCGGCGCAGGGCGTCGTGCAGTGGTTCGGCCCAGGGGCCGAGGTTGGCTCGCTGCCAAGCGTCCCTGGCCAAGGCGAGCGCTTGAACGTCGTCGCCGCCGCTGAGCGGATCGGCCGGAAGCCGGTCGTAATAGGAACGAAACTGGGTCGTTGCGGCAAAGAACGAGCGCAGGCCGTATCGGTCGGCCAGTGCCGCTTGGAGCCGGAGGCAGGCGTGTTCGTGGAACTTTTTGGACGGATCAAAACTTTCCAGCCCCCAGTCCGGTCGATGCACGCTTTCAGGACCTTCACAAAGGGAGTGGCAGACCTCGTGCAGAATCATCTGCGCCAGGGAGTCGTCCGGGTCTAAGGTTTCGGGCGTCCCAATCGTCAGGACGCCGTGCCCGTCCCACGACGCATTCACCTCTGCACTCCGCTGGATCTGCATGCCCATGCGGCCGGCGGCGTGAATCCAGATCAGCCCCAGCGGGTCGGTGTAGGTCTTGTCGATCTTTCGCAAGGGTGAACTCGGCGGGTCAGATGGCACAATCAGGCCAGCAATCGGGCCGTCATTGTGTGGGAATCCTGTGGGAATCCTGTGGCCGCGTCAACTTGCCGAACAGATAAATTGGGCTGCGGGATCCACGACCGCACACGGGGCCGGTTCGGGTTGTCGAGCGTCGACGCCGAGATCGCGTTGACGACGCGGGCGACCGATGGGGCGACTTGAGCTGCCTGTGATTCAACGGGTGTGGTGAAAATGACTACATGGGAATCACCTTTTTTGTGACTTCCGGCTGCTTCAGGTGACGGTAGGTTCAGCTGTAACTCGTTTGCTCTACCTCGCCGCTTCGCCGTCACAAGAGAGACTTGATGAGACAGGAGAAACTAGCGCTGCCGCGGAACAAGACGATTGCGCAGCTCAGGCGATTGCGAAAAATGGGGTGCGAATTCATCCGGACCGACGACGACGGTGAATCGTGGATCGGGACCACGGACGCGGAAGACGGGATCCCGATCGACTTGCTGATCATCAGCGGGGCGTTCCAAGGGAAGATCGTGATGCCATGCGAGAAGTTACTCGAATTATCCAAAACGGTTGACTGAAAGTCGCCACGGCGACGAGAACGCGTCTGCGACAGGCCCGCATCTGGCCGAGGCGATTGGTCGGGTGGCCACGCTGAAGCGGCGCTGGTTCTGCGGTATCATGGCCTCCATTCGAGCGAGTGCTCGCGCCCACCCGGCATGGTGTGTGGTGGACCACAGACGTCCACTGCGCGAATACCCGAGGGTGGGGAAACGGTTTAGTGCGAACGGAAGACCATGGCCAAGCAAACGAACGCGACGCCCGCAGACATGGAGGGGGAGACGAGATCGGGCGGCAGAAAAGAGCAGCCGATTCGAACCGGCCCCGCCGGCAACCGCGGCGTGGCCGTCGTGGGGATCGGCGCATCAGCCGGGGGGCTCGATGCGTTCCGGCGGTTTTTTTCTGCCGCTCCGGGGGATCTGGGCGTGGCGTTTGTGCTGATCCAGCATCTCGACCCCACGCATGAAAGCCTGACCGCAGAACTGTTGGGCAAGCACACCGAAATGAGCGTGGTGCAAGTCGTCGAGGAGATGGTGATCGAGCCGAATCACGTCTACGTGAT
This sequence comes from Stieleria neptunia, assembly GCF_007754155.1. Taxonomy (NCBI): domain Bacteria; kingdom Pseudomonadati; phylum Planctomycetota; class Planctomycetia; order Pirellulales; family Pirellulaceae; genus Stieleria; species Stieleria neptunia. The sequence goes on along the minus strand of NZ_CP037423.1, from coordinate 9,995,331 downwards.
CCCACCCAACAAGTATCTGACGATCAGCGGCAAGACGCTGCATTTGTCCGAACCGGTCCAGCGTCGCGGTGTCCGGGTGCCGATTGACTTTTTCTTCCGCTCACTGGCCGACGACCAGCAAAGTCGAGCGATCGGCATCATCTTGAGCGGGACCGGCAGCGACGGGACGCTCGGCGCGGGGGAGATCAAGGCGGCCGGCGGCATCGTCATGGTTCAATCGCCGGACACGGCACAATACGACGGCATGCCGCGCAGCGCGATGCTGGCCGGCGTCGTCGATTGCGTGTTACCGGTGGACGAAATGCCGGACATGCTGCTGCGCTATGTGGGGCATTCGTATGTCAACGACCAGACGACGCAAACGCGTTTGGAGCGGTCGGTGACCAAGGCATCGAGCGATTTGACGACGATCGTTGGTCTGTTGCGGGCACGCGTCAAGTACGACTTCAGTTACTACAAGAAAGGAACGCTGACCCGCCGAATCCAACGTCGCATGGGGCTCCGGCACGTCGAGGCAATGGATGAGTACATCGAACGGTTGCGACAGGACGATGCCGAAGTCACGGCGCTTTACAAAGACCTGTTGATCAGTGTGACCAACTTCTTTCGCGATCCGCCGGCCTGGCTGGCTTTGGAAAAACACGTGATCGGACCGTTGGTGGCGGGCTTGGCGCCGGACCCTCATCGGCACGACGAGACACACCGCAACACCATTCGCGTCTGGACGCCGGGCTGTGCCAGTGGCGAAGAGCCGTTTTCGCTGGCCATGCTGCTGACCGAGAGGATGCAAGCCGCGTCGAAGGATGGTGAATTGAATCTGTTTGCTTCGGACATCGACCATGACGCGGTGGCTTTCGCGCGAGCCGGGGTCTATCCGGAAACGATTGCGGCCGATGTCACGCCCGAGCGATTGCAGCGGTTCTTCACCAAGGGCGAGCACACCTATCGGATCAACAAGGAGATCCGCGAAACGGTTGTCTTTGCCGAGCAGAATGTGATCAGCGATCCGCCGTTCTCGAAATTGGACTTGATCAGTTGCCGCAATTTATTGATCTACCTGGAACCGGACATCCAGAAAAAAATCTTGTCGATGTTCCACTTTGCCCTGCGTGACGGCGGGTATCTGTTTCTCGGCAATGCCGAGACGATCACACAGCAATCCGACTTGTTCGTACCGGTGTCGCGGGAATGGCGGATTTACCAGCGGAGCAATTCGGTCGAGCGCGAATACAGCGTGCCCGCCCGTGCCTCCAGATCGCCGCCTCCGGAAATCGCCCTGCCTGCCCGGGGCGTTCAACGACGCGCCCCCCGGTTGCCTGCGGCGGCCCAGCAGTTGGTGTTGCAACGATTTGCGCCCGCCTGTGCGCTGGTCGATCGCTCGCTCAAAGTGGTTTACCTGCACGGCCCCGTCGACGACTACTTGCAGCTTCCCAGCGGAGAGCAGACGTATGACTTGATCGCCATGTCACGCCAGGGATTGCGAACCAAGTTGCGCGTGGCCGTTCAGCAGGCGATCCAGACCAACAAACCGGTGGCGCTTGAGAACGTGCAGGTCCGGCGGGGGCAACAATTCTGTCCCGTCCGAGTCAGTATCGAGCCGCTGCGTCAACCGGACGAACTGTCGGATCTGCTGTTGTTGGCGTTCGAAGAAGCGGACGCGGAACAGCGCGTGCGGCTGGTCTACGTCGAACCGAGCGAAGCGATCCCCCCCGACGAGCCCGACACGGTCGCCGAGTACCAGGCCGTGATCCGTCAACTCGAACGCGATCTGACGGAAACGCGAGAGGATTTGCAAACCTCGATCGAGGAGTTCGAAACCAGCAACGAGGAGTTCAAGGCGGCCAACGAAGAAGTCACGTCGATCAATGAAGAACTGCAGTCGACCAACGAAGAATTGGAGACTTCGCAAGAGGAACTGCAGTCACTCAACGAGGAGATGCAGACGGTCAACAACCAGTTGGAATCCAAGGTCGGCGAATTGGAATCGGTCAACAACGACTTGAACAATTTGCTGTCCAGCATCGATCACGCGACACTGTTTCTTGATCGACAGTTCCGCGTGAAGCGTTTCACGCCGGCGACCGCCAACTTGTTGCGGGTGATCGAAACCGATATCGGCCGGCCGTTTTCCGACTTTGCGAAAAACTTTTCGGATGAGGATCTGCTCGATGACGCGGCGAACGTGCTGAAGCACCTGGCGCCGATGGACAAAGAGATCCGCGACGAGCGGGGCCACTGGTACGTCCGACGGATCGTCCCCTACCGCACCGAAGAGGACCGCATTGATGGCGTTGTGATCACGTTTATCGATATCACCGAGCGGAATCAGGCGCGGGAATCGCTGCAGTTGTTGAACGCGTCCCTGGAACAGCAGGTGATCGAACGAACGAAGTTATTGCAGCTTGTCCATGACATCACGGCGTTCGCCAATCAAACGCAAACCGTCGATGAGGCGTTGTCGTATGCCATCGATCGGATCTGTCAGTACGACGGTTGGCAAGCCGGCCAGGCGTTTCGGATGGCCGGCGATGGCAGCGGCGCGATCCTGCCGACGGAGATCTGGCACCAGGCCGAAGGAATGGACGTTTCGCAAATCCGACGCGTGACCTGTCGCCCGAGCTACGCTCATTCGAGCGACAATCTGATCGACGATGTCGTTGCCGGCGCAGCATTGCGGTGGGTCGCGGACATTCAGACATCGACCGAATATCCACGACACGATCTGCGTGATCTGGGGGTCCAGGCGATCATCGCGTTCCCGGTGCTGGTGGGGAACGAGGTTGTCGCCGTGCTGGAGTTTTATTCACAACAGTCCGCTCCACGCGACGAGAGATTCGTTGACGCGATCAAGAACATCGGCGTTCAGCTCGGCTATGTCGTGGCGCGACGAGCATCCGATCGCCAAATGGCCAAAGTCACGTTGGAGGAACGGGAGCGATTGGGGCGAGAATTGCACGACTCGCTCGGCCAACAAATCTCCGCCTTGGGCATGTTGGTCGAGTCGCTCAGACACGACATGGCGGACGATTCGTCGGCCAAACAAGAATTGCTCGAGAAACTGAAAACGCATATCGAAACATCGCAACGGCAGATTCGTTCGCTGATGGTCGGGCTTGAAGTGGTCAACGTCGAGGGGGGCGGATTGCCGGCGGCTTTAGAGCGTCTGGCCGTCGAAACGTCCAAGCCCCACGGACCGGTTTGCCGTTTCGTCGGCGAGCATGACGTCACCTCGATCGACAGTTTCGCAGCGACCCAGCTGTTCTTGATCGCCAGCGAGGCGGCGCACAACGCGGCGAAACATGCTCAAGCCGACCAGATCGTGATTCGATTGACCAATCGCGCCGGCATCCAGCTCAGTATTGCCGACAACGGGGTCGGCCTTGCCTCCGACAGCGAACATTCCTCCGGCATGGGCATTCGAATCATGCGACACCGCGCCAGCCTGATCGAAGCCGCACTGCGATTCGAATCGCCCTCGCAGGGCGGTACCCTCGTCCGTTGCACGTTGGCCGGGAAGATGGGATAAGCATGACGAAACGGCGAATCACAGAGGCCAAGCCTGCCACCGCATCGACGACTCAACGCGCCGTCGGCGTCATGATTGTTGACGATCACGAACTGCTGCGCGACGGGCTGCGGCAATTGATCAGTCGTCAGCCGTATTGGAAGGTTTGTGGCGAAGCCGACAGCGAACACCAAGCCCGCATCCGATTTCGCGAACTGCAACCCGATCTGGTCATCGTCGATCTGACACTGCGAGAAAGCAGCGGACTGGATCTGATCAAGTGGATTGTCGACCAGCGGCCCCAGACCCGAGTGATCGTGTCCACGATGCACGACGAGCGGGACTACGGCGAGCGGGCGATGAAGGCCGGTGCGTCGGGGTATGTGAACAAGCATTTGCCCGCCACCACGATTCTGGAGGCCATCGATCGAGTCCTCCGCGGCGGGCTGTTCTTTAGCGAGGAAATGACCAGCCGGCTGATGCACAGTGCGGTGTCCGGGGCCGATCCCCGCTCCGATCCGGGCGACCCCGGCCGCTCGATCGTGGGCGCCCTGTCCAATCGTGAATTGCAGGTTTTTACGCTGATCGGGCATGGATACACCACCCACGAGATCGCCAAAAAGCTGCACATCAGCCCGAACACGGTCGGAACGCATCGCGAACGACTCAAAGGCAAGTTGGACTTGAACTCCAGTGCCGATCTGAACCGCCAAGCCACGCTGTGGGTCGTGCAAAACGGCTGACCCCGCGGCCTTTTCAATGCACTTGCCCTTTGCCAGATCTGGTCGGTTTGGACATAATGCGATCTTATTCTGCACTTACCGGGATTTCACCATGTCGTCCGCTGTCGAGTCCAAGTCGGATTTAGAGAACCAGACCGTTTATTTTCGTTGCATCGCGGGTTGCTCCGCCAAGCACTCGATCTTCGACGTCATCTACACCTGCCCGTCCTGCGGCAGTCTGCTGGAGGTCTATCACGAGCGCGAGCCACTCCGCAAACGCAACCCCTACCAGTGGCAGCAGCTGTTCGACTCCCGCGCCAGCACTTCGGATTGGCCCTACGGCAGCGGCGTGTGGGGCATGCGTGAGTGGGTGATTCCCGCGTTGGCTGACGAAAACGTCGTCAGCATGTTCGAAGGAAACTCCAATTTGTTCTGGGCCGAGCGATTGGGGCGGCAACTGGGCGTTCCGGATCTGTGGATCAAATTGTGCGGCAACAGCCACACCGGGAGTTTTAAAGACCTGGGCATGACGGTCTTGGTCAGCGTCGTCAAACAGATGATGGCGCAAGGCAGCCCCGTCAAAGCGGTCGCCTGTGCCAGCACCGGTGACACCAGCGCCGCGCTGGCCGCCTACGCGGCCTATGCCGGAATCCCCGCGGTCATCTTCTTGCCCGCCGGCAAGGTCAGCACCGCACAGTTGATTCAGCCGGTCGCCAACGGCGCCCACGTGCTGGCACTGGACACCGACTTTGACGGCTGCATGAAAATCGTCCAGGAAGTGACGCAGGATAATTCGATCTATCTGGCCAATTCGATGAACAGTCTGCGGATCGAAGGTCAAAAGACCGTCGGCATCGAAATCGTTCGTCAGTTCGATTGGGAAGTGCCCGATTGGATCGTGATCCCGGTGGGCAATCTGGGAAACATCAGCGCGCTCCACAAAGGGTTTCGACTGATGCTGGACTTGGGGTTGATCAACCGCATGCCCCGGCTGGTCGCCGCCCAAGCGGCCAAGGCCAATCCGTTTTACGAATCGTACAAAAACGGATTCAAAGAGAAGGTTCGCGTGACCGCCCAGGACACACTGGCCAACGCCATCCGAATCGGTGACCCGGTCAGTTACGCCAAGGCGGAACGGGCGATCGTGGAAACCGACGGCATCGTGGAACAAGCGACCGAAGACGAGTTGGCCGCGGCGGCCGCCCACGCGGACTTGACCGGCATGTTCACCTGTCCCCACACCGGCGTCGCGCTGGCCGTGCTCAACAAGCTGATCAAGCGGGGCGTGATCAAGTCGGACGACAAGACGGTCGTGATCAGCACCGCCCACGGTCTGAAATTCACCGATTTCAAGGTCGCCTATCACGAATCAAGGCTGGACGAAGTGACCAGCCAGTACGCCAACCCCGCGGTGCACTTGCCCGCCGACGCCGACGCGGTGAAAGCCGAAATCGAAAAGCGACTCGCTCATTAACCCAGTGGCGTAAGCTTCCAGCGTGCGATCCGTGGCGTAAGCTTCCAGCTTGCGAGTGCCATGCCGCCGCTACCGCGTTGCCGTTTTCGACGCAACGACCATGTAGTGCGGCGTCCGAGCGGTCTGGTTCCACCGCTCAGTCAGGTCGACGGATTCAATCGCAAATCCAACCGTTTCCAGTAAATACGGGACCGTCGCCAGCGACTGGCTGGCCGACAACGGCAACACGTCGACTTCTTTGGCCCAGTCGCCGATGTAAGAGTCGCGTCCGAACAGGCCGTCGATGATCACCACGTGACCGCCCACGCGTAACCAATGGTGCCAGTTGCGAAATGCGGCCAGCGGATCAAACAAGCTGCTGACCACTTTTCTGGACGCGATGACATCAAAACTGGAGGCGGCGAACACGGCTCGGTCGTTGGCATGGTCGCAGCAGCCAACGATGGGGCTGACACGTTTGAGTTCCGGTTTGGCTTTCAGTCGGTCCAACATCGCGTGCGACGGTTCCAGCGCGGTGATCGATCCCACGGGCAAGTTCACCAGCGCACTGCTGAGCGCGCCCGTGCCGGCACCCACGTCCAAGACATCGGCGTTTTCGGGAAACGTGTAAACGCTTTGCAAATCCGTCAATAAATCGGACTGCATCTCCACGGACAACGTTCCCAACCCGATGTAGTGATCATATTCCTCGGCAGCCTGGCTGTCGTACCGGTCTGCACAGCGGCCCCGTGCGGCCTGTCGATCGATTTTCCAATCCATTGCATCCCTTCGATGTCACTTCGCCGAGAGTGCCGGTTTGGGCGTGTAGCCGCGAAGGGCCGGCCGGGGCGTGTAACCGCGAAGTGCGGGTTGCGGTGTGTAGCCACGCAGTGCGGGTCCGGGGGCGTAGCCATAAAGTGCAGGTCGCGGGGCCCAGCCGTACAGTGCCGGTCGCGGTACGTAGCCTTGGAGCGCCGGTCGCGGCGTGTAGCCGCGCAGCGCCGGTTGCGGCACGTAGCCGCGCAGTGCCGGCTGGGGCACGTAGCCATCGAGTGCGGGGCGAAACCGATTGGTCTGGGCCGATCGCGTGGCCTGCGGGGCCGACTGCTCAGACAGTCGCTGTTGCCGCCGCATTTCCAACGCGGCATCGCGACGTTGCTGCAGCCGAGCTCGATATTCAGCAAACTTTTCTGGATCTCCCACGGCCCAGGCGTCCTGGCTGAGGATTGCGAGTGCAGCGATCAATAAAATCGATCTCATGGCTCAATTCCCGGGTCGTGTTGGGGGCGGGGCGAGGCTGCTAGGTTTCCGCAGCCGATGGCGGGGGAGAATCCAAAAGCCATTGTAGGCGCCCGGCAAGTCCGGAATCCACTACGAAAAGCCGGCGATCGTCGAAACAAGGGGCCGGCAAACAGCGGCGCACGACTCACGGGCCTGTAAAATGCCTCGATTCCTCCCGTTTTTCATGCCCCCGCGGCAACCACGTTTCACCCGCCGAGGACCTTCGATGACCGTCAGAACCGGATTGCTGCTCGCCGGAATTTTCCTCGCAGGATTCAACCTGTTAAGGGCCGAGGATCTCGAGTCCGAGGATCTCAGGGCCGCGAAACATTGGCATCAGGCGGCCGGGCCGAACGGCAACTGGCAGACCGACGGGGACGCGCCGCTGCGTTGGAGCGTGACGCGGGAGGAGAACATTCGCTGGCGGACTGCGATGCCCGAAGCCGGGATGAGCAACGTCACGGTTTGGGCAGACCGTGTGTTTGTGACGACCCATGTGCCGATTCAAACGCTGGATCAGAAGAACGCGGTCACCGACATCATCGGTTTCTGCCTGGACGCAAACACGGGCGAGAAGCTGTGGCAGGTGACGTTGCCGGGCAGCGTCTTCATCTCGCTGGCCGGTGGATTCACCGACGGAACCGTGTTCGCCCCGATCACCGATGGCCGCCACGTCTGGTTTTTCAATCGCTGCGGATCGATGGCGTGCTACGATTTCGAGGGCAACGAGATCTGGATGCGGGAGTGGACGCCGCGTTTCAAGCACAACAATCGCCAGGCAGAACCGTTTCTGGCGGGAGACGCGATCTTGTACGTCGAGGTGGCGGACAAGGAGGCCGGAGCGAAAATCCAAAAGTGGGCCGCACCGGGCAAAAAATCCAAAGGAATCGCTGTGCCCGAAGGCGTCGACGAGAAAGACGTCTGGACTTACCTGCACGGCATCGACAAACGAACCGGCGAAGTGCTTTGGCGCGAACCCGTCGGGACTTCGGTGCACAACACGCCGACGGTTGGATGGACCGCCGACGGAAAATGGGCCGTTGCCCATGCCCGCGGTGGACCACACGGTCCGTTGGAAAAACCCTTCGGACAAAGTCTCACCAGTCTGGAGCCCGGAGAAGCGGGCAAGACACTTTGGAGCACCGAGCTCGAGGGCTATGATCCGTCGTTCGCTTGCCACTGGAACGGTCGCTATGTCTTTGGCTTTCAAAAGGGCAACCATCTGGTGATGGATGCCTCCTCCGGCAAACTGCTCCGCACGCAACCCTTGTACGACAGTGCGACGCTTTGGAAGTTCGAACCGAACGCCGGGGACTGGTCGAAACAAACCGATGTGGCCGTCAAAGCTGGCAAAGGGCATCCCAACACCAATCAGGCGAATCTTGCCGCCGGCAAGTGGCATTGGTTTCTCTCCCACAACGTTCACTACCTGGGACGAGTCAACGTCGAAACCGGCGCCGTGGAGTACCTGGAACTGCCGGCACAATTGATGCCCAGTTCAGAGTCGCGTGAAGAGGATGTGTGGTTGTGGGGAAAAGGGAACCCCGACAATCGGCCCACCAATGCGTCGGGTTTTGCCGTCGGAGACAAGGGACACCGTGGAACGGGCTGGGGGCACATTTCAGCGGCCAGTCCGACGTTGGTCGGACGCTATCTGTTTCTGCCCGTGGTGACCGGAACGGTCTACGTGATCGACACGCAAGTCGAACAACTCACGCCGGACGCCCTCGTCGCCGTCAACGATCTCGGCCCCGGCGGAGCGACCTGGACACTGGCATCGTTGACCTACGCCAAGGAGCGTCTGTACGCACACACGATGAAAGAGATCGTCTGCATCGAAGCAGATGATTGATCGAGAAATAACGAGGGGAAGAAAACGAAAGCTGAGACGACACGCGACAAACGGTCAGCCGTCGTGGTTGGGATTCTTCCTGCCCTCAATTTTCCTACCTCTCAACTCGGGCGTGCGCTGAGGCCTGCTGCTCCGCGGATGCTCCGGCGGCGTGCTTGAAGGCGTGTGGACGAGCGGTGGGGAGTTTTTGAAGGTAGGAAGATTTTGGGTAGGAAAACGGATGCTGGAAAGATTTGTGATAAACGGGGCAACGGTTGTGGCTAGGATTCTTCCTACCCTCAATTTTCCTACCTCTCTCTTGGACGTGCGCTGAGGCTTGCTGCTCCGCGGATGCTCCGTTGGCGCGCTTGAAGGCGTGTGGACGAGCGGTGGGGAGTATTGAAGGTAGGAAAATTTTGGATAGGAAAACGGATGCTGGAAAGATTTGTGATAAATGGGGCAACGGTTGTGGCTGGGATTCTTCCTAGCCTCAATTTTCCTACCTCTCTCTCGGACCTGCGCTGAGGCCTGCTGCTCCGCGGATGCTCCGGCGGCGTGCTTGAAGGCGTGTGGACGAGCGGTGGGGAGTATTGAAGGTAGGAAAATTTTGGGTAGGAAAACGGATGCTGGAAAGATCTGTGATAAACGGGGCAACGGTTGTGGCTAGGATTCTTCCTACCCTCAATTTTCCTACCTCTCTCTCGGACCTGCGCTGAGGCCTGCTGCTCCGCGGATGCTCCGGCGGCGCGCTTGAAGACATGTGGACGAGCGGTGGGGAGTGTTGAAGGTAGGAAAATTTTGGGTAGGAAAACGGATGCTGGAAAGATGCGTGGCAAACTCATCGGCTATTTTAATTGCATTTTCCGCTCCCAGATCTTCCACTGCCTCCGGAGGACGGTCATGCCGATCACCTGTCCAATCGACTTTCACCCACTGAGTACAGAGGAGTTCGCCACACTGGACTACACGGTCATGGCGCACGCCTTCTCCTCTCAACGGGACCTTGGGAGCCTTGCAGACGAAATTATTTACCAATCAGACTTTTTCGAAAGGCTGGATGGCTCAGGATTCAACGTTGCTCGGGAAGTACCAGTGTTGGTGCGGTTCGAATCTTTCAGCAAAACATACAAGCTGGATCTGGTCGTCAACGACATGGCGGTCTACGAACTGAAGACGGTTGCTGAATTGACGAAAGAACATTTGGGGCAACTGTTGAACTATCTGTTGCTCCTGGACATTGAACGCGGAAAACTGGTTAATTTTCGTCCAAATTCGGTGGATAGCAAGTTCGTCAATTCACCATTGTCCGGTTCAAGTCGCCGATGCTTTTCAACTACGAAAGAGCGGTATCACGGACCGCAAAGCTTGGTTGATTTAATTGAAGCATTGCTCAGTGATTGGGGGACAGGGCTTGAGTTACCGCTCTATCAACAAGCGATCGTCCACTTGCTGGGAGGGAGAGAGCAAGAGAGTGTCAAGCTTCCGATGAATCGCCGGGGTAGGGAGCTGGGGAATCAGCGGTTCCATCTTGTTACGGCTGACTCAGCGTTTCGTCTAACCGCATTCAGTAAATTTCCCAGAGGTTACTCCTCTCAACTTTCACGACTGCTTCGAGCAAGCCCATTGGATGCCCTTCACTGGATCAACATTGATTACCACGAAGTGACAATGACAACAATCCAAAGATGAGCCGTCGAGATTTTGATACGTAGGAAAATTTTGGGTAGGAAAACGGATGCTGGAAAGATCTGTGATAAACGGGGCAACGGTTGTGGCTAGGATTCTTCCTACCCTCAATTTTCCTACCTCTCTCTCGGACGTGCGCTGAGGCCTGCTGCTCCGCAGATGCTCCGGCGGCGCGCTTGAAGGCGTGTGGACGAGCGGTGGGGAGTGTTGAAGGTAGGAAAATTTTGGGTAGGAAAACGGATGCTGGAAAGACTTGTGATAAACGGGGCAACGGTTGTGGCTGGGATTCTTCCTACCCTTAATTTTCCTACCTCTCAACTCGGGCGTGCGCTGAGGCCTGCTGCTCCGCGGATGCTCCGGCGGCGTGCTTGAAGGCGTGTGGACGAGCGGTGGGGAGTGTTGAAGGTAGGAAAATTTTGGGTAGGAAAACGGATGCTGGAAAGACTTGTGATAAACGGGGCAACGGTTGTGGTTGGGATTCTTCCTACCCTCAATTTTCCTACCTCTCTCTTGGACGTGCGCTGAGGCCTGCTGCTCCGCGGATGCTCCGGCGGCGTGCTTGAAGGCGTGTGGACGAGCGGTGGGGAGTGTTGAAGGTAGGAAAATTTTGGGTAGGAAAACGGATGCTGGAAAGAATTGTGATAAACGGGGCAACGGTTGTGGTTGGGATTCTTCCTACCCTTAATTTTCCTACCTCTCTCTCGGACGCGCGCTGACGGCTGATGTTTTTCAGGGCCTCCTGTGGCGTGTTTGACGATTCGGGGAGGGCCACGCGAATTGATTTTCAACGGGGCACTCGACGGGGGCATCGGCGGGCTGTTTGGTGTCTAATGGTGGACTCACCTTCGATTTCTCCATCTGAGTCTTGCACCTGGAACCATGACACGACCGATCCAACGATCCATTACCTCCGGGGGCTTTTTTGCCTTTGTTCTGCAAGCTTGCGTCGGGCTCGGGGCCGGCCATCTGATCGCGGCCCCTCCCAATCTTGTCTTGATCATCGCCGATGACATGAACTGGGATGACTGCGGCGCCTACGGTCACCCGGCGATTCGCACGCCGAACATCGACCGTCTGGCAACCGAAGGGCTGCGGTTCAAGCACGCTTATCTGACCACCAACTCATGCAGCCCTTCGCGGTCGAGCATTTTGACCGGCAAGTATCCGCACAACACGGGGGCCGAACAGTTGCACTGGCCCTTGCCCGAGGGCAGTCGGACCTTTTCTGCCGAACTGCGAAAGCTCGGCTACTACACCGCCGCGGCCGGAAAGTGGCACCTCGGCGATGCGGTGCGAGACCATTTCGACCGGATTTACGAAGCGTCGACGGCGGGTTTTGTGTTGCCATCGGGGCAGGACGGCCAACCGCCAAAAATGATCGCCAAGCAACCCAGCGGATGCGAGGACTGGGAACAAGCGATCGAGGATCGGCCTCTCGATCGACCGTTCTTCCTTTGGCTGGCCGCTCTCGATCCACATCGTGAATACACCGACGGAGCCCTCGACCCGCCGCATCGCGCCGACGACGTGATCGTGCCGGCCCATCTGCCCGACACCGCGGACGTCCGCGAAGACTTGCGACTGTACTATGACGAAATCGGTCGGCTGGACACCTACGTCGGCAAAGTGGTCGCAAAGCTGAAACAACAGGGCGTCGCGGACAACACCTTGATCTTGTTCATCAGCGACAACGGACGCCCGTTTCCACGCGACAAGACGACGCTGTACGACGGCGGCATTCGCACGCCTTGGATCGTTCGCTGGCCGCAAGCCGTCAAGCCCGGCGTGACGACCGACGCGCTGGTCAGCGCCGTGGACATCGCGCCGACGTTCTTGGAGCTTGCCGGTTCCCCGTCATCACTTGCGACCGAAGGGCAAAGCTTTGTCCGTGTGCTTCACGATCCGACGCAGCCGCATCGCGCGTTCGCCTTCGCCGAAGACCACTGGCACGATTACGAAGATCACGCCCGCAGCGTGATGACACCGCAGTACAAGTTGATTCGCAACGACTATGTCGATCTGCCGCCGACGCCCTCGGCCGATGCCGGGCGGGGACTGAGTTGGCAAAACATGCTGCGACTGCAACAGGCTGGCAAACTGGTGCCGCATCAGCAAACGTGCTTTCGGGCACCACGCGACAAGTGGGAACTGTATGACCTGCAGCGTGATCCCGGCGAGTTGCATAATCGTATCAACGACCCCGCCTACCAAAGTGCCCGTGATCGTTTGACAGCCGCCTTGCAGGACTGGAGCAACGAGACCGGCGACTATTTGCCGACGCGACGAACGCCGGATGAATTCGATCGCGTGACGGGTGAACCGGATCACAGCGTCCGCGTGCGTCCAAGGCCATCGAAAGTGGAGATGTTTGGAACCAACGGAAAGTACTGAATGCAACCGCTGTGGAACGTCACTCTCCCCTCGCTTCGCTCGACCCTCCCAGGGGGCATCGGTTCTTTTACTGCGCGATTTGGCAACCAATTCGATTCTCTCCCTCTGGGAGAGACGGCGTTTGCGCAGCAAGCAAACGCCAGAGAGGGCCGGCGTGCAATCGTCTTGGCGCCTTGCGCTACGATCAAATCCGACATTTATACAATTGACGTCCCGACGGAGCGTGACGAAAACCCTTTCCTATCACCCACCACCCACTACCGAGAGACCTCATGTTGAATCGAAGCTACCTTTTCTCGGCCGCTTTCCTGGTGATGTTGGCCGGTCTGCTGGCTGGTCCAGCGTCACGAGCCGACGAGCCTCGTAACGTTTTGATCATTCAGACCGACGAGCACAATTTCCGCACGCTGGGTTGTTATCGCCAGACGCTGCCCGAGGAGCAAGCATTGGTGTGGGGCAAAGAGGCCTTCGTCGAGACTCCGGCGATCGATTCGATTGCCCGACGCGGCGCCATCTGTACGTCGTTTTATGCGACCAGCCCGGTTTGCACGCCCTCCCGCGCCGCGTTCTTCACCGGGCTGTATCCGCACCAGACCGGCAGCCATACCAACAATGAGCCGATGGACAGTGACATCGTGACCTTTGCCGAAGTGCTTCGGCGCGACGGCTATGCCACCGGTTACGCCGGCAAATGGCACCTCGACGGACCCGGCAAACCGCAGTGGGCGCCGCGACGTCAATTTGGTTTCAGCGACAATCGGTTCATGTTCAACCGTGGACATTGGAAGAATTTCCAGTTGACCGACGCCGGCCCACGAGTCGGTGCGCGAGACAAAAACGACGCGCCCAGCTACAACGTCGGCGACGCCGATGACCAGACCTTTGCAACCGACTGGTTGGCCGATCGTGCGATGGACTTCATCCGCGAGCACGCCGACGAGCCGTTTTGTTATCACCTCAGCCTGCCCGATCCGCATGGACCGAACACGGTTCGCCCGCCCTACGACACGATGTTTGCCGACAGGGTGATTCGTGCGCCCCTGTCGTTTTCGATGGCCAAAGAGAATCCGGCTTGGGCAGCGGTCGGAGGCAAAAACTCGGCGGCAAAATTCAACCCGGCGTTGATGGCGATGTACTTCGGCATGGTCCGCTGTATCGATGACAACGTCGGTCAGATCCTGGAAACGTTGGCGGAACTGAAGTTGACCGACAACACCATCATCGTGTTCACCTCGGATCATGGTGACCTGTGTTTCGAACACGGACGGCTGAACAAGGGCAACCCGTATGAGGCGAGTGCGAAGATCCCGATGATCATCGCCGCTCCGGGGGTGATCCCGGCGGGAACGCGCGTCGACCAGGCGCTCGGCACGGTCGACTTCGCCCCGACCCTGTTGTCGTTGCTTGGAAAACAAGCGACGACGGGAACGGCCGGTCGCGATGCGTCACCGTTGCTGACCGGTCAAAACCAGGCGAAATGGGACGACGTCGCGATCATTCAATCGTCGGGACTGAAGCCATCTTGGTTTGCGGTGATCACCGACCGCTACAAACTCGTGCTCTCGGTGTCCGAACGCCCTTGGCTGTTCGATTTGCAAACCGATCCCGACGAACTAAAAAATTCCATCGACCTGGAACAGAATCGGGACGTCGTTCGTCAACTGGCCGGTCGTTTGCACGACTACGCACAAGCGCAGGACGCCGGGTTCTTGAATCCGAAACTGAAGCAGCAGATCAACACGTTGGTGTCTAGCCTTTAGGCCGTCTGGCTTAGGAGCGACCGGTTTCTCCAGTACGATGGCCCTTCCGGGCCGTCGTCCGCTGGACTCCCGACGACGACCTGGAAAGGACGTCGTACATCGGCAAGGCGGGGGCGTCTTACTTGCTCGATTGAAACAACAACTGATGCAACTGCGCCAATTCCTTCGCCGGAATCTTGATGACCTTGCGATCGTAGGTCATCAAACCGTTGATCTCGCCTTCGACGTCGGTCGTCTGGGTGTAAACACCGGCGGCGATGCCTTGGCCACGCAGTTCGTTCAGCATCTTCAATGACGTGACGTAGCGGGCTTTGTATTCGGCTTCGTTTTGCGGCAATCCGCCATAGCCCCAGTTGCGACGATTGGCGTCCCAAAGATGGCCTTTGACGGGATAGCCGTGACCTCCGAATTCTCCCATGACTTTGATGTAGTCATCGAAGCGTCCGCCGTCGCCTTGGTGAAACGGGAACTCGGGGTGGGGGTACGCGTGTGCGTCAACGACATCTCCGACCGGCCAAAAATTTCCGCCGCTGGCGATGTTGATCAATCGTGACCGGTCACGATCGACGGTCCACTTGCCGACTTCGAGCGTGCGATGTTGTCCCCAGGCTTCGTTGAAGGGCACCCAGACCACGATCGATGGATGGTTTTCCAGCAGCGCGATCATGCGTTCCAGTTCGACCATGAACTGTCGGTGGTGCCGGTCGGGCCACTCGGCGTCCTCCGGGTCGCGTTGCAGACGCGTCCACTTGGGGTTGTTGCCAGCGCTGACCTGGTCCTGCCAGACCATCATGCCCAGTCGGTCGCAGTGGTAATAGTAACGTCGCGGTTCGACCTTGATGTGCTTGCGAATCATGTTGAATCCGGCGTCTTTGAGCCATCGGATGTCGAACAACATCGCTTCATCCGACGGGGGCGTCAGCAAGCCGTCGGGCCACCATCCCTGGTCCAGCGGTCCCCAGTGAAACAGGGTGTCGCCGTTGAGTGTGAATCGCCAGTGTCCGTCGGCGTCTTTGACTTTGCCGACGCTGCGAATGCCTGCATAAGATGCGACGCGGTCGAGCGTCGCTGTGTCGCTGCCGACCAGAGTTGCTTCGATGTCGTACAGGTGCGGTGAAGAGGGCGACCAGAGTTTGGCATCGGCAATCGTCAGCACGATGGCGTCATTTCCCGAACCCTCCGCCACAACGTTGTCGCCGTCCTTCACGACAACCTGGACCTTGCCGTTGCCGGTGACCGTCGGGGTGACGGTGATCGTGCCGGCTTCGGCGTCGGTGGCGATCTTCAGATCCCCGATGTGGCTCGATGAGACTTCCTCCAACCAAACCGTTTGCCAGATTCCCGAAACCTGCGTGTACCAGATGCCGCGGGCGTTGAGTGTTTGTTTGCCGCGCAGTTGAAAGTTCTCGGTTTCATCTTCGACGCGCACGACCAGCTCATTGCCACCATCTTTCAAGGCGTCGGTCACGTCAAATGTAAACGCCGTGTTGCCACCTTGGTGTTTGCCGACCGAGCGGCCGTTGACGTAAACCTGGCAGCGATAATCCACGGCTTCGAAGTTCAGCAACGTCCGCTTGGCTGCGGAGGGCGTTGCAGAAAACGTGCGGCGATACCAAAGTGCTTCGGTCGCATCGAGCAGCCGTTGCACGCCGCCGAGTTTTGATTCCAAACAGTAGGGCACCAGAATCTCGCCGTCCCACTGGTCCGGCTGCTGGGTTTGTTCGACCGGCGTGATCGCATAGTCCCAGTTGCCGTTCAGGTTGATCCAGTGGTCTCGCCGCAATTGCGGACGGGGATACTCCGTCCACGCATTTTCAGGCGTGACGTCCGCGCCCCAGGTGGTGATCAATTCGGATTGAAACGGCTTGGTGTCGCGTGGCGGAGCCGGCAGCTTGGGAACGTTGTCGCCGTCGACCACGTGAACGTCAATGAACTGGCCGCCACCGGTTTGACGACAGTGAACGGCCAAGGTGTTACGACCGAGTTTCAACGCGGATTGTTTCTGTTGGTCGATGGAGACGACTTGGTACTGCGTGGTGTAGCCTTCCAGCTCGGCGATCGGGGTGCCATTGAGGAAGATTTCGGCGTCTTCGTCGTGGTGAATCAGCAGGGCGGGATTGTTGGGCATCGCCTGCAAGTCAAACGATTTTCGCAGCCAGATGTCGTTGGTGGCCCAGACGGTTCCGACCCGCGCCCCCGGCGTGTCTCGGGTGCCGAATCCGCCGCCGGCTTCCTGCCAGTCTGAATCATCGAATCGATCTGACTGCCATTGGGCGGCGGGCTTGCGGAGCGTGTAACGCCAGGTGTCGTTGATGGCTTGGGCATGGCAAATGCTACCGGTGACCAGCAGGAACGACAGGGTCAGTAGCACGCGTCGCGATCCGCACTTCAAGTGCGTCGCGAGTGACGATCGATGGGGCATGGGGGGCAGTCTCGTGTGGGAGAATTGGACTTGGCATTCTAGCAAGCCAAACCGTCTTCAGAATGAGACACGCCGTCGGAGTGTTTAGAGATGTTGTCAGATCTACTCCACAATCATGACTCCGTTCATCACTTTCCAGTGTCCCGGAAACGTGCACAGGTAGGGATAATGCCCGGGTTGTGTGGGGGCTTGGAAATAAATCGTAAATTGCTCGCCCGGCAGCACCACGTCGGTGTATGCCAAGACATCGGTGGTGGAAGGGATGTAATGACGAAGCGCCGCTTCGGGATCCGAAATCGATCGGTCCGCCAAGACGCCGACACGCTCGATCGTTCCGGGTTTGGCCAAGGCCCAATTGTGCGGGACGACGTCGGGGTTGGACAGCGTCAATCCGATCGGCTCACCCGCGCTGACCCGAAACGAGCGCGTCGCGTAAGACAGGTTCGTGCCAGTTTCGATCTCGATCTCGCGTGCCCCGGCAAGCTTCTTTTGAAACGGGTTGGGCACGCTGCGGGTCGCCATGGCAAGATCCGCGTGGATCGGATGGGGGGCGATCGTTTTGCGAATTGAGACGTAACCCGGGAAATCCGCGTAGGGCTTGTCGAGTTCGTGAACGGTGATGAACAACTGATGAAACTGATCGGGCGACGATTGCACGGACAGGTGCAATTGATTGACTCGCTGGAGTTCAGGTAGTTCGAGGAACAGGGTTTGACGATCGGCAAGGACATGGGCGGATTGGATCGGCAGACGATCGTGTCCGCGCACGCCGGGGTGCCGTGTCGAAAACTCGGGGGAGCCATAGCCCGGACCGTAGCGATAGTTCCAGGTTTGTGCGAAGTGATTGCCGGGGTCGGCGACCGTCGCGGCGTCCAACGGCATGGAAAACGAAAGGGCGATTCCATTTTCATGGACGTGAAATCCGGTCGGCAGTTGGGCATCGCCGCCGTCGTAACGCACGCGTTGGAAGCAACCGTCGTCGGGCGTGTAAGAGCCCCACCCCTGCATGCCGCTGACGTACAGTTGGCCGTCGATCGGGTGGAAGCGTCCGCGGTGGGCGCCCGAGCGGAACTCGCCGGGCAGCGGCACGACCGCGGCTTGGGCTTGCCCGTTGACGTGGTCACGAAGCACCAGGAAATGTGAGCCCGCGCCGAACGAGAAATGGAGCAGTTGACCCGACAGCGGACCCCAGGAATCGCTTTCGACAAAGACCTGGCCGCCGCTGGAATTGTCCAGTCCGCGCGGCAGGTAGGCCAACGGCAGTTGCGGGGTTTGGCCGTCGCGTGGGCCGCCGTAGCCGTAGTGGGGCACCGGCTCGTTTTCACGTGTCGGCAAGCGGGCCGCGTCGCTGGGAACTGACGTGTTGGCAACGGCGCAAATCATCGAAGCGGGGGTCCAGCTGCCTTCCGAGGCGGGGACGGTCACGGTTCCGTCGGGCAGCAGGCCCAGGCCATCGGGGTTGCGAAATCCGGTCGCGATCACCTCGGCCCGTTGGCCGTCCGGTGAGATGCGGACCAGACCTTGATTGCCTGAGGCGATGTAGAAGTTGCCGCGCGAGTCGCGTTGCAGACCGCAAATGAAGTCGTGTCCGGCCGCGGACGTTCGAAACGCGTTGCTGAAGCATTCGTAATAGTCCGCTTCGAAGTCGCCGTTCAGATCGTGCAGACGTGTGATCTGGTCGCGGCCCAAGACGAAGATGCCGTCTTGGTCGACCACGATGCCCAAGGGGTGGTGCAGCCCGGACGCGAACCGTCGCCATGTCGCTTTGGTCGATGGGGACTCAATGCCGGTCACCCGCCAGACGTCGCCCTGCATCGTGCAGACCAGTGCGGAACCGTCGGGCAAGAACGCATGGCCGCCACAAAACAGCAAGGCGTTCCATGGGTTTTCCAGTGGCAAACCGATCGTGTCCACCGCGTAGGGTTTCGCCGATCCGAACTGGATTTCGGTTTCGATGGTTTGTGGCCATTGGGTCGGCGCGTTTTTCAATTGATGGCGCAGCGGATGTTCTTCGGCCGGCGCAACGACGCGAACCAAGCGTCCGTTTTTGACATCGGGCGCGTCGAGGAAGGTTTCATTTCCGATGCGATAGGAAAACACCGTTCGTTCGCCGATCCGGTAAAAGCCCAGGTATTGAAACGGCTGGCCGGGTTTCGGTTGCCGTGGCTGGCTGAGTCGTTCGCCGTCGATTTTCAGTCCGTCCAAGAAGCCGTGTCGGTGCGAAGAGAAGGTGACAAATCCGTCGCGCCAAACCGCGTCGTAGGTCAACGTGTCGGGATTGAAACAGGTTGCCAGTTCACCGTGTTCGCCGACACGCACGCACACGCCACGAGGGATCGTCGTCTTGCCGACGCGGACGACACCGCACATCAGGCTGCCGAGTTCGGTCTGGTTCCATCGGTCGTTGGCCCAAGTCGTGTCGTTTTGATTTCCCCAGTGACCCTGATCGCCGCCATCGAGCCCGGGGTACTCGGCCAGCAGCGGCGGGGCCGCGGGTTGTTGACGAAAAAAGTCCGCTTGTTTGGCGTAGAAGTCATACACTCGATCGCGATTGACGTGATGCTGCCAGCTGGGCCAGTGTTCGGGTTTTAGCGGTCGTCGTTCGATCGGAAATTCCACCGGTCCATGCGAGTGTGCCTGGGCATGTGCCAGCAGCGTGTCCATCTCGTAGCTCGGCAATCCGTCGTCGGTCCCCAAGGCGAACAGGAACCGCAGCAGACCGCTGAGGTCTTCCGGGGACATCGCACCGGCCAGATTGTCGGGCATCAGCGTGCCGACTTCGCGCTGCAACACGATCTCGTCGATCGGGATCGCGATCTCCGTCGGTTGGTTGGCCGTCGGATCGCGAAGCACGATTTGCTGTTCGTCCTCGCGCACCAGAAAGCCTTGGTGGGTCTGTCCGGATTCATCGAGGACCAAGTGGGCGACGTATTCGGGTGGGATGTGCCGTTTCGGCCAGAGCACCGATTCGACCAATTCCTCGGGTTTCCGTTGCTTGCCGATCGACGTCAAATCCGGACCGACGCTGCCACCGTGATGACCGATGCGGTGACAAGACAGGCACGCCGAATTGGCATTGGCAAACGTCAGCAAGCCTCGATGTGGATCGCCATCGGCGCGGGCTTTCGCGACCAACGCGGAGACCAACTCGGGTGAGTAGTCTCGGTTTTTGAAGTCCAGCCGCGCGGCGTCGTTCGGCGGTCCTTGCGCCCCGTCCCGCGGTGAAAGTTTCTCACTGCGCCACAACAGCAGCGTCGTGTCGTCTTGGGTGGCATCGATCACGGGATCGGCGGGAATGTCTCGCACTCCCTTGGAAATTCGCACCCAGTGGACTTGGCCACGACAACCGATTCCGCCCTCGACCAGTCGACCGATCGCCAGTTTGTCCGCACGTCCATCGCGGCCGGTCGATCGAATCGGCTGATCGGCGGCCGGCTTGCCATCGACCAGCAACCGCACGCGATCCGGCTGGTAGATCATCGACACAGTATGGGGCTTGCCATCGCAGATCATCGCCTGGGAATGAACGTGATCGGGTTGCATCCCGGGCAGGTAGGCGGTGAAGTTGCCGGTGCCGTTGTTCGAAAAAATCTCCCAATGGTCGCCCGATCGTTTGGTGTCGCTGGCGACCAGGATGTTGTACCCGTTTGCATCGGGCAACGTGACTCGGCACTCGACGGTGATCGGCGGTCGTCGGTATTCCGGGCGTCCGTCGATCAACGTTCCGACGGTCTCCGAGGCTCGCTTGGGTGGTGCCGTTTCGGGTGAATACGTACGAAGTGTTGGCTTGGGGCCGGCCGGACGGCCATCGATTTGCGGCAGCAACCAATGCAAACCATCAAGGTTGTCTTGCAGCCGAAGCTCCACATCGTCCTGCGTGTGGCCGATGATACCGACGGGGCCGTCGTAGCCGGAATCGCGGACGGCGGTGAGCAGCTGAACGTCGAATTCGCCTTCGCCCAGCGGCAAGATTTTCTGGCCGTGCTGGTCACCGTTCCGGGTCATGCCGTTCAGATTCAGGCACAACAAGTACGGCTTGAGTTGCTTAAGAACCGCCGCGAAATCGTCGAGGTGCTCGTGAGCATGGTGCAGGTTGTAAACGATGCCGACATGCTGGGCGTCGTGATGCCGGCGCAGGTAGTCGCAGACCGCGATCATGTTTTCCGGCTCGCCGCCCCAACCGCCGTGGTTGTACAGCCCCAGTTTGCTACCCAGTTTTGCGGTCCGTTCGACCAGCGGCAGCAATCGCGACGCGGCGGTCTGCACGCGCTCCGCTTGCGTTTCCCCTTCGATCGAACCGAGCATCTGCCAGATTTGGGGGCGCAGACCATGCTTTTCGAACAATTTCAGCGCATCGTCGTGCAACCCCCAAAATGCAAAGTATTCGATCCCGTGTTTTTTGTATTGCAGAATCTCTGCTTCGAACGTCGGCACATGTTCGGCACGCCAATCGTAGGCGACGCGACGCAATCCGAGCCGCTTGACCATCTCGGCACGCTCGGCCGGATCGCGTTTTTGCGAGTCAAAGGGGACGATGCACCAGGCGACCAGATTCTCGTCGCGGAAATTGGCGGGCGTTTCGGCGAAACATTGCGTGGTGACGGCGACGCCGAGTAGGATCGTGACTAAAACTCGTAGATTGGCCATGGATGATGGAGTGTTGCACTGATTGGTAGAAGCCGATTTTATTTTGTTGCGACCATTGTAGGTGACAGGTATCCAGCGCAGACACGCCGCGTTCTCTGATTTTGTGGTGAGTGAAGCGAATGGCTGAATGATCGGCTCGCGGTCCGGGGAATTATTCGAAGATCCGACTCAAATAGGGACATTCATTTTCTTTGTGAATCTGCTAGGCTCTGGAGTTCGTTCGATTTCTGAACACTTGCGTTTGTGGAAATGATTCCAAGGCCGGCGACGCGAACTGTTTTTCGGTCAGATCGGGGATTTCCCGGGATGACTCTATTTCCAACCCTTGCAAGAAGATGCCAAATCTCTCCCCGACGGGACAACAAATCGTCCAGTCACTCGCCAGCCGTTACGGCCTTTCCACCGACGCAGTGACCCACATGTTGATCGCCGTTTACAACGGCAACGGAACGATGGCCCAGTTCAGCCATCCCGAATTCTGCGGCTCCGGCCAATGGATGCGGGGCGGGATGACCATGGTCAGCGACCTGTTCAACAACAATCTAAAAAACTTAGTCAACAACCTGTGCAGCGATATCTCCAACGAATTGGCGAACCATCAATCGACGCCGTTTAGCGGATCGTTTCAATCGCAAAGTCAGAACGGGATGAGTTCCCAGGCTCAGGCGAGCGGTCAGATGGGCTCGTCCAACAGTCTGTTTGTCCCCGATCCGTCGACGAATTGGTGGCCGAAGGAACTGGGGTCGCCGACTTCGTTGGGGTCGCAGAACAGTCTGCGTTACGCCTACTTTGCCGATTCGCATCGGCTGGCGGTCACGACCGGTGGGACGCCCTGGGTGTACGACACCCTGGACCATCAGATCGGCGGCTTCAGCCAGCAGCAGGGCGGCGGGCAATCGATCACCTTCACCAGCCAGTACGGGACCGTTGACCTGTCGACGCTGCCGGTGATCTCGCGCGACGGTTCGGCTCACGCGCCGCCGAACGCGCCGGCGCCGTCGATGACCACCGGTCCTGCCCCGGCACCCGCCGAAAGCCAACCGGTCGAAAGCCAACCCGCCAGCGTTGCACCGCCAAGTGCGTCCAACGGCTCCGCCGCAGCCCCTGAGTCACGAGAAAACGTGATCGAGACACTCGAACGACTCGGGGCTCTGAAAGAAAAGGGTTACATCACCGACGAAGAATTCGCCACCAAGAAAAGCGAGTTGCTCTCGCGGTTGTAGCGAGCGTCGGCGACGGCCGGTTTACGGATCCATGCACCACGACATGCGGCGCGAGAAGTCTTGCTGGAATTCGCCTCGCCAGCGACTGACCGAAAGGCGGTGATCCGTTGTCGGCTGGTCGTCGCGATACCAACCGTCGGCGGCTCGATCAAACTGGCCGCCCCAGCCGGGTTGTGTCGGATCGGATGGGGCGTTGTGGCCTTGGGGCAAAAAGAAGAACCACGATGGCGTGTCGCCTTCCTTCATGCAGCCGTGGGGATTCGGGCTGGTCCAGGTTTTCGTCGGATAAAGCTGGCCGAGCGGCCCGGTCGATCGCACGTTCGCTTCGATCCATGCTCGCGATGTCAGCGATTCGTCGCCGGTCAGATACATGCCGCGAAAGGTCGCGTTGCGTTTGTCGGTCCCCGCCTTGGCTTTGCTGAGAATGTAGTACATCCCTGGGAACTCAGACTGCATCCAATCGGCGATGCCGTCTTGATCGGCGATGTCATAGACGCGAAATCGCTTGACGAATTCTGCCAAGCCATCCGCGCCACGATCCTTTCGTACACGCCAAAGTGCCTGGGCCAAGTCCGTTTGGCCTCCCCAAATCGTGATGTTCAACGGACGATCTGTTGATCCCGCGTCGACACGTTCGATCAACAGTGCCGACCCCTCCGTGTCATGCCCTTCACCAATGTTCTGACGCCCCCGTTGCGGATTGCCGGACTTGATGACGTTCAGCAGCGATTCGGTTTCGGGCCATCCTTGGGCATGTCGAACCAGATTGCGGCGGACCTTTCCATAGGCCGACACCGTGTTGCGGATCAAGTCCGTTCGTGTCGTCGCAACTTTCAATTCTCCAGGTGTTCCCGATGCGGAAGCGACGAGTCCTTCGATCTGAAATTCGTTGCTGTAGACCATCAACCGGACCAGTGACTGCTGGTCATCGGGATCACCGCCGATGTCGGTCAACACGAATAAACGCGGACGCTCGTCTGCGGACGAGGCATCAGGCAGGGCGTCGGCAACAAATCCGACGAGCAATGCGATCAAAAAGAGACAGCGCATGGTCAACTTGCTTGCTCCGACGAAACGGTGAAAGACTTACAGGCCCGGCCGCTTGCCGGTCCGTCGATTGAATCGATATTCAGAAATCAAAGCGATGATGTTAGCCCGAACGCGTCAGCGAGGGGCGCCGCGTGACCCCTTTTCCGCTCGACAAACGCAGGCTCGAAAATTGAAAGCTGACAAAGCACCAGGCATCCATTGCTGTTACACGGCAGTCGATCGGCGTCGGCGGTAGGTCGACGCGGCGATGCCCAGCAGTAGGACGCAGGTGCCGGTGGGTTCGGGGATCGCGGTGACTTGGCCGCTAAGGATCAGATTGTCGATGCCGAAGTCTTGGTCGACGCCCTCGCTGCCGTACAGCCGAAGCGCGACGGTGTTGGTGCCTGTTAAGCCTTGGAAGTCGCTCAAATCGAGCGGTCCGGTATTCCAGGTCCCGGTCGAAAAACTACCGCCGGTCGATTCGGCCTGCGGTTCGCCAGGCGCGTAGTGATCGTGCGATAGATTGCGGACAAAGTCGGTCGCTCCGCGAAGTCCATTGATCGCGGGATCGCCCGCCGGGTTGACGAACAGGGAGTAGGTCACACTTGCATCGTCTATATTCGTCCCCCGCGTCTTCAGTGAGTCAAAGCTCAGTGATTCGAGGTTGAGCCGGAATCCGATCTGCACGTCGACCTCAAAGTAGACCGCTTGATTGGTATCCGCGAATGACCGATCGTCATTTCGATCCGTGCTGAATCCGAGCGCATCGTCATAGGCTTCGGCGCCAAAACCCAGCGCCGCCGTCGGATTCAGGTTCGGAGAAAACTGCAGGTCGCTGATCGTTGTTCCCGCAACGAAAGCATTGTTGGAAAGGTTCAAACCCGTATTGGCACCGAGTGTGTTGGACGGATCGTCGGTGTAGTCATTGCCTTGGAAATCGAAACGAGCGATCACATCGGCTTCCGCGCGCCGGTCAGCGACCAGCGTCATCACAATCAAGGCGGGGACCGCGATCAGCCTGTTGAGCCAGGCCCCACGAAACGATTTCATATCCATCAACCTATCGGGGTTTCCGTCTTCGCAGTGTGGTCCATGACAAACCGACCAGTCCCAGCAGGGTCAAGCCGCTACCGGGTTCGGGAACGACGCCTCCGCTTCCTCCACCACCACCGCCGCTGCCAGATGTCAGCGTGAAGGTCAGTGAACTTTCGCCCACGGTTCCGAATTCGAAGTTGAGCACCTTGGAGTCACCACCGATCGGGAACACGGCGGCTGAAGACGTTCTTAATGAATTGTCGTTTGGATCAACCTTCCCGGTAATATCTAAAGTGATCGAATCGCCGATTCCGAGTCCGAGTCCCGAGTAATCAAAGGTAAATGTACCGAACTGAAACGGAGCCGAGTTCGTCATTGGATACCTGGGGCTACCCGTATCAAAGGCGCTCCACACGGCTCTTGCCGGATCGCTACGGGTTACAGGCCCAAAACGCTGTTGGTCACTTCCGTCGAGCCAAGCGTCGAACGGAGCGGTCAAACCCAACGTGACCCTGGAGTAAGCGTTTGGATCACCGGCCAATGGTGCGACGCCGGCCAGCGCAGTGGAATTGACGGTGCTGTTGAAAATGTCTAGCTCAACGAGATCCAAATCCAAGCCGACGGTGTTGAGCCCGCTGCTGTCTGCGGCAATAAAGAAATCGACTTCGAACTTGTCTTCACCGGCGAGCTGTCGAATGTTTCGCAATCCGCCAAGAACACCGGCTTGGCAATGGGGACGATCCAGGCCCAGCATTGCGACGACCAGCATGAGGATGAGGCCGATCGCAGGCAATCCAGTCGCGGTCCATCTGGGCTTCGCGGGTGATCGGGGCTTCGCGGGGGATCGGGGGGGCGGCAACGGAGGTGTCATGATCGACCGGATCTTTCATCGCAATGACGAACGATCACGTCCCCTGAATAGTTTGGGTCTTTGAGTATCGGACTTGAGCACTCGTTGTCACCCTGCGAGACAACCGAACCGACGATAGACAATTGTGATCCGGAAATCAACCTTCTGGTTTGACTCAGGGAACAAGTTGCCTCTCTTTAAATAGAGTCGACGAGGACCGGGATTTCCGTGATTCGGCCGGCCCCCCGATTTCGTCCGCTGACCGAGCAGCTCGAATGGGGGCATTCAACGGCCGGGGCCGGGGCCGATGTTTCTGCCGGTGTGATGCAGGCCGTGATAGTTCCATGAACGTAGTCCACACCCCTTCCCCAGAGCTTGCAAAGCGACCTGAGACCACTAACCTAGGTACACTGTTTGGAGGGAATTTGCGCCGCATTGGCCCCACAAAAACACCGGCCGCCAAGGATCCGGTAGACGGCACACTCAAGGTTGCTGAAAGCCATCGGGCGTTCTTGTGAAGGGGCTGCCGCGTGCGTGAACGTGTACCCCCTTTCCTTTTTTTGAATCGGCGGCCCCGGTGGATCAGTTTTTCGATCATGCGACCCGTTCGGCAGAGCCGTCGAATTCGGTCACCCGTTGTCGAACTCTCGATCTGCTTTCGTGCCGCCCATACTGTTAGGCGTCTTCGATGGCACGGAAATTTGATCCGTCGGCTGACCAGGGTGGTTACGTTCAAAAGCTTCGTGATCGCCGTCGCATCAAAGCGGCGCGGAGCCGCCGCAAGAGTCTGAGCGACGGCTTGATGCGGGCTCCGTTCGAGAAACTGGAAGACCGCCATCTGTTGGCGACGGTCAATTGGGACGGCGGAGGCGACAACCAGCGCTGGCACGATCCGCTCAATTGGGAAGGCGACGTCCTGCCGACTGCTGCCGACCAAGCGGTGATCCAAGACGCGTCGAGTGAATTGATCATTCGGATCGACGACAACGTGGTCGTCGCGTCGATCGACACCACGGAACAACTCGAAATCAGCTCGGCCGAATTGCGGACGGCTTCCTTGGTGGCACAGGAGGTCCGTTTTCAAGACGGCACGCTGAATCCGACCGACGGTCAAACGTTGACCGCCGACATCGCCGGCCGCATGACGGTCGACGGTTCGGCCAGCCAGTTCGTGATCCTCGGCAACGTTCACGTCGGCGGCGAACTGGTTCTCAAACGCGGATTGACGTTGCTCGCCACCGGAAGCGATGCCGAGTTGACCGTGGACGGCGATGCCGCCTTGCAGGGCGTTCGTCTGACGGCCAACAGTGGCGGCTTGCTTTCGTTCCCCGGAATCACTTCGTTCCAACATGACTCCGCCGCGTTCAACGAAGATTTGACCTACACCGCAACCGGAGCTGACAGCCGGATCGAGTTTCCGAATCTTGTCTCGCTTGCCGGCGGAACCCACGGAGGCGCCGACATTTTTGTCCGCGCCCAAGACGGCGGCGCGATCGCGATGCCGATGGTGCAAACGATCACAGATCCCAGTCGCGGTGACACCGCTTCGCGATCGATCGACTTACGTGCCACCGGTGCCGGAAGCCGCATCGACCTTTCGTCGCTGGTCTCCATGCATGACCGCAATCGCAATGAACCCGGCGTGCTGCTGGAGTCCGGCGGCGGTGTCATCGAATTGGGGGCACTACAATCAGCGATCGGACTGAACCTGACCCTGCAGTCGTCCGCCGATCAACCGCTTGCCCAACTCCGGCACCTCACCGACACCACGGTCGTTCTTTCCGGCGGCGACTATTTAGCACAAGACCTGGTCCGTTCGACTCGATCATCGATTGACATCTCCGGCGGGAGTTTGCAAGTTGATGCCCTGGCCGACATCGATGGATCCAGTTTCATCGTTTCGGCAGGTGCGACCGTGGCACTTCCCGCGGTTACCCGGTATTCATCTTCGTCGACCGGGA
Source organism: Stieleria neptunia (assembly GCF_007754155.1). Classification (NCBI taxonomy): domain Bacteria; kingdom Pseudomonadati; phylum Planctomycetota; class Planctomycetia; order Pirellulales; family Pirellulaceae; genus Stieleria; species Stieleria neptunia. The sequence goes on along the minus strand of NZ_CP037423.1, from coordinate 9,967,535 downwards.
ACAACCAGCAAAAACGCTTTCGAGCGACCGGCGCCGGCAGCCAATTGTCGCTGCCGAATTTGGAGGTCATCCGGGGCGGGACGCATTACGGTTCTCAACTGTATGCAGAAGCGTTCGACGGCGGAGTGCTCAATCTCGCATCGGTGCAATCGATCGTCGATCCCGACGAAGGTGACAATCGTTACCGGCGATTCTTGATCGATGCCGATGGAGCGGGCAGCCGAATCGACCTCTCGTCGCTGCGTCAAATCCATGACACGCGGTGGATCGGATCGGCCGGCGACAACTCGTTGCTCGAAGCGACCGGGGGAGCCGACATTGTCGCGCCCTTGTTGACACATCTGCGCGGCACGCGATTGCTGCTCGGCGATTCCGGGTCGATCACCTCGGATCAGTTCCTCGGCATTTCCGACGGCACCGTCACGATCCGTGACGTGGATCGGATGTTTCCCAATGTGACGCGGGCCGATGCGACGTCATGGGACATCGCGAACGCTTCGGTTGATCTCTCGCAGTTGACGACGCTTGATCATGGCGGAATCACACTCGGGGCCGGCGCGGTCTTGAATGTCGATTCGCTGCACAACATCGATTCGGCGGACCTGATTGTTTCCGACGGCGCCGTGCTCGCGCTGCCGTCTGTTGTGGCGTACACGCATACCGAAACGGCAAACTATCAAACCCGAACCTGGGCGGTGACGGGGGCGGGCAGCCGGATCGAACTGCCGAACCTGCGGACGATCAGCGGCGGGACGGGGTATCAATCGCGCCATCACTTCAGCGCCGAAAGCGGAGGCGTTTTAGAATTGCCGGCGTTGCAGTCGGTGCAAGACACACCCGGTGACAACCGGGTCGGCGGCTTCGAGTTTCGGGCCAGCGGCACGGATTCGTTGATCAACCTGACCGCGCTTGAGCAGATCGTTGACTTGAATGCGGATCAACGATCGGTCGTCCAAGCGGCCACCGGCGGCACCCTCTTGATGGCGGCATTGACGTCGACCCGTGGCGTGAACTTTGTCGAAGACCACACCGGGACGATGTCGCTTTCACAACTCGAATCCTTGATCGATTCCGGGCTGACGCTTAGCGGCAGCGACGTCACCCTGGATCGATTGGTGATCGCCGACGGGACGGAGCTCAATCTGTTGGGAGTCAACTTGGCGATCCCCCAGATCGGAAGCTTGATCGATGGGGCGATCACGGCCGGCGCCGGCGGCAGCCTGACCGCTCCGTTGCTGACCAACATCGACGGCGTCGATTTTGATCTCAGCGGCGGTGTGACGATCGCATTGCCAGGGGTGACGCAGTATCGGCATGCCGCTCAGGCCAACTACGTCGATCGGACCTGGCAAGTCGACGGCGTCGGCAGCCGATTGGAATTGCCGTCGTTGATTTCGATCGAAGGCGGCAGGTACTATGACAACGATATCAACATTCGCACCACCGGCGGCGGAGTGATCAATCTTTCGTCGGTCCGGCAATTGCGTGATCTGCCCGACGGCGACAATCGTTATGCCGCCTTTTCCGTGACCACCGACGGTGTCGGCAGCCAAATCGACCTCTCCTCGCTGACCGCCATCTTCGATCGCTATGGCAGCGGAGGCCAGGGGGAACCCTCCGTGCTCGACGCGACGGCAGGAGGCCAGTTGATCGTGCCCGAGTTGGTGGATCTGTACGGGACACAACTGACGATCGATACGCCGGGCGACCCGGATGTTTCGATCCTCAATCGCATCGAAGACAGTCAAATCACGATCACCTCGATGCCGGGAGACTTCACGGAACTCGAATCGATCGACAAGAGTCGGTTGATCTTGTCCGACACCGACGCTTCGTTTCCGGCGATCACGCGTTTTACACTCGGTACGCTGGCCACCGACGCCGGTGCCACCGTTTCGATGCCGTTGGTGACCAACGTCGATGGGACGACCTTCGAAGTCCGCGGCGGCACGGCCATCGAGCTGCCACTGGTTGAGTCCTACGACCTGGCTCGTTCGGCAAATTACCAAAAATCCAACTGGGTCATCGACGGCGCCGGCAGCCTGTTGGATCTCTCCGGCCTGCGTTGGATCCGAGGCGGGACCGCCTATGAAACGCAGCTCAACGTGACCGTCAGCGGCGGCGGCGAGCTGGACTTGAGCCGGCTGGAACAAATCGTCGATCGAACCGATGGGGACTTGCGACGGCGCCGCGTTTCAATGACCGCCACCGGCGCGGACTCGGTGATCTTTCTCGACGAGCTGCAAAACGTGATCGATCGCAACGGGGACATCTCGTCGCAGTTGGTCGAAGCCGATGCGGGGCGAATTGTCGCGCCCGCCATCACGACATTGGTCAACACCACGGTCAGCGGTGATCTCGCCGACAGCCCCCTCGCACCGGCCCCGCTGCCGATTGCGGATGAACCGATCGTGGCCGCTCTCGGCGCGGAAAGCGGCGACGAACTGGCCGAATCGAGTCAAGCGGCCGAGCCGGCGGTCACCTGGATCGGCGGCGACGGTGACTGGGCGACGGCATCGAATTGGAGCACCGGGGTCGTGCCCGGAATCGACGACGAGGTGTTGATCGACAATGCCTCGGTGACCGTCACGATCTCCACCGGTGCACAACAGGTCCGTCGTCTCAACGGCGTCGGCGGGCTGGCGATCACCGGCGGATCCTTGACCGTCTATGATGACTCCGAATTGAGTGGCAACGTGACCGTCAGCAACGGTGGGGTCCTTGCCGCGGCAGGTCCCGCCGCCGTGTTCACCGCTAGCGGAACGACGAACATCGACGGAGGCAGTTTGACCGCGACCGCAGGCGGCCAATTACATCTGCCCACGGTCACCGCCTACGACCACCTCTCGACGGTCAATTTTCAAACACGCCAGTTCCTGGCCGAAGATCCCGGCAGCCGGATCGTGATCGATGCGTTGCAGACGATCACCGGCGGGACACACTACCAATCGCGTCTGTTGATCCAGGCCTACGGCGGCGGACAGATCGAGATGCCCGCCCTGCGTTCGATCATCGGCCCCGACGATGGCGACATCCGAACCCGACGAATCAATCTGATCGCCGACGGACCGGACAGCCGAATCGACGCGCCCCTGTTGGCCGAGTTGACCGACCGTTCCAGTTTCGCCGACGGCGAGTACTCTTCGTTGGAAGCCCGTAACGGCGGCGTCGTGAATACCCCGGCGATCACGACGCTGAACGGCGTTCGCGTGGTTCGCGAATTCGAAAGTGTGATCACGATCGGCAATCTCACGTCGACCGATCGAGTGGACATCGAAACCTGGGGCACAACGCTGGACCTCGGTTCGCTCGCCACCGCCAACGAAACTCGCATCACCGCGGTCGATAGCGCTGTCGCGTTGGACGTGCTGACGACGTTCGAACGAGGCTCCATCACCCTGCGAGATTCGGCATCGATCAACGCGCCGTTGCTGACCGACATCAACGGCACGTCGCTGGTCACCAGCGGCGGTTCCCAGATCGAATTGTCCGGCGTGACAGCCTATGACCACGGTTCGATCGCCAACTATCAAGATCGCACGTGGTTGGCCGATGGGCCCGACAGTCGCGTCGCCCTGCCGAATCTGATCACGGTGACCGGCGGCGCCCATTACGACACCGATCTGTTTATCACCGCAGCGGCCGGGGGATCCGTTGAACTGCCGAAACTGGATCAAATCATCGACGGCGGCGGTGACGACCGACAAAAACAGATTCGCATCATCGCCGACGGACTCGACAGTGAGGTGCGACTGGACGCTTTGACCAGCTTTGGCGATGTCAACTCGGACGTCCGGTCCCAATTGATCGCGAGATTCTGGGGCAACATCCACGCACCCGTGCTCCTCTCGGTCGGCGGCGTGGAGATCTCCCTGGATGGTCGTGGGACGATGCAAACGGCTCAACTGGAATCCATCGACGGCGGCTACCTGAATCTCAACTCGGGTGACTACGATTTCAGCGGTCTCACCTCCGCGTCCAATACCGCGGTGGAACTCGATCACGCGACGGCCGATTTGAGCGCGCTGGCCGAACTCGCCGGCGGGTCGATCGCGATTCGTGGCGGTCTTTCGATCAACCTGAGCGGATTGACAAGCATCGATGGCGTGACATTGTCCGTGGTCGATGGTGGATCGCTGGGTCTGTCGAACGTGACCGAATACGACGTGGCAACGACCGCCAACAACCAGACACGCAGTTGGACCGCCCGCGGTGCCGGTTCATCGATCGATTTGAGTGGCCTGACTCGAATCACCGGCGGTACGTTTTACGGCTCCCGTCTGACGATCGAATCGCATGCCGGCGGCCAGATCGATTTGCAAAACGTCACCGAGATGGTCGATGGACTGACCGATGACGCCCGTGCCCGCCACATCGACGTGACCGCCCGCGACAAGAACAGTCTGGTCGACTTGCGTTCCCTGACACGGATTCAAGACAGCCATACGCCGCCGTCGAGCGCGGGCGAGTATTCGGAATTGATCGCAGACCGCGGCGGCCTGATCCGGCTCGATTCACTGGCGACGCTCGAAGGTGTTCGAATCGCCGTCGACGGAACGCAGGATTGGAACTTCAGCCAATTGACATCGATGTTGCGGAGCGAAGTTGCGGCGACCGGAACCGCCGTCAGTTTTCCGAACTTGGTCACTGCCGACGTCACGAACTTCGTCGCCAACGATGCAACGATCAACGTCCCCGCTTTGACGACGCTGACCGGTGGATCGATCGATCTGTTTGCCGACTCGGAATTCAACGCCGTCGTGCTGGCGAACATCGATGGGACGAGTCTCGCTGTGGCAACGGGCATCGATCTTGACTTGCCCTTGGTCACCACCTACGCACACGCCTCGACCGGCAACAGCCAGACGCGAGCCTTTGTCGCCACCGGATCGGACAGCCGAATCGGTCTGCCGAACCTGACGGAAATCACCGGCGGAACCTTTTACAACGCGGTGCTGCGGATCGCCGCCAACGAAGGGGGACTCGTCGACCTTTCCAGTCTACAAACCGCGACCGAACCCGACTCCGGTGACAAACGCTACCGCGCGATCCATTTCGTCGCCGATGGTCTGGAAAGCCGAATCGAAATGCCGCTGTTGACTTCGTTTTCGGACTACGGTGAATTCTCGATCGCCTCGCCAGGCACACGGACGTATTCGTCCATCACGGCCACGCGCAGCGCGGTCATCGAATCCGCAGCACTTTCCCAGATCCGTGGCGTCCGCGTTTATGCCGATGCGTCGAGCGACTTTCCCACGCCTGCCATCGTCAACGCCACCGACAGTGTGATCCAGATCGACGGCAGCGGGCTGGTCGAGTTGCCTTTATTGGCCAGCGCCCCTGGAACGGCGATCCGGGTCGACGGCCTGCTGATTTCGCTTCCCGAATTGACCGAAATTCCACGCGGCGAAATCTCCATCACCGGCGCTGGGGCCGCGTTTCTCCCATCGCTCACCGACGTCGACGGGGCGACGTTGATCGCATCCGAAGGGTCGGTGCTGGAGTTGCCATCGGTCACGACCATCACGCATGCGACCAACGGGAACAATCAATCCATGGTCCTCCGCGCCGAGGGGTACGGCAGCGTGCTGGATTTGAGCAATGTGACGTCCGTGACCGGAGGTGCAAACTATGACGCCCGTGTCTACATCGAAGCCTTGTCCGGCGGTTTGGTCGACCTCTGGCAGGTGCAATCGATCACGGAAACCGATCAGGGCGACCAGCGCTATCGGCGGTTCGAATTACTCAGCGAGGGCATCGGAAGTACCATCGATTTGACTTCGCTGCGTTCCTTCACCGATCCACACACCGGCAGCTTTACGTCATCAACCCGTTATTCGACGATCGAATCTCGCTACGGCGGGGTGGTCGAATTGAGCCGGGAGCCCGAGGTCAGGACGGATTTGCGCGGCATCTACACCACCGCGGGATTGAATGCCGTCATCGGCGGTCAGATCCACGTCGAGAGTGGCTCCGTGTTGACCGGTCAAGGCACCGTTGACGGCGAAGTGTGGGTTGCCGGTGTCATCGATCCCGACGGCAAGTTGACGATCGACGGCCGCTTCGAGTTGTACGACGACGGTTACTTGAATTTCTTGATCGCGGGACTGACCCCCGTCACCGAGCACGACGTCTTGGAAGTGACCGGGCGGGTGATTCTGGACGGCACGATCCAAACGCTCGGCGGTGCCGAATACAACCCGGGACCGGGCGACAGTTACCTGGTGATGACCTTCGACTCCCGCTTCGGCACGCCCAAATACGAGGGACTGGATTTCGGCAGCCAACTGCTGTCGCCAGAACTCTCTCCGACGACGCTCGAGTTCATCACCGGGTTCTCCAGCGGTGCGGCGATCACCAGCGTCATCGCCTCCGACAGCGCCGTCAATCCGGACGGCCCCTTCTTGATCATCGCATTTGACGAGCCCGTCGACGCGGATTCGTTCGACGTCGATGACGTGATGTTGACGGGGCCGGGCGCGACGGCGATCGCGATTGATTTGATCGAGCCGTTTGCCGAAACGAACAACTTGTTCCGGCTGCGACCGAATCTCACCCAATACGTCGACGGCCAGTACACCATCACGATCGGGCCGAACGTACTGGATTTCGTCGGCAACTCGATGAACCAAGACGAAGACCAGATCAACGGAGAACCGATCGAAGATCAATTCACCGCGACGTTTGATTGGGCGCTGCCCGATTTGGACTTGGTCGGCGGAACGCTTGTGACGGCGGAAACCGAGTATTCCTTCGGCGGTGAGGTTGACCTGTTGTTCGATATCACCAACGCCGGCAATGCGATCGCAGGCGGCAACAGTTGGCGAGACCGAATTTATTTGTCGACCGACACGACGCTCGATGGCAATGACATTCAGCTCGAAAGCGTGGTCCGTGATGATCCCCTGGCCGGCGGTCAATCGTACACGTTGGATCTGACGGTCACGTTGCCGCTGGATGATGCGTTGGCGGCGGGAACGTACTACCTGCTCGCTTCGATCGACGACGACCAACGGATCAGCGAAATCGACGAAGCGAACGTTTATGCCTCGTCGCCGCTCGAGCTGTCATTCCCGCCGCTGGTCGATCTTTTCCCCACCACCATCACCGGCCCGACCGCCGGCCAACCACGGCAATCCAACGTCATCACGTGGCAAGTCGCCAACCAGGGTGACGAACCCACCGCGACGCACTGGTTTGACCGTATTTACGCCGAATCAGTCAGCGTCCCTGGTCAACGAACACTGATCGGCACGGCGCGACAAAACGGACCCTTGCAACCCGGTGAAAGTTACACGTCGATGATGACGGTGAACTTGCCGGATTTGGCCGACGGCGACTACCGCATTTTGGTCGTCAGCGACGACAGCAACCGGGTGTTCGAAGGTCCCTACGAAGGCAACAACACGCTGTTCGGGGGCGTGCTGACGGTGACACACCCCGATCTCGAGGCACGCAATTTTGACGCGCCGGCGGCTGCCAATTCGGGTCAGGAAATCGACGTCAGCTGGGACTTCTTGAATCTGGGAACCGCCACCGCCCAACAGTGGCAACAACGCATCTATCTGTCCGACAATCAAACCTTGTCCGGCGATGATCGTCTGGTGGACCAGTTTACGATCTCGACGCCGTTGGCCCCGGGACAGACACGAACGGAATCACGGACGATTCGATTACCCGTCGATCTGCAAGGCAGTCAATTCCTGTTGCTCGTCAGTGACGCCGCCGCCGAGCTGGGTGAATTGTCCGCCGGTGAAAACAATAACGTCGCAGCCAAGTTGATCGAATTGACCCTTTCGCCCTACGCCGATCTTGCCGTCAGCAACGTCGATGCACCGGCACTGGTGATCGGTGATCCGGCAGAGATCACCGTCGACTGGACGGTCACCAACCTGGGCATCGGACGCGGATTCGTCGACCAGTGGATCGATGCGATCGTGCTGAGCGAAAACGCGATCGCCGGAGACGGCGATGACGTTGTCGTCGCGACGTTCCCGCATACCGGCGGGCTCGATCAAAACGAATCGTACTCGCGCAGCGAGACGTTTCGATTGCCGGCGGAAACGAACGGACGATTCACGCTGTTCGTCCGCAGCGACTACGGCGACGCCGTGTTTGAAAACGACATCGAAGCCAATAACGATGTCGCCCGCAGCGGCCAAGTCGACATCATGCCGGCGCCGTTCGCGGACCTGGTCGTCGAATCGATCGATGTGCCGTTGCCGGTCAATGCCGGCGGCATCACCAGCCTGACCTGGACGGTCCGCAACCAGGGGATCGGCGTGACCAGTCGCGGCGACTGGTATGACCTGGTTTACCTCTCGACCACACCCGACGAGACCGGACTGATCGACGGCACGGAGACCAGTTTCCAGCACTTCGGCCAAATCGGTCCCGACGGCAACTACGTCCGAACTGGCAATCTGGTGATCCCCGACGGATTGTCCGGCGACCACTACCTGATCGTTCAGACGGCCTACAAGAATGGCCCGTTTGAGTTTCTCTACGATGACAACAACATCACTGCCAGTGCGGCGTTCCCGATCACGCTGCTGCCGCCCCCCGACCTGATCGTGACTTCGGTGACCGTGCCGACCGAGGCCGAGGAAGGCACGTTGATCGATGTCCAGTGGACCGTGAGCAATGACGGTTTTGGCGAAGCATCGGGCGGCTGGATCGATCGAGTTTATTTGCAAGAAGCAGGCAACCCCAACGGCGACTTGATTCAACTGGGCCAGTTCCCCTTCGTCGATCCGATTCCCGCCGGCCAAAGCTACAATCGCAGCGAGCGGCTGCGGATTCCGACACAGTCGACCGGCACCTTCAATCTGTTCGTCAAAACCAACTTCAATGCGCTACTCTACGAGGGCGCCGGGATCGACAACAACGCCACGTCACAGCCGATCACGATCCATGTTCGCCCGCGACCGGACCTGCAAGTCGAATCGATCACGATTCCGGATCGTTTGCCCGCCGGTGCGACGATCGCTCCGGAGTTTGTTGTCGTCAACCAGGGCAGCGTCGGCACCGGCAGCACCCAGTGGGTCGATCGTGTCTACCTGTCGTTGGATACGACGATCGATCATGCGGACATCTTGATCGGTGAGCTGCCCAACAGCGCCGCGTTGGAAGCAGGCGAACGCTACAGCACCGAAGCGGGCAGCGTCGTCGTTCCGCTGCGCTATCGCGGCGATGTTTACGTCATCGCGCTGACCGACGCACAAGACCGCGTCGAGGAGTGGCCCAACAACAATAATAACCTGACCTACAAGTCGATCTATATCGAGCCCGAACCGCTGGCCGATCTGGTCGTCAGCGACGTCGTCGCGCCGTCACAAGTGGTCGCCGGAAGCACGATCCCCGTCCGCTACACCGTCACCAATCTGGGCAGCGGTGCAACGCACGGTGACACCTGGACCGAAAATGTCTGGCTGACGCGTGACAAGAACCGGCCGCACCCCGGTCAGGGTGATTTCTTGTTGCAGACGTTGACACACAACGGATCACTGGACCGTTTTGCCGGCTATGAAACAGAAACGACGATACGAATCCCTCGCGAATTGGAATCGGGCACTTGGTACGTCACGCCGTGGGTGGATCCGCTGGACGTGATCCCCGAGGACACACTTGCCTCGAACACCAATCCCGACGACCCGAACAATATTGACAACAACAACTACAAGGCGCGGGCGATCGATGTACTCGGATCGCAGCCCGATCTGATCGTCACCCAAGTGGTCGCGCCGGATTCCGCTTCCGGCGGCGACACGATTTCGGTCACCTGGACCGTCAGCAACTTCGGACTCGCCGATGCCGAACCCGGTGGCTGGATCGACCGAATTTATCTGAGCGACCATCCGGATCCGAAAGACGATTTCGCGACGACGTTGCTGCTGGGTGAAAAGAAACGCGACCTGCCGCTGGCCAAAGGTGCTTCGTACACCGACACGCTGGACATCCCGTTATCGCCCTCGGCCACGGGCCAGTACATCATCGTGATCACCGACGACGATGTCCCGCCGACACCCTCAATTGACCTGTCGGGTTTCTTCCCGCAAATTCCGCCACCGGAGAAGTACTATCCGGTCAACGAAGTGGACGAGACGAACAACGCGACCGCGGTCGCGTCGGACATTCGCAGCTATCCCGCCAACCTGAAAGTGGTGGATTTCGACATCCCCGACAACGGCTATTCGGGCGAAGAAGTCACGTTTTCGTACACCGTTGAAAACATCGGCACCAACCCCGTCTGGAGCGGCACGCGGTACTGGAAAGATTTCATTTGGCTCTCTGCCGACGATGACTTTGTGCGGCGGCGTGCGTCGTATTTGGGGGCGTCGATCTACGCCCCCTCCTCGGTGATCAACCCCGGGGATCGTTACACCGTCGAGTACACGACGACGTTGCCCGAAGGAACCGGCGACCATTATTCGCTGTGGGTGCACCTGGATGCGCACAACGACAAGTCGCCGTTGTTCTTTCCCTATCAAGCCCGACTGTTGGAAACCGAGTGGTATCCGGCCGACGAGGGTGACAACGCCGTCTGGCTCGATCACTTTGACCGCTGGGCGTTTGAAGACCCCAGCGACAACTTGGCTCGCGTTGATTTCCCGATCATCTACAAGGAAGCGGACCTGACAATCACGGATTTCCAAGTGCCTGCCGGAGCGACATCGGGCGAGACGATCGAGATCACGTACACGATCGAAAATGCCGGCAACCGTGAAACGCGCGTCAATTCGTGGGTCGATCGTCTGTTCATCTCCCACGACGCATCGTTAGATAATTTCGACCATGAAATCGGCTCACTCGCCCGCGGCGGAACGCTGCTGCCCGGTGAGTCTTACACGGGGACCATTCGCGCCCGGCTTCCCGACGGCATCGAAGGCGATTTCAGCTTGATCCTGTTTACCGATTCGGCGGCCCGCCAGGATCGCGCTCGCCGACCCAGTGACATCGGGTTCGAATTGATCGGCCTGGAATTCGAAACGCCGGGCACGCTGGAACCTTGGGACCTCGCATCGGAAGCGTCGCGGGAATCCGCGCGCGGCAAGGTCAAGGAATACCAACTCGAAGGCAACAACATCGTCGTCCGAGATCTGCCGATCACGCTGGCCCCGTTGCCCGATTTGCAGGTCACATCGATCACGGTTCCCGAGCGGGCCGATCGTGGGCAAGAGATCCAGGTCGAATTCACCGTCATGAACTTTGGCGGCAGCACGGTCGGTGGACAACAAGAGTGGATCGATTCGATCTATTTGTCGCGCGACGAGTTTCTGGATCTCAGCAGCGATATTTACCTGGGCACGCTGCAGCATGAAGGCGGCCTGACGGCCGGCGGTTCTTATTCCGCATCGCGAACCGTGTCGCTTCCCGGAGATCTGCTCGGTCCCTATTACGTGTTCGTCATTGCCGATCCGGACCGCGGCAGCGTCAGCGGCGACGTATTCGAAGGCCCTAACGAACGCAACAACTCGCGGACGACCGCGATCCCCACGATCATCGAACTGCCTCCGGCGACGGACTTGCAAGTCACCGAGATCACCGTTCCCCCGAACGTCGAAGCCGGTTCGCCGGCGACGATCACCTGGACGGTGACGAACACCAGCAGCGAAACCGTCAGCGGTCGATGGTCGGACAGTCTGTTTTTCTCCAGCGACGCCAATTGGGATCTGCGTGATGCGGCGGCGGGCCGATTGGAGTTCCGCGGTACGCTGGCACCGGGTCAAAGCTATACACAAGTCTTTGAAACCTTGACGCCCTCGCTGACGCCGGGTGAGTATCGCGCGATCGTGCGGACCGACATCTTGAATCAAGTCTACGAAGACATCGGCGATAGCAACAATATCACCGCATCGCCGTCAACGATGCAATTGACCGCGCCGTTCCTGACGCTCGATGTTCCGCTGCCGACCACGCTCGCCACCGGACAGCAACGCCTGTTCGCCGTCGACGTGCCCTTTGATCGAACGTTGCGGGTCACGGTGTTCGCCGACGATGATTCAACCCACGAGGTTTTCCTGCGGCACAACGATGCGCCGACGGTTCGCAGCTTTGACGCCAGCAGCGGCGGAACATTGTCGGAAACGCCGTTTGCGATCATTCCCGCGACCGAAGCCGGAACGTATTACGTGTTGGTCCGCGGATTCGCAACCGAAAGTGATACCTCGCCGATTCGCATTCTGGCCGAGTTGCTGCCGCTGGCGATCACGAACATCCAGACCGACATCGGTGGCGATTCGAAATTCGTGACGACCACCATTTCCGGCGCCCGGTTCCACGAAGACGCGATCGTCAAACTGGTGCGGCCCGGTTTTGCAGAAATCATCCCGGTCAACCAAAACTACATCTCGGCGTCCGAAATCATCGTCACGTTCGATTTGGAAGACGCGCCGCGAGGTTTGTACGACGTCCAAGTCATCAACCCCGGTGGCGAAGTCGCCGTCGTTCCCTATCGATTCCAAGTCGAACGGACGATCGAACCCGAAGTCACGATCGGCATCGGCGGCCCACGTTACGTTTTTGCCGGTGACGCCGGAACGTACAGCGTCGCGCTGCAGAACCTCGGCAATATTGATGCGCCCTACGTCTATTACAACGTCGGCATCCCAGAGATGGGAATCAATGACTTCGTGTACGGATTGCCCTACAACCATTTCACGTCGAATTTGCGTGGGGGCCCCGAAGAAGGCACGCTAGCCGATTTGCCCTGGGCGGAATTGGATTCGGCCGTCAACACCGATGGAACCGTCACCGCCGGCGGCTACCTGTTCGATCAGCCCGCCGACGGGTTCTCCGGGTTCACGTTCCAGGTGCAAACCTATCCGGGACTGCGCGAGTTGCATGATCACGCCTGGGAATCGTTCAAGGCCAAGATCTACGAAGCCTTGCCGCAATACGCCGAGATCGATTTGTTGGCCGACGGGCCGTCGGCGCTCGATCAGATCTCTCCCGGGTTGTCGTTCATCTGGGAGGTCTTTGGCGCCGTCCCCGATTTTCTGACCATCCCCAAAATTCCGTTCCAATTCCACGTCGTCGCCTCGGCGACATCGATGTCGCGCGACGAGTTCATCGAGCACGCCTTGGCCGAAGCGGATCAGTTGCGCGAAGGCATCTTGGCCGATGACGACGCCGATGCGGCCCTGGTCAACCTGGCCGGCAACGAAGCCGCTTGGCAATCGATGTACCTGACCTATCTGGCCGAAAGCGGGCGGCTGCGCGCCGAGGACGCGATCCCGCCGACCCGCCAGGATCAAGAACTTGCCAGCTTGATGGCGACGCTGGCCGGCGGTGTGTTGCGCGGACCCGGCGGAGATCAAATCATCTTGTCCGGAGAATTTGGAGATTTCTTCGAGAACGTTCGTCGCTGGTACGGACACGATCCCGAACTCGAAGCTCCGGTCGATACCAGCGGCACCAACTTCACCGGTGACTCGCTTTCGTTCTTCGGTGTGCTCAGCGGCGCCAACCCGGTTCCGGAACTGCCGACCTTCGAGGACTATGATTTGGGGTTGGATCTGAACACGCATTTTCAAACCATGCGTGTCTATGTGCCCTGGGTTCCGTTCGACAAACGCGGCGCGGGGATTCCGGCGGACTATCAAATTCGCGGCATCACGCCGAACGACGAAGACGTCTTCTTTCCGCTGAATCTGCAAGGTTATTACGACCAACAGGGTTCCAACGTCGGCGCGGTATCGCAAACCGGTCCCTTTACCTTGGAAACCGGCGGGTTTGTCCCGGCCAACGAACCGTTGCCCTTCACGGTGAACTTTCAAAACGATCCCAACACCACCCGCGACGCCAACGAAGTGCGTGTGGTGGTTCCGTTGGATGATAACATGGATCCGCGGACGTTCCAGTTGGGCGATATCAAGATCGGCGACATCACGATCCGCATGCCGGGCGGACGGGCACTTTACCAGGGTGATTTTGAATTTGCCGAAACGCTCGGGTTCAACGTTCGCGTCAGCGGCGGCATCGACGTGAAATCCAACGCGGCGACTTGGTTGATCCAGGCCATCGATCCGCTGACCGGTGAAGTCCGCAGCGATACCGACGGAGGGCTATTGCCGCCCAATAACGCGCAAGGCCAGGGCGCCGGGTTCGTGTCCTACAGCATTGAACTGTCCGACAAGGCCCTGACCGGTCAAACGATCACGGCCAAAGCACGCGTGTTGCTCGATAACGCACCGCCGGAAGACGCCGATGATTTGGTGTACGCGATCGACGCCCAGGCGCCGACCAGCAACGTCACCGTCACGCCGCTGAATGCGGAAAACGATTTTGTCGTGTCATGGGAAGTGACCGACGAGGACGAAGGCAGCGGGTTCAAACACGTCACGTTGTATGTCGCCGAAGACGGCGGCGATTTCAAGATCTGGAAACGTCAGCTGCAACAAGCCAGTGGCGAAGAAGTTTTTATCGGACGTGTCGGACGCAGCTACGAATTCCTGGCCCTGGCGTCGGACTCGGCCGGAAACCGTGAAATCCCTCCGGCCGGGGAAACCGCCGACGATGACGGTTCGTCCACGTCGCTCGGCGCATTGCCGACCGTCGATTCGACGACACGTCCGAATTTCGGACAACCGACGCCGCCGACCACCACCCCGTCGACCAACCCGCTGTTCGCCTCCGCCGAAAACCTGATTCCATCAACCGGATCGACGTCGAACCCGGCCGTCTTTGATACGGTGTTGCAACCCTTCACCGCCAAACGATTCGCCGACGGATTCGACGTCACCGCGACCGGCGTCGCGACCAGCGGCATCGGCCCGATGGCGATCACCGAAACGCCCGACGGCGACATCCTGATCAGCGGCGGATCGGCCCGCAATCAGCTCTACCTGTTCGATGCCAAGGGAGGCGCGGCCGAAGGCACCTGGGCCGAGTTGGATCATCCGATCTTCAATTTGATCTTTGACGACGACGGGCGATTGTGGGCCACCACCGGCGGCGGTCCGCTGTTGGAACTCGACCCGATCGACGGCAGCATCCTGGCCGAACATGGCGAAGGGCTGACGATGGGATTGGCGATCGATCCGGCTAGCGGTGATGTGATCGTCGGGTCACGTTACGGCGTCGAGCGATTTAATCCCGATCGCGGCACCTTCCAACGACTCAGCCGAGATCAGGACCTGCGGGTCGGCAGCTTGGCCTTCGCCGACGACGGCACCTTGTACGGCGTCCAATGGCCCCAGCGCGACGCGGTCGTGAAATTCAATCCGCTCGGCCGCGCCGAAACCGTGCTCTCCTTCGACACGCCGATCGACTCGATCGCCTTCGGCCAAACGGACACGTCACTGGAAGGCTTGCTGTTCGTTTCCCACAACACCGGCAACACAGGTTTCGGCCAGTCGGTCGCGACGGGCGAAAACAGCGAACTGACGATGGTCGACGTCGCCACCCTGCGCCGCGTGGCCGTCGCAACCGGAGGCACACGCGGCGACGTCGTGGTCACCACCAGCGACGGACGCGTCTTGATCAGCCAGAGCGATCAGGTCGACGTGATCAGCCCGATCGCGATTCCCGAAGTGGTCGCGACCAATCCGGCCGAACAAACCATCGTTGCACTGCCGTTGGGATTGGTCAGTGTGACGTTTAGCGAAGACATGTTTACGGGGCTGGGCACGGAACTCGAGTCGGTTCTGAATCCCGGCAATTACGCCATTCGCGGTGACGCGTCACTGCCGGCGGATCAGCATCCCGTGATCAGCGAAGTTCGCTACCACCAAGATTCCCAGACGGCCTATCTGTTCGTCCAAGGATTCTCCGCCGGCGAGAACACGCTGTACATCGGCAAGGGGATCGAAAGCGTCGGCGGTTTCTCGCTGCCGGCGGGTTATGAAGTTCACTTCACCACGATCAGCGAATTTTCGGCCAACGTCGACATCACGCTGACGGGCACGCGATTGGATCGCCAAACGCAGGCGATCACTTATGAAGTCGAAATCCAAAACACGGGCGATTACGATCTATTATTGCCGATGAGTCTGGTGCTCGATCCCAGCGGCGGCGACATCACGTCCGGCGGAGCCGTGCCGGGCCAAACCGCGATCGCTGCCGCCGATGGCCGTTGGTTGTTCGACTTGGAAGCCAACGTTCCCGATGGCGTTCGATTGCGTCCCGGTGAAACGGCGACGGCCAAGACCATTCGATTGCTCGCGCCGAACGATGTTTCGGCGGACTTTGTGCCGGGATTCCTGGCCACCGCATCACCCAACCTGCGACCCGGGTTCGATACCGATCCGGTCAAATTCGCCACCGCCGGCAACGCGTACAGCTACGACGCCGATGCGGTCGATCCGGACGGAGTTGCCGTCGCGTATCTGCTGCGGCGTGGGCCGGAGGGGATGACCGTCGACCCGGCGACCGGGCTGGTCGAGTGGTTGCCGCAACCGGGGATTGCCGAAGACAACGCCGTTGTCTTGTATGCGTTCGACTCTCGGGGCGGATTCACATCGCAGTCGTGGACCATTCGCGTGGCCGGCGGGAACCGCGCGCCGGAGTTTGTGCAGCCGCCCGGCGAGGCGGTGATGAGCGAAAATGAAACGCTGCAGGTGATCGTCGACGTCGATGATCGCGACAACGATCCGCTGGACGTTTGGGTCGAAAATTTGCCCGCCGGTGCGTTCTTCGATCCGGCCACGAGAACACTTTGGTGGACGCCCGGCGAACACGCGGCGGGGATCTATCGCGATGTGACGCTGGTCGCCTCGGACGGCGTCAATCTCACACGACACGCGTTTAATCTGTTGGTCAGTCAAGCGGATCGTCCGCCCGTGATCGATCCGATCCCTGAATTCACGCTTCGCCAAGGCGACGAGTGGACCTACCGCATCGGGGCTGCGGATCCCGACGCGGATACGTTGTTGTTCACCAGCAACGATCTGCCGGCCGGTGCCACGCTCGATGCCCGCGACGGAACCCTGCGCTGGATCGTCGGTTTTGACGTGCCGGCGACGCGAACCATTCCGATCACGGTCACCGCCAACGGGCAATCCGTCCACAGCCAAATCGATGTCGACGTGATCAACGCCAACGGCGCGCCCAATTTCGACACCATGCGCGGCTGGTCGGTCGAGGAAGGGCAAACGCTGGTCATCACGTCCTTTGCGTTTGATCCCGATCACCCCGATTTTGAATTGCCGGTGCGACTCGGGGACGGCACGCTCGACCCGCCCGGCCTGGTTTCACCAGTGACCTATCGTGTGACCGGATTGCCCGACGGCGCCGCGTTCGATGCCGAGACCGCGACGCTGACTTGGACGCCCCGTTACGACCAGGCCGGCGACTACAGCATCCTGTTCGAAGCGACCGACGATGGCGATGGGGTTAGTGATCCGATCACGATTTCGTCCAAAGTTCCGATCTCGGTGCGTGACATCAATCAACGCCCCGTCATCGCGCCGGTCAGCAATCTCGCCCTCAGCCGTGGCGGCATGGTCGACATTCCCGTTTCCGTCACCGATCCCGATGGCGACAACATCAGCCTGGAAGTTGCCAACGGGCTGCCGGGGTTGCCGCTTCCCGACTTCGTTTCGTTCACCGACAACGGCAACGGAACGGGATTATTTCACTTCGCGCCGGGAACCGGAGATCGAGGCAATTACACGCTTTCGTTGATCGCCAGTGACGACGGCAACGGGCATGGACGGGGTCGGGTGGAAACCGTTCAGTATGACTTTGTCGTCACCGTCGAATCGGCAAACGATCCGCCGGTGCTGCAGCCCGTTTCCTCGACGGTCGTTCTGGCCGGTGACCTGTTGCGTTTGCCGTTGAAGACGACCGACATCGATCAGGAGCCGCTGACGTATTCACTGAGCGGGTTGCCGTCCGAAGCGAGGTTGGTCGACGCGGTGCGTTATGGCGAGGCGTTGTTGAATTGGGACCCGACCGCTGCGGACATCGGCCGTTACGACGTGACGGTCACGGTCAGCGATCAAGGAAACGGTGACATCGCCAGATCCCTGTCGTCGACACAGTCGTTCGTGATCGACGTTCGCAACAGCAACGCGGCACCGACGTTGATGGTGCCTGCCGACGCGGCGGTTGACGAAGGCGACGCGCTGTCGCTGACGTTCACGGCCACCGATCCAGACAACGACGCCCTTCGCTTTGCCGTCGACAATCTACCGGCCGGTGCGACGCTCGATCCGATGACGGGGCGATTTGATTGGTCACCGAGCTTTGAGGATGCCGGCAGCTACAGCTTCAACGTGACCGCGACCGACGGTTCCGCGTCGGATTCCGAACCGTTCTCGATCACCGTCGGCGCCGTCAATCGCGCGCCCCGATTGGCATTTCCGGCGGCCCAGTTCGCCCGCGAAGGCGTGTTCACGGAATTCCGGGTGACCGGTGCCGATTTCGACGGCGGTGCATTGGTGCTGACCGCGACCGACGTTCCCGACGGTGCACTCTTTGATCCGAGCACCGGCGTGTTCCGCTGGCAACCGCGATTTGATCAGGCCGGTACGTATGACGTCACGTTCACGTTGACCGATTCCGAAGCCGCGTCGGACACCATCACGGTGCCGATCGTGGTCGAAAACGTCAACCGGGCCCCGCTGATCGAAAGCCGGCACCACCAAGTCGTCGTCGGCAACTTGCTGGACTTTACCCTCGCCGCGACCGATCCGGACGGCGACGACACGTTGACCTTCTCGGCGTACGGTTTACCCGAAGGTGCTCAGATCGATTCGGCGACCGGGCGGATCACCTGGATCCCCAACCCGGGCCAATTGGGACGGACACGGGTCGATGTCCGCGCCAGCGACTCGTTGGCCGAAACGAAGCACGTGATCGTGATCGATTCGGTCGCCACGCCCCAGTTGCCAGACGTTCGTATCGTGACCACGCCGAGTTTCCCGGCGCTGCCCGGCCAGACGGTTCGGGTCCAGGTGATCGCGGACGGCTTTGCGCCAATTGAGACACTCCAGTTGACGCTGGACGGGCTGCCGATCGTCTTGGATGACCGCGGTCGCGGTGAACTCGTTGCAGGTGCTCCCGGCAAGCAGTCACTGATTGCCGAGGCGACCGACATCGACGGCTTTGTCGGTTCCACCAGCGAAACACTCCGCGTCCGAGAGGCGGCCGACAAAGATCCGCCGGAACTATCGCTTTCGTTGGGCGGCGTGACCACCGTGACCGCACCGACCGATCTGTCCGCTTCGATCATCGACAGCAATCTGGATGACTGGACGCTGGAAATCGCGCCCCGCGGATCGAATGATTACCAGCCCCTGGCCAGTGGCGAAACAACCGGCGAGGGGATCGTTCTGACGTCGATCGATCCCGGCACACTGGCCAACGGCTTTTACACGTTGCGATTGTTCGCGCGCGACATCAGTGGACGTGGCAGCGAAACCACGATCGATCTGGCAATCAATTCGTCGGTCAAGACGGATTCGTTTACCCGCACGGACGTCGACGCCACCATCACGGTCGGCGGCAAGACGCTGGAGATCGCACGTCAATACGATTCGTTGCAACAGCAGGTCGCCGGGCAACTGGGCGACGGCTGGCGTTTCAGTTTCGGTGACACCCGTTTGCAACTCGGCGTCGCCCCCCAGGATCGAGGCAGCGGCGCCGATCCCGTTGCACTCGAAGCCGTCGGTATCTACTCGGCGCTGTCACGCGGTGATCGAGTCTACTTGGATCTGCCCGATGGAACGCGTGGCGGATTCACCTTTGACCCGATCGCGGTTCAGCCCTTCGCGCAGAACGACTCCTTGGTGTTCTATCAGCCGAACTGGATCGCCGATGACGGCATCGATTACCAACTCGAATCACTCGATCGGCTTTTGGTCGCCGGAGGTAACCGCTTCTATGACCAGGAAACCGGGCAGCCCTATCACCCGGCCAACGATGTCTTGGGACGCCAGGCGTATCGGCTTGCGCATCCGGACGGCAAAGTCGACGTGCTGGACGGGCAGGGGCGGATTTCAAGTCAGATCTGGCCCGATGGCGAAACCTGGTACTTCAGCGACAGCGGCATCACGCTGGCCGGTGAATTCATTCCGTTTGTCACCGACGATGCCGGACGCGTCGAATCGATCCGATTGCCGGCGAGTCTCTCAGGCGTCGGCGACTTGCATTACGTCTACGACGATCATGGACGATTGATCGAAGTCGCCACCGTCACCGTGCCGCCGTCCGGTTCACCGTTGTCGCTGTACCGCTACGGCTACGAATCGGAAACCGTCTCCGCGCTCACGGTCGCCGTCAGTTCGACCGGTGACAACCAATTCTATCCCGAAGCACAACCGTTGACCGGCGACCTGGGTCGGTCCGTCGATTTTACCGGCGCCGAAATCATCGCGAAACTCGACGAGGGACAGACGCATCAGTACGCGTTCACCATCGACAGCGATCAATTGCGTTCGACCACCGAACAAGTGGTTTGGGTGCGAGCGATGGTCCAGCGGTACCGCAGCACCTTTGTCGCCGACACGCCCAAGATTGCTGGTCTGACGCCGATCGCGCGGAGCGTCGATGGGAATCGAACCGTGGCCTTGTTCGCGATCGAACGTGCCGATCAATATTTGTTAGAGGTTCAAGGCGCGTCGGCAGAGGACCGGGGGCAATACCAGTTGTTCTTGGACGTCGTCGGTGACATCAATCGAGATGGAGCCGTCGACGGATTCGATAGTGAACTGATCTTCGAATCGTTCGGCACCTTCGTTGGGGATCTGGACTATGACCCCCGAGCCGACTTCGACTCCGACGGCGCGATCACGGTGTCGGATTCGCAACTGTTGGCGGCCAACTTCGGTTTCACGTCCGACTTCACGGCGCTGTCGCTGACGGATCGGTTTGTCACCCCGTCATTGTTCCCGATCTACCAGCCGGACTCGGTCACGGGAACGCCGCCGACGGTGGAAGTCCCGGTCGATCCGTCGACCGGTTCGGACACCCGAATCACTCCACCACCGGTGCTGCCGCCGGCGGTGGATCCACCTGTTTTGATCCCGATTTCACTCGCGCCCACCGCCGGGGCGACGTTTGGCATTCGAAACGGCTTGTTCGACGCCGGCGGAGATCAATGGTCGACCCGCGGTGACGTGGTCTTTGAAGGCGGCGCCGCAACGCTGAGCGAATCCTCGGGCGAACGGACGTCCTTGCGGCAAGCGTTCTTCGTTCCCGACAACGCATCGATCTTGCGATTCGCCGTCAACGGGTTGTCGCTGTCGGCGACCGAATCTCGCACCCCCGATGCGTTCGAGGTCGCGCTGCTGGATGCCAACTCGCTGGCCCCGCTGGCGGGGCAACTGGGCGTGGGCAACAGCGACGCGCTGTTGAATTTTTCCGCCGACGGAACGTACCAGGCCGCGGCGTCGGTGATCGTCGGCGATGCCAATTCCGATGATCCGTCGATCGACCTGGGCGGCACCGTCAGCGGAGATCGATTGCTGATTCAGATCGACCTGACGGGGATCCCCGCCGGGGTTTTGGCCGTGCTTTCATTGGATCTGCTCGGATATGCCGCGACGCAGAGCCGGGTCACGATCGACAACGTGTTTCTGGTCGCCGGCCAGCTTCGCGCGCCGGTGGCGAACACGGATCTGGTGTCGACGAAAGAAGACATGCCCGTGGTCTTCGACGTGCTTGCCAATGACGTCGACAACGAGTCACTGCTCGATCCGGCGACCCTCAGCGTCACATCGCCTGCCCAGCACGGCGAATTGTTTATCAGTCCCGGCAGCGGCACCGTCACGTATGCGCCGGATCCAGATTATTCGGGCAATGATTCCTTCACGTACACGGTGAAAGATTTTGACGGATATGTTTCTGGACAGGCCTTCGTCAGCATCACGGTCGCGCCCATCACCGACGATCCCCGTTTGACGACCGAAAAAGCCGCCGGACCGCAAGACACGGCGTTGCCGCTTGTGATCGATGCCGCCGCGATGGACATCGATGGTAGCGAAGACGTGATGATTTCGATTCAAGCTCTGCCCCAAGGTGCGACGCTCAGCGGGGGGACCCGCGTCGCAGACGGACATTATCGTTTGTCGCCGGACGATTTGGCCGACTTGGAATTGATTCCTGCGGCGGGTTGGTCCGGGCAGGCCAATTTGGAAGTCGAAGTCACCGCGACGGACCAGACGGCCGACCCCAAATCAAAATCCGAGCTGTTAGACGTCAACGTGGAATCCGTGATCGTCGACCCGATGTCGGTCAGCGGGTTTGTCGTCAATCGGGGCGAAGCCCAGCGGTCCTGGATCCACACGCTCGAAGTCACGTTCAATCAAGACGCCTGGATCGTCGATCCCTCGTCCGACATTTTTATCATCGATATCGACGGCAACGAGATCCGTCTCCAGCCGTCGCGTTATCACTACGATGCCGAAACCTGGACGTTGACCATGGATGTCGACGGACTGATCAACGACGACAAACAGTATTACGTGGCGCTTCGAACGGCGGGAATCGCCAGCAACGCCAATCGCTTGCTGACGCTCGG
This sequence comes from Stieleria neptunia, assembly GCF_007754155.1. NCBI lineage: Bacteria > Pseudomonadati > Planctomycetota > Planctomycetia > Pirellulales > Pirellulaceae > Stieleria > Stieleria neptunia. The sequence goes on along the minus strand of NZ_CP037423.1, from coordinate 9,945,070 downwards.
CACCGGGCCGGAGTTCGGGGGTGACTACATGCCGTTGCCGTTCCACCATCTGCTCGGTGACCTGAACGGCAACAATGAAGTCGATGTCGAAGACTGGCGCGACTTGCGGCAAAGTTTGAACACCAACGCCGATTCCGAATACTACGTGCGTTATCGAGATCTGACCGGTGAAGGCATCATCGATCGACACGATTTCGTCGCTTGGCGCAATCGCTTGTCCGACACCACCGATGGCGTCGCGCCACAAATCATCGCCTCGGTGACCTTGCCCAACAACGCGCTGCCGCTGGTCAATGCCTACCAGAGCAATGCAGAATTTTCACTCGTCATCAACGATGTCAGCGAGATCAGTTCGTTGAGTCTGTCGGTCAATGGGTCGGCAACGATCGAATTGGCGAGCGAATTGTCGGCCGAGAATTCGCTGCGACTTTCGATGGCGGAACTGTTCACACGCACCGGCCAAGCCTTCGTCGAAGCGGATCACACGATCACGATGGTCGCGACGGATCGATTCGGCAACACGTCCGATCCGGTGGACGTCGAGTTTACCATCGATGACACCGCGCCTCCGACTCCTTCGACGCCTGTGTTGCTGCTGCCCGACGGCAGCGAGGTGAGCGGGGTGACGGTTGCGGACGCCAACGTGGTCGTCCGCAGCGTCGGCGAAACCGGCAGCATCGTGCGGTTGTTCCGCGACGGCGACGAAGTCGGTTTGGGGATGGCGCAAAGCCCCGTCGATTTCCCGATCAATTTGGATGGACTGGGCGACGGCACGTTTACCTTCACGGCCACCTCGGAAGACCCCACGGGCAATCGCAGCGGCAGCAGCGACACACTCGAAATCACCATCGACACGACGGCCCCGCTGATCACTTCGCTCGATCTGGATCCCGCCAGCGATACCGGAACGATCGGTGACCAAACCACCGACCGTGATGTCGTGACCCTGGTCGGAACCACCGAACCGGCGGCCACCGTGACCTTGCTGGGATCGGCGATTTCCGCCACGGCCGATGCCGCCGGTCAATTCTTGCTCGCGAACGTTCCCCTGCGATTCGGCCCCAACGCGTTGACCATCGCATCGGCCGACGCACTTGGGAATTCACGTCAACGCAGCGTCAACGTGTTCCGTCCCCGGTTGGAGTCCAATCCGCCGTCGATCGCGCTGACACTCGCCGACGATACCGGTCGGTACTTCAACGACGCAGTGACTTCACAAGCCTCGCTGTCCGGCGCGATCCAAGATGAATCCGCGATCGCAGGACTGTTCTTGAACGTGCAGGTCGTTTCATCACAAACGTCCACGGCCAGCTCGTACGGACCGGTGGATGTGGTCGGGTTCCTCTCGGGATCGACGTTCGCGCTTTCGCCGACGGACATTGCCGCCGCGATCGGCGGCCCGATCGATGATGGACAGATCACGCTTTCGCTGGTCGCCGTCGACGTCTACGACAACACTTCCGCCGAGCGCAGCGTCTCATTCGTGTCGGATACAACGGCGCCGGCTGCACCGGCCGACCTGACGCTGTCTCCGGCCAGCGATTTCGGACGCAGCGACAGCGATGCGATCACACGGGCAACCAAGCTCGGCCTGACGCTGGACGTCACCGAGCAAGCTGTCGTGGACGTCTTCGTCGACGGGGTTCCACATGCCGACTTCAGTTTGCCCGAAGGACAGAGCGAAATCACGTTATCCGGGCTGACCGAAGGCAGCCGGCAGATCACCGCCACGATGACGGACCTGGCCGGCAACGTCAGTTCGATCAGTGACCCGCTGACCGTGCTGATCGACACGACCGCGCCGGATACGTTGACGGCGGCGATTGCGTTGCCGGCCGTCGGTTCGGATGCCGGGAGTGTCAGCGGCGTGACCGAAGCCGACGCGACCGTGTTTCTATATCGCGGGTTGGATTCCCAGACCGCCATCGGCGAAACTGTTTCGGCGGCCGACGGAAGTTTTACCTTTGACAACATCAATCTGCGCGATGGCCTGAACCGTTTCCGCGTGCTGGCCGAAGACTTGGCCGGAAATCCGATCGAACGCGAAGTCGCGGAGCGCTACGACGCCCCCGACTTGTCGCCGCCGCAGATTCAACTGGCACTGGCAAATGACACCGGCGCATCGGACAGCGACGCCTTGACGAAGGACGCGACGGTCGCGGGGATGGTGGACGATGCCAGTCGTATCGCAAGCTTCCAAGTCAGCGTCGCCGGAGGTCCGTTTGTCAATACGCTCGGTTCACTGCGGGACAACGCCTTCAACCTGGATCGATCCGTTCTGGAAACCATCGCAGGTCGTCGGCTCAGCGACGGACTGATCAGTGTTCGCATGCGGGCGACCGACATTCTGGGGCACGCATCAGACATCGCCGAACTTTCGTTCACGCTTGATACGACCCGACCGGATACACCGGCGCCGCTCGTGCTCGATCCGGCCAGCGATTCCGGAATCGCCGGCGACGGTTTCACCAATCGTTCGACGCTGACATTCACGACAAATGTGGATGCCGCGGATGCCGAGGTCATTCTGTTCGCCGATGGTGAAGAAGTGGATCACGCCGCCGCGGGCGGGGACGTGATGTTGAGCGTCGCCAGCGAGCGCGGGCGACATCGCTACGTCGCTCAATCCGTCGACGCGGCCGGCAACATCAGTTTCTTTACCGCGCCGCGGTTCGTGACGTTTGATAACGAATTTATCGCGCCCACGGTCGCTCTTTCGGCCGCGCAGCAAAGGGTCGACTTGGGAAGCTCGCTGCACACCACGACGAACCCCGTCACGTTGGTCGGCGCCGCGGAAGCCGGAACGCGACTGGAAGTGATCGGGACGCCGTACTTTGCCGACGCCAATGACTTTGGTCGATTCCAAATCGAAGGCGTCACGCTTTCCGCCGGCCTGAATGCCCTGCAGGTTCTGGCGACCGATCCGGCTGGCAATACCGCCACCGTTGACGTGGATGTGATCTTTGTCGATGCGGATGGCCCAGTCTTTGACATCGACCTGGTCAACGACACCGGTCGCAGTGACACCGATACGCGGACGCAAGATCCGACGGTCGGCGGAACGATCCGCGACGCGTCGGAAATCGTTTCGTTGCTCGGATCGTTGGACGGTCGTCGGGCGATCGAGATCACATCGGCACTCAACGAAGACTTGTTGTCGATCGACGTGGCTCGATTGGAAGCCTTATTCGGCGGCGCCCTGCCCGACGGACGGCATCTGCTGTCGTTAACGGCGACCGATGCCGCCGGAAACGCGTCCACCGCCGAGTTGCAATTCGACCTCGACCGCACCGGTCCGCCGATCCAAACGCCGCCGGACCTAGTGACGTCCAGCGACCTCGGACACGACAGGTTCGATAACTTGACGGCCGAAACCGAACCGACGGTGCGTCTGTTCGCCGAACGCGGCGCATTGGTCAAGTTCTTTGTCGATTCGATCTTTGTCGGCGAAGTGCTGTCCACCGGAGTGGCCCAGTACACGATGCCCGCGTTGGATTCGGGCACGTACAACGTGACTGCGACGATCGAAGACGCCGCGGGAAATCTGGCCGGACCATCGGATCCCTTGGTGCTGGGCATCGATGCGATACCGCCGACGGACATCACGCTGGAAATGCTGGCGTTCCACCGCAGCAGCGTCCGCGACAACCACACGACCGATGATCAAGTCACGTTGGCCGGAACGGCAGAACCGGGAAGCCGCATCACCATGACCGGCCAGAACGAGATGCCGATCGCCAATGGCGGCGGGCAGTTCTTCTTCGTCGTCGATCTGGATGTCGGTGCAAACGAGTTTGTGGTGACCAGCGAAGACCCCGCCGGCAATGTCAGCGAACAGACCTTTGTGTTCACCCGCGGAGCCATCTTGCCACCGACGTTTACGTTTGACGTGACCGATCAGGGGGCCGTGGCACCGCCGCTGATCCGGGGACAACTGCGGGCCGAAAACGCGATCAGCAGCGCGATCGTCAGCACCGATCCGACGTTCACCCGCGGAGTGGTTGATCTGGTCGGTTCTCTTTCCAACGGTCAATTCACGCTCGACGCGACCGATCTTGAAATGATCAACGGGGCGCCGTTTGTCGACGGAGATCACGTGCTGTATTTTTCTGCCGTCGACTCACAGGGACGGCAGAGCGAACCGACCGAAGTCACTTGGACCCGCGACTCGGCCGGACAACCTGGCCTGCAGACCGGCGTGACGCCGATCGGCAACGCCTATCGCTACGCCATCACCGCGACCGGTGCGGCGGATCTGGCGCAGCGGGTCGATGCGATCTCGATTCCGATTCCGACCGACGTCACGGCGAGTGATTTCGTGATTCCGCCGACGTGGACCGCGGCCTATACACCCGGTGGTGATTCGATCGAGCTTTCAGCGGTCGATCCGCTGACCGACGGATTGGCCGGCAGCGATTCGTTGACCTTCAGCTTTACCGCCGACACCGCACCGACGCCGGGCGTGGCGTCCGCGACGATCGCTGATCTATCCGAAGGCGCCGCGACACGATCGGTCGAGATCGCGCTGCCGATACCCACATCATCCGGCGTCTTTGCCGTCACGGATTATTACGATGTCTCCGCGTCGACAACACTTTCGGTCGCTGCAGCCGACGGTTTGCGCGGCAACGATTCGGCGGGCGTCTCGTTGGTCGAGCGATACGATTCGAGCTCGCGTTGGGGGGCTTCGGTCAGCGTTTCTCCCGATGGAAGTTTCACGTTTGATCCCGGCACGGTCTTTACCGGCGTCGGCAGTGGCGAGACCGTCACCGACAGCTTCACGTACTCGCTGCGCGATAGCGGTAATCAGCTGGCCACGGCAACGGTGTTTTTGACGATCAGCGGCGAGAACCAAGGTCCCAGCGGCGTCGATGATGTGCCGTCCGTGCTGACACCGACGCTGTACACCCGGGCCGGCGTGCCGGTTGCGATCGATTTCGCGGACCTGACGCGGAACGATTTCGACCCCGACGTCAACGATGTCTTGACGGTCCCGTCGATTTCCGCGACCAGCTCGCGTGGCGCCGCGATCAGCATGGTCGACGGCCGCTTCGTTTACGATCCGACCGGTGTCGCCGCGTTCGACTCGCTTCCGGCGGGCGAACACCTGCTGGATGAAATCACCTACACGGTCAGCGACCCGAGCGGATCGACCGATACCGCCGTCGCCCAAGTGTGGGTGCAAAGCCCGATCAATGTCCCGCCCTCGGCCGCTGACGCGTCGCTCACGATCACCGAAGACGGCGAGATCGTATCGGGATCGTTCCAGTCGTTGCTCAGCGGTGCTTCCGATTCGGATCAATTGCCCGGCGACGGACCGTTGGCGATGGTCGAAGAGACGGTGACCAGTACGCGCGGTGCGACGGTGACGATCGCCGCCGACGGCTCCTTTGTCTACGATGCCACGGGCGCCGCTGCGATCGAGTCGCTCGCTCCGGGAGCCTCGACCGATGACAGTTTCTTGATCCGTGTCATCGACGGATTTGATCCTTCGGCAACCGCGATCGTGTCGATGACGGTCACCGGACTGAACAATGCCCCGACCGCGATCGACGACTTCTATACCGGTTTGTCGGCAAATGGTCTGCTGACGACGACTCTGGCGAACGGTTTGTTGGCCAATGACAGCGATGTCGATTCGCCACCGCCGCTGGTGATCGACCCCAGTCGCACCGATCTGCTGAGCGCCGGCGGGGCGAGCGTCACCCTGCGCCCCGACGGAACCTTTGACTACGACCCGGCGGGCGCGTTCGCGGAACTGGCCGAAGGTGACACGACGATCGACACGTTCCAGTACGTCGTGCTGGACGATCGCGGCGCCGAATCGATCGCGACGGTGCGAATCGAAGTGATCGGAGTCGACGACGCACCGGTCGCGACGACCGATGGGATCGAACAAGGGTTCTGGACCGTCGCGACGCAAAAGATCGAAGTCCCGGCGTCGGACGGCGTTTTGGCCAACGATTACGACCCCGATGCGGCCAGCAACGGAACCATCCTGGAAGCCTCCTTTGACGGGTTCAGCCAATATGGCGCCCGCGTGATCGTCTATGCCGACGGCAGTTTCAGCTATGACCCGACGGTCAGCGCGACGATCGCACAATTGCAGGCCGACGGAATCGATGTCGTTGACACGTTCCGCTACACCGTTCGTGAAGTCGCTCCGCCGGCCCCGCTGGCCGATGACGACGGGCAATCGCCGCCGCCCGCCGCTCCATTCGCCGCTCCGGCGGCGGCACCGCCCGAGGCCAGCAGCGAAGGCGTCGCGGAAGTCATCCTACGCGCGCGGCCGTCCAACTACAGCTTTGATCTGGTCGCCAGCGGAGTTGGTGATGTCGGCGACGGTGTTTCGATTAACAACAAGGGCAACGTCGCATTCCAATCCACGAATTCGTCCAAGGACTATCTATACATTTGGAGCGAAGAACAGGGGCTGTCGTCATTGGGCGGGACGGGGATCATGCCGCCGAACAATGGCACCGGTGGAGTCCCGTCGGCGCTCTACAGCCACGTGGTTCAAATCAATGATGACGACCGCGTCCTTGCCCAGCGGCAACTCAATGCGATCGCCATGTTGGGCATGCCGATCATGGGCTTGCCGATCATCACGCTGACCGACGTTTTACTCACCTATGCCGAGCTGTGGAACGGCGAACGTGTGCTCGGTGGTGATGCCTACGGCACGCCGAAACAGATCGGTGTCGGAGACATGGGGATCGCCAACGCTGGATTGCGTTGGGGCAATCCACAAATGATCGATTTCCAGTTTCTGTCAATCGTCGGCGCCGTTTTGCCCGGTGCGATCGGATTCGCGCTCACCGCCCAGTTCATGTTGGTTCCGCGGATCTGGACACTCAACCCCGTTTGGTCGAGTGCCTATTTCACACCCGTGAACCCGGTTTGGAACGCCTTCCAGGATCCCGATAATTTTGATTTCGACACGCTCAACGCCGTTTCTCTGGCGACGTCATTGATGCCGATTTGGGTGCCGCAGATCTACGTGACACCGTTCGTTACAATCTTTCCACATACCGCCTCGGTCAACAACGCCGGGCAATCCATCTTTGTCGCCAACACGAACAACAGCGAAACGAGCACGGGGTTGAAGCTGGTGACGTACGGCCACGAAGGGCGCCAGCCGTACAAGGCGCTGCCGATCGACCAGCCGGTCAAACATGCGATGATTGCCGACACCGGGCACAGCGTCTTCACTGAAGGCGGCGATGTCAAGATTCTTGATTTTGACATGAACCAAACCGGTGGCGGAGGATTCACAAGTTACGGTGAACAAGCCGCAATCAGTGATTCCGGTTACGTCGCCGTCGCCGGTGACGGCCCCGGCGGTGAAGGCGTCTATGTGATCGACGCGGCAAGCGGGGAGTGGTCCAAAGTCGTCGGCATTTCCGGCGACGGAACGGTCGATGCAAACGAAGTCGAATTCGAGGGCGAAGACTTGGGATCGATCGAAGCCATCCTGCCCGGGCCGATCGGAATCAACGGCCCCAAAGTCGGTGACGAACCCGGCACGCCGTTCTTCACCATTTCGTTCATGGCGATGGCGGACGGCAAAGAAAGCTTGCACGCGGTCAGCTTCTATCCCGGAAAATTCGAGAGCGGTCCGCTCGATCCCCAGTTGTTCATCGGATTGAACCGCGTGGTCACCATCGGGGAAACGCTGCCGGGCATCGGCGCGATTTCAGAGATCAAAGGTTTTGACATCATCAACAACTCGGGCCAGATCGTCTTCACCGACGGCGAGAAGGTCGTGCGGGCCAATCCGCCGATCAGTGCGACGGGTGATTTGATCTACGCTTTTGAAGGACGTGAACTAAGCGAAAACGAAGTTTTCAAACGTGAGGACGGCGCGGCGGTCGCCCGGTTTGTCGCCGGAGATCCGTTGGCAACTCCCGACCAATTCGTCGCCAAAATTGATTTCGGTGACGGACAAACCGGTGACGGAAAGATCGTCGCGATGGATGATTTGCCGCTCAGCTTCGAAGTCGTCGCCGAACACATCTATGACCGTGAAGGCCCCTATGCGATCACGGTCCAAATCACCGACACAAAAAATGAAACCGGTGGAGTCGCCGTTTCGCTGGCCAACATCGTCAATGTCATCAACGAAGAGGATATCGAGAAACTGGTCCTGGTCGATGACGAAGGAAACGATACCACCCCCGAAATCCAAAGTTTCGCCTCGCCGATCAAGCCGGAAGAAAGCGACGGTGGCGGCGCCAGTTGCGAAGCCAGCCCGCCCAGTGACGAAGAAATCCGATCCGCCGGCCTGGCGACACGCGCCACCCTGGACCGATCGACCGGGAAGTTCGACGTGGTTTCGGTCGGTTACGGAGGCTTCGTCTATTCGTTCGGTCTGGCCACCGCAGGCAGCGACGGTCAGGGGGAACCCAATGCCAGCGAAACCGGCAGCGGTTCATCGATCAATATCCGCAAAGTGCTCGCCAGCGGAACCCTGGATGCCGTGTCCTTCTCGCCCGATTCGTTCGTCGTCGAAAAATATGAGACCGGGTTCGACGGGTCCAGCGAAGGCAAGGGATGTATCGAAACCAATTCGTTCGCCGAAGAATCGGAAACGGAAGTCAATTCCACCAGCTACTTCGTCGACGAAAAGACCTTTGAAAACGGCGAATTCGACTGGACGCTGACCACCGTCAAAACTTCGGACTACACCACCACCGGGGAGCGGTTCATCGACGGCGACTTGCAATCACAGATCGACAGTTTGATCGGCGGCGGTGGCTCCGCTTTCGTCGGCGATTTCCGCATCGAGGGAAGTAGCGAAACCACCGAGATCCTGCGCGAGTACGGCGCCCCCGGCGACGTCACCCGCGACTACACCATCGACACCACTTCATCGGTCGACCATCGTGGCGGTCGACAATCGTTCGAATTCGTCCACGTGACCGAAACGGAATCGTCATTCCGATCCACCGGAATGGTCTCCGATGACGACTACTCCATCACCATCACACGCGACGTCACGACGTCCATCATTCAACAGCAACAAATCAACAGCCCGCGAGAAATCAACACGTCGGGTACCAGCGAGTCGCACACGACGACGTCCAAGTCCGGCAGCCTGACCGGATCGTTCACCATCAACAGCAACACCGTTTCTTCGTCCGACACGACGACGACCGAGACCAATCAAACGTTGACAAAAAATTCCACCGCAACCTCCTCCGGTGAATCGACGCTCGAAGGAACCGGCGACAACGAAGGCGGTGACTTTAATTTTAATACCACCAGTGTCTCCGAATCGTCCGTCACCTCGGACACGGTCAATCAGGAACTCTCGTCCCATGCAACCAATGAATCGACGACGAACATCACCGTGACCCAGTCGGGCAACTTCTACGAAGGCGACTACACCTACCAAGAAAACCGCCACACCGGATACACCACCAGTGATCGGACCGTCAACCAAACGTCAACGGTGATCACGGACTCCGAAGGCACGCGAGAGGTCGACGTTCAAACCGAGGGAAACAAAAAGAGCGGCGATTTCGAAATCAGCGAGGAATACACCGCCAATGACACCACCAACGTTTCGGAAACCAACCAGTCGCTGACCCGCACCACCGACGCCACCACCGAATCCAACGGTGATTCCAGCAAAAGCGGCAACTCGCAATCCGGTGACTTTGAGTTCAACGGATTCAGCTACGCCAAGGTTGTCACCGAGCGTGCGATGACCAACGCACCGCTGACGACCGAGAGCGATGAAACCGTTGAATCGGAAACCACGTTTGAAGGCTCTGGAAACTCCAAGGACGGGAACGTCTCCAAGACAGAAGAAACGACGACGTATTCCGAGTCCGAGGAACGGCTCACCAACCAAACCAAAACCAGCACCACCAACACGGAGTCGGAACGGACCGACCAGATCTCTTCCGAGTTCAACAGTTTGACCGGCGATTACTCGCGATCGGTCGGCGGAACCTCCCAGTCGTCCAAGGAAGTCGTCACCGAAAACGGCGAACTGACACAAACGATCAAGGTCGAGGTGGAAACCTCCGATCGGTCGTCTTCCGAAGGCAATCAGATCTCCAGCGAGATGAGTTCGGAGTCCCGGACGACGTCCGAGGAAACCCAGGACATCACCGAAACGCTGCTGATCCAAACGTCGATCACGCATTCCGAGTCCTCCTCGACCATCCTCTCCAGCGGCACGACGAATAGCATCGTCGGGAATTTTGAAAATCAACAGTCCGTCCAAACCGATGCCAAAACCGATTCGACCGTGACGAATCAAACGTCCACGAAAACGGTTCAAACCACCACCGAATCACAACAGAATTCAGAGTCGAGCGGGAACTCCATCAGCGGCGATTCGCAGACCACCGAAAATGCGTCCAGTACAGACGAGAGCACCTCCCAGTCGAGCAACGGACCAGATGCGTCTGAAAACGTGAGTGGGGAATTCACCGTTCAATCCACTTCCCGTTCCAGTGGAAACGCCAATTCGATCACCGGCGTGTTTGACAACCAGTCGTCGTCGACCGTGACCCGCGAATCGAATTCCACCCGCGAGAACTTGTCCAGTGTGACCACCACCGACAGCATGTCCAGAACGGAAACGACGTCGACCAGTGATGGAAACAATATCACCGGAGATCTCAATCGCACGTCGGACGAACACACCGAATCGTCAAGCGATTCCGAAAACACTAATCAGTCTCTGACCGACAGCGAATCATCGATGTCGATTTCCGATCGTCGTTCAACCGAACAAGGGAATCGGTACAGCGGCGAATTTACGATCGAAAGCACGTTCAGCTCCAGAGACGACGGAAGCGGCACGCGAGAAAACCACACGCTCGAAGAAAGCCGTACCAGCATGACGACCGCGATGGGAACCGGAAACCAGACCGTCAACCGAGTCACCGGTCAGATCAGCAGCATGCAAATGACGACTGTCGAGCGAGAGGTCGATCTCCAATCGACCAATCAATCGCAAGAAAACACACTGGAGAACACGTCAACCAGCAGGACCACCGTCCAGCGTTCCAGCAATGCCAATACCGGCGAATTCTCCGAGACGCGTTCCAACTCCGCCGACACCTTTGTCTCGCAAACGTCCACCAACGATTCCCGCACCGTTTCCACCGAGTCCACGACCCAGGCGACGTCATCGAGCGACAGTAGCGGCAATCAGGTCACCGGAGAATACAGCGGCAGCGAAACGACGTCCCAGGACGCCGTCACGACCACCCTGGTCACCAACCAAACCTATCGCGAGTCGGGTTCGACGGATTCGACGCTCGACACGACGACCACTCGTTCGGGCAATAGCGTGATCGGAGATTACACCGAGTCGTGGGACACCGAAACGACATCCCAGTCGACGCAAACGATCACCAATCCGCCCTTGCGCAATGAAGTCACGGTCGACACGAGCGCGACGACGCAGGGAACCTCCGAAGGCAACAACCTGTCGGGCCAGGTCCGTCGCAACGAATCGAGTGAGTCCACCGCCGAACGCACCGAAACGGTGACCAACGGGACACTCACCTCGACCTCGTCGTCGGTCAACACCGCGACCTCCCAGAGCATGGCGTCGGGCAACATGATCCGAGGCAACATCGTCACCGAATCCAGTTCCGAAGAGACGGTGACGCAAAACGATCTCGCCACCAACGGCATGCAGCGGACCGAGGTGTCGATCACCGATTTGACATCGACCGAGACGACGCGTGAAGAAAATCGAATCGAAGGCGACGTCGATTACGATTCCCATTCCATGGCGCGGTCGCAACGCACGACCGTGATGACCAATCAGGGACTGCGATCGGTCAACAACACCAACTCGATCAGCGAAGTCGCCGTCGAACACTCCTCCAACACCATCACCGGGACTTTCTCCCGTGATGAACGCACCGACACGACCACCACGTCGGACGAAATCGAAACCAACCGAGGCCGAACCGAAACCTTCGACGCCACAGAGATGCAATCGTCGACTGTTTCGACCTCGGGCAACTCGGTCGTCGGCACCAGTGGTGGCGTCAATACGGTCACCGGTTCGAGCACCGTCGAGCATTCGATCGTCAATCAGACTCTAACGGTCGGTGCGACGATTTCTGAAATGACGACTCGGGTGCAGACCTTTACCTCCAACGCCATCAGCGGAAGTTCCAGTTCGACGACCCGGAATTCCGGGTCGCGTGAACGCACCGAAACGGTGACCAACGGCACACTCAACGCCGCCGTCACCGAGACGTCGACCTTTGGATCCGTTGCCGGCAGAACGTCCAACACGATCACCGGTCATTACACGGACACCAACTCCGGACATCAAATGTCGCGTTTGGACGGAAGCGATACCAATAAATCCCTTTCGGTCAGTTACGTCACGATCATCGATAGCAGTTTTACCTCCGGCGGCAGCGGCAATGCGATCGCGGGTGGATACACCAACCATTCGGAAACCCTTTCAACCGAAACCCGCACGTCGACCGACACCAACGGACCGCTGACCATTGATTCGGTCAACACGAAGATCAAAACAACGACCGTCAACGGAACGGGCAACTCGGTCAACGGAACCAGCAGCAGCCATACCGTGGCGGAGACGACCGAAACTTCCAGCCAGACGGACACCAACCAGACCCTCACCGTCGAAATCACCGGCAGCGGTGATTCTCGTGTCGTCACCGATGCGACCAGCAATCAATTCACGGGGGAATTCGGCAGCACGACGACCACGACCGTCATCAATGGGATTCGCAACGAAGAATCCGCCAATCAAGGCTACACGTCGGTGGTGACCGATGAATTCTCGAGCACATCGACATCGATTTCGACGGGGAACTTCATCACCGGTGCGACGACGACCAACGATTCCGGTTCGTCGATCAGCAATGTGACCGCGACCAGTAACGTCCAAACCGAAACGCTGAGCGAATCCCGTGAATCGACCAGCTCGTTCTCGTCCGAAACCATCTTGAATTCGATCACGGGTATCTTCAGCACCAACGCCACCAGCAATGTGGAACTGGCAACGGACATCACGTCTGTCAACCAAACGCTGACGGCAACCGCTGAGTCGACAGAGACTTCGGAGACGACGTCCACCGAATCGGGTAACTCCATCACCGGAGCCTATTCCTCCGATTCCACCACCACGTCGAACGGATCGGGGACCCAACATGATGTGAACCAGGTTTTGATTGTGGATGCGTCCTTCGACAGCGAATCGGAAACCCGCACGGTTGAATCGGGCAACCGCATCGACGGCACCTACACGTCCACGGTGACGAACACGTCATCCAGCACGGGTGAAGAGTCGAATCAAATCGATCCGGATTCGACTAATTCCACGACCGATTCATCCTCGTCGACCGTCATCACGTCGGGAGACCACATCCTGGGCGATTACACGTCAGACGCTACCGGATCGTCGGCGTCGACCTTCAGTGAAACCTTCGCCTATCTCGAATTGGTTGCGTCCAACACGTCCAGCACCACGTCGTCCAGCACTTCGACGTCGACAGGGAACGCAGTCGCTGGGACGGATGAAACCACCGCCCGTGTCGAATCGTCCACCGCGGGGACGTCCACCGAAACCAACCAAGCCATCGTTTCAGTCGAAGGAACCTTCACCAGTTCCGACATCAGTGACACGACCAGCACGTCCAATGCGATCACAGGCGCTTACACCAGCACCACGGTCAATACGTCGTCTAACTCGAACAGCGAGACGAGTTCGAATCAATCCCTCGAACTGGTCGTCTCGGGAAGCGGCAGCGCCGAATCCACCACGGTGCGTACCGGCAACAGTGTCACCGGTTCGTTCAGTGAAACGGTCGACGCCGAGTACAGCCGATCGGACAATGAAACGACGACGAACCAAACGTTGACCAGCGTCATCGCGGTGGCGTCCAGCGGAACCAGTCAGTCCACCACTGCCGGAAATTCGATCACCGCAGCGTCGACCTTCACTTCGTCCAGTTCTGATTCTTCCGCGACGACGCAAAACGATACGAATCAAACCATGACGGTCAATTTGACCGACACCGCCGTTTCGACAACGACGGCCAGCGGGAGCGATAACTCGATCACGGGCGTCTACAGTTCCACCAGCGAATCAAGTTCGACGGCGGAACTCGATGAAACGACGACGAACCAAACGACGACGAGCACGTTGGACCGTGATCTGACGTCGACCATCGAGAACACCTCCTCGGGCAACAGCATCACCGGCGACTACACCACCGTCGTCATCGCTGAATCCGACGCGACCGCCACCGGAGTGTCAACCAATCAGACGTTGACGGTGACCACAACCAGCCAGACCGAGTCGGACGCGTCGACGACGACCGAGACCGGAAACTCGCGATTCGATACCTATTCCATCACCATCGATTCGACGCGAACCGTGACGACGAATCAGTCAACGGGCAACCAAACTCAATCTTCCAGCGCCGTATCGACGACGACCACGGAAACCGAGAGCACTCGCAGCGGCAATCGCACCAGTGGATCCTTCACCGAAAATGTGACCCAAGATCTGACATCGAGCGTGACGGGGACGTCGACAAACCAAACGCAATCCGCCTCCAGTGAGACCGGCCAAAGCTCTCGCGACGTCACCGAGCGCACCGGTAATGAAATCACCGGTTTGTATTCCTTCACAACGACGACGACCTCTTCGTCCAGCGAAGACCTTTCCGAGACCAACACCGATCGCAACGTCACGGGGATGTCAACTTCGATGTCGACGATCGAAATGTCGGGCAGCGGCAACAGCATCACGGGTGCATTTAGTGACAGCACCGACACCGCCAGCAGTTCGTCGACCAATCAGTCCGGAACGATCGATGACCGCTCGTTCACGCTGGTCGAAACCACTTCGATGACCAATGAGTCGTCTTCCTCGGGAAACCAGATCACGACGGCAACAACCAGCACGTCCACCGGCACCGAGTCCTACAGCTACAGCAAGGACACGACCTACGCCGACGGCAGCGATGAAAAAACGGTCTCGCGTACCGGGGCCAGCAGTTCGTCGTCGACCAGCAATTCCATCACCGGCGTGTACTCCTCCACCTCGTCGACATCAGGAACGACCGAGTTGGAAGAAACCGGCACGCGCAGTGAAACGTACGCCGCCAATTCAACCGTCGAGATGACATCGGCTTCGACCGATGCGGGGAACTCGGTCGTGGGGACGTTCAATTCGTCGACGACCACCGAGGTGGCGTCTTCGGTGTCTCGCACGCTGACCGACGCCAACGGCACCACTCTGTCCATCAGCGAGACGGCTTCGAGCGAGTCGACCGACACCCAGACCGGAAACCAAATCAGCGGACTTTTCACCGGCACGGGGGATTCGGAATCGTCCGTCGCGACGACGCAGACGCTGTTGACCAGCGACGGATTGTATGACTACGACGCCGTCAACACCGTCGACACCACGTCGACTTCGACCGGCAGTGGGAACCTGGTCACGGGTGCCGTCAGTGCGGACGTCGATTCGACGATCCAAACGACGTTGACGCAAGACGGCGTTGTCGCTGGGGGCACCGTCGACTTTGATTCGTCGTCCAGCGATGTCGCAGAGACGGAGACGACCGGCAATAGCGTGACCGGTATCTTCCAGCACGTCACGTCGGGCACCGATACGTATTCCTTCTCACAGATCATCGATCGCGGCGCCGCCGGCGATTCCGACACCCGGGGCAGCGGAACCAAGACTTACAACAGGACGACCGACGTCCAGGCTCTGACCGGTGATGCGACCAGCACCACGACCGGGACCGACACCTACACGTTGACGCAGTCCGGCAATGATTCTTCCGGCGTCTTCTCGGTCGACCTGAGCGGCGAAGATGCTTTTACCGAAACCGAAACCAGCAACGCGGAAACGGGAGTTTTTTCGCGTTCGACCGATGTCGACGGTTCGGTCACGGGAACGCGGACGGTCGGCGGCGTGACGACGGCGTTTACCGAAGCGGTCGATCAAGTCGTCACCCAAGACGGCAACTACATCGACGGCGACATCGACATCACCGTCACCGGCAATGGGCGTTACGACGCGTTGGTCGAATCCACCGACACCTCCAACGGCGTGACCGCGACGCCGGGGATGCTCGATTATTCACCGACGGGCGTTCCCATGTTCATGGGCGCACCACCGGCGCTGCCGACCGCCGGCGGCACCGAGGCGCTCGCCGCCGTCGCCGCTGCGGCGATTTCCTCGTACGCCAGCGCCGCGACGGGATCACTTTCCGGTGCCGCCTTCCGAGGCGCCCAAGCCAGCGGCATCGCATCGATCGCGGCCGGCAGCCTGATGTCCGGCAGCCAGATCCAACAACAGTACACCTACGCCGGCACCAACGCGATCGAACAGTACTGTTTCCCGGCGGGCACGGAAGTCTTGATGGCCGACGGTACCGCAAAACCGATCGAACAGATCAGCGCCGGGGATCAAGTCGCTGCGGCGATGCACCCTTTGCAGGTTAGCAACAGCCGCGGAGACCTCCTCGCTGCCTCCGCCGCGGAGCGTCTTTCGAATTCCACGACGCTGCTGATGGAGCACCCGCCAGTGACCCACGTGAGAGGCATCGTCGACGGCAATGTGACCGAAACGTACCACAACGCGCCGCAACCGTTGCTGGAGATTCACGTCGACGGCGCGAAGATCGCGACGACGGCCGGCCACCCGTTTTATGTTGTTTCCGATCAAGCAGACTCCGGCGACTGGAGACTGGCCGCTGACTTGCAATCCGGCGACCAACTGCTGACCGCGGAAGGCGTGCCGCTGACCATCACGGCGGTCACTCCCGATGCGTCGCCAGCGGTGCCCGTGTTCAACTTCTGCGTCGCCGAGCATCACAACTATCACGTGCGGCTGCCCGGCACCGATCACTTCGTGTTGGTGCACAACGATTCATTCGGGCTTTACACCTACGGCAATGCCCTGGTCCCGGTCGTCATCGAAGCACTCAATGACTGGGCGCAGGACATGGCTGACCGGACCGAGGCGATGGTGGACTGGGTCAAGGAGAATGCGCCGATCCTGTATGACGCAGCGGTCGCGGTGTACGACGTCGGCGCGGGACTGGTTCAAGCCGGCATCGCCGTGATCAATTTCGCCAGCGACGTGATCAACGTCGGCGTGTTCGTCGTCGGAGCGAATCTAAGTTTCTACGGATTCAATCAGATCGGCGACTCGATCATGGCGTCGGCGCTCGACGGGATGCAGAACAACACGTTGTTCGGCGTCAAAGCGACGACGGTGGCACTGGCGGGTTTGTCGGCGGTCGCCACCGTGGCGACGTTCGGATCCGCCGGTGCGGTGATCCTGTTCGCAGGAGCAACCTTCGGCGTCACGGACGTCTACATCCGTGCCAATATGAAGGGCGAGTCGGTCACCTTCAATCAAGCCTTCGAAGGGGCGATCAACGGGGTGCTCAATCCCTTTGGTGCGACGTTCGGAGTCATCGGCGGGACGATCGCGGTGATGAACAGCGATGCCACCACGCCGGCGCAGCTGTTGGCGGACTACGAATACGGCAATCGAGCCGGCACGGCGCTGGGCACGATTGTCGGCGGATTGGCAATGACCGGCCGCGCCGCCTTCCTTCGCAGCGGCAGCATGAGCTATGCGATGAAGGCGATGGCGCCCGGCGCGATCGGTGCGGTGGGAGGTATCGCGTATGGACAGATGACCGGCAGAGACCTGGCGACCACGCTTGAGATCGGTGCGGCCGTTTCGATGGTCTTCGATCTCGGCAGCAGTCTGTTCATCAAGTGCTTTGTCGCCGAAACGCCTGTCTGGGTGCCGAACAACGGGGACGGCGGGTTGTATGCCCATCCGGAACTCTTGGCCCAGGCCGACGCCGCCGACGCAACGCTGGCCCAGATCGGCGCCGGCGTTTCCCTGGCCATCCTGACATCGCTGTCATTCTCGGCCTTGATGCGGCCGGCGAAATCGGACGACGAGGAAGACGAACAAGAACGACGTCACGCAACGGTCGACTCGGTGTTCGGATCGCGAGACGACGGCTGGAAAGAACTCGCCGACGTGCTCTGGTCCGACCCGTACGGGCCGCCACAGCGACGTCCAAAACTAGGATTCAGTTGACCACCGACCCTTTCAACCGCCACCGATCTGACACCCGATTCATTCATTCAAAACTTCACCGGTCACTCCGATGTCCGCTTCAAACAAAACGCAAAAGTCCCTGCCACGCACGCTCGCGGCGTACACGATCCTGGTGCTCGGATTGGCCGTCTCGGCACGGCTGATCTTCGGCGGGCCGTTGCTGCGAACCGAATCGACCACCGGCACAGACGCGGCGACTGAGTCCACGACACTGGCATCGCTTGAACCGAGCGAACCCTCGCAACACGGCGCGACGACGCGCCCGATCGAATCCATCCGTGTCGGCGATCGTGTCCTGGCCGAAAATCCGGAGATCGCACAGGAGACGCGCGAAACTTGGAAAGAACCCGACTGGACCGACTGGGTTCAACTCACGCTCGAAATGCCGCTTTCGACACAAGACGATGACGCGGATCCGCCGGTCCTGCAAATCGAAATCTTGCGTCCGGAACAGTGGTTCATTGAGCAGGTTGGGCTGGTTGTCGCCGAACGTGAACCGGAACTGGCGGGCGTCGCGAGCGAGCGTCCCGCGACTCAAGCGACTGCGGAGCCATGGCACGACTCCGTCCCCTATTCACCCCTGCGCGACGCGTACCGTCATGTCGTTGACGTTCACGCATTGGCCGCGGCTGTTGAGGTGGACGTCTTGGGACTGACCGTCGAAATGGATCTGCCCGAAATGGGAGCGGTCGGCACGGCAGTGCTGAAATCGCTGCAACCGTGTCCCCCGGTGAAATCTTCGGCGGGGCAAGTCGTCACCGCGACCTTCGCGCATCCGCCGACCACGCAGGTGTTGGAAGTCGTGTTCGAGGGAGAGTCGGAGAGGATCGGCGTGACGGACAACCACCTGTTTTGGTCAGTCGATCGCCAGGCATTTGTGCCGATCGGAAAAATGGAAATCGGCGAACGCGTCGTCACGTTCCACGGCGACACCAAACGGATCGAAAGTCGCCTGCCCCGTCCCGGACCGCAGTTGGTCTACAACCTCGAAGTCTACGGTGAACACGTCTACTTCGTCGGTGATCAGGGACTGCTGGTTCATAATGCGTATTCGACACCGAACCGCCCGAATGCTGCACTGGAAGGGAGAATGGTAACCGGTCGCACCAACAAGGCAGGAGAAGCCCTCAACGATCTGTTTGAATTTGCAAATCCCACGCGTGCATCTCGACAAGGTCTCGGATTCGCTGAGGAGCTTCACCATTTTTGGCCGAAGTGGCTCGGCGGACCTGAGGCGGGGCCACTCTTGAATGTCCGCATGGGGATCCACCGTGGCGCTGGCGTCGGAATGCATCAGCGGCTAAACGATTATTTGGTCAGTTCGGGAATGGTCCCCAGAAATATGATCAACAACTCAGCTTGGGTGCGACAGAATCTCACGCCGAGTCAAATCAAACGTGCGCTGTATCAATTCTACAGGACCAACTATTCAAACTTGCCAGGTGTTCCAAAACTTCTCAACGATGCAGCAAAATCTGTAAAATTTTAAGATGATCAAAGAATACCGACTGGAGTTTATCTCGAAGAAACCTGCATCTCTCAAGTCCGCGTGGCAAGAGCTGCTTGTCGATGGCGTGCTCACGAATAGCCTGGGGATCCTAACAGGCGTATTTCCAGCTGATTCGCCACAACTACAAAGAGTTTTGGCGTTATACGAACGTGACAAGGAGACGCTAAATGTGCGTATGGAGTCTTCGTGCCGAGCAGTGTACGACGGAAATGATTTCGCTTCACACGCGCTCTTTAAGCTTTTTCCACAAGACGCGCAATTGATTCAACACGAACAGAGAATGCCTTTGTATTGCGAGGAATGTGGCAGAGGGATTGGATGCGAACGTGCCCGTTCGTTGTCGCTAGACAGTGACACGATTTCGCCGACTTGTCTGATCGCAATCACCACCGAAGGAGACCTGCTACTACGCGACGATCTTGTCGAAGAAATCAAGCGAGTTGACAGCCTTGACGAAGTTCAATTTGACGCTGTCGATGCTCCAAGCAGCTCGAAGAAGTGGCGATCGGTCGTGCAAGCGCCCGTGGCGTTAAGGGTTGGGGCACGCAACGGATTCTGTCAACGGTGCGGTGGTGCGATCAAGAGTGACGCGCTGCCAGAGATTGACGAAACGTACTCGAGTCAAATCATGCGGAACTTCATGCTCTCGCCAGACCGTCCTCGTCTTCCCTGTTTTTCCAAAGCGTTGGCCGACTGGCTGGTTGAATCAAGTGCCTGTGTGACATGGGATCAATTTAAACCGATCAAAACAATGGGATAGTCCGGTCAAAACAAAGGGGTCAGGTCTCTTTTATGTGGTTTTTCCTTCGATTAAACTGATGGCTTTGTCCTGGGATTGCGAGGAATCCGATGTCCAGAGCACCTCGAGCTGACGAAGCCGGTGGGTTGTACCATGCGTTGAATCGCGGCAATCTGCGCGCACCGATCTTCCACAAGGACGCCGACTATGTCGCCTTCGAAAAACTTCTCGGTGAAGGCTTGGAACGCTACCAGGTTCAACTTTTTGCTTATCAGTTGATGCCGAATCACTATCACCTCGTGCTGCGACCTTCCGTCGATGGTGAGATGAGTCGTTTCATGAAATGGATCGGCGGAACGCACACCATGCGTTATCACGCCCACTACGGTAGCGGTGGGACCGGGCACATCTACCAGCAGCGGTTCAAGAGTTTTCCGATTCAAGACGACGATCACTTTTTGACGGTCTGCCGTTACGTGGAGCGCAATGCACGCCGAGCCAAAATTGTCAAACGGGCCGAAGACTGGCGATGGGGGTCACTTTGGCGGTGGCTTGCCAAGCCGGCTCCGACACCGAACCTGCTTTCGCCCTGGCCGATGCCACGCGTACGAGGCTGGACAGATTGGGTCAATCAGCCGCTCGGAGAAGAGGAGCTTACCCAGGTCCGAAGGTCTGCCCATCGGGGAAGCCCGCTGGGCGACGAGGCATGGGTGGAATCGATCGCCCGACGCCTGAATCTTGAGTCAACGATGCGACCCAGAGGCCGACCGAGGGTTCGTCCGGCGCAAAATGCAAAAAAAGAGACCTGACCCCTTTAATACGGGGGCTGTTGAAGCACCACCGTGACAATTAATCTTGTGCGTTGTGAGCTTCGGTGAATTTGCTCTGCAATGAGGCAGACCACCGGATCGCATGGTTCACCAGTCGTAAAGTCGATGTCAAGCCAAACGAATCTTCCCGACTACGGGCGTACCTTTCCACTCTATGTGCCGCCCATCGATTGGTTTTTTCTGATCGACGACAGTCCCGAGTACACGATGTCCTTCTTCCTGGATCTCGATTTTTCGGGACGGTTGGATCAGGGCATCTTTCAGGACGCGCTCGAGGAGGCGTTGTCTCGCCACCCGCTGTTGTTCTGTGTCATCGAACTGGCCAAAAAGAATCGGCTCTGCTGGGTGCCCGCGCCCGACAAAGTGCCGCCGGTCGATTGGGCCGACGGTGACGTGCCGCTGGAGTTCAAAAACAACGGCTACATCGACATCCGAACCGAAACGGGACTCCGTGTTTGGGTCCGACAGTCCGCCGATTCGGCGCGGGTCACGATGCAGTTTCACCACTCGGCCTGCGACGGCACCGGCGGCTATCGCTTCGTCGGTGACCTGCTCGGCTGCTACATGAAACGGTTGCCCAGTTGCGAGGGCAAGGTCGAACTGGGGAATTTCGACACCGCATTGTTAAAGGTGCGTCGCTCGAAAATGCGCAGCATCCGCATTCACGACAGCGGATTCAAAAAACTGAAAATCGCGATCGCCGAAGGCTGGAATCATCTGCGCACCCGCACCGCCCCGCTGCGGCCGCCGGCCAATCCGCCCGGCAATTTCGTGTTGCCCGGGATGGTCAAGCAAGAATTCTCCTCCGGCGACCTGGCGACCCTGCGGACCGCCGCGACGTCCCAGGGCGGCACGCTGAATGACTTGTTCCTGTGCAAGATGTTTCAGGCGGCGCTGAAGTGGAACGGGCCGACCACCGGATCTCGCAAAATTCGGTTGCTGGTCCCGGCGGACATGCGCGACGGCCAAGATTTCGAGATCCCGGCGTGCAACATGACCGCGTGCACGTTCGTCACCAAGTCGGCCGCCGAAATCGAAGACGACACGCGGCTGATGGATTTGGTCATCAAGGACACGCTGGCGCTCAAAAACGGCGCACCCCAATCGGCATTCGTCAACGCGCTGACGTCGGCGATGGAAGGGACGGTGTTGCAAAAACTGCTCAAGCACGGCGGTTGCCTGGCCACCGGCGTCTTTTCCAACGCCGGTGACCCCTCGCGTCGATTCACCGGGCGTTTGCCCAAGAAACGCGGCAAAATCGCCTGCGATGAATTCACGCTCGAAGCCATCACCGGCGTGCCACCGCTACGCAGGCACACCCGCAGCACGCTTTCATCGAGCATCTACGGCCGCAAGCTGAGCTTTTCCCTTCGCTGTGATCCCTACCTGTTCGGCGAAAGCGACACCAAAGAGCTGCTGGAATTGTTCTGCGATCAACTCAGGCCGCTGATCGACAAGGCGTGATGGTCGGCGTTTGTGAGATAGGCTTCCCGCCTGTCATTATTCCCTCCCCTCGTTCCAAGGCTCCGCCTCGGAACGCGATGTCGGTGTAACTCGGGACGTCGATTGTATGAGTGGCGGAGTTGATCGTAGCGGAAGTCGTCGAGACTTTCGCGAGCCGCCGGCCCTCTCTGGCGTTTGCTTGCTGCGCAAACGCCGTCTCTCCCAGAGTGAGAGAGTCTAAATCGGTTGCCAAATCCTGCATTAATACAATGGACGTCCCCCGCAACACGTTGCTCGCGACCGGGAGGCGGAGCCTCCAAGACACTGTGTTCCCAGGCAGAGCCTGGGAACAAGGAGCCACGCGCCGCTCGCTCACGCTTCCCGCTGAAGTGCGCGCTCCTCTTCGTCGTTAATCCCCAACGAATAGGCAAACCGCCCCAGCATCGCGGCGTACAGGAACGCGATCACGACGCACAGTGCCGAACCGATGCCCGCGTACAGCGGCTCCGGTGGCGCGAACCAAAAATACACAAGCGGCGCGGCGAGCGTCGCGCCGGCGGCAAAATAAAAGACCCGGCATTCACGACGCGACCGTTTGAAGCCCCGGAACACGTCCAAGGAAATCGGTGCCATGACCGTCTGGTTGTCCAAGATCGACAACACGACATAGGGAAAGACCAAATGGGCGCCGAACAGCATCAGTCCGACCGTGACCAACGCGCGGGACGAAAACAGCGTGGCCAGAAACAGCGCCGGAGTCACCGAGCAAACGAGCGCCGCGCCGACGATCAGGCAGGATTCCAACCAGGCGTACAGATCGATCGTCGGCCAGTCTTCCACGGTCCGGCTGCCGTTGGCGACCGAATGAACGATTGCCAGGCCACAGGTCATCGCCAATGAAAACGCGATCGCCATGAAGGGAAAGGTGGCGAAACCGAGCCGCGGCCGCGCGACCGTTCCCGCCACCGGCAAGGCCAATAGCAGCGCCACCGCGACCAGATGAATCACGACGCCCGGATCGATGAAGACACTCAAAATGGATTTCGTCCAGCTGCTCATCGCGTTTTCTTCGCGGCTGAGTTTCTGGTCCTCCGCTTCGACATCGACTTCCGCCGATTTCATCACCGATTCAATCACCAAGCCGGCGTTCTCGGTGCGCCGCTCGAAAGGATGGGATTCGCCGCTGGGGATTGGATCCGGGAATGCATTCGACGCCAGGGGCGACGCCAGGGCCGGCGATGAAGGCGACACCAGCTTCTTGGGAGGTCGCGGGACTTTGACCCGGCTGTGGCAATCGTTGCAGCGCACCGTGCTGCCGACCTGGCTGACGCTGACGTACTTGACGCTCTCGCACTTGGGGCAGCGGACGCGGAATTGCTCGGTGTCCGGCAAAGATTGTGGCGCGTCGGGCGGCGCGAAGTTCAAATCGGACGGCAAATCCTTCAGCCCCAGCCAATCTTCGTCTTGATGCGTCGCGGCGACACTCTCGGCGGCATGCTGGGTGACCGGGGCGGTCGAAAAGGGTTGGGAGCACGCCGGGCACCGCACCCGTCGACCGGCCTGACTCTCGCTGACCGAAACACGGACATTGCATTTCGGACAGTGAACAATTTGTGACATGACCGCCGCAGAGAAACCGTATTACGTTGAATCGAACGGACGCCGGGGTTGGTGTGCAGGCTGTTGGGACCGTTGTACGACGTCCTTTCTAGGTCGTCGTCGAGAGTCCAACGGACGACGGCCCGGAAGGGCCATCGTACTCGAAAAACCGGTCTCCTAAGCTGGACGCCTAAAGGCTCCACACCAACGGTTGCGAAATCCTCTATTCGCTATTACGGTGCCATTCGGTTCTACATTGGGGCGCGCCATTCACATTTATTTTGGCAGACGTTCATCATACAGCATGATCGACCGCACGATGCTCAGCAAGTTATCGCTCCGCCGAATCGTTCGTACCCGCTTGCCCTCGGTATCGTAAACGACGGATCCGATTCCATCGGCTTGGCCATAACGCTCCGAAATCCTCGCCTCCTGGTTGTCAATCGCGATCGGGAAATCAAACTTTTCCAAGGTTTGATCGTCTAGTGCGGAATCCGTCACCCTGGTCAAGACACCCACGACCGCCAACCCGCGATCACCGTAAAACTGTTTGCAGAGCTGCGTCTCCTTCAATTGGAACGGATGCCAGGCAAAGGAGATCAAGACGAAACGTCCTGGCATTGCCTCGACATCAATCCGCCGTTCATCGATCCATGTGGCTGGGCCGAGGGGCTTAATCCGCGGAGGTGCTTCTTGGTAGGCGGACGTCGTTCCTAATTCAGTCAGCAATTTGGAACCGACTTCCAATTCGACGGAATCAGACGGCAGGTTGGACACGGAATACCAATCGCTGCTTGATTCGGCACGCTGACCAAAGCGAGCGCGGCTTTCCCCTTCGGCGATCAACCGATACTCGAGACCTTCGCTGAGTCCGGCAAACTGAATAAAGCCGTATTCATCGGTGAAGTCTCTCAGCAGCGTGGTCCGGAAACTGCCTCTCCCGCTTCCGGCCAGACTGTCACCCCTGACTCCTAGCCCCACCATCAGGCCGGGCAGCGTCTTGCCGATGCCGTCGCGAAGCACGCCGTGGATGACGCCTTCCGGTGAAAGTCGAATTCGAAGTGTTTCCGTCTCGGTCGCGGAAGCGACGAAACGGGAGAGTCGCTGGTAGGGGTGAAACACATGAATCCTTGTTTGCCCACGCCTGCCGGGTTCGAGTTCAAACTCCCCGTTTTCATCGGCGATGATCGGTGATCGGCGAAGATCGGGAACGATGATTGCTCCGGGGACGGGCTCTCCCGACGCGGTCATCACTTTGCCTCGAATCATCGATTCCGGTTCGACGGTCATCGGATCGATCGAGACGGTTTGTGACGCCACGACGTCGACGGACACTCTTGTCTCGGACGCTTTCCACTCTCCAGACGACTCTGACACCGAAACGAGATACTCCCCTTCGGCAAGCCTACAGCTGTAGTGACCGTCAGCATCGGTTCGAGCAAATTTGATCACGCGTTTGGATCGGACGAATTGCACACCGACGTCGGGCAAGCCTTTGCCGGTCCTCGCATGGACGACCTTTCCTTCGGCGATACCCGTCCGGTGCAACGTAAATGCAAACTCATTCTCTGTGGTGTCGTAGAAGTACCACGGCAACCCTTCAAGCGTCGGGTGTTCGATCGTGATCGTCGTGTGTTTGTCTCGCAACCTGGCTTCCACCACACCGCTGGTGTCGACGTCGAACTGTAAAACCGAATGACCACCGTCTTCCGAAATGGTTGCGTCGATTGTCGCCTGGTCGATCAGATCGGGGTCGCTTTCACTTGTCACGACGAAGCGAACTTTGTCACCTTTTTCGATGACCGCTCGCAGTGGTTCGGAACCGAATTCGACCTTCCACAACGGTGTTGCCGCGTACTCGGTATGGGACAGTCGGAGGTCGTAGTTGCGAGACCGGTCAATCGCCGGGATCGTCAGATTCCCCGCAGCGTCCGAGCGGGGCAGATCGACCCCGAATTGTTCCCAGTCTTCCGCGAACAGGTAAAGGTTGCTGGCGTGAGCCCCGTTGGTATTGAGCTGCTCAAGCAGGGCACCGGCAACCGGTTCGCCTTGTTCATTCACGACGTTGATCACGCAGGCGTCGGCGGGCACCAGCGACACATCGATGTCGACCGAGTCGGCCAGGTGACCAGCCTGCGGTGGGTAGCGGTACAGGTTCTTCTGCCCGATTGCGTACCCCGGTGAATAAACACGAACGGAAATGTAGGACATTTCCGATGGTTGGACCGGCAGGTCGTTAAACCGATAGCGCCCGGCTTTGTCCGTTTTGCCGGTGGTTCGAAACAGTTGGCGGTCTTCGCCGACCCGGTGCACTAACAGCACCGTCGCATCTGGGATTGGTTGCCCCTGTTCGTTTCGCACCGTTCCTTGAATCTGCGTCTCCGGTTGCGCATCGTTTGGATTCGCATCGGCATCGTCCGTCTCAGCCGGAGCGGATCCGTCCGCCGGTTGGTTTGCCGGGGGCTGGTTCGCCGGCGATTGGGGCGTTTCATTCGCCCACGCCATCGACGCCAGACTGCCCAGTCCGACTGCGATGCACGTCGCCATCGCAACCACGATCCAGCCGCGCGCCGAGACCCGCGTCGCACGGTTGCGACGTCGGTCTAACAAAGATGCCACGCGATGTTCGAGTTTCCACTGCGACGAAAACAGGCCGGCGACGCTGCTCGGTGCCCAGCGTCCACAACGACGCTCCGCAAATTCCAGCAACGTTTGACTGTATTGAGTCCCATCGCTATCCGCCAACACATAATTGTCGCAAACATCCTCGCGGGCCTGGGCGAGTCGCCGATTGACGCGATAGACCAGCGGATGCCACCAATACAGTGCCGCGGCAAGGTGTTGAAGCAAAACGACAAACTGATCGCGCCGGACGACATGGGCCAGTTTATGGATCATCACTTCACGCATCTGTTGTCGCGTCGCGGTGCTCGGCATTTCAGCGGGCAACACAACGTGCGGATGAAGGATTCCCGCCGCCATCGGCGTATCGATACGATCGGATGTCACCAACGCGATTCGGGTTCCATCCGCGCCCACGTGTTTGCAGGCGTCCGCAAACGCATCCAGTAGGCGGGGGGTGGAGACCGGATGCGCGGCCTGCATAAGCTGTCGAACACGCAGCAAACTGACGGTCAATCGAAGCAGCAAAACCATGCTGCCAAGGCACCAGGTCGCCAGCGCGACCGGTGTGAAGGCGTGCAACACGTCCAACCATCGCGGTTGAGCTTCTGGTGCCGGTGTCGCTGTCTGCACTTCGGCTTGCAGCGTTCGCGATGCCAACGAAATCGGTTGGTTTGCACCATCGATCGCGTCAGCCATCTCGTCTGGCAATTCAACTGCAGCCGAGGCCGTTACCGTGTGCGGTCGACGAATGACTTCGTCTGTCGGCATTTGACGCGGCGCGGTGATATGACGCTCGAACGATGGCGATTCGACCGATTCGGGTTCGACCGTGGACTGGTTTTGGCCGATCCAACTGACTCGTCGCCATCCTGGATCCATTTGCTGCAACACGACGACCGAGATCGGGCTGAACAAGATCAAGACGATCGCTGTGAGATTGATCCAGTGTCGAAACGCCGCAAGCCGACCGGCGGCTGCGTCGAAGCAGGCCGCGACGATCAGAATGATGGTGACGTGCAAAACCAAACTGCCGCCCCAATTCAGGTCAAAGAAGCTCATGATCACTTCCCTCGGCGTTTACCGCGTTTGGGGGTTGGGTTGTCTGCCACATTCGACGAGGAACCCGACTCGAGTTCTGCGTCTTGAATCATCTTGCGAATCCGCTGCGATTCTTCGCTGGTCAAACCGCGGTGTTCAATCAGCGCGTTGACCATGTCCTCGGGCGAACCGGCAAAGAATCGATCGATCAGTTGTGACACCTTCACGCCGAGCGATCGTTTGCGTTCCCGCACCGCCGAATAGACGAACGTCCGGCCCTGTTTGCGGTGTTGCAGCCATCCCTTTTCTTCCAAACGCACGATCGTCGTCTGCACCGTATTGCGGGCGACGCTGCGGCCCTGGTCCTGCAACTGCTCACGCACCTGGCTGACGGTGGCTTCACCGTGTTGCCAGAAAATCTCCATCAGCTCCCGCTGCGCGGCGGTTAACGGTGGTGGCTCGGCCCGTTTCATCGACTCTCTCCCGATCGGCATTCTGACTACACGTTGTAGGCATTGTTGCCGACAATGTGTAGGCGATGCAACAGGGAGTTGCCGGAATTCTCAAAAACGCGTTTGGGCCGTCGGAGGATGCACAGACGCAAGGCACCCCATCTGCTGTTAGGAATCGCCAGACTCAACGACCTCGCCGTCAAACGGAGCGTCTGCGCTGCTCCAATACTTGGCCAAGAAATACACCGTCGCAATGATGCCCCAGCCAAGTCCAATGATCACACCGAAATCCAAGATGCCGCGCCACGGTTGTGGGATGAATCGAAATAGCACGACGATCGAGGCGATCAGAATCAATAGCACCACTCCTGTGAGTCGACGCTTGCGCGGTGCGTGAAAAAACGCCATGCAGAATAGCGGTGCCAACAGCAATCGTAGTGGCGTCGAGCGCTCACGCAGATACACCGAACGGGCCGCGACACGCGGCGAAAAAGCTCGCTGGAAGCCTCTGTAACCTTCGCTGTACGCCATGAACGCGGTCCACAGAATAAGCACCAGGTAGTGTTCCAGGTTCCATGAGTGCGTGACCGCTCCGCGGGTTTGATGGAACATGCGGAAGACGGCGTATGAGAGAACCGCGACGGTGCCAGCGACTCCCCATAGTGCCGCGATGGTGCCCAGTTTCCGATTCAGAAACATCTGTGTCGCTCGCGTACCTAGATTGACCTCCATGTGAATCGTCTCGGTGTTGACGAGTCACTGCACCAGAATAGAGCATAGTGGAGCGTAGTATGCGAAGGCACACCAAGACCTTTTTGTCAGTCGAGCCCTCGAGTTAGTCGGAATGGGGCGTGCGAAAAAGCGTCCGCGCGAGCCATCGCCCTCCTGCTCCCTGCGGGGGATATCGATTCTTTTACTGCAGGGATTTGGCCACCGATTTAGATTCTCTCCCCCTGGGGGTTCTTCGTGAATTTTAGTGGCTAATCGCTCAGGACCCAGGTTTTTCGAGGCATTGCTGCGATGTCCGAATGGGGAGAGCGAGGACAAACGCTCGGTTCAAACGACCCTCCGCCGACACGGGGGCCGGCGGAGGGCACGAAGCACCTTCGGCGCATTGCAGACCAGGTGATTCCTTGGCGGGTTGCTCCTCAGCCGCCGCAGGCCACAAGTGACCAAATGATTCCGAGGAACTGGGTGTGAGGATTATCATGTCGGATACGCGGCGGGTCGTGGAGGCCGTTCTCTACGTGGTGCTTCGTGCCCGCTTCTCAGCCTGGTCCCGGGAGTTTGCTTGAAAATGGCATTGGTGGCTCGCCTCACGGCGTTGACCCCGTTTGAGAGAATAACAGAGCCCTACTCCCGCGCCTGCCGCGTTTTTCCGTTGAAGTCACCTTTCGGAGTTCCGCCATGGCCAAGAAGAAATCCTCTGGGAAACCTAAGCGTCGATCACGTGGTGGGTTTCCGATTGACAACGCACCCGTTCCACAATCACTTGACACAATCAACTTGAACGCTGCCGGCATCGATATTGGTTCGACCCAGCACTATGTTGCCGTGCCCTCCGATCGCGACTCATCACACGTTCGCTGCTTCGGCACCTTTACATCCGATCTGGCGTCGCTCGCAGATTGGTTGGAAGAGTGCGGCAATTTGTGTTCTGCGTTCTTACATGCGGCAACGAGCCATGCTCGTCGCCAACGCGAGCGAGCATATCCAACGGATGCAGAAGGCGATGATGGAAATGAATGTCCAGCTCCATCACGTCATTTCGGACATCACCGGCACCACTGGCCTTGCCATTTTGGATGCCATTGTTGCGGGCAGTCGAGACCCTCACCTACTCGCAAAACTTCGCGATCCAAGGTGCAAAAATGACGAGTCGACGATCGCGAAAGCTCTGGAAGGCAATTGGCGTGAAGAACATGTATTTGCGTTAAAACAGGCTCTGGAACTGTACCGTTTTTACGGTTCCAAACTGTCGGAAGTCGATTCCAAGCTTGAAGAACATTTGGGTACATTTTCCGACCGAAGTGACGGTGAGATTCTGCCGAAGCTGAAGGCTCCTAAAGCTGGAAGCAATAGCCCCCGGTTCGATATGCGCAATCAGCTCTACCGGGTGCTGGGCGTCGACATGACGACCATTGATGGGATTAGCGGTCAATCCGCAATCACACTGATTTCTGAAATCGGTACCGACATGAGTAGGTGGGCAACAGAGAAGCATTTCACTTCTTGGCTTTGCCTATGTCCGGGCAGTAAGAAGACAGGTGGGAAATTGCTCAGTGGTAAAACACGTACAAGTGCGAACCGAGCCGCCGCCGCACTTCGAACAGCCGCCGCGTCCCTGGCACGATCAAACTGCGCCTTAGGAGCGTTCTTTCGCAGGATCCGTTCCCGTCTTGGTTCACCCAAAGCGATCACGGCGACGGCCCACAAGCTCGCGAAAATAGTTTATGGGATGCTGAAGTACGGGAGGGAATATGTCGATGTCGGCAACGACTATTACGAACAGCAATACAAGAAGCGAGCAATGGAAAACCTGGCGAAACGGGCAGCTGCACTCAACCTGCGAGTGGTCCCCAATGAACTAGCTGGGTAGGAAGTTCCTTGAGAGCAGAGCCCGCCTCCGCTTCACCTGGCTTCGCCATCCTACCGAACAGAACAGAACCATCGGACATCGCAGTCATCCCTCAAAAAACCTTCCCCGAGTATTCGAGAGCACCCACGAAAATCCGCGAAGAACCCCCCTGCGAGAGAGGGCGTTTGCGCAGCAAGCAAACGCCAGAGAGGGCCGGCGCTGCAAAAGTCTTGGCGCCTTGCGCTACGATCAACTCCGCCACTTATGCAATTGACGTCCCGCGCAGCGACTGTGGGCGGCCGAAGCCTGCACACCAACGCCGTGGATGTCTAGCCTTCAGCCGATTCCGGGCAAGACCGTGATCGGCATGGGAATTGCGTCGATTCCGAATCCGCAGACGAATCGTTGTGGGGTGGTGGTGTTTCATCCACCGCGTCGCGATTCGATCGAAAGCCATTCAACCAAAACGAACCGCCTGATCGAGAATCGACCAATGTCAACCACGCCAATCCCACACCGAGCCAGTATGAATTCCCCGGCACCCTTGCCGAGAAGGTTTGGATGCTACATTTCAGCTCTGGTTTTTGCCATCGCTTTCATTCACGCCAGCGGCGAACTGAACGCACAGGAAACCGTGAATTCGAATGACCGCGTGCCCGGTTCGCGATCGATCGATGCGCTGTTGATCGAGTTGGACCAATTCCAGACGGATGAAAATCTTGATCCCGTCGACGCGGTGGCGATCGACGGGAAACCGATGTTGGGCGTCCTGCTGGACGACTCGCCGCTGGGCGTCGAAGTGGTGGGTGTGACCGATGGCCTTGCCGGCGACCGCGCCGGATTGATCAAGGGCGACAAGATCGTGCAGATCGATGAAGCGGATGTCGAGACGCCGGCGGACGCCCAGATGGCCCTCGCGAATCATCCGTTGGGTTCGCCCCTGCAATTGGTCTACATCCGCAACAATCGACGTTATGAGCGCGAGATTCGATTTACCGGTGCGTCGGACGCGGGGGGGCAAGCGGCCGATGCAGCCGCCTATCGAGTCACGAGCCTGGAGCGGGAAGTCGCGGTCTTGCGCCGACAAGTTGTCTTGTTGCGAGATGCGATTCGACTTCTCGCGGCGGATCATCACCATGATGCCGCTGAATAGACGGCGAACGTAACGCAAGCTTCCTGCTTGCGAATGCTGCGTGATCGCAAGCAGGATGCTTACCCCACTGCCGCTACCGCTTCGCCTTGGCCCGCGGTTTTGCCGGCAGCGGTTTGACCATCACGATCTCGGTGTCGTTGGCCAGTTTTTCACCGGGCGTGGTGCGACCGTCGTCGATGACTTTGCGCAACATCGCCTTCATCTTTGCCACGCGATCGGGATGTTCGGCGATCAAATTGTTTTGCTCGCCCGGGTCGGCTGCCAGGTCGTACAGCTGCATCGGCGGCATGCCGGACGGGTCATAGCGGCCCGGCCGTGGGCTGCTCCATCCGCCCGAGCCGGGGCACAGGCAAAGTTTCCAGTCGCCGTCACGGATCGCGAATTGGCCGCCGATCGATTGCGAGATGATCGAGTTCCGCGGCGGTTGATCGGCTTGGCCGAGCATGGTGGACAGGAACGACACGCTGTCTTCGGCGCCGTCGGCGGGAATCGTCGCGCCGGTGATTTCGGCCGCGGTGGCCAGGAAATCGATTTGACCGATCAGGTGTTCGGTGCGTGACCCCGGTTTGACTTTGCCGGGCCAGCGGACCACGAACGGGACGCGGTGCCCGCCCTCGTAGATGTCGGCTTTGTGTCCGCGATAGATGTAGTTTTGGTCGTGTCCGGCCGCTTCCAATTCGTTGATCTTCGCCGCGGGAGAACAACCGTTGTCGGTCGTGAACACGATCAGTGTTTCGTCGGCGATGTTGTTTTTGTCGAGCGCCTCGAGTACTTGTCCGACCGTCGCATCGACTTGCATGGTGAAGTCGCCGTAGACATTGATACCGCTCTTGCCGCGCCACTGGTCGGTGGGCACGATCGGCGTGTGCGGTGCGTTGAGCGGAAAGTAGATGAAGAAGGGCTGATCCGAATCGGCGTTGTCATTGATAAAGCGAACAGTTTCATCCGTGATTTTCGGCAACACGTCGACGGCTTCGAAGTTCGCACCGGCGGGGCCCTTGCGGTTGAACGCTTTGACGACGGTCGCCTTTTCGGTCGGGACGCGGTTGCGGACAAACACGTACGGGGGCATGTCGAGCGAGGCGCTGATGCCAAAGAAGTAGTCAAACCCCAGGTCGTTGGGGCCGTTTTGGATTTCGCCTTCGTAATCGACGTCCCAACCCTTGGCATAGGGTTTGGAAAAGTCGCCGCCGTCGTTGGCGGTGCCGCCAGCTTTCAGGGGCCAATCCCAGCCGAGGTGCCATTTGCCGATGCCGGCTGTTTTGTAGCCTTGGCTTTTCAGCATCGAGGCGATCGTCAGTCGGCCCGGAGAAATCAGCGGCTTGGAAAACCCGCCCAGCACGCCTTTCTGCAAATGCGTTCGCCAGTGATAGCGACCCGTCAGCACGCTGTAGCGTGTCGGCGTGCAAACCGAAGACGAAGTGTGGGCGTCGCCAAAGATCATGCCTTCGGCGGCAATCCGGTCGATGTTCGGTGTCGGGATTTTGGAATCCGGGTTGAGCGCCCCGACGTCGCCAAAACCTTGGTCATCGGCGAGAATAAAAATGATGTTCGGTCGATCGCTCGAGGCGGCTCGGACGATCGACACGTCGACAGTCAAGATGAAGAGTGCCGCGGCGGCAGCGAGAGCGAGCGACGCGAAACCGGATCGCAAAAACATATTAAATCTCATTACATGAAATAGATGGACGTTCGGTGTTGGTCACGAATTTGCGTTCCCCAGAGAACCTGCGGATCGAGGCCGGCAAATCGAATGATGCCCCAGTTGGGTGAGGAACCGAACGCGGTTCGGGCCCCCAGTTTCTTCGCTCGGGCTCCCAAAGTCAAATTGCGACACTTGCGGTGGATGGCGAATCCAAAACCGGACGTTATCCGCAAAACGCATCGCTTCCCTCTTTGGACCGAATTGTGACGCATTCCAAATGCCGGAATCGCTCGATGGTGTCACGGCAGACGGTTCACAATGGAAGGTCGCGAGCGATCAGGTAAGATAAAGCTGCGGGTCGGAATGTGCACCGATTCATCAGCTGTAGGAAAGTACATGCGTGTGACTGGGGCCGATAAAGACGAAATCACGTTGCTGTTGCAAAGCGATCGGGATGGGGAGGCGCTTTCGGAGAAGCTTTTCCCTCTGATTTATGGCGAATTGCGACGGATGGCGGCTGCGCAAATGGCGCGCGAGAAACCGGGACAGACGCTGCAGCCGACGGCGTTGGTCCACGAGGCATATCTCCGCCTGGTCGGCGATTCAGAAGTACGTTGGCAGAATCGTGCTCATTTTTTTTCCGCGGCGGCGCGGTCCATGCGTCAGATTTTGGTCAATCGGGCGGTAAAGAAAAAGGCACAAAAACATGGTGGCGATCTGCAACGCCTGCCGTTTGATGAAGCGTTCTTTTCCGATGAACCTCCGCCGGATCAGTTGTTGGCACTGGACGAGGCACTCCATCGATTGGAAGCGATTGACACGCGGAAGGGCCAAGTCGTCATGATGCGGTACTTTGGTGGTCTGAGCATCGAAGAAACCGCCACCGCGCTGGGGATGTCAGCGGCGACGGTCAAGCGGGAATGGCAGTTTTCTCGATCATGGCTGTATCGGGAAATGACGCGTGAGGGGAATCAAGGATCGTCGAAATAATACGTGGGATAGGCTTCCAGCCTGTCATGGCGAAAACGACAGGCTGGAAGCCTATCCCACACTCCATTCCCGTCACTTACCTTTTTCGGCGTCGGCAACCGAACCCGATGGCGGCCATCGCCAAGAGAGTTAGGCTGGAAGGTTCCGGAACCGCGACGACCCGTATGGTTGCGGTTTCGGACCCGAAAATCTGGTTGTCGAAATCAGCGTTGATGCCATCGAAAATCAACTCTTGAAATCCGGTGTCCGTTGTCGATGCAATGGTTGTTCCCTCGGCGATCCCGGTGAAGGTGAACGTCCCGATGGTGATCGACGTGGGACTGCCCGCCGGAGCAAGGACTCCGGACAGGTCGATGCTTTGCGCACTTAGCAACGGCATGCTTGGGTCCGACAAATCTGAAAATGTCGAGTCTTCGAAGCCGGTGCCGAATTGAATGGCGGTGACCGCTGCGGCGGGTGAATCGAGCAGCAATTGGACGTCGGCGATCATCAGTCCGTTGGCCGTCAGATCGACGGGCGTCGCCGGGTCAGTCTGCGTCAAGACAACGTCAATGTCGACCGATTCGCCAAGCGTGATGTCCGCATCGATGGGGTCAAAATGAAGGACAAGGCCTGCGCGGCCGACATCGGAAAACGCGACGACGATCGACAGGCACAGAAGGAAGTGTTTCAGGGGCTTTTGCATGATTCTCTACTTGTGAAGTGATGTGGACGAAAGGAGGCTCGGTGTTGTGGTATAGGGGCTTAGGGAGAAAGTTGAGTTCGATAGCGATTCCGGAACTCACTGAAGTCGCCGGCGTCGACATCGCCGTCGTCATCGAAGTCGAATGCCGCATCGAAGTCCGGGTGAGAATCGGTCTTGCGATACGTGCTTCGCATCGCGGCGAGGTCCGCTGCGTCGACGTCGCGGTCGCCGTCGCGGTCCCCATAGAATCGAAAGAATTCATCGACGACATCGGTCGCCATCGCCGTCGAACCGACGGTGATTCGGTCCGCGTCGATGTGAAGCTGATAGTTTCCATCGGCCAGCGAACCGCCGATGAATTCGTCTCCCTCAAACGTGAGCGTGACGACCGAGTAGCCCAGACTGTCATCGGTGTTGATGGTCGGCGTGATCGTTTCGGGACCATCTTTGGTCAGCGTGAATGCCCCGTCGGCAACGCTGACCGTCGTGTTGAAGGCAATCGAAATCTCACGAATCATCGAGCGTTGGCCGCTCTCGTCGTCGATCGCGATGTCCACGACCTCCGGAATGACAGCCGACTCATCAACATCGGTGAGCCGGATGTAGACGGTTCGGGTCGCGGTCTTGCCGCCGCTATCGGTCGCCGTGACCTGAACCGTGAAGACGGGCGTCGTTTCGAAATCGAGCGGGCTGCTATCGTTGACGGACAGGACGCCGCTATCGGGATCAATCGCAAACGGTGTGTCGGTGTCCAAGCTGAACGTCACCTGGTCGCCCAAATCGCTGTCGGTCGCCGTCGCCGTGTCGATCACCGTGCCAACCGGAGCGTTCTCGTCCAACTCGAAGAACAAATCGCTGAGCGCCAGCACCGGGGCAAACTCATTGACATTGTTGACCGTGATTGAAATCGTCGCCTCGGCCGTTTCACCGAACAGGTCCGTGACGATGACTTGCAGCGTGTAGCTGTCCGCGAATTCGGCATCGAGCAAGTCTTCGGCGACCCGGATCACTCCGGTGTCGGGATCGATGGTGAATTCGGGGGGCGCGGCGGGTCCGGGAGTCGCGGCCGGATCGATCAGCTGGAACGTCAGATCGCTGTCGTCGTTGGCGGCAACGGTGCCGACGATCGTGCCGGCCGGCGAATTCTCGTCGACGACAAACGATTGGTCATCGATCGTGGGCAGGACGTTGGCGTAGGTACCTACCAGCGCGCGAGCGGATTCCGTGGCGGAGACGCCACCGTCATCGTCCGTGATTTTGACGGTGACATCGTAGA
The DNA here is from genome assembly GCF_007754155.1 of Stieleria neptunia. Classification (NCBI taxonomy): domain Bacteria; kingdom Pseudomonadati; phylum Planctomycetota; class Planctomycetia; order Pirellulales; family Pirellulaceae; genus Stieleria; species Stieleria neptunia. Next base: position 9,908,377 of record NZ_CP037423.1, on the reverse strand, counting down.
TCTGCTCGACCGAATAGACGTGAACCGCCGTGAGCGTCCCGATGCCCGTGGCGGCGTCGTACGTGCCCGATTCGGTCGTCACGTTTCCGTCACCCCAGTCGACCGATGCGGTATAGGTGTCTGAGGTACCGGCGGGATCGGTGAAGGTGGCCGTCAGCGTGACGTTGTCGCCAACCTCTGCGGCGTCGTTGATTGTTTGAGCCGACGTTTCAATCGTCAGCATCGTGGGCGCGACGTTCACAACCGTCACCGTGGCGTCCTGGCTACCGCTGCTGGTCGCATCGGCGACATCGACGACGGTGACGGTCACGGTGTAGTCGTCGGACGTCGTCGCGGTCGGGTTGTCGTCGTCGTAGACGTGCGTGACCGAAAATGTTCGAGCGGTGACTGGAACCGTCGTCACGGCGCCGTCGCCCCAGGCAACTTGGACCTCGTGCGTGTCCAACACTCCGACATCGGTGATGGTCCCCACCAATCGCAGTTGGGTTCCTTCGTCAATGGCCAGCGGAGTCAGGGTGTACGCCAAGGTCGGGGACGCGTTGGCGACCACGATCGTCGCGGTCCCGGACACGCTCGCACCATCGTCATCGGTCAACGTCACAGCGATCGTATAGGTTCCGTCGTCTTCATAGGGATGCACGACGTTGAAGTCGGTCGATCGAGCGTCCAGGGGAAGAACTTCGGGATCCGAACCGTCGGCCCAGTCGACGGCGAGCGTGAAGCTGTCCAGCGCGCCGGGATCGCTGACATCGCCGGTCAGCGACACCGAGTTCCCTTCGACCATCACGGCCAGACCGCTCGATTCGAGGGCGACCAGATTGCTCAGCATGGGAGCCTGGTTGGCGACTGCGATGTCCTTCGTGACGGCGTCGTACGTCCCCTTGTCGTCTTTGGGAGTGACCGAGATCGTGGTCGTGCCCGATCCGTTGTCGACAAAGACGTGGCTGACGACCAGCGGGTCGACGCCGCTGATCGGGGTGACCGTTTCAATCGCGCCGCCGTCGCCCCAGTCGATCAAGAACGTCGGGTCACCATCGGTGCTGCCGGGATCGCTGAAGTCGATCGTCAACTGATAGCTTGCCCCTTCGGCGGCAACGTCCGCACCTTCCAAAACAACCGTCGGATCGACATCGTTGACTTGGATGGTTGTCACGTACTCGCTTGTTCCGCCGTCGCCGTCGTCGATGGTACCGCGGATTTCCAGCAGCCCGTCTTCGGTCAGCGCGCCGCCGTCCCAGGTGGCCGGGATCGTCGTCGTCGGTGTGTCGGAAACGACATCGATCGTTCCGTCGTTTCCGAAGTCAAAGCGGAATGTTAAATCGTCTCCGGACGCCGGTTCGACGATCGATTCAAAGAACACGTTGTAGGTATCGCCCGAAGCCGGCCCTTCGTTGATGCCGCCGTCGGGCACATCGGTTGAAAGCTCGGCCGTCGGACCGACGTTGTTGACCGTCAGCGTTCCAGTGTTCGTGACCGAATCTCCGTTGGCGTAGGTGGCTCGCAGGGAAATGATGATGACGTCATGGGTGCTGCCATCAATTCCCAGATTCAGCAGATCTGTCTCCCAATCCAAGACCGCGTCCAGTTCCGTCGCGTCGCCGAACGCTGCGTCGCCGTTGAGGTCCCAGGAAACGCTGGTGGGTGTGCCGATGATTTCGGCGGCCAGTTGCAACGATTCACCCTCGTCGATGATGTAGTCACCCGCTCGAACGTTGTCACTCGATACCGTTGCCGACACCGAGTGCGTGGCCGTCGCGGCGATACCTGGAGTGGATTCGTCATCGATCACCTCCACGACGATGTCATAGAGATTGGGGCTGTCATAGGTGTGTGTGGCGGACGTCACCTCGTTGCCGAACGATTCACTGGTCCCGTCGCCCCAGTTGACCAACCAAGACAGGACGTTGTCATCGCCGGGGTCGAGCGCGGAGAATTGCAGCGTCAGCGGCAGGCCGACCCGGACGCTCGAGTCGGCAATGAGACTGATTTCCGGAGCGACATCGGTCACGGTCAATTCGATGACTTCTGTCGTCGTCACCCCCGCAGCGTTGGTTGCGCTGACCAGGATCGGGTAGGTCTCGGTTCCGTCATCAATTCCCAGCGAAGCCAACTGGCCCCAGGTCCGTTCTAGGCTGGTGCTTCCGGAATTGTCGATCTCAAACCCGTTGATGGTCCAGGTGACGTCGCCCACACCGGCATTCTGCGGGACGTCCGGCAGCGTCACGCTGAGCAGTAGATCGTCGCCTTCGTCAATCGACGGATCGACTTGGTCGAAATCGATTCTCGGTCCCGACTCGACCACGACGACCTCGATATCGCTGAAGTCAACGACGCCGCGCGCCGGATCGTCGATGCCGACTTGACCGGCTCGCGGCGGGTCGGACGGGTTCACCGTCGTGTTGGGGTCGCCCGGATTGAAGAACAACTGATCGCCGTCGCTGGTCGATTGATCGGTCGGGTTGCCGCCATCGATCACGGTCGTGGTCGACGAAGGAAGTTGATCTCCGGCGACAAAGAACTGGTCATCGCCGGCATCGCCCAGCAGCGTCACCGATTGAGCGTCGCCGGGTGTGATCAAGTGGAACGTGTCGTTTTCCGATCCTCCCGAGACGTTCAATGTGTCGGTGCCGCCGGCCGCGAGCGTGGCGAGACTGATTTCGTCGTCGCCGCCGCCCAGGTCGATGGTGGTTGTCGCGGCAAGGTCGTAAACGCTTACGATGTCGGCCTGGTCGCCGCTGACGACGGTCAGCGAAGTCACGTTAGCGCCGGGCGTCGCCGCCACGTTGATCACGTCTTCGCCACCGGCGGTCCCCACCGTCACCGCCTGGATGTCGATAAACTGCGCCCGAACCGCATCGGCCGCCTCGGTGACTCGGAAGTTGGCTTGAACCGAATAGGTGCGGTTCAGGACCGTCGCACCGGTGAAGGTTCGGTCTGCATTCTCCAGATCCGAAAGGCTGTCGCTGATGTTTCCCGTTGATAGATTCAAGCTAAACGTGGTGGACGCCGTGGCTTCGTCGTAGTCGATCGTTCCACGATCGGCGAAGAATCCCGTCGAGAACCAGCCGAAGTATTTGCCCGTCGTATCGGCACTGCCTTGTTCTAGATCAAAGTCAAACACGGTGCCGGAATTTGAACCGGAATCGATGACGCGCTCCGTTCCGACGGCCGTGATCGTCCACTGGTCGCCATTGCGGGAAAGGAGCAGGGGCGTGGCCTGGGCGGGATACACGTCGTTGATCGAGTCTGCACTGGGGAAGAAACTCCAGCTATCGATCACCGACTCGGATTCGCCGAACGCTGTCGGCAGCACGAACAATTGGTCTTCATGGAGCACCGTGCCGGTCCGCTGCACGACCGCATTGCCTAAAACGCCGGAGGACGTGAAGGAAACCAATCCGCCGCGGGTGTTGGAATCACCGAGGGTCGCGGCGACGATTTCGCCGCCGCTGGTTCCACCGGTAATCCAGATGGGTGCGACCAAGCCCTCGACGCCGGCGGAATTGTTACGCAGTCGTTGAACCATCGCGCCGCTGCCGTCGAGTTTGACGACCACGATGGAATCAGAATCACGATTGGTGATGTAGGCGAGGCTGGCGTCGCTGGATTCAAACAATGACGTCGGATGCAGCATGCCGGTCACGCCATCGGTGTTGTTGGTGACATTCTGAAGAAACGTCACTTCGCCGTTTGAGCCGGTTGAGAACGTGGTGACGAAGTTGTCGTCGGGGCTGATCAAGTGCAGGAAGTTGTCGCCCGCGATCAACTGCGTCGCACCGCGGAACTGCAGCGTGTCATCATTGGGTTCGATATCGACCAACGTGTATCCGCCCGTGTCAACTCGATAGCCTCGCAGCAACGTTCCCGACGCGGTTTCAGACAGCGTGTAGTACGTGCTGCCCAAACGCGCCAAGTCCAAGAAGACTTCGTTCGATCCGGGAGAGATTTCGCCTTCGTGATGGAAGGTCCCCCCGTTGTCAACATTGGGAATGGCCGTCAGCAAACCGCTGTCAGAATCAATGGTAAAGAACTTGTAGCGGGTTTCGACATCGCCGGTATTGTCGTTAGTCACTGTGAACAAACCCGCCGCGTGGCCTTCGGGACCGTTGACCTGCAATCGTTGCAGATCGACGGTATAGCTGCCGATGGTGTCAAAAATGTCGACGGTCAACGTTTGAGTTTGCAGCGGCGTGAGCAAACCGGACGACGCGTCACGTGCAAACGTGGCCACATTTGACAAGCCAGACTGAATCTGCAGCAGATCGCCCAATTCGGTGTAGATCAAATTTCGAAGATCGGTCAGTGCGGTCCTGCCATCGAAGTTGTTCTCGATGACTTGCAGCACACGATGGTCGCTGCCGTCGATGACCAGCAGCGCGTCACGCGTCTCGGAGAGCGCATAGATTTCGCCGGCCGGTCCGGTCAGAACTTCGGTCAAGCCATCAAACGCGGCGTCCGCAGACGCGATTCCCACCGATTGCAGTGCCGGCCGGGCAGCGGTGATGTAGGCGACTTGGTCCTCGCCCGCGGCACCAAGTTCGCTGGCACTGAGATTCGTCAGCGAGCCCTGATCGCTGTCATCACCGGCGACCGAGACGTTGACGCGGACCGTTTGTGTTCCGCCGGAGTTGGGGATCAGGGTGACCCAAACGTCGCCCGCATTCAGCGCGGTCAGTGTTTGGGGCCCATCGCTGGACCGGTCGATGTCGTCAAAGGCGAGTTCGGTCTGCGTCGAGATCGTCGTGTCGTCATCGCTGTGCACGCCGATGCCGATCATCGGGTCCGCCAAATTCAGATTCGACACGTTTGCGACCAAGACCCAGTCGTAACCGGGGAAATTGATCGCGGAGGGGTGATCGCCGAGTCCGATATCGGCGAGCCCACCGGGCAACCGCATCGTTGCGACCAGACCGTTGGTTTGGGGAGCATCGCGGTTGGCGGTTTGCGGATTGAAGTCGATCTCGTCGATGCTGATGTCGTCGAGTAAACCGTAGATCTGTGATCCGCCGATCAAGTTGGGAATGTAGGGCGTGAAGACTCCGTCGCCAAGATCGCCGTGCAGGTACGGATTCAGTGCAGTCGGTCCGCTGATCTCCTCAGCGGCGGCGCTGTCGATGTCAGTCGATGTACGGCTCAACTCGCTCGAATCATCGTTGTCACCGATCAGAATCCGACCGTCGGCGCCCTCATCGGTCGCAACTCCGCCGAAGGTTCCATTGCCTCCGTCGGCAAATAGATCAACGGCTTTTTGGACGCCGTCGACGGTAAACACGAGCGAGGAGCCGACCAGTTTGACCGTTCCTCCGGCACCACCGGCGCCCGATCCACCGCGTCCCCCGTCGCCGCCGCGACCGCCATCGGAGCCATCACCACCGGCGGTTCCGTCACCGCCGTCGCCTGCGTCACCACTTTCAGATCCACCGCCATCACCTGCTAAACCTCCTTCGCCACCGAGTGCCCCCTGGCCGTGACCGCCGCCGCGACCATCGAAGGTTCCGACGCGGTCGGTACCGTCTTCGCCGGCGCCCTCGGCATCTTCGCCGTCATCGGCCGACCCGCCGTTGGATCCTCCGGTGCTTGAACTGGCTCCATTGAGTCCCCCGACTCCGACGGCGCCCTGGGTTCCACCGCTGCCGCCTCCGACACCGCCCTGTCCGCCTGCACCGCCTTCACCGGTGTGGCCATCGCCACCCTCGGCACGGAAGTCCGACGAACCGATTCGCAGTTCACCGAGTACGACGATCTCGAAAGCACCGCCGCCACCGCCGCCGGCACCACCATCGGCGCCGCCGCCACCGCCGCCTCCATTGCCACCACCGCCACCGCCACCGCCGGCACCACCACCGCCACCGGCATAGGAATTGTTCAAAGCAACGCGACCGCCGCCACCGCCGCCACCACCACCGCCGCCGCCGCCCGCGCCACCGGCTCCACCGCCGCCGCCACCACCTCCGCCGCCTCCGCCACCGCCACCGCCGGCGGAGATCACGGTGCTGGTGCCTTCATTACCGCCGCCGCCGCCATGCCCGCCGATCGCACCACTATCCCCGTGCTTATCGCCTTGGCCGTCTTGGGCTGGATCCGCCGGTCCACCGTCATGGGGATCGGTGCGGATGGCAGCTCCTCCCGCGTTTCCACCTGTACCACCGCGGGTCGTATGGCGGACGCCGCTCTCACCGCCGATGCCGGCGCCGGTGTCTTCGTCGGTCACGCCCGCGGCCCCGCCGACGCCGCCACCAAAACCGTCGGTGCCCGCCGTCCCGTCGGCGCCGTTGCCGCCGGCATCAAGGGTGGTTGTAAACAGCGCCCCCGCTTCGCCCGACTCGCCCTTCAGCCCGTCATAGGCACTCAGCAATGACGTCGCGTTACCGAACGCCGCACCGCCGTCCCCGCCGTCCCCACCGTCGCCGCCGCTGAGCCCCAAACCACCGGTGACGCCTTCCCCGCCCTCGCCGCCGCCGCCGCCGTCTCCCGCACCGGGACCGCCGACGCCGGCAACCAATACCGCTTCTGCTGTTCCCTCATTGAGAACTTCGGCGTTACTTCCCGACATGTCGAACTGGACACTGTCGCCGATGACCGCGTTGTTTTCAACGTAGATCGATAACGCGTGATCGCCGGCCGCGCTGACGCTGCTGCCGTCGGGAATGACCAGATCCCCGAGGAATCGATAGCGAACGATGTACGTTTCTCCGGCCACCGGCGTGACGACGTTTTCGCTGTCATCAAGATACTCGACGACGAAGGGCGTACCGTTGATCGACGCCGTCTCGGTGCCTGCGATGAACACGGTCGGATCGTCATTGTTCATGTCGGCATCGTTCAGGCTGCCGGTATTGAACACGATCGATTGCGCCGTCAGCGAATCGATGTCCGCGGCGTCGGCGACCGGCGTCGGCCCCGGCGACTCCGGTGCGTTCTGCAACAACCCCTGACTGGCGACCAGATTGTCCATCCGCAAGCCGAACGTGCCGGGTGCCCGAAAGGTGACCGAGTCGACATCTTGAAACTGGGTCAGCGGCAATGTGACGAGGTCCGAATTCCCGACGAATGAGACGCTTTCACTTCGCGTCGCTCCGCTGGATGTTATCCCGTTCAGCGTCAGGTTGACCGTGCCATTGAAATCGATGTGACGCAGGTCCAGCGAGTGCAGGGTGAACGGACGACCGTCCTGGGAGGTGATGGTCGTCAGCTGGTTGCTCTGGAAAACCAGTTCATCCGAACCACCGATCAGTTGTGCCTGCGAGGTCACGTGATAGCCGGCTTCGGAATACGTCCGTCCGTTGGCGGAAAACGCGGCATCGCCACCATCGAAAGTCATGACCGATTCGATCCTTCCGATCGCGACGAGCTTGTCGACACGCAGGTCCGTATCCGCGGTCCAGCGAACAGACTGGACCAGTCCCGACACGGCCAGGAAGGGATCGGAGACCGTGGTCCACTGACCGCCCGCGGCGACCGTCACCGGGATGGTGATCGCTTCACCGGTCAACGTCGTGACGATGAAATCGACGTCGGCGTCGGTATCACCGATCGTCGCCAGATCGATCGAATAGAACGCAAACGCACCGCCGTCCCGCTGCGTCAGCGTGACTTCGGAATCGTCGCTCGATACGACAAGCGACGAACCGGATTCGGCGTCAATCTGCAGACCGCCCGGACTTGTGATGACGAACGCGTCTTCCTCGTAGGAGAACACATCGATCGGGGCCAAGCTGAAGTCGATCGTCGTCTGGGGCTGCGAGAAAGTCGTCGATCCAACCGGTTCCAATGCGATCGAACCAAAGTCCAAGTCGACGCGTCCGGCGGCGACCAGTTGTGCCGACGCGACGGCATCAAGAATCTCCATGCCCGCGAGCAGATCGATTTCGATCGACGTGACGTCTCGCATCGTTGCCAGGCTGATCACTTGTGCCGAACCATCGCCGCTGGTTTGAAACAATTCTTCGATGGTCGATCCATCGACTGCCGAAACGCCGACGACCGACAGGGTTTCGACTTCGTCGCTGCGGACGGTTAGCCGGAGCAAGTCGAACGGTCCCGATGAGTCATCGGTCATCGTGACGCTGCCACCGCCGTCAATCGCCAAGCTGCCGGCGGAGGTCGCGAAGGCCTCGCCGAGTCCCGCGGTGAAGGTGAACGCGTCTTCGGAGTAGCTCGATTGACCGGCGGTGGCGGAGTCGAAATCGAGTTCCACACGGCTGCGGATGGTGCCGTCGTCGTCCACAAAACCGATCACGTCATTGACCGTCTCGGTTCCGATCTCCAACGAATTGGCTCCCGATCCGGCGAAGAAGTTGACTCGATCGATCCGCAGAATGTCGTCGATCACCGTCACTGGGCTGCCCGGCGAGCTGGCCCGGTCCGCCGTCAGCGATGCATCGACCAGCGACCAAGCCGTGTCGGTGGCGCTGTCCGAGTTGTGGATCGCCAGAGTCTCGGTGTCTAAGCCGAGATCTGTGAACTGGTCCGCCGTCGGGAAGCCGTTGATGAAGAGATTGACGGTGTCCTCGCCATCCCCGCCGCTGACCGCGGTTTCGTCACTGATCGTCAAGACATCGATCGTGTCGGTGCTGTCGCCCCCGTCGATGATCAGATTGGTCCCTGCAAGCTCGGGACCGGCATCGATGACGAAATCGTCGTTCCCAGTTCCCAGCAACAGTTCGAAAACTGCGAAGTCATCGAAGGTGACGGCCCCGTCGGTGACGCCGGTGAGTACACCGCTCGCCGAATCGTCCAAACGTCCGGCGGTGACTGCGGTTGTGATCTCGCTGCGGTCGACGGTCAATCGATCGATCCCGCTGGTGTCACCGCTGACGGTCAAGTCGGTACTGGTGCCCAGCACCGTCAGTTGGTCTTCGAACGCGTCGTCGCCGAGATGTATCGTCGAGGCCACCGAAAACTCAGCCGCCGTGACTTGGTCGGCTCCGCCACCGGTATCGAGATCCAATCGCGCACCGACATCATCGATCTGAACCACGTCGCCACCGTCGGACAGGGTTGCAATGATATCGCTCAGTTGCTCGTAGTGGATGTCGCCGCGACCCTGAAAGTTTTCAATCGTCGATTGATCCATTCGAAAGACCGAAGACGTCGGCATGCTCAGCACAAGCGTGTCGCTCTGGCCGGTGTCGGCGGTGGAGTCGCCGAGCGTCGTGCCGGAGAGACTGATGTCGGCCTGGAAGCGAAACAATTCACCGGTGATCGAAACATCGTCGTCACCGTCTCCGAGTTCGACGATGGCCAGCGAGGCCGTGCCCGTGACTTGAAGATCATCGTCGCCCGCGCCGAGGACAAGCTGGACGGTTTCGAATGCTCCAAAACCGACGCCACCTTCTGTGCCATCACCCATGCCGAACCCGGTCAGGTTCGATTGGCCGAGTACGCCTATCCCACCGATCAAGTCGCCGGTGTTTTCGATCAACAGCTCATCGTCGCCATCGATCCCCGCTTCAAAGTTAACTTTGCCGTCAATCAGATCGAGGATGCGAACCGAGTCTGCTCCAACGGTCACCGATTCCTGGCCAACGCTGGCAAGATCATCACCCTGGCCCAGGTCGATGTTTAACTCGGTGTCGGAGTGAGTCTGGCGAACCGTAACGGTGTCGTTGCCAGCACCAAGTTCCAGGGACACGATCTCGGCATTGGCGTAGTGAACGCTACGCCCCTGATAGACCAGCTTCGCATCCAACATCAAGTCCGACGCGGTGTGGTCGACCGTGACAGGTGATGTGCTGACTCTGCCGGAATCATCCAGGTTGATTTGGTCCCGCACCAGCAGATCCGCCAGCGGATCGGTCTCTTCGCCCGCATCGATCGTGAAGGAGCTTCGCAGTGGAGTCAGCAAGCCCGCTTCGCTGCCGATGTTGATGATGTCAGCTCCGGCGTCGGTTTCGATCACGACGGGGACAACCGAATCGAGTCGTTGGAAATCGATCGTGTCCGTATCAACGCCGGTGGTCAGGTTGATCGCCGTCGCCGCTTCCAATTGGCCTCGCAGCATGATATTCGCTCCCGTGCCGACATCCAAACCGTCCTGATCGGCCAGGATGGTCAGCGATCCGCCGGCACGGATCAGGCCGTCGATTTCCAGGTTGTCGCCGATCGAGAGTGTGATCGAACCGGATTCGGCCGTGATGGCGGCGTCGTCGACGAGGATCAAAGTCTGTCCGACGTTGTCCGCATCGGTCACCGTCAAGGCGATGTCGCCGATCGCTGAATTGATAATGCCCGGGTTCATGCTGCCGCTGACTTCGACCAGCGACAGGTTGCCGCCGGCGGTCGCGTCGAGTGTTCCGGAGATGTCGATTTCCAGCGGGTTGGCCAGGGTGCCCACCGTGCGATCGGTCGCCGTCGCGGATTCGCTCAAGTCCGGTTGGGCCGTCAAAGATAGGGATGCCCCCGAAAGATCGACGCCGTCGGCATCCTCGGAATCGGCATCGGTGATCGACCCCTCGGCGACCAGCGTCACCGCACCGCCGCCGCGTACCGTGCCGACCAGCAGATCGCCACTGAAATGCTCGACATTAACAAAGTCTTCTGCCGAAGCATTGAGCAACGTGGTCGCATCGCTGCCGGCAAACACGCTGATGCCGAAACCGCTGCGTCCGATCTCGCCCGCCGGGGCGGACAGCGTCAATTCGCTCGTCCGGATGGCACGGGGGTTCGCCGACGATAGACTCGGATAGATCCGCAAAGCACCCGAATTGTTGGCGACAATGTATTCCGAACTGTCGTCTTTCACGGCCCAGCGAATTCCGGGTGTGGTTACGGTGGTCGTCGGGTTGACCAACGTGATGCCAGCGGTGGCGAAGGCATCACTGGTCGTCGAAGAGACGGTTCCGTTGTCGAGGGAATCGATTTCCGAATTGGGGACACCGCCCAGCGACGCAGCAACGATGCCGCTTTCGGTTGCCGTCATGGAAGTGGTGCCGAACGGATTGTCGATCAAACCTGCCAAGCCGATCGTTTGTGCATTTTCGATGATGATATCGGTCGCCCCCGGACTGGTCGTCTCCGTGGGCGTCAGCGTATTGGTTGTCGGAGTTTGGACGATGGTGATCAGGTCGCTGGCGGTCGCCGATTCATTGCCGACATCAATCTTTCGCAACACCAAGTCTTTTGGCGACGCGTTTTGAATCAGCACCTCCGAGTAACCTGTTTGGAACGTCACGTCGGGGCTGCCCGTGATCACCCGGGGATCGGTCATTTCGGAGTCGCGATTGGAACGATTCACCAGCAGATTGATTTCGCCACCGAGCGTTCCCTGATTGATGATGCTCGCGATCGTGATCAGCGTGTCGGTCTCGGTGAATTCGATCGTTTCCTGCTCGACGACGTTGCCGGCTTCGTCGATGATCAGCTTGGGATCCGCTGCGACGGGCAGGATGATGTCGGAATTTAAATCGATCAGCCGATCGGCCTGCAAGTCTTCGCTCTCGTCGTCGTTGCTACTGGAGCCGTCTTTGGTGGCCGACGCCGTCACGCCTCCGAGCGTGGGGTCGGTCAGCGCGGACACGTTCAACTGCCGCGTCGTGATTTTCGATGTCGCTCCCGTCGTGACGTCACTGAGCGTGTTGATGACGACTTCCGCATCGGGATCCAGATCGCGAATGAACGAACCCACACCACCGCTGCTGCTGGCGGTCCGAGAAATCGAATCGGCATCGATACTGGATTGTCCCGCCGTCAGGCTGACGCTGTCTTCGCCGTTGAGGACGGCTCCGCTGCCGATCAGGACCTGTGTGTCGACGTTAAAGTTAAGGTCCGAGAACGAGTCGGCGTCGGCGTACCCGGCGGACGCCTGGCTGCTGGCATCGGACGTGATGTCCGCCGAGGTAACGTCCGCTGACACATCGATGACATCGGCGGTGAGTGTCGCCGCACCGATTTCGGTCTTGACGATGGCGTTGTCGGTCGTGCGGCCGCGGGTGGTGACGTTGGTTCGGCCGGTGGGAATCGCGATCGCCGACCCGCTCAGCGCGTCGCTTTCAGCGGTCAGTGCGGTGTCATAGGTTGTCAGAATCGAAACGGTATCAAAGGCGTCGATTGTGACGCCACCTGCGATCGAAACCACTGTTTCGTGACGGACGTCGACGTTCGATTTGGCTTCGGAGATCCCCAAAAATCCGCCACTGCCGGAGATCGCGTGCGTGTCGGATAATTCACTCGAACCGGCGCCGATGGTGACATCACCCTGGGTGGAAGTGATCGCCGCACCGGATTGAATATCAACATCGTTGTGGGTGTTGATGTTGACATCGGCCTGTTGAATGCCGACACCGATGATGGCGAAGCTGTCGCCCTGGGCGTCGCTGGTCCCGGCGTTGCGGCTGAGTGATCGGATCGTGACGTCGCCGGCTTCTGCGGTGATCGTTGCTGCGCCGATCGTCGTCGCAACGTCCGCGGTCGCTTCGCCCGTGGCCCAGCTTCCCTGGACGCCCAGCAATCCGGCGCCGCCCGATGAGGTCGCTTCGGCATTGGCCACGCCGGATGCCGATGTGCCATCCGCCTGGGTCAGATTGTGTGCCGCTTCGATGGTGACGTTCTCGGCAACGATCAGCGACGATGCCCCAACCGATGCGTCCACACTGGGGTCGATCGCCGCGGTCGATCCGGACAAGCCGATCGTGACACCGGCGGCGCCGTTCTGTCCGACCGCGATCGCCTCGGCGTCATGGTCGGTGCCGGACAAGAGGGTCACGTCGCCGTCGGAGAAGATCTCGGTTCCCAAACCGAGGCTGGCATCGACGTCGGTGTCGATCGTGGAATTGGCGATCGATCCGGCGACCGCGATTCCGATCCCGCCGGCCAACGCGGGCGCCTTCGTACGCGCCTGGGTGACCGAACTGTGCGCGGTGACGCTGACGTCGCCAACCGCTTCAATCAAGTTGCTGTCGTCATCCAATTCACCGAGCAGCGAGCCGTTGATCTGTGCACGGACGTCACCGCCCATGTCGATCGTTGCGCCGGAGAATCCGACGGCCAGTTGTCCGGCAATCGACGCGGCGTTGCCGATGACTTCGACATCCCGGACGTGCGTGGCGTTGACGTTGACCTCGCTCGCACCGGACAATTTCACATCGCTTCCGATCGATGCAACTTGGTTGCTTTCGAGCACGGCTTCCGCGTACTGGGCACCCGCAGCCAGCAACAGTCCGCCTCCGGCAGCAACGGCATCGCTGTCGGCGCGTTCGTTTGATGACGCATCGACCGTTACGGTCCCGTCGACAACCAGGATCGCGTCGTCATCAATGAAGGCTTCGGTGACGGTCCCGACCGTCAGCCAGGTGACTGACGCGCCGAAGCCGTTGCTGGCGGATAGCGCGGCCGAACCGGCCGCGGAGTCATACGCGACGGTCTCGCTGGCCCGGACCGTCAGATCGCCGCCGACGGTGATTTCCGCCGACTCACCGATGAATGCCGCGACGTCTTGAACACTACGGTCGACGGTACCGGGTGACGAGACGCTCGCGTCTTGCCCGCCAACGCTTGCCTCCACTTCGCCGGGCGTCTGCTCGCCGGGTAACGCGGAGAGGTCATTGACGGAATCGAGAGCGCTATTGATCGCAGCGAAGATTTCGCTGCTGAGATCGTCGCCGACGGCATTCGATGCGTTGCCTGACCCAATGTTGGTGACGATCAGGGTCCCGGCGAATCCGGTGCCTCCCCCGATCGCAAGCCCACCGGCAGCCGCGGCCACCGTCTTGTCAGACTCGGCTTCGACGGCCACGTCGTCAACCGCCGCGACAAGGGCGAAGTCGCCGATGTGGGCGTCGACCGTATTCTGGATGTCGAAGATGCCGATGTTGCCGCCGGCTCCGACGCCCGCAGCGGCCGTTGCCCCGCCTTCGAGTGAGAAGACGTCGACACGGTCGACCGCCTTGACGCTGACCGCCTGGTCCGTCGTGGCGTAGATCGGATTTTGGTTGACTTCAACCTGGCGCGTTCCGCCTTCGATCACGGCGCGGGTTGTACCGGAGGCGAAGTAAGCTGTGAAGACGACGTTGAATGCCGCTTTGACCCCCACGCCCCCGGAGATCGCGAGCGTGTCGATGTCCGCGTCGCTGGTGGCGTGGACCGATGTCAATCCGCCGGCATGGGTGTGGGTATCGACCAGACGGGCTTCGGTTTCGTTCTGATTCACCATCGCGATCACGCTGCCGCCGACGCTGCCGGTTCCGCCGGCCACCGAGCCGACGACTCGATTCAGGATCACGTTGTCGACCGCGTCGACGGTCAAGTCGCCTGCGGCGAACACGTCGACGTCCGAGAGTGTTGATTTGTTGTCGCTGTTGAGCAATAAGAAATCGATCGATCCCGCCCCGGCGTAATCCTTGGAAACACTGACGCCCAGGATTCCGACCGTCATGTCGGCGCGTGTGTTGCTGCTGACTTCGACGTCGCTGCCGGAATGAATCGCTTGACGACCGCCACCGGTTGCATCGGAGGTGTCGGTGTCTGAAATCCATGACCGGGTGTCGTTGGACACGAACAAGCCCTGAGCGGCCGCCCCGACCGACAGACGTCCCAAGCTGATCGCAGCGGCGCCCATGAAGGCGAAAAAGTCACTGTCCTGGTGCGACCGCACAATCACGTCGCCGCCGGAATCGGCGGCCGAGTTGATGTCGCTGTCTTGGATGTACGCGTAGGTCGTGTCGCTCAGCACGGTGGGTGCCAAATTGACCGCGACCGCGCCCTTCTTACCCACCCCCGCGGTGATCGAAAGTAAATCGAAGATCTCGTTGGAGCTGGCCACGACGGCCAGACCCGAAATCGATTCGGTGCTCTCGTTGCCTTCGGAATCCCAGGTTTGTACCGAAGTCGTGTCGTTGTTGTTGGCTCTGGCGTGGACGGTTGATTGATCGATGAACGCTTCGGTCGTATTCTCGACGACCGAGATCGCCAGACTGGCCCCGACGCCGACCGCTTGGCGGCTGATGCCGACCGCGCCGGCAAGTGTGGTGATCGTGCCGTTTTGGTCTGCCCGGACGCGAATATTGCGGTCCGCATCGACGGTCGAATCAACGATCTTTGCCCGGGTTTCGCTGGACGTCACGATTGTCGAGATCGATCCGCCGACCGCGACTTGCTTGCCGCCCGCGATGCCCGCAGTGATCGTCAGCATGTCGCCGTCCGAGGTCGCGATGACATCGACATCGCCATCGTTTGCGGTCACTTCGGATCGCTCGATGACCGCCAGTGTGTCGTCGTCGATGATGTTGAACGCGAGCGCCGCGCCGATCGCGGCACCGTCGTCGAAGGCGATGGCCGCACCGCCGGCGATGGAATGGATGGTCGACAAATTCGACGCGTTGAGGGCGACGTCTCCGCCGTTGTCCGTTGCGGTGACGGTCGCGTCGGCGATGCGGGCGTGCACCGTCTGGCCGGTGTAATTGACCGTGATTTGACCCGCGACGGCGTAGTTTTCCGCGGCTGCCGCGGCGGCTCCGATCGAATTAATAATCGCATCGGAGCTCGCGTCAAGCTGAACCGCTGCGGCGGTCAATTCGGTGTCGGAGACGTCGGCGGTGATCTCCGTGACGATCACATTGATCGCGACCGCGGCACCGACCGCCGTCGAGGTCGCCCCGCCCGAACCGGCATCGGCGAAGGCCAATGAACCGACCAGTGCGGTGATGCCCGAGGCGTCGTTGGACGTCACCGCGGTCGCACCGTCGGCGGTGACGCCATCGTCCTGGCGTCGTCCGCGAATCGAAGCTCGAGTCCGCGTGCCAACCACGTTGACGCCGATGTTGACGGCGCCGGAAAAGATCAGCGACGCGTTGCTGTTTGTGTTCAACGCGAATCCCAACGCGACACCGACGATGGCGCTGGCCGTTTCCGCATCGACAATCACATCGCCACCCGCATCGACCGACGAGTCCGCGATGTAGGCCAGCGTCCCACCGTCGCGGAGGGCGTTCCCGATCACGTTGATGCCGACGCCGAATCCAAAGGACACGCTGTTGGTCTGACGATCGTCGGGCGACGCATTCAGTTTGGTTGCCGTCCCGGCCAGGGCTAAAATCGTCGCCGTGTTGTCGGCGTGAATTTGGACATCGCCGCCAGCGACCACACTCGAATCGTCGACGTAGGCGAATGTGTTCTGGGAAATCACGTTGATGACGATCGCGCCGGCGGCCGCCAACGTTCCGCGGACCAACGCCGCACTGATGCCGACCCCGACGATGAATCCGGTGGCATCGGACGCCACGGCCAATTCGCCGCCCAGATCCACATCCGAGCCGGTGATAGAGGATTCGGTTAGGTTCGCGATCACGTTGACCGCCAGCGAACCGGCAATGCCCTTGGAGGACCCCGACGGGTCAAGCTGGTTTTCTTGCTCCGCACGGTTGAGCGACGCGAAGACCGCCGCACCGGCACCCATGTAAATTTCCGAATCGTTGAGTGCATCGATCGAAAGATCGTTGGCCGTGATGTCGGCATTCATGACGTAGGCCCGCGTGATATCGCGAATGACGTTGGCCGCCACGGTACCGGACACGTTGGTGCCGCCGAACTGTTTCTCGGCGATGTCGTCGGAGTTGGAGACCGACGCCCATCCCGCGCCGGTGTAATTGTTGGTCGATGCCGACGTCGCGACCGTCCCCGCCAACGTGACCGAAATGATTTGACCGGTGTTGGTGGCCGCCAACGCGACGTCGCCATCAACGATGATCTGAGCGATATTGGCGGTCGCTGCTTCGGCGAACTTGTGATTTCCGCCAGAGGCCGCCGCGGCATCCAAGTCGATCGGATCATCGTCAATCGAACCGGCCGTCAGTTGAATCTGTTGATCGTTAACGACAACGACCGTGTAGACATCGCCATCGACCAGGCCGCCGATCGACGTCCCGCCACCGTTGTCGTAGACCAGTTGGTCGCCATCGGTCAATCCATGCAGCACACCGAAATCGATCAAGTTGGCGGATCCGTCGACGACCGGATTCGGACGCAACACCGCGGCGATGGTATGGTTCGTCCCGGTTGCCGAGTCCGCATCGATCTCGACGACTTCCGGGTCGTCCGTGTCGGCCAGGGCCAACTCCTGCGTCGTGGCCAATTGCAGTTGGCTGTCGTTGCCATCGATCAAGCGGACGAAGTAGACTTGCCCCTCGGTCAGTCCACTGATCGGTTCACCCCAACCGGACGAGTACACCACCGCTTGTCCGGCGGAAAACCCGTGCGTATATCCAAGATCGATCGTGTCATGCGACGGGTCACCGCTGGAGTCTGTGGTCGATCCGGCACCGCTAAACGTCTTTCCAAAGCCATGGGTGCTCTTGGTGGCAACGGTCGGATCGGTCGTGATGCGGAGGCTGTGGGAGCTGCCGCTGGCGACACTCGCGTCGAGCATCAACTTGGCATCGCCGGACACGTAGTGAACATCCGACGTGCCGCCGCCGGACAGAGACAGCCTGACCGACTGGTTGACCAAGACGCTGTAGTCATCGGCATCCCCGCTGTCGGTCAATTCGACCAGGTCACCGTTGGCATCGAGCAGTTGCAGCTTTGTTTGCGGCAGATCAAGCTGACTGGTCGCCGGATCCAGCAAGCGAACCGTGTAGGACGCTCCGTCGATCAATCCGATCTCGACACCTTCGGCTTGGCGATAGACCAACGGGTCACCGTCGGCATAACCATGCTCGGTGTAAACCTCGATCGTATCAAACTTGGCCGGATCGGTCGCATCGCCGTTGTCGAGCAACTTGCCGGTGCTAAAGATTCGCTCGCGTCCCGCATCGGCATCGTCTTCGCTGGCTGCCAACGCGATCTGCGTGTCCGTCAGGACGATGGCGTAGTACCGAGTGTCGTCCGCGAGATCACCCAATGCTTCTCCTGTCGTCGTATAGCGAATCGGGTCGCCGGTGCCCAGTCCGTGTTCGTAACCGAGGTCGATCGTATGAACGCCAGCAAGTCCGAGCGTACCGGTCGCATCGGTGTCAACGTCTTCGGCCAGGAAGCCCGGGTGAAAACCATGTCCGGCGCCGGTCGCCGACGAAGGATCGAGTTCGATCGATGTGCCGATCTGGCCGCTGTCGGGGGCAAACTCGTTCAACCGAATCGCCGTCTCGTCGCCGTCGACAAGCTCGACGTAGTAGGTTTCGCCGTCTTCCAGGCCGCCAACCGCTGCGCCGCCCTGAGTCCGGTAAACGAGCGGCTGGCCGGCGGAGAGGCCGTGGGCGATACCCAATTGGATCGCGTCGTTGCTCACATCGATTGCCGGTGTGAACACAATTGCCGATTGGCTGACCGCATCCTGGACGGTTTCGGCCAGCGAAATGGTTTGCGAGTCCACGACGATCACCAGGTACGTTCCGCCGTCGACCAATCCTCCGATCGCCGAATCTGCGTCTGCATGTCGGTACTGCACCGCATCGCCGTTTTGGAACGCGTGGTCGTACCCCAAATCGATCGTCCATCGCCCGTCACTGTTGTCAACGGTCGATGCGTCAAAGGTCGCGGTCGCTTCAGTGGCCGACCGGCCGATCCGGATCGTCTCGGTGTCGACTTCGGTGATCGTGTAGATGCCGCGATCGCGCAAGCCGCCGACCGGCGTGTCGCCACCGGCGGTGTAGGTCACGGTGTCGCCGACGGAGAAACCGTGTTCGTAATCCAGGACGATCAAGTCGCTGCTGTCGATGCCCAGCGCGGGACTGAATCCCTCGGTGTCCAGTGGCAACTCTTCGGCACCGATGAACGCTTCGGTCTGACGGTGGAACACATCGACTGAAACCGAACCGCTGGACGCCGACGAGGTTGTCTTGGTGATCGCACCGGTGCCACTGAACGACTCGCTACGGTCCTCGGCCATCACCAGCAACGTTTGGTTGGTTTGCACCGTGCGTGCCATCGGGCCGTCGTCGCCGGCCAAGTTGAAACCGGTGATGAAATCATCCTCGACCGACAGATCCCCGTCGCCGTTGGAGTCCAAGGATTGCAAGTGATCCAGGACGTCGACCGAGTTGAACGAAATCGGACGAAGTGAGTGGCCGTGTCCGACGCCGACGGACGTCAAATCAATGATGTTCGCGGTATTGCCGGTGATATCCGCTTCGACCGCCTCGTCCGTTGTCGCGGCAAGCTTGTAGGACTGCCGCCCCGTGACGACGGCGTAGTAGGTCGTTCCCGGCTCCAAACCACCGATCTCGGTTCCACCACCAACGCCGTAGACCACCGGTTGGCCGGATATCAATTGATGGTCAAAGCCCAGATTGATCTCGTTGCTGTCTAAATCGACCACGCCGGTGACGGTCGGGGCAAAACCGGGGTAGAGCGAATGAAACTGCTCGGTGTCCAAGTCCAGCGATGTGATGTCGATCGACAGCGGCGTCTCGGTGGTGTCGAATGACGCCGCCAATTGCAGCTCGCCGGTCGTCTCGTCGTCATCCGTGACGATGGCGTAATACGTTTGGCCGCTGGTCAAGCCGTCGATTTCAGTGTTGCCGCGGCTGTCGTAAACGACCGGATCGCCCGTCGAGAATCCATGGGCGTACGGCAATCGAACCGTCATCGAATCGGCGTCGATGCGGAACTGGTTCGAAGCATCATCGAGCGCTTCGACGGGGTTGAACATCGGCGTACTACTGATCAGCGACGTGTCGTCCTGGGAGACCGATCGGAACGACAGCGGTACGGAGACCTGTCCGTCGCCCAGCGTGATCATCGCTTGGGGCGATACCTTGGCCACGGTGCGGTTGTCGACGAAGCGGCCCGTGAACGCACCATTAAAATTGCCGAGCCGGCCGATACCGCGGTCGTCGGCCAACCCGCCTTGAATTCCGATCGAAACCGTGCGGCCGCGATTGTTGGCCAACACCAGCAGACTGTCGGCGTTGATGACCGCGCCCTGATTGATCTTGGCGGTCGTGTCATTCAGATAGCCGACCAGCATCGCCGCGGCGCCGATGCCGCGACCGGCCGACGCGTTGAACAGAGCCAGCGGTGAGCCGACGAAGTTGATCGTGTCGACGTTTGTTTCGGCATTGACGACCAGATCGCCGCCGACGGTGACCACCGCTCCGTCACCGATGTAAGCATAGTTGTGCGTGTCGGTGATCAGCACGTTGACCATGCCGCCATAGGCTTTCTGTTCCGCCGCGGCGATGGCTTCGGCCCACGTGGTGAAGAACCCGTTTTGAATGCCCGCGTTGTAGTTGAATTTATCGGTCACCGTCGAAATGCCGACAGCCTCAAAATCACCTTCGCGACTGTCCCAGACCCACTGGAACGAATAGGGGACGGTGGCCACCGAATCGATCGTCAGATCACCCGCGACGTCCACGGTTGCCCCGGCGCCGATGTAGACGTCGATCTTGTTGGCGAAATAGGCACCGGTGATCGCGCCGCTGATCCCCGTTTCCCGTTGGCTGTAGGTGCCATCGGTCGATCCGGTGAGGTACTTGTTGGAACTGTTGAGAAAGCTGATCGCGCTGGTCTCGGGAAACTCTTCGACGCGGCCTTGCAGGGTCAGGTTTCCGCCGACGTTGACGTCCGCGTCGGGGCCGATCCGGACTTCGACTTCGTTGAATCCGATGCCGACGTTGACGGCGGCCGAGGTGGCAAAGTCGTTGGGAGTCGCCGCCGACTTCATTCCGGCCGGTCGAGCGGCATCTAAATCGCGGGCAAAGCCGGAATCGCCGCTTCCGATCGATCCGGTACCGAAGACACTTCCAAAGGCGGACGAAAACCCTCGCAACGGCCCGCCGAGCAGGCCCGATTGAAGTCGTCCGCCGAGAGCCCCCGTGCCAACGGTGCTGGTCGCATTGAAGTCATTTTTGACCGTTTCCAATTCCGCGTCGACGGTCATGTCGCCGCCGGTGGTCACCGTGCCATCGATCAACGACTGAACCGTCGACTCATGCACGGCCACGTTGAGCGCCAACCCCAAGGTGCCATCGGCGTAGGCTGCCGCATTGGATTGCGTGTTGTGTTCGCGTGTCGCATCGAGGTGAATCGAAAGGTCGTCGCCGACCTCCAAGGTCGAATCGCTCGAAAGATTCGCCGTTGACACGACGTCGGAATAGGCACCGGCCAGCGTGACATTCCGCTTTTCGACCGTCGTGCTGGCGCCGACCAGATTTTGAGTCGCGATGATGCTCATGTCGCTTTCGGCGTTCGTCATGATGCTAAGATCGTCGGACGTCGAGATCTTCGAACCGCCGAGGATGTCGACGGTCGCGTGCGGGACCGACTGGCCGTAGGCGATCGCTGCGTACGCCGTCAGCACTTGGGCTTCGGCATCGGTGGCGGCGTCGGAAGACAGCGTCACGTTCCTG
Source organism: Stieleria neptunia (assembly GCF_007754155.1). NCBI lineage: Bacteria > Pseudomonadati > Planctomycetota > Planctomycetia > Pirellulales > Pirellulaceae > Stieleria > Stieleria neptunia. Next base: position 9,887,096 of record NZ_CP037423.1, on the reverse strand, counting down.
CCGGAAATCTCACTGGCGTTGATTTCCAACTCCGCGAAGGCTTGCGAGATCGCCACTCCGGCTCCGATCGACACGCTGCCGACCCATTCCAACAGCGGTTCGCCCCAATCGCCTTCTTCACTCTGTTCGTCAAACAGATCCGACGCATCCGAATGAACATCGATCGTGATGTCGCGTCCGAGCAGGGTTGCCGAATCCAAATCGACGCTCGCCTGGGTCGCCGAAAGATCAACCGGAAAGATGGGAGCGACGACGAACCCGCTGGAAATGTCGTCCAGGTTTCCGACCGCTTCGATCTGGATGTCGCCGGCCGTGTTGGTCGTGTCATCGCCGCCAATCTGGGCCAACAGCTTGCCTTCAACGCGGACGATCGGGGCATCAATCGACAAATCCCCCGAATCGCCAATCGAATCGGCCGTCAATGGATCGGCGCCGGCGGCCAGCGCTCGCGTATTGATCGTGCTGTCAGCCCCAACGTTGATATCGAGCGCCGAAAAACTCAGGCCAACGCCGGGCGCGTCGATGTCGCCGAGATGGAGCGTTGAAATCGAGTTGCCGAATAGGTTGCGGATGAATTCCGCATAGTCGCTGTCGGACTGGGCCTGGTAGGTCACCTCGATGGACAGCGAATCGACGCTGCCGTCGGCCAGATTGACGCCCAGGTTTTCAAACGAGCCGTCGAATCCCGAGTTTCCGAATTGCAAATTCCCCGACGCGTCGGTGCGGAGGTACACGTCGTCGAGATCCGAAACCGTCTCACCGGCTTCATAAGAAACCTGCAACTCATAACCGCCGGTCACCTCGATCGGGGTGACGGCGAGCAATTGACGCGATTCGAGCGATTCGATCAGCGATTGCCGTCGCAGAAACCTTGAACCGGCGGAGCGACGGCGTGTTTTTCGAGCTTTTGATCTTCGAAGTATTCCGAGCATGGACGGGTCCGGGCGTGGTGGGGCGACGCGGATTCCCGAGACAGGAATCCGCCATCGACCCATGCAAGATCTCGCCCGCGAATGGCTCAGAAGAAGTTGGGAAAGTAGAAGATTTTTTTGGTTTTCGATCCACGGAGATCAGAGGGCAGAAATGTTGGTGTGCAGGCTTAAGAGACTGTCCAGCTTAGGACGACCGGTTTTTCGAGTACGATGGCCCTTCCGGGCCGTCGTCCGCTGGACTCCCGACGACGACCTAGAAAGGACGTCGTACAACGATTCGCTGAATCGGCCGTTGGCGGTCTGGTTGCGGTGACGTCGACATCTCTGAGCGGGCCGTTGAGCGGGCAGTTAAACTGAACGTTCAGCGCCGTTGTGTGGCGTTGAATCCCGGGTCTTGCGCTGGAACCTCCCGATGACTGAAATTGTGTCCACTTCGTCGTCACATGACAGCGACTCGTGGTCTGCGATCCAGTTGATCTTTGAAAAGGCACTTTCGGTGAGCGAACCGGAACGCGCGGCAGTGATCGACGCGGCCTGTGGAAACGATCTGAAACTTCGCCAAGAAGTGCTGGGTTTACTGGAGGCGCACGATTCGTCGGAAGATTCACTGGAGGCCTACGCGAGCCGGGATGCGGATGCTGACCCGCTGGATCATCTGGCGCTGTTACAAGAGTCCTTGGCGGGCTACGAGATCCGTCGTGAATTGAAACGGGGCGGACAGGGCGTCGTCTACGAAGCGATCCAGACCGGCACCAATCAACGCGTCGCGCTGAAATTCCTGCTGGCCGGTCCACTGGCGGACAAGGCTGACAAGCGACGCTTTCGGCGCGAAGTCGAACTGATCGGAGGACTGCGGCATCCGGGCATCGTTCGTGTGTTCGATAGTGGTTTGGCGGCAGGCCAGTATTTTTACGTCATGGAATTCGTCGACGGCGAACACCTGGATCAATACGCGCGGACACGCTGCCGTTCGATTGCCGATCGAGTCGAACTGATCATTCGCGTCTGCGAAGCGATGCAACACGCCCACTTGCACGGCATCATTCATCGCGACCTGAAGCCGTCGAACATTTTAGTCGATGAAAACGGATGCCCCCACATCGTCGACTTTGGTCTGGCACGGATGACGCACCGCGGCTCCGATCAAACACTGCAATTGTCGATGACCGGCCAGATCATGGGCACGGTCGCGTACATGAGTCCCGAACAGGCATCCGGCCGACATGCGGAAACCGATGTTCGCAGCGATGTCTATTCGTTGGGTGTGATGCTGTACGAGATTCTTTCGGGCGAGTTGCCGTACGAACTCGGAGACACCGTTACGGACAGCATCTTGATGATCCGGCACGCCGAGGCGAAGTCGTTGCGAGGTTCCACACCGCCGATCGACAGCGACCTGGAAACCATCACACTGAAGTCGCTCCATAAAGAAAAGTCCCGCCGATACGTCTCCGCGGGTGCATTGGGCGATGATCTGCAACGGTTCCTCGACGGCAAGCCGATTGACGCCAAACGCGACAGCACCATCTACGTCGTGTCAAAACTGTTGCGTCGTCATCTGGCGATCGTCGGCGGACTACTAGCCCTGCTCGTCTTGATCGTCGGATTGGCTATCACGGCCGGTTTCTTGTATGTCTCGGCAGAAAAAGCCTCGCAAGACTACCGCGCCCAACGTGACGAAGCACGGCGGTTGCGCCAAGAGAGTATGCGTCAACTTTATCGAGCCGAAATGCGTTTGGCCGGACGGGCGGTTGGCATTCCCGGCGGCACCCGTCGCATCGCCGAAACCACCGATCGTTGGCATCCCCGCGTTGCCGGTCAGGACCTACGTGGTTGGGAATGGTATTACCTGCGCGCTCAGTGTGAGCAGGACGTCGATGAGATCGATTTTGGGAAAGATCTGTGGTCCAGCGCGCTCAGTCCCGACGGATCAATCCTGGCGGTGGGTGATCACGACGGCACCGTGCACCTGGTCGCACCCTCCACCGGGACAGTCCTGCAAACCATGCACGGCGGCAGCCGAAGCATCCGGGCCATTGCGTGGAATCCGCTCGGCGACCAGGTTGCATTTTGCGACGCGGTCGGGAACCTGGTGGTGTGGCGATTGGAGGATGACCAGGCTGTCTATCAATTGAGTCAGCAGGAAGCCTACGCGGATGTCACTTGGAATCACGAGGGATCGCAGATTGCCGCGACCAACCTGGACGGTTTGATTCAAATCATCGATGCGACCAACGGCGATGAAATTCGACGACTTCCTACGAAACGCTTTTCCGTTCGAACGCTGCAATGGAACCCTCATCGAAACGAACTCACCAGCGGAGGACCTTCGCTGGTGGTTTGGGATCCGGACACCGGAGAAGCTTTGCATCGGATTGACGAATCCGAGTTCAACACGACGGCGGTGGCGTGGGGAAATGGGGAGTGCTTGGCATCGGCAGTCACCGAAGGCACCGCATGCCTTCGGCGGATCGGATCCGATTCGGTTCAAATCGAGTGGACCGTCGCACTCCGTGGTCATCCGACCAAGATGGTTTGGAGTCCCGACCAGACGCAGATCGCGGTGGCGTGCAAGGATTCCAGTTTGCGAATTCTGGACGCAAAAAGCGGTCGGATTTCGCGATGGCTGGGCAGCGGCATCGACGTCATTCGAGGCGTTCATTGGCATCCCAATGGGAAAAGCCTGATTGCCGTCACTCAAAATGGACTCCTTCGTCATTGGAATCTCTCTCAGACGCATGGCAATCGGTTGATCGCACATCATGGCCGTTTCCGCGTCATGGAAGTCCAATGGAGTCCCGACGGGCAACGGATCGCGTATCACGGGACGGCGCCGATCGCCACGCTGATGGATTCACGATCCGGCCAACAACTGGCGCAATGGACGGGGGATGCAGGATTGAGCGGTCTTTGCTTCAGCCCTGGCGGCGACAGGATCGCCGTCCTTGACCGATCCGGAAAAGTTATCATTGGCGACGTCGATTCGGGGGACGTCTTGCTGACGTTCGCCGGTCACAAAACGCACGTCACAAGTGCGGCGTGGAATCCCAACGGAAAACAGATCTTCACCGGCGGAATCGGGGGCCGGTCGTGCGTGTGGGATGCCTCCACGGGAGAAGTCCTGCATCATCTGTTTCATCGCAAATCCAATATCGTCGACGTCGCGTGGCACCCGTCCTTGCCGATCGTCTTCACCGCCGACGCGAAGGGCATGGTTGTCGGTTGGAACCCGAGGAGCGGCGAAAAACGTTTCGCAATTCGCGCCCACCAACAACGGATCCGCGATATCGATTTAAGTCCCTCCGGAGAACACTTCATCACCGGCAGTCTCGATCAGACGATCAAGATTTGGAACCTCAAAACGCTGCAAATGGCCGCAATGATTGAAGGGCATACGGGACCGATCACTGCGGCTCGATGGAACCCCTCGGGTCGAGAGATTGCTTCCAGCGGTGAAGATGGGACAATCAAGATATGGACCATTGACGGCTCCGAAGCGGGCGGGCCGGAAGAAGAACTTTCGGCGATCGAGGTTTTGACGATCGATGCGTCCGACTCGGCCATTGAGTCAATCGATTGGAGCACCGATGGACAAAGCCTTTTGTCCGCGGACACCGCCGGTGACATTCGACTCTGGGATGCAAGGCCGGCGGAAGGCCGCAAGGCGGTCCATCAACCCGAGCCGAATCCCCTTCCACTGCTGCTCGCACCACTCCACACCGAACCCTTTTAGGACCGCCGGAACAATTGCTGGCGTAGCGAAACTCATCAACAGTTTCGTCCACCCTGGAAAACGAAAGCCGTTGACGGGCTGTCGATTGAGTCGGGATCTGCTGAGTCAATGGTGAGCCGCTGGCCGTAAGGCCTCGGGCAACGTCTCAATGCCCGGCCGCTTACGCGCCCGAGGCTCACAAAAACGACAGCCCGTTGACGGCTTCCGCTACATTTGAAAACCGACACTACTTGATCGTGCGTTGCTTAGTGTTGCCCCTCAGGTCCGATGATCACGTCCTCGACACGCCGTCTGGGTGTCGGTTTGACGTCGCTGCCGTGGCCCAGCCGTAGCAAGATTTGAGGGTAGGCCTTGATGCCGATCAACTCAGCGAGCTTGGTGCGCAAGCGAGGGATTTCGATCGGCTGGTTCAGGTAGGATGCGTCGACCGACCAGGACGCGGCGCGGAGCGAGATCTTGGCGAGTGCCTGGCCGCACGCAACCCAGTCCGCAGGCGTGTCGGCGTCAGTCCCGATGACGGCCAACAAGGGTGATCCTTCGGCGAGCTGTCGGTCTTTGGCGGCTTGTCCGTCGCCCCAGTCGAAGGTGCGGACGGCCAGCCAACCGAAATGCGACGCAAAATCGCTGACCCCTTGTGAAGAGCCCGGGATGCCGTCGCGTCGCGAGCTGCTGTTGGAATGGATCCATTTGGCAAGCTCGTGTCGAAAACGCTTGTCGTGCGCTTGTTCACGATCGCCCTCGCTAATCAAATCGGCGATCGCGTGCTTCTCCCGATCCGCGTGAATCAAGTGGATCCATGCACCTTCGCTCTTTGCGTCATTGATCCATTCGGTTTGCAATTGTGGATCGACGTCTTGCTTGCTGAAGGGGAACCGGTTGGTGCGTCGTTTGGGGATCGCTTCGAAAAGCATCTGCTCGTCATCGTTAGGGGCATGCGGTCCGGCGACCATCACCCGAGCGATCACGTTCTCTTCACTGCCGAGCGGAAGCACCCGTACCTGGGTGGCCATGGAATCGCAGTTGATCGCCAAACGCAAGTGGAACAAGGCCGCCCCGCAACTGATCGTCAGCTCGCGATTGTTTGGATCGACCACAGGGCATGCCCGCCGGAGATCCGCCAACAGTTCCACTTGGCCCGGCTTCAAACGGAACAGCCATGGCTGGGTGTTGTGGCCCGAGGGCGCCTTCACAGCATGCCCCACTGCATCGAACAGTCGGTCGGAAAGTTTGGCGGACGGTTTCGGCTGCGCAATCGTAGTCATCGGATCTTTGCCTGGTTTAGAAGTAAGAATGGGTTTGCCGGACAGGTGTCGGCAAATGTTTTCTTGTTCTGAATGGGTGGCGAGAGAACCGATCGTTACACGTTGCGCGTCATCGATGTTTGACCGATCACCGCCAGCGTTGTGTGATCGAATCAATTTCAGCATGTCTCAGTGTAACGCCGAAAGGTCACGCAGGGTAATTGGACAAATGCCTAGGTTGTCGTTCTCCGCGATCCCCCCGGTGCAACACACGTGAACTGATGTGAGCCGCTTCGGCAGGCGTCTGGTTGGTGTCTGGATTCTTCCGGGAATGGAGTGGCAGATCGCTCAGGCCCGATGGCAAAGAGGGGATTGAAACTTCAGGCGGAGTCGGCGAAGAAAAGCGAACCAAAACTTGACCGGATCGCCGCCAATCCCTACCATCGGGTGGCAGGAGATATTCCTCGGTCCGACCACGGAATATCCGGTTTTTACCCCAGTCGGACCGCCGATAATTAATTGTTCGCGCTCCCAAATCGTACTCGTACTCAGGCGTCAGCCGGTACTCCTACTCGTACTCGACTGGAAGGCAAACAAACCGATGCCGGTCGCCCACGCTGCTGAACGTTGTGACTGAACTCGGCCCACCTGATGTCATCGGACCTCCATTTCCTAAGATTCGCATTTGATGTCACGGTTCGATAGATGCGCGGTCGACCAAGACAAACCGACGCCTGTCGATTCGAGTAGGAGTACGAGTACCGCGATGCTGAGTACGAGTACGATCCAAGACAAACCGGCGCCTGAAATGCCGACCGCTGATTGGGACACCGAATTTCCCGCGGCGATTCCGATCGAGTACATTGGCCGTCAGCGGCGATGGCACGGGCTGTCGTCGTGGCCGGACGCGCGAACCATCCGTTGCACACGCAGGCACGGAGTCGACGTCAACCGAAAACCCAATGTCGTTCGCCGTGCCGCGGTGAACGGTGGACGTTCACGCTGCTAGCCGACGCCTGACGACAGCGCCCACTTCTTCTTTTGCGTCTTCTCGCGTTCTTTTGTGGCAATTGATTTGCTGTCGTTTGATCGTGACCCGAAGTTCGCCCACCGGAATTCGTCGAACCTCTGTTTCCTGGGATTCGCATTTGATGCCATCGTTCGATGGGTGCGCGGTCGACTCGGCCGAAGAAGACAAACCGACGCCTGTCGATGCCCACGCTGACAACCGACGCCTGAAGTGCCGACCGCAGATTGGGACACCGGATTTCCCACGGCGATTCCGATCGAGTACATTGACAAAGAGCGGCAATGGCTCGGGCTGTCGTCGTGGCCGGACGCGTGAACTATGTGGTGCACCGCAGTCGGCGAGTTGAGTTTGTCTTTGAGTTTAGGTCCATCGCGCCGACGCGGTGACCACCGACGTTCACGCTGCTAGCCGACGCCTGACGACAGCGCCCACTTCTTCTCTGTGTCCCTCTGCGACCTCTGTGGTTGCTCATTCACACACGGTTTGATTGGTGCGCTCGAAGTGCGCCCTCTTGATCTCATCGAACCTCTGTTTCCTGGAATTCGCATTTGATGTCACGGTTCGATAGGTACGCGGTCGACTCGGCCGAGGAAGACAGACCGACGCCTGTTGATTCCAACGCAGGTAACCAACGCCTGAAGTGCCGACCGCTGATTGGGATACTGAATTTCCCTTGGCGATTCCGATCGAGTACATTGGCAGCGAGCGGCGATGGCACATGCCGTCGTCGTGGCCGACCGCGTGAACCAAGTGGTGCACCGCAGTCGGCGAATTGAGTTTGTTTTTCAGATCAGGTCATTCGCGCCGACGCGGTGACCACCGCCGTTCACGCTGGTAACCCACGCCTGACGACAGCGGCCACTTCTTCTTTTGCGTCTTCTCGCGTTCTTTTGTGGCAATTGATTTGCTGTCGTTTGATCGTGACTCGAAGGTCGCCCACCGGATGTCATCGAACCTCCGTTTCCTGGGTTTCGCATTTGATGTCACGGTTCGATAGGTGCGCGGTCGACTCGGCCGGCGAAGGCAAACCGACGCCTGTCGATTGAGTACGAGCACGAGTACCGCAATGCTGAGTACGAGTACGATCCAAGACAAGCCGACGCCTGAAGTGCCGACCGCAGATTGGGACACTGGATTTCCCACGGCGATTCCGATCGAGTACATTGGCAAACAGCGGCAATGGCTCGGGCTGTCGTCGTGGCCGGACGCGTGAACTATGTGGTGCACCGCAGTCGGCGAGTTGAGTTTGTTTTTGAGTTTAGGTCCATCGCGCCGACGCGGTGACCACCGCCGTTGAACTGGCCTTCGGGTTGAGCTGCAAACATTGATTGCGAGGTGCCGATGGCCATCACGCTTCAACAGATTTTCGGACGCTATTTCGACTCCTTCGCCTCGCGTTTTCACGTCTCGCGGGAGATGCTTCGCGCCGCATGGTGCATCCAACACTGTCGCACTCGGACGCTCGGTGGGCACGTCAACAGTTGCCCCGAAGGTCACTACCACAGCATCGCCTACAACTCCTGTCGGCATCGGTGCTGCCCCCAGTGCGCCTGGGTGGCCCGAGAGCAGTGGCTGGCCAAATGTAAGCAACGCTTGCTGCCCTGCCCGCATCATCACATCGTCTTCACACTCCCGAGCGAACTGAATCGAATCTGGCGGTTCAACAAGGCTGCCTATGCAGAGACCCTCTTCAACGCCGCGAAGGAAACACTCCAGCAACTGCTCAAGGACCCCAAGTACCTCGGTGCGAAGCCTGGGATCCTGGCGGCGCTGCACACCTGGAACCAGACCCTGTTGCCGCACGTGCACTTGCATTGCATCGTCACCGCCGGCGGGCTGGCTGGTGATGGGACGTGGCGCCGTCCCCAAAAAGATTGTTTGCTGCCCCGCAAAGTGTTGATGCTCAAGTTCCGCGGCAAATTCAAGGCGATGCTTCAGCAGAAGGTTCAATCAGGCAAGATCCAATTGCCCGACTCGATGAGCGCGTCCGACTTTCAGAAGCTGTTGGCCAAGCTCAGCGACAAACCGTGGAACGTCAAAATATTTGACGCCTATCGTGATGGCTCCGGTGTGGCGACCTATTTGGCTCGGTACATCAAGGGCGGCCCGATCGGCAAGTCACGGTTACTGGACGTTCAAGATGACAAGGTCGTGTTTCGCTATCGGATTGGAACGCAGGACGGTGGGGACGGGAAACGTCAGGGGGTGACCGCGTTGCCGATCGATCAGTTTCTCGGCCGCTGGCTGGAGCACGTGCCGCCGCGGCGATTTCAGACGGTCCGCGGCTACGGTCTGTACAGCGGCAACCAATACTCCCAGCTCGATGAGGCCCGTGCCGCGCTCGGCGTGGAGCCGCCAGAGTCCGACTCGCTTGAACAGTTGACTTGGCAACAATGGTGCGAGTCGGCCGGGCTGCTTGATGCTTGCACGTGTCCGGTGTGTGGTAAACGGTTGGTCTCGCATCACGAATTTTCCGCCGGGCGGGATCCTCCCTCTGATGCGTATTCTTGGCGTGAGAAACAAGGGCAAGCCGCATGATGCCGCTGGAGAATTTCACAAGGGACAGCCATTGCCACCGACGGTACCGAAGGTGCGCGCCCGATGAGGTCCATTCGTTGGGGACAGCTGCGAGAATCCCCCACGACGGGTCGTTCGATCGGGTAAACTCCTAAACATCGGTCGAGCCGGTCCCACGACATCGGGGCCGAACGAAGGCCTCGTTCAACCAAAAAATGCACCCGAGTCGCGAAGTCGGGCGTTTTGACATTGGAGAATCTCTCGTCGCGACCGGGTGATTTTAAACGTTGAACTGGCCTTCGGGTTGAGCTGCAAACATTGATTGCGAGGTGCCGATGGCCATCACGCTTCAACAGATTTTCGGACGCTATTTCGACTCCTTCGCCTCGCGTTTTCACGTCTCGCGGGAGATGCTTCGCGCCGCATGGTGCATCCAACACTGTCGCACTCGGACGCTCGGTGGGCACGTCAACAGTTGCCCCGAAGGTCACTACCACAGCATCGCCTACAACTCCTGTCGGCATCGGTGCTGCCCCCAGTGCGCCTGGGTGGCCCGAGAGCAGTGGCTGGCCAAATGTAAGCAACGCTTGCTGCCCTGCCCGCATCATCACATCGTCTTCACACTCCCGAGCGAACTGAATCGAATCTGGCGGTTCAACAAGGCTGCCTATGCCGAGACCCTCTTCAACGCCGCGAAGGAAACACTCCAGCAACTGCTCAAGGACCCCAAGTACCTCGGTGCGAAGCCTGGGATCCTGGCGGCGCTGCACACCTGGAACCAGACCCTGTTGCCGCACGTGCACTTGCATTGCATCGTCACCGCCGGCGGGCTGGCTGGTGATGGGACGTGGCGCCGTCCCCAAAAAGATTGTTTGCTGCCCCGCAAAGTGTTGATGCTCAAGTTCCGCGGCAAATTCAAGGCGATGCTTCAGCAGAAGGTTCAATCAGGCAAGATCCAATTGCCCGACTCGATGAGCGCATCCGACTTTCAGAAGCTGTTGGCCAAGCTCAGCGGCAAACCGTGGAACGTCAAGATATTTGACGCCTATCGTGATGGCTCCGGTGTGGCGACCTATTTGGCTCGGTACATCAAGGGCGGCCCGATCGGCAAGTCACGGTTACTGGACGTTCAAGATGACAAGGTCGTGTTTCGCTATCGGATTGGAACGCAGGACGGTGGGGACGGGAAACGTCAGGGGGTGACCGCGTTGCCGATCGATCAGTTTCTCGGCCGCTGGCTGGAGCACGTGCCGCCGCGGCGATTTCAGACGGTTCGCGGCTACGGTCTGTACAGCGGCAACCAATACTCCCAGCTCGATGAGGCCCGTGCCGCGCTCGGCGTGGAGCCGCCAGAGTCCGACTCGCTTGAACAGTTGACTTGGCAACAATGGTGCGAGTCGGCCGGGCTTCTTGATGCTTGCACGTGTCCGGTGTGTGGTAAACGGTTGGTCTCGCATCACGAATTTTCCGCCGGGCGGGATCCTCCCTCTGATGCGTATTCTTGGCGTGAGAAACAAGGGCAAGCCGCATGATGCCGCTGGAGAATTTCACAAGGGACAGCCATTGCCACCGACGGTACCGAAGGTGCGCGCCCGATGAGATCCATTCGTTGGGGACAGCTGCTAGAATCCCTCACGACGGGTCGTTCGATCGGGTAAACTCCTAAACATCGGTCGAGCCGGTCCCACGACATCGGGGCCGAACGAAGGCCTCGTTCAACCAAACGTTGCACCGAACTTAGCATCAGGGGCAACGAAGTGCCAATCAGCCCACTCACCCGCCAGCGTTTACCGCCGCTAACTCGGTGAACGTAGACGTTGAACTTAATCGGCAGCGACTTCATTGGCGCGACTGTTTTCTTTTGTCGGTGCGGTGAGTGTGTGAGGGTCACAACGTGTCTGTCTTTCGGCGCGCCTGTAGGCGCTTTTTCGGTTAGCCAGTTGTGCGCGCTAGGCGTTCTTACTGTCTCTTTCTTGGTGCTTTGCCTGACGTTTTAACTTGCGCTTTTTGCTCGTTGACGCACCCTTGTTGTGTTCCCCGCACGCTGCGGCACGAACTTCTTTTGAACTCTGTTTCACAACAAGGACAAGCAACCGTGATGTCACACAAAAAACGAACTTGCAAGCTCACCAAACGACTTGCCGAAGACATGTTGATCCGCAACATGGCCGAAGCAACCATCGACGCCTATACCTACCACGTTCGCAAATTCGCCGACTTTATCGAAAAACCGCTCGGCCAGGCAACCTGCGAAGACGTTAGAACCTTCCAGCTCCATTTGATCCAAGAACGAAAGCTTGCCTACGGTTCGTTCAACCAAGCCGTTTGTGCTTTACGGTTTTACTATCGCCACACCCAGCCCATGCCCTGGCCGGTCACGATGGTGCCCTTCGGCAAACGGCCCAAGAAGCTGCCTACCGTGCTCGGCCGACAAGAAGTCGACCAGCTGATTCAATGCACGGCCAATCTGAAACACCGAACCTTTCTGATGACGCTCTACTCCGCAGGGCTTCGATTCTCCGAAGCGGCCAACTTGAGGATCCACGACATCGACTCCAAGCGGATGATGATCCGAGTCGCCAACGGCAAGGGCAACAAGGAACGGTTGGTGCCACTCTCACCGAGACTCTTGAAAGAGCTCAGGCTCTACTGGCTCAAGTACAAGCCGACCGACTTCCTGTTTCCAGGCAAGAAACCGGGGAAGCCCTACGCCGACACCACGATTCGCAAAGCGATGAAGGACGCCGGAGTGAAAGCGGGGATCAAACGCAGGATTTATCCGCATGTCCTGAGGCACTCCTACGCGACAGGACTTCTCGAAGCCGGGGTGGACTTGTTGACGATCAGCAAGCTGCTCGGCCACGCCAGCTTCATCACGACGATGGTTTATCTGCATTGCCGCCGGGAGCACCTGCACAGTGTCCCGAGCCCACTGGACTGGTTGCCGGTCAAGCAACTTCCGACGTACACGCCGCCGCAGGAGAACGGCGAACAGGACGATTCAGACAAGAAAAGCTAACCGTCCACCAACTCCTTCGTCGCGGTGCCGAACGTTACGTCAACGAGCACCGCGACGGTGCAGCGACGATGACGGTCCAAAGTGTCTTGGCCAAAACGACTCTGTGTCGTACGTCTGCACTTGGTGGTCGTTGGTACCAGTGTGATGATTGTGATCGGCTTACGAAACGACACAACTCGTGTGGTGATCGTCACTGCCCGCAATGCAGCGGAGGAAAACGACAGACGTTTTCGGATCGTGCTTCGAAGCTGATCCTTGACGGTGTGGACTACTACCAAGTCGTCTTCACGTTGCCGGACGTGATCTCGACGATGGCGTTGGCGAACCGCGAAGAGATCGCCGAGTTGCTGTTTCACTCGGCTTGGAAAGCTCTCAAGAAGACAGTCGAAACCGAACAGCAATACGAACTGGCCGCCTTGATGGTCCTTCACACCTGGAACCAGAAGCTGGATGCTCACTGGCACGTCCACGCGTTGGTCCCCGGTGCAGGACCGAGCTTGGTCGATGGGAGCTGGACGGAATCAAAGGCTCCGGCGGCCGCAGGATACGACGACGATCGCAAGTACCTTGTCGATGCGATCAATCTCCGGCGGTCGTTTCGCAAAATCGCGGTGGCTCACCTGCAGCGTCTTCGCAAGAACGGCAAACTTCAACTTGACGGCTCAGTTGAGTACCTGCGCTGTGATGAAGCCTGGGACACGATGATCGATCAGATTGAATCGAAGGAATGGGTCAGCTACATCGAGCCCCCGCCGACCGAAAGCAGTAGTGGAGAGCATGTGGTTCGTTACTTGACGCGTTATCTGACCGGTGGGCCGATCAGCGACCATCGAATCATCGCGGCCGATGACCAGGAGGTAACGTTCTGGGCACGTGAAGGATACACGACGGGTGGTGAGTCGATTCAAGTTCCGTTGACTCTTTCGACAGCGGAGTTCATTTGCCGCTGGTGCTTGCACATCCAGCCCAATCAGCTTAGGACCGCCGGAACAATTAGTGTCGCGGGTTTTCGCTGGATGGGGTAGACTTTCCGCGTCTCAATCCACCAGCGAGGGTGCCAAGGATGGCGTTTGTATTCGAAAATCAGCTTGACGATCTGGCTGCCAAGCGAGCAGTCGATTTTTATTCAACCTTGTCCGAAAAGGATCGCCGTCGGTTCGCGGCTGTCGAGGCACAGCGTCTCGGGCGAGGAGGTGTACCGTACATCAGTCAATTACTGGGCTGCTCGACTCGCACCATCGAACGAGGTATCGCTGAGCTCGATCAACTCTCCAATGATCCGGCGAAAGGTAGGATACGGCGGCCAGGTGCTGGACGAAAAAAAAGATCGAAACCGATCCCGACCTCGAAGACAATCTGAACGAACTATTGAGCGTTCGTGTTGGAGGCGATCCTGATGAGCCCGACGTGGTTTACACAAACCTGGCCTCCACTGAAATGGCTGAGAAGGCGGCCGAGGCCGGCACCCCTGTGAGCGACAAGACGGTCTCCGCTTGGCTGAATAGCTTGAAGATCGGTTTTCGAAAAATGATCAAAACTATTTCCGGTGGCTTGTCAGCGGATCGCGAGCAGCAGTTTGATCTCATCGCAGGACATGTGGAGAGCTATCAGGCTGCCGGCAATCCGGTCTTTTCGATCGACACAAAAAGCAAAGAATTCCTGGGCCGTCTTTACCGGGCCGGTCGCATTCGCACCACAGAGCCCATTGAAGCGTTCGACCACGACTTTCCGAGTTGGGCTGATGGCGTTGTGATTCCTCACGGAATCTACGACATCGGACGAAATGCTGGGCACGTCAACATTGGACTCTCTCACGAGACGAGTCGCTTCGCGACCGATAGCCTCAAATGGTACTGGAACCGGATAGGGAAACGTTGTTATCCGGATACCAATTCCATTTTGCTATTGTGCGATTGCGGCGGTAGCAACTCAGCTTCAAAATACATCTTCAAGCACTACCTTCAAAAGTTGGTCGACACGATCGGCATCGAAATTCGGGTAGCCCACTATCCAAGCTACTGTTCAAAATACAATCCGATTGAACGCCGTTTTTTTCCGCATCTTGGACGTGCTTGCTCCGGGATGCTTTTCGATAAGTTGGAAACAGTTGTCAAGTTGATGCGGAACACATCGACTCGGACCGGCCTTCGCACTACGGTCAACGTCTTGCGAGGGTTGTACGAGACGGGTGAGAACGCGACCGCAACAATGAAAGCAGCTCTGCGTACAGTTTTTGACGAACAAATACCGAGATGGAACTATCGATTCTCGCCAATTAACCGACACTAATTGTTCCGGCGGTCCTAACCAAAACGCGTCAATTCGGAGGTTGGTCGAGCACGAAAGCGGTGGCGTATCAGCAACGCTGCCTTGCCTCCCTGAGTGCAGTCGACGGTGCGGAGGCTCGCATGGCCGTGATGGCTGCGGTGGAAGAAGCGGAGGCCGAGTTGGAGACCGAGCCGGAGCTATGCTGTGAGCACTGTGGCAGCGAGTCGGTTCGTCTGACGCACGAGTATCCGAAGCGATCCTGGAGCGTGATCTTGGGACGCGATTCGGAGTGTAGCCCAGGTTGGTACCGAGAGAGCCAAAAACTTGATGATATTCGGTTCTGGGACGATGCGATGGGGGAAGGTTTTTCGGAGTGGTACGAGTGGTATCTGAAAAGTGGCATTGAAAGTGCAAGAGAGTCCCCGGGCTTGGACGCCATGACCGAGACGACCGCAGAAACTGGCATGCAGCAACTCATGCTGTTCTAATAGCGTCCCCCAGATCGGCCAAGTCGTGCCGACAAACTTCAACGCACGATCTATCCGTGTACTCCGTACCCGGATAGATCGCATTTCGTTACGTCAACAGGTATGAGATGGAATTCGCCGCAGACTTGATTGCGAAGGCGACGTCACTTGGATTGGCGCCAGACGATTTTCGTCTCGTTGACGCGCAATCCGTCCCTACACTTGTCCATGATTGCAACCACGCATTTCCCGACATCCCATTGTTCTTGTGGTGGCCGCATCCGAAACGTGAAACCGGCGAGCCGCCCTCCGAGTCTTTTACGTCACACCAATTCATCGACCAACTGGGCTATCAACGAATTCCCGAACTTGTGTCCGATCAAACCGAACGGATCTGGATGTTCGCAGAGAACTGGGGCATGGTTGATAGACGAGGGTATGACGCGTTAGTTGCATTTCACACAACGCCGCGCCACGCGCATGACGTTATCGGAGAATCGCACGGATTTGAATACATCCTCGTATCACAGACGCTAGACTGGTTGATCGCGGAAAACGATCACCGATACTTAATCGTTTCGGGATGTAGCGTCGTCGACCGCCTCAGAGAGATCACGACGTAACCATGCCGTGCACACGAAGGACGGCTTGCGCGGTTGTTGAAGTGGAAAATCCATCGTCCGTCCTCGGTGACGGCTGCCGTTCGTCGCAAAAGGTGATTCCGCCATCCTCAATGAACCTTTTCTACATACTCGCTCACGGGCATTCGTTCGACGTCGAACGGTTTATTGGGAGTTCAACGTTGATACCGTCACTGACGTGGAATGTCGGACAGCGGTCGCACGGAATGGTTCGGGCAGATACGGACGGGTTTATCATTTACCTCACTGAGGAAGCACTTGGCTATCAAGCTCAGCAGACAATAGCGGTGGAATTCATCCGTAAGAATCAGGAGGAACTACGACGCTGTTGTAACTTTCCAGGAGTCGACTACTTTCTGCTTTCACTTCATGTCGTGTTGCCGCTAACCGATTCGACTTTCGGCTTTGGGGCGAATGCGAATATGGATCTGCTTGAAGCGTGTGTAGGAGTAGGACTTAACCCAACCATATTCGTTGAATTCGACCGTGGGACTGGCGATTCCAATTTGCTTGACACGAATCAAGGCAACGCCGAATAATGGACGAACCATGGATTGCAACGAAGTGCTCGATCGGCTGTTTCACCTCGCGTAGAATCAACTGCTCGCACTCGCTGAATCCGAACGTTGAACTGGCCTTCGGGTTGAGCTGCAAACATTGATTGCGAGGTGCCGATGGCCATCACGCTTCAACAGATTTTCGGACGCTATTTCGACTCCTTCGCCTCGCGTTTTCACGTCTCGCGGGAGATGCTTCGCGCCGCATGGTGCATCCAACACTGTCGCACTCGGACGCTCGGTGGGCACGTCAACAGTTGCCCCGAAGGTCACTACCACAGCATCGCCTACAACTCCTGTCGGCATCGGTGCTGCCCCCAGTGCGCCTGGGTGGCCCGAGAGCAGTGGCTGGCCAAATGTAAGCAACGCTTGCTGCCCTGCCCGCATCATCACATCGTCTTCACACTCCCGAGCGAACTGAATCGAATCTGGCGGTTCAACAAGGCTGCCTATGCAGAGACCCTCTTCAACGCCGCGAAGGAAACACTCCAGCAACTGCTCAAGGACCCCAAGTACCTCGGTGCGAAGCCTGGGATCCTGGCGGCGCTGCACACCTGGAACCAGACCCTGTTGCCGCACGTGCACTTGCATTGCATCGTCACCGCCGGCGGGCTGGCTGGTGATGGGACGTGGCGCCGTCCCCAAAAAGATTGTTTGCTGCCCCGCAAAGTGTTGATGCTCAAGTTCCGCGGCAAATTCAAGGCGATGCTTCAGCAGAAGGTTCAATCAGGCAAGATCCAATTGCCCGACTCGATGAGCGCGTCCGACTTTCAGAAGCTGTTGGCCAAGCTCAGCGACAAACCGTGGAACGTCAAAATATTTGACGCCTATCGTGATGGCTCCGGTGTGGCGACCTATTTGGCTCGGTACATCAAGGGCGGCCCGATCGGCAAGTCACGGTTACTGGACGTTCAAGATGACAAGGTCGTGTTTCGCTATCGGATTGGAACGCAGGACGGTGGGGACGGGAAACGTCAGGGGGTGACCGCGTTGCCGATCGATCAGTTTCTCGGCCGCTGGCTGGAGCACGTGCCGCCGCGGCGATTTCAGACGGTCCGCGGCTACGGTCTGTACAGCGGCAACCAATACTCCCAGCTCGATGAGGCCCGTGCCGCGCTCGGCGTGGAGCCGCCAGAGTCCGACTCGCTTGAACAGTTGACTTGGCAACAATGGTGCGAGTCGGCCGGGCTGCTTGATGCTTGCACGTGTCCGGTGTGTGGTAAACGGTTGGTCTCGCATCACGAATTTTCCGCCGGGCGGGATCCTCCCTCTGATGCGTATTCTTGGCGTGAGAAACAAGGGCAAGCCGCATGATGCCGCTGGAGAATTTCACAAGGGACAGCCATTGCCACCGACGGTACCGAAGGTGCGCGCCCGATGAGGTCCATTCGTTGGGGACAGCTGCGAGAATCCCCCACGACGGGTCGTTCGATCGGGTAAACTCCTAAACATCGGTCGAGCCGGTCCCACGACATCGGGGCCGAACGAAGGCCTCGTTCAACCAAAAAATGCACCCGAGTCGCGAAGTCGGGCGTTTTGACATTGGAGAATCTCTCGTCGCGACCGGGTGATTTTAAACGTTCGTCGCACTAGACCTCAATCAAGCGAACACTGGATGATGAAAATCTGAAAAAACTCGAAACCCTCGGCGTTTTGCGGGTGTATTGGAGGTAACTACAACTTCAACGCACTCACTCAGCAGAGGATTTCGAGTGAACGACAATTTACGCCGTCGATTTCATCGCCGCAAGCGAGTTCTTTTGCAACGTATCGATAAGAAGAAGGGCAAGACGCATACGCCCATGATTCGCCCTTTGCGGGCGAAGTACGAACTGGCCAATAAAGTTGAGGCGATCTCCTGCGGTGGAATCGGCATGATCATGCAGCTTGTCCAGCAATTCGGATTGCGAAAGCACATCAACCAGTCCGCGCCAGTGTTTAAGCTTCACGCGCCGTACGACGAAGCCGACCACGTGCTCAATATTGCCCTGAATCTATTGGCCGGGGGGACCTGCCTCGAACATTTAGAGCATCGCCGCACCGACCAGGCGTACCTGGATGCACTCGGCGCAGAACGGATTCCCGATCCGACAACCGCTGGTGACTTCTGCCGCCGTTTTGATGGTTTCAAGCTACTGCTCTTGATGCAGGGAATTAACGCGGCACGCAAGAAGGTTTGGAAGCAACAATCCGATGCGTTCTTCGAGCAGGCCACGATTGAAGCCGATGGTACGATGGTTGAGACTTGCGGTGAAAAGAAGGAGGGCGTCGGAATCAACTACAAAGGTCAGTGGGGATACCATCCACTGGTTGTAACGCTCGCGGAAACCAAAGAGTTGCTGTATCTGGCCAACCGCAGCGGCAATCGTCCCAGCGGTGAAGGCTCATCGTTCTACTTCGACAGGGCGATCGAATTGTGTCGCAGTGCCGGGTTTCGAAAGATCCTGTTGCGTGGTGACACAGACTTTTCGTCAACTCAACATCTCGATCGATGGGACGCGCAGGGCGTCCGTTTTGTGTTTGGTTATGACGCCAACAAAACACTGACTGCAATTGCCGATTCCCTCGACGAATCGGCATGGAAACCGCTCCGGCGGCAAAGATCGACTTCGAAAAATCCGCGTGCAAAACGTCCGAATTACAAAGAGCAAATCGTCGTAGAAAATGGCTACGAGAACAAAAAACTGCGTGCTGAAAGCTACGCTGAGTTTCCGTATCAGCCCGGCAACTGCAAGCGTCCCTACCGGATGGTTGCTGTTCGCAAAAACATCGACGTCACGACCGGACAGCAATTCCTGTTCAGCACCGAAAAGTACTTCTTCTACATCAGCAATGAACCAAAGCAAGAAAAGCAGTCGCGTGAATTGATCGGAGACGGCAATCATCGCTGCGATCAGGAAAACACGATTAGCCAGCTCAAGGCGAGTCACGCATTGACCGCGCCACTGGATTCACTGGAAAGCAATTGGGCGTACATGTTGTTCGCTTCTCTTGCCTGGACGCTGAAGCTTTGGAGTGGACTGATGGTCCGCGTCAAAGGGAATCCGGGTCAGAAGAAGGCGAGGAAGCGGCTCCGTGACCGCGTGATCAAAATGGAGTTTTCGACGTTCCTGACATCGTTGATCCAGATCCCGGCCCAAGTCATCCGCTCATCGCGTCAGTTGAAGTTGCGGATTCTGACATACCGTCTCGGCGTCGAAAATTTGTTCACGCTCAGTGACCATATTGCGATGCCGCTTCGAACGTGACACGTCGCAACCAACGAAGCCGGAGTCCGGACGCTCCGGTACCGCCGCTAACGCCTAACCCGAGAAACGAAACATTGAGCACCATACATTGCGAAATTTTTGATAAGGAGCAGTGCTCCCGCGTGCCCCGCTGCGCCTCGGAAATCTACAGCCGTCATCCAAAATCAACGCCCGCGTTCGCTTGATTGAGGACTAGAGGCCAGAACTCTTTCTTCACTTACCGAATTGGCTACACGATACACATGCTCTAATTGCGCGTTCAGCCAGACCGTGGATTACGTCCCGCGTAAATACCGTCTTCCAAATGGTGCGGGGTTCCTAATGGCTCAGATGCACACCTATTGCGATCAATGTCGCGCGATTACGGTTGTCGAGAGCTTAAAGCAGGTTCCAGCTGCAATCGATCATGACGCAGAGATGCTGGCCTTCTACGAGGGGAAGTTGGCAAAACTTCCTGCTGATTCTGATGAAGCGAGACGGCTGCGTGAACGAATTGGTGAAATGGCAACGTACACCGAGACCGCTGCGAAACTCTTCGCGGAGCTTCAGGCCAACAGGCGGAAGCCACAACGTTGTCTTCGGTGCGACAACACGGACGTCGAGATTCCTGACAATGATCATCCGACACTAAGACATCGTCCGTGTACGGGAGTATTGTCTGCTCCGTTCATGATAGGCGGTGGCGTGCTTCATCCCGGGTTTTACAACATCCCGCATACTTATAACGTGGACGGAGACCTGATTGAGATTGGCAAAAAAGTAACGCCTTCGGGCTCCTCGCCCTTGCCGCTTTGGTGGGTGGATGAACACGTTTCGGAAGATCTTGGATAGAATCGACGAACCATGCGATGCAACGGAGCACGGCATGGGATTTTTACAAATGGTGACCACATGGGCCGTGCCCGCTGATCACCACCGTTCGCGTTCCCAAATCGTACTCGTACTCAGGCGTCAGCCGGTACTCCTACTCGTACTCGACTGGAAGGCAAACAAACCGATGCCGGACGCCCACGCTGCTGAACGTTGTGACTGAACTCGGCCCACCTGATGTCATCGAACCTCCGTTTCCTGGGATTCGCATTTGATGTCACGGTTCGATAGGTGCGCGGTCGACTCGGCCGACGAAGACAAACCGGCGCCTGTCGATTTCAACGGTTGATCGTGACATCACTGATTCCGACGATTGGATTCGGGTATGCCGGCAGAGCGAAGTGTCTTAGGCCCGGAGGGCCGGTAGAGTGTCTGCCGGTGGCGTGAGCCACCGGGGGTGGATTCAAAGGAATGCTCAAGGCCCAGCGGGCCGACACAATGCCCGCGTTTGGAGTGGACCGGGAGGCCCATTGTGCCGGCCTTCCAGGCCTCAGCAAATTCGTACTTTCGATACCGGTGGCTGACACCACCGGCAAGCATTGTGCCAGCCCTCCGGGCTTCATCCCGACTCCACATAGAAATCGGTTCAGCGAGGGGAGTGAAAGTTTCCACGGCCATTCCGATCGGGTACATTGGCCGCGAGCGACGATGGCTCAAGCTGTCGTCGCGGCCGACCGCGCGAACCAAGTGGTGCACCGCAGTCGGCGAGTTGAGTTTGTTTTTGAGTTTAGGTCCATCGCGCCGACGCGGTGACCACCGCCGTTCTGTCGATGAAGAAACTCAATCCGTACGAGCCGACGAATGTCGCGACGGAAGACCGAACGCTTCTTGAGCGTCTACGGAGAATGGTCTTCGCGCCGACGCCCTCGCGTATTGCCCCAGAACAACCAATGCGGTGGGTTGTGGACGCAGTGATTGCGTTTGTGTTGATTATCGCCGGAATCGCATTCGCCGAATTGCTGCGCGACGCTTTTGCTTACTTGGGGCCGCTCGCATATCCAACGGCGTTGCTCGTTTCCTGGTTTCCGACGGGGTTGTGGATTCACTATTGCAACGTTGGCCGCGACAGTATTCACTCAAACGCAACGCTGATTCTTGTGCTTCTTGTCGTCTTCGCTGCATCCACAGGATGGGCTGGGCTAATGTTGCTTCCCGTCAGCATCCTCACACTACTGCCCATTTTGTTGATCGAATGGATTACTGGTAAGATAGTGCTGTCGGCGTTACCAGGTGGACACGAACGACCTGGGGTCACGCGAAGAACGACAGAACCATGAAATGCACGGGAGAACGGGTGGTCCGTTTTCTCGTCTGCTTGCAAGTCTCTCGCCCGTTCCCCGTGATTTCTACCGTTCACGCTGGTAACCCACGCCTGACGACAGCGGCCACTTCTTCTTTTGCGTCTTCTCGCGTTCTTTTGTGGCAATTGATTTGCTGTCGTTTGATCGTGACTCGAAGGTCGCCCACCTGAATTCATCGGACCTCAATTTCCTGGGTTTCGCATTTGATGTCACGGTTCGATAGGTGCGCGGTCGACTCGGCCGGCGAAGGCAAACCGACGCCTGTCGATCGAGTACGAGCACGAGTACCGCAATGCTGAGTACGAGTACGATCCAAGACAAGCCGACGCCTGAAGTGCCGACCGCAGATTGGGACACTGGATTTCCCACGGCGATTCCGATCGAGTACATTGACAAAGAGCGGCGATGGCTCGGGCTGAAGTCGTGGCCGGACACGTGAACCAAGTGGTGCACCGCAGTCGGCGAGTTGAGTTCGTTTTTGAGTTCCGGTCGATCGCGCCGACGCGGTGACCACCGCCGTTCACGCTGCTAACCGGCGCCTGGTGACAGCGTCCACTTCTTCTTTTGCGTCTTCTCGCGTTCTTTTGTGGCAATTGATTTGCTGTCGTTTGATCGTGACCCGGAGGACGTCCACCGGATTTCATCGGACCTCTGTTTCCCGGGATTCGCATTTGATGTCACGGTTCGATAGGTGCGCGGTCGACTCGACCGACGAAGACAAACCGGCGCCTGTTGATCGAGTACGAGCACGAGTACCGCGATGCTGAGTACGAGTACGATTCAAGACAGACCGACGCCTGAAGTGCCGACCGCTGATTGGGACGCTCGATTTCCCACGACGATTCCGATCGAGTACATTGACAAAGAGCGGCGATGGCTCGGGCTGTCGTCGTGGCCGGACGCGTGAACCAAGTGGTGCACCGCAGTCGGCGAGTCGAGTTTGTTTTTGAGTTCAGGTCCATCGCGCCGACGCGGTGACCACCGCCGTTCTGCCATAGGATCGGATGTCACTCGCCACATGTTTTTCGGAAACCCAGAAGACTTTGCGATCGAGGCAATGACGGAGCCTCATTTAATAGCTCCATCTGCCGTGTGGGGTAGAATGTGCGTGCATATTGGTCCTGTCATTCTCGGTGATTTTTCGGATGAACACTGCGGTTTGTACGGCGCTTACTGCGGGTTCAAGGAGCTACTCAACAGGAAGACCCGACTCTGGGACGCATCATTTGATGGGTTGGCTCGCGAGCAGATCCATGATCTCGTTCGAAACGCAATCTATGGCGACGACGACAGGCCGATGGCTGCGGTCTTGGCAGATTCACAGCGATATCGACAATTTGATTTTCTGACAAATTGGGATGAACAGTTCGACGGATTTGCTTCTGTGATCATCCAAGAAAATGCCACGACAACCACAATTCTGCATCGCCCACACTCTGCATTTGCACGTCAACGAGAGCCGGGGTCATTTGTGGTCGCGATTTGCAGTACAATTGGATTTCGAAATGCGTGTGCCGGGCTGGTTGAGTGGTTTGACCGCGAAGCTGCAAGGCTCACACTTGATGAAGGCAGAACCATGACATGAACCGAAGCGGCGGAATCGAGGTTTTTGAAGTGGTGAGTCGTTCGCCGCCGCTCGGTTATGTCCGCCGTTCGTGGCGGTAGACGTGGCTGCGATCGACCAACGCCTGTCGTCCATGCTGCTGATTGGTGCGCTCGAGGTTGGCCCACCTGATGTCATCGAACCTCCGTTTCCTGGGATTCGCTTTTGATGTCGCGGTTTGACGGGTGCGCGGTCGACTCGGCTGACAAAGACAACCCGACGCCTGTCGATTTCAATGCTGACAACCGACGCCTGTCATCCCGACTGGAGATTGGGACGCTGGAATTCCCCATGGCGATTCTGATCGAGTACATTGGCAAGCCGCGACAGTCGTTCCAAACCGGCGTGCCGACCGACGCCACGAACCCGGCGATGCACCCCAGCACGCTCGTCGTTGCGATACACAAACTCTCACCCCACCCCGATCATCACGCTCACGCCAACTCAATCGTAAAGGCCCGCGTGCGAGGTGATCGCTGATGTTCTGCCACCGAATAAATGATCCCACTCGATGTCACGACGATTCTCGGCAACAAGACAAAACCATGGTTTCACGTTTGCCAACTGAACGTTCGTCGCGAGGATGCAGCGTCATTCTTTGACGTCGAACCAGTTGTTGCTGATGAACCCGGTCTTGGTGACGCCGACTATTGGGCAGTTCAATTTGACTGCGGGTTAGAGCTTGGGTTTGAATTCTTTCATCTGTCCGAAGGCGCTTCTGTTTACGCTGATTTGCCGTGTGTTCAACATGTACGTCGGCATCTGCGCCACTGGGAACGTGAACTGGTTGACGTCCCGCCCGACATGTTCGCCCCTGACCGCGAGGCAATGATCGAGCGGTTTGCCGACCAGAAATCTGCCTTGCTTGAACTTGATGCCTTTCAGGTCTGGCGACAGGGAGACGATGGCAACCAAGTCAAGATCGGAATCCCAACCACCAAACGCGACGCCGATTGCTGGGTCGCGGAATTTGAATCTCACCACCACAAGCAGATATACTGGGTTTCCCGATGCGTCAACGCTTCAACGTGACGCAAGAAGGCAGAACAATGCCGTGCACACGGAGCACGGCTTGCGCGTTTTCACGAATGGAAAGTCGTCTCTCCGTGCCCGGTGACGGCTACCGTTCGCCGACGGAATCCCGGCACCTGGCCACGTGTATGAGCGAAGAATCCAACGACGAACAAACATCCGTGCAGAGACCGCAGTTTTCGCTCCGCACGCTGTTCAAGATCACGACATACTCCGCAGTCCTTATCTACATCGTCTGGAACTCATGGGATCATTTGGGATTAACTTTGATCGTATTCATCCTAATGTCTCCATTCATCTTCTTTGCCGAGATCGTTGACTTGGTGCTGGGCGTAAAGAAGCGATGACATGGTCGACGCTGCATTCGGAATCCTGTCGCGTTGTCACCCGCGGCATCCTATAATGCAATCACATGCGGCCTTGTTGCCGAACCGACTGCAACTCACGTCTTCTCCCGCGGCAACTGTCGTAAAGCGGCGAACCATGGGTTGCAACGGAGGCCGCGAGTTGACGTTTTTGAAGTGGAGAGTCGTTCGCGCGGCCCCGCTGAACCCTACCGTTCGCCTCTTAAAGAAACTTGGTAATTCACTCGGACCTCCAATCGTCACCGGCGATTCACTGCCCAATGTGCCGAAGGCAGACGTCGACCCAAATCGTCTATGGTTTCCCGCTTCAAGAAGATTTGCCTGCTCGATGCGTCTATGGCGGTGAGGAGTGTTCCATTCACGCACCAACTCATTTCTGTGATCGGTGCGATTTCGCATGGCGATTTGCCGACTATCCGCCCCTTTACTTTGCGTTCCCAGGAAAATGCTACTTCTGCTCAGAATCGCTTAATGCAAATGACAAGTTGACCTACAGCATGGAGTTCGAGCATTGGATCTCATCTGATCGCTCTGATTTGAACTTGACTGACGACACTTTCATTCAAAACCTCTACCCTGTTTGCGGACCTTGTCGAGAAAGTATTCGCAGCAATCTGGACGATCTCTTAGATCAAGAATGCCTGGATGAGAAAGATCGGGTCACCGCTGTAAGGTATTGGATTGCTGGCGTTGTATGCTTCATTTTGTTTTTTTATTTCGTGACGATGGCAAAGAAATGAAGGCGAACCATGGCATGAACCGAAGACGCGGAGTCGAGGTTTTTGAAGTGGTGAGTCGTTCGCCGCGTCTCGGTTATGCCCGCCGTTCGCGCTCCCAAATCGTACTCGTACTCAGGCGTCAGCCGGTACTCCTACTCGTACTCGACTGGAAGGCAAACAGACCAATGCCGGTCGCCCACGCTGCAGAACGTTGTGGCTGAACTCGGCCCACCTGATGTCATCGGACCTCCGTTTCCTAAGATTCGCATTTGATGTCACGGTTCGATAGATGCGCGGTCGACCAAGACAAACCGACGCCTGTCGATTCGAGTAGGAGTACGAGTACCGCGGTGCTGAGTACGAGTACGATCCAAGACAAACCGGCGCCTGAAATGCCGACCGCTGATTGGGACACTGGATTTCCCACGGCGATTCCGATCGAGTACATTGACAAAGAGCGGCGATGGCTCGGGCTGTCGTCGTGGCCGGACGCGTGAACTATGTGGTGCACCGCAGTCGGCGAGTTGAGTTTGTTTTTGAGTTTAGGTCCATCGCGCCGACGCGGTGACCACCGCCGTTATCCCCAGACGAATTCCAACCTGACAGATACATGGACTCCGATTCCAAATTAACTTCACTTTTTGAGGCTGAGGTCTCACGTCTTGGTTTCACTTGCGAGTGGCTCGATCCGTCGTACTGCCAATTGCGAAAGGGTGGGCTGGAGTCACTCGTATGCCTCCAATTCCTACGAGATGACTTTTCTCACTCGCAAGATTTTGAATCCGTTTCTGAATTCGCACGAGAGCAGTGTCGTTCGTTTGACATGCGATTTGCTGAGACTCCTTCCGCTACAAACATCGACCTAGGTTCCAGCCAGATCATTCATTCAGATACCGTTGTGCCAACGACATTAGACAACCCGGATGAACTTATTGCGAGATGGTCCGCCCCAGGGTTTCTGATCCGCGCCGGTAGGATACCGATCAACGGCCAAACATCGTCTATCTACTTTGGGCTGTTTGGCGGCGAGCACTTTGATGTACTCGAGGATTTTGGGGCGTTCTGCGCGCGAATGTTCACCGTCCGTCAAGATTGGTATTCGACGATGGATTTCGAGGAAGCAATTATGATGGCGTACGATCCAAGTGACGTAACCCCGTTTGAGTCATCGACACCAGGATCTGGTAGTATCCGGGACCTCTTGAAGTCACTTGAGATTTCAGTTGATCTTGGTTTTCTTCCGAGCGATCACGCGACTCGATACGATTGGTGGGGTGATCGCACGAACTTGATGTTGACGGCACAACTGGAGCAGCATTGGCTAGACCTGTTCATTTCCTAATGACACAGGCGGTAAACACGGCAGGGGATAACCATCGGATGCACGACGAGTCGCCGAGTCGTCGTTTTTGAAGTGGACGATCTCGCGCGGCGACCGCGTGATCCGTAGCGTTCACGCTGCTAACCGACGCCTGACGACAGCGCACCCTTCTTCTTTTGCGTCTTCTTGCGTTCTTTTGTGGCAATTGATTCGCTGTCGTTTGATCGTGACCCCAAGATCGCCCACCGGATGTCATCGAACCTCCGTTTCCTGGGATTCGCATTTGATGTCATCGTTCGATAGGTGCGCGGTCGACTCGGCCGACGAAGACAAACCGACGCCTGTCGATGCCAACGCTGACAACCGACGCCTGAAGTGCCGACCGCTGATTGGGATACTCGATTTCCCACGGCAATTCCGATCGAGTACATTGGCCGCGAGCGGCGATGGCTCGGGCTGTCGTCATGGCCGACCGCGTGAACCAAGTGGTGCACCGCAGTCGGCGAGTTGAGTTTGTTTTTGAGATCAGGTCCATCGCGCCGACGCGGTGACCACCGCCGTTACCCGACTGACTGCCTCGCGCGTTGTCACTTCTACCAGCGACTATCAATGTCGAATGTCAAGCTGAAATACATTGCGACAATGTCGCCCTTCGTTCTTGTGTTCGTTGCGATGGCGATCTGGATGCTCGCCGACCTGATTGGTATCGAGAAGAGTGGCGACACCTACACATACCGCGTCAAACACAATTTTGCTTGGTTGATCCTGCCATTCGCGGGGTTCTTGCTAGCTTCCGGCGTATTTATCGCCCGGCTAGGCCGTATCGCGGCTTTATGTTCGCTCTTCTTCTTTGGTTTCGCTCTGTACGCTGGCTGGTTTGCTTTAACGTCCGACATGTCAAACCAACATGTTCGTGTGACCCCTAACGAAGTGTATTCCGAGTGGGGGACGAGGTCAGATCCTGTCTCCGTTTCCATTGATTTTCGTGAGTTGGAGCGTCTGGCTCTGACGAGCAAGCTGGAAGGCGAGAATAGGCGGCGGTATATTGTTGGCACAACCAAGACCGGAACGACAATTGAAATGCCAGTCAATGACATCGTCCAGGTTGCGTTGAAGCGAGTGTTTTTGAATGCAAGAATACACAATGTCAATCTTGACCTTGACGGTCTGCCGAACCCGGAGAATAGCGGGTAACCATCGGTTGCAACGGAGGCCGCGAGTTGGCGTTTTTGAAGTGGTAAGTCGTTCGCGCGGCCCCGCTGAACCGTACCGTTGAACTGGCCTTGCGGGGGGATGACCTGCCAACATCGATTGCGAGGTGCCAATGGCCATCACGCTTCAAGAAATCTTCGCAGGCTACTTCGACTCGTTCGCGGCGCGTTTCCGTGTTTCGCGGGACATGCTTCACGCCGCATGGTGCATCCAGCATTGCCGTACCCGAACGCTCGGCGGGCACGTCAACAGTTGTCCCGACGGTCATTATCACAGCATCGCCTACAACTCCTGCCGGCATCGCTGCTGCCCCCAGTGTGCTTGGGTGCCTCGTGAACAGTGGCTGGCAAGATCGAAGCAACGCCTCCTGCCCTGCCCGCATCACCACGTCGTCTTCACCCTGCCGAGCGAACTGAATCCGATTTGGCGTTTCAACAAAGCAGCGTACGCCAACACCTTGTTCGCCGCGGCAACGGAAACGCTCTGCCAGCTACTCGACGACCCCAAGTACCTCGGTGCAAAGCCCGGAATCCTGGCCGCCCTGCACACTTGGAACCAGACCTTAATGCCGCACGTGCATTTGCATTGCATCGTCACCGCCGGCGGATTGTCTGATGACGGAACGTGGCTCCGCCCTCAGAAGAATTGTTTGCTGCCCCGCAAAGTCTTGATGATCAAGTTTCGCGGCAAGTTCAAGGCAATGCTCCAGCAAAAGGTTCGATCGGGTGAGATCAAACTGCCTGACTCGATCAGCCCCAACGACTTCAAGAGGACGTTGGCCAAGCTGAGTGGCAAACCGTGGAACGTCAAGAGTTTCGACGCCTACCGAGACGGTTCGGGAGTGGCGACCTACCTGGCTCGGTACATCAAAGGTGGCCCGATCGGCAACTCAAGGTTGCTGGGCATTCGTGACGACAAGGTCGTCTTTCGCTATCGGATTGGGACGCAGGACGGAGGCGACGGCAAGCGTCAGGGGGTGGCGGAAGTGCCGATCGATCAATTCCTCGGTCGCTGGTTGTTGCACGTTCCGCCGCGTCGTTTCCAGACGGTTCGCGGCTACGGGCTCTACAGCGGCAACCAGCACAGTCGGATCGATGAGGCCCGCTGTGCCCTCGGCGTGGCACCGCCGGAGTCGGAAGAGCCGTTGAGCTGGCAAGAGTGGTGCGAGTCGGCCGGGATGCTTGATGCTTGCACGTGTCCGGTGTGCGGCAAGCGGTTAGTCTCGCATCACGAATTCGCGGCCGGCCGTGGGCCACCGAGTGAAGCGTTTGGCTGGCGAGAGAAACGAGGGCAAGCCGCATGAGGCCGCTGGAGAAGTTGACAACGGACAGCAAGTGCCACCGACGCTACCGAAGGTGCGCGCCCGGGTCGGAGTGTTCTTCACTGCCAACCGCCTAAAACCCCAGCTCGGGGTCAATCGAACTGGTAAAGTACTAAACCGATGGCCGAGCCGGTCCCGCGACGACGGGGCCGAACGCAAGGCCCGTTCAACCAAACGTTGCACCCGACTTAGCATCAGGGGCAACGAAGTGCCACCAAGCCCACTCACCCGCCAACGTTCGCCGCCGCTAAGCAGGTGAACGTAGACGTTCACGCTGCTAACCGACGCCTGACGACAGCGCCCACTTCTACTTTCGCGTCTTCTCGCGTTCTTTTGTGGCAATTGATTCGCCGTCGTTGGATCGTGCCCCGGAGG
The DNA here is from genome assembly GCF_007754155.1 of Stieleria neptunia. NCBI lineage: Bacteria > Pseudomonadati > Planctomycetota > Planctomycetia > Pirellulales > Pirellulaceae > Stieleria > Stieleria neptunia. Next base: position 9,857,324 of record NZ_CP037423.1, on the reverse strand, counting down.
ACGCCCACCGGATGTCATCGAACCTCTGTTTCCTGGGATTCGCATTTGATGTCACCGTTCGATAGGTGCGCGGTCGACTCGGCCGGCGAAGGCAAACCGACGCCTGTCGATCGAGTACGAGCACGAGTACCGCAATGCTGAGTACGAGTACGATCCAAGACAAACCGACGCCTGAAGTGCCGACCGCAGATTGGGACACTGGATTTCCCACGGCGATTCCGATCGAGTACATTGGCAAAGAGCGGCAATGGCTCGGGCTGTCGTCGTGGCCGGACGCGTGAACTATGTGGTGCACCGCAGTCGGCGAGTTGAGTTTGTTTTTGAGTTTAGGTCCATCGCGCCGACGCGGTGACCACCGCCGTTCACGCTGCTAACCGACGCCTGACGACAGCGCCCACTTCTGCTTTCGCGTCTTCTCGCGTTCTTTTGTGGCAATTGATTCGCCGTCGTTTGATCGTGACCCGAAGGTCGCCCACCGGATGTCATCGAACCTCCGTTTCCTGGGTTTCGCATTTGATGTCACGGTTCGATAGGTGCGCGGTCGACTCGGCCGGCGAAGGCAAACCGACGCCTGGCGATCGAGTACGAGCACGAGTACCGCAATGCTGAGTACGAGTACGATCCAAGACAAACCGACGCCTGAAGTGCCGACCGCTGATTGGGTGACTCGATTTCCCACGACGATTCCGATCGAGTACATTGACAAAGAGCGGCGATGGCTCGGGCTGTCGTCGTGGCCGACCGGTGCACCGCAGTCGGCGAGTAGAGTTTGTTTTTGAGTTCTGGTCCATCGCGCCGACGCGGTGACCACCGCCGTTATCGCAATTAGAGATTCGATTTTTCGCGGCAATGCCAATGCTTTCGCAAGATGATCGAGACGAACTTGACTTCGACAAGATCGGCCCAATACTCGAATCCTTGGTCGGCTCCGATCGGGTCACGGATGCTGAACGCCGAGCGATTGATTTGTGCGCGCGAGCAGCTGTTGATTTCATGCACGCTAAACACAGCGTGACGATGGATTCGTTCTACGCACGCTACGACATCCAACAACATGCCGCAAAATCCAAGTCGGATTGGCTGAGCCGTCACCAGGATGCGAGGGCAGGTGAAATGGCTTTTATTGCGACGAAATGGTATGTTACTTCCCACGATCCCGACGGGCGTCTTCAACTGACGGAAGTTGCCGACGCTTGGTGGCCCGAAGGGATTGACGAGAGGCGATAACCATGGCATCCACCGAAGATCGCGAGTCGGCGTTTTCAAAGTGTCGGATCTATCGCGCGATCTCGGTGATGCCTGCCGTTCGTCGACTTGGCAAGAACTGAAATTCACGTGAGCGACACTACATTTCCACGATTTCTTCATCGCGTCAATTTCCTCATGGACCGATCTGTCGTTTGGTCAGCACTATCCCTATCCTGTTCCTTGTTCGTGTTTGGATGTGGAGAATCGACATCGACTTCTCGTGACGCGAAACCAATTGCATTTGTACAGGCAAGTCTTGATTTTCGTTCCACACCAACCTCAAACGAATTCAGTGTCGAGGTTGTGGACGACAAAGGCAAACGCGTGCAAGACGTCAGGGTCGTCTTAAGGCTATCTGACGTTTTTGCCGGACTTGATCGAGTCATAGTGCCTGTTTCGATCGAGGGTGGGCGCGCCAGCTTTGAGCCTCAGAGTCTACGGCAATCGGAGCGTGGAACGCTTTGGGTCTACAGTCCTTCAATTGGGCTCTCCGCTTTCCACGTCAGCAATGCCGAATTACAACGGGTGCATTCCCATTTAGTTGACGTTTTTGCTAGCAACCCGTCGGGGGCTTGGCTGCTGTTTCTGGATCCGGTGTTGACGGTATCTTGGGCGATTCAAGGATGATTTTCCACTCGCCTAGCAAGGATGCCGACGACAATGCAAGGACTAGACATGGGGCAAGAGAATGGTGAACGGATTGAGTCGGCCGAAGAAATGCTCGCGCTCTTTTACGCTCAGTTGGTTCCCAAAGTTACGCTCTGGAAACAACGGATCTCAGATCATCCCGAGCAACTCGCAACGCTGGAAAGAACCATCCATGATGCCTTTGCCCGCGGTGCGGACATGGTCGTCGCCGGGCTGATCTCCGCGACCATGATCGAAAAAGGTTTTGAAAAGGCATGCCAATCGAGTCGGGTCAACTTCTCAAGACCGCTTCAGAAAGGGCGCGAGACTAGGGTCGCCGTTCGTTTGCTCGGCGGCATGCTGTTCTGGGCCACAGCGCTCTACTGTGCCCCTAAGAAAAAGTTGCTTGGTCGAGACGATTCGCCCCGCGTCGGCTTGCATGTTTCGCTTGCTCAATTCGGGTTCGGCAAAGGCGTCTCGCCCGCGCTGGAGAGTCGCGTGGCACGCCAAGTGGCATTGTGTCCTTCGATCGAAGTGGCTCACCGAGAACTGGTTCGCGATGGTATCACACTTGATATCAAGGCGGTCAAACGGATCGCCTATCAATCTGGCGACGGCTTATTGCGCCTACGACGGCATCGGCTCAAACTGTTTCGGCAGGGCAAGTTGGCGAGCACCGGTGAATTGGCCGGGAAACGAGTGTCGGTGCAAATTGATGGCGGAAGAATGAAAATACGCGGCAAAATGCTACCTGCATCGACTTCCAATGCGTCAAGCGATGATGTCGCTCAGGGGCAAGCTGACTCGCCCGGGCGCTCGGCAAAGAAACCTGCACGCTCGTTTGAAGCGGACTGGCGGGAGCCTAAACTGATGACGATTTTTGTTCACGACGAGCAGGGGCGGATGGTGAAGGAGCATGAAGCGACGATCGACGGCACCCTGACTGGGCCCGACGCGATCGCCGAATTGGTTGCGATGCATCTGCATCGGCTCGGAGCCGCGGAGGCACATAGCGTGACGTTCGTCGCCGATGGCGCCCCCTGGATTTGGGATCGTATTGATCGCATCATTCAATATGCGGGACTCACGAGCGTCGTCACGCATCAGGTCTTGGACTGCTGCCATGCGGTGCATCACGTTTCCAAAGCGCTTGCTTCGCTTGGGCTCGACGCAGACGTCCGCCAGGGGCTTTATCGTCAGTACCGAACGCTGCTGCGAAACGGTCAATGGCGGCGAGTGGTTGATGAGCTCGCCGGCCTAGAACGCGTCGGAAAATCGGCCACAGAACTGGAAACAGAAATCCATTACCTTTGCCGACATGGTGAAGCGGGTCGGTTGAGTTACCCTGCCTATCGTCGCAGCGGAATCCCTTGTGGTAGCGGGGCGATCGAAAGCAGCATTCGCCGCGTGATCAATTTGCGTCTAAAGAGCAATGCAATGTTTTGGAAAAGCGAAAACGCGGAGCAGATGCTTCAAGTTCGCGCTCATCTGATTCCTAATCGTTGGGATGAATCAATCGGCGAGCTGGCCGAATTCCGTCGCACCCAGGCAAGCGACAGTTGGCACTGGGAGCCTCGTCCAATGAGCTGCAAAGTTGAAGCCACTGACCAACAACTCCTTTCGGCCGACGATTAACGTGATTTTTGCGTCAACTAAATGGGAATGCACCCATTACAACAGCCTTGGTACGGAGCGCGAATCTCGCGATCAACTGAGAATCAAACAACTGCTTCTTTCTATGCGCAGAATAGTCAACCTCTCCACAGTCGGTTCGTAGGCGTTTCCAGGCTCTTCGCCGTCCACAATGGCGTCACTGTTGCGTCAGAGGTGCCGGAAGAATTGTGGAAGGACTGCAGAGAAATCACTGATGAGTCTGGAGAAGCAGAATTCCCGTTGGCATACACAATTGAGGCAACTGAGTTTCGCCTAAGGAGTGTTCGTTTTGGTGAACAACGATTTTCAATTGCTGAAGGCGGGACGAACGAATTCACTGTCGCTGAGACTGGGACTGTCAGACTTGCAATAGAAGACGTGGTTGCCCTTGAGTCCATCAAGGAACTGCGACTGTTTTCAGATGCTAATGCCTCAGTACGCGGATTTCATCGTCTACGCAATCCGCAACAACGCGCCTTCGAGATACCTATGACAACAGGGATCCTAGAAATTACTGCGTCCTTTCACGATGATAAGTATGTACTTGTTCCGAGTGAGCCTGGCCCTTGGCGCGTTCGACCAGGAGAAACAACCGAGGTGTCTTTCACAACCGAACTCGGTTGTCAGATAACGGGAAGACTCGTGTCTGAAACAAGCGATGGCTTATCGCCGGTTGCGGGAGCCGGAGTGCATGTTCGCCATATCGAGGCAGTCGATCGGGGTGGCTATGTACAGACCAGTGAGGACGGCCGCTTTTCGGCATGCGTACCGGAAGGATCCCTAGAGATCGGCCGAACAGTATTTACCCCCCATGCTACGCTTTGGCTTGAAGAAGACATTGAGCGATTAATTTCGCCTGGCGACAGGCACGTCGATCTTGGTGACGTGCGTCTTCCGCAACTTCTTTCCGTAGAAGGAACGATCACAGATGGCAACGGTAAACCCCTTCGATTTACTGCGGTTTCGTGCTCCGAAGCAGGTCATGTCGTCGGAGGTGCAAGAACCAACGAACATGGCGAATTCACTTTGTTAACCCAATCACGTGACATTGACCAATTCTCAGTCTGGGCACGCGAAATGTTTGGTCGCTTTGATGCCAAAGTACTGAGCAACGATCCATTAGGGCTACAGGTCAATTTCCCTTGGAATTCAGAGTGACTGTTTATAGGCAATTCATGCGACGAACCATGGGATGCAACGGAGCGGCGGTGGTGCGGTTTTTGGTGAGATCAATGTCAACTCCCGCCGCCCGCTGATCCCGGACGTTCCCCGACGGAAATTGCGCAATGCATCACGATTGTTGGGCTCTAGCGGTGGATGAAGCCGAATCCGTACGAGCCACAACACCACGCGATTCCAGATGCATCTGCCGAAACGTTGGCGACACGTTTCTGGACTCGGCGGCCCGCCTTCCTATCGTTTGTGTTCATCACGACGGTGTCCGCATACTACGGCGGGCTGACCGAAAACGCATTGAGTACGCCGTACCTTCAACCGCATCTGGGGTTCGGGTTCTTTTGGGGGTTTCTCGATGGTGGCTTGATTCTTGCGGCGATTGTCACTGGTGCCGTCGCACTCTGCACGGCGTTCGTTAAGCGTTTCGCACTACATCACTACGGATTCGTGATCGCAATATCGTTCCTAGTCTTCTCACTTTCCTGGTACTTCTTTGTCGCGTTCTTCGGGATTTAGAATCGACTCACCGACACTAGAACCTTGAATCACGGGGAACCATCGGTTGCACCCAAGTACGGGTGGATCGATAATAGGCCATCACAACGTCTTTCGCCCGTACTGGGTGAACCGCCCCGTTCGTGGCGGTAGACGTGGCTGCGATGGTCCAGCGCCTGTCGTCCATGCTGCTGATTGGTGCGCTTGAGGTTGGCCCACCTGATGTCGTCGAACCTCCGTTTCCTGGGATTCGCTTTTGATGCCATGGTTTGATGGGTGCGCGGTCGACTCGGCTGGCGAAGACAAACCGACGCCTGACGATTTCAACGCTGACGACCGACGCCTGACATGCCGGCTGCAGATTGGGACGCCGGAATTTCCCTTGGCAATTCGAATCGAGTACATTGGCAAGCCGCGACGATCGTTCCAAACCGGCGTGCCGACCGACGCCACGAACCCGGCGATGCACCCCAGCACACTCGTTGCCGCGAGACACAAGCTTTCACCCCGTTTCGATCATCACGCTCACGCCAACTCAATCGTAGAGGTCTGCGTGCGAGGTGATCGCTGATGTTCGCGGCGGTAGACGTGGCTGCGATGGGCCAACGCCTGTCGTCCATGCTGCTGATTAGTGCGCTCGAAGTTGGCCCACCTGATGTCATCGAACCTCTGTTTCCAGTGATTCGCTTTTGATGTCATGGCTTGATGGGTGCGCGGTCGACTCAGCTGACGAAGACAAACCGACGCCTGACGACTTCAACGCTGACGACCGACGCCTGACATGCCGGCTGCAGATTGGGACGCTCGCATTTCCCTTGGCGATTCCGATCGAGTACATTGGCAAGCCGCGACGGTCGTTCCAACCGGCGTGCCGACCGACGCCACGAACCCGGCGATGCACCCCAGCACACTCATTGTTGCGATACACAAACTTTCACACCGACCGCCTTCATCACGCTCACGCCATCTCAATCGTAGTGGTCCGTGTGCGAGGTGATCGCTGATGTTCGTCGGAGTAAGTAGGCCCCTTTGAAGACGATGTCAGACGAGACCGATACTTCACCGAGCCAGCGACGCCGCTTGGTCGTACTTGCAGCCGGCGTGATCGCAGTGCTGTACGGATCGGCATATGCAGCGATGGTTGAACCGACAGAGGAGATTGCATGGCTGGAAACCGGGGAAATAAAGACGTACGTTGAACCACACTACGGATTCCCTGACCCAGAAAGTGTCGAACACCGTGTATCATCGTTACTTTTTAGACCTGCAAATTGGGTCGATCGCGCGATACGCACGAGCACATGGACACCAGAATCACAAACCGTCGATTGATACCACGAACCGTTGACTGCTCGCCAGAGATTGCCACGTTTGTTTGCCCACGGCAGTTCACACCGAGTAACTTGTTGACAATCACTAGCGAATCGCGACCCCAACGATCGTAGACCCGACGAACCATCGGATGCACGACGAGTCGCCGAGTCGTGGTTTTTGAAGTGGAGGATCGCTCGCGGCGACCGCGTGATCCGTGACGTTCACGCTGGTAACCCACGCCTGACGACAGCGTCCACTTCTTCTTTTGCGTCTTCTCGCGTTCTTTTGTGGCAATTGATTCGCCGTCGTTGGATCGTGACCCATAGGACGCCCATCTGATTTCATCGAGCTTCTGTTTCCTGAGATTCGCATTTGATGTCATCGTTCGACAGGTGCGCGGTCGACTCGGCCGAGGAAGACAAACCGACGCCTGTTGATTCGAGTACGAGCACGAGTACCACGGTGCTGAGTACGAGGGCGGCTTTCAGGCCCGGAGGGCCGGTAGAGTGTCTGCCGGTGGCGTCAGCCACCGGGGGAGGATTCAAAGGAGCGCCCTAGGCCCAGCGGGTCGACACAATGCCCGGGCTTGGCGTGGACCGGGAGACCCATTGTGCCGGCCTTCCAGGCCTCAGCAAATCCGTTCTTTCGATACCGGTGGCTGACACCACCGGCAAGCATTGTGCCAGCCCTCCGGGCTTCATCCCGACTCCACAATGAGATCGGTACAGCAAGGGGAGTGAAATTTCCCAAGGCGATTTCGATGGAGTACATTGGCACAGACCGATGCTGGCTCGGGCTGTCGTCGTGGCCGACCGCGTGAACCATGTGGTGCACCGCAGTCGGCGAGTTGAGTTTGTTTTTGAGTTTGGGTCGATCGCGCCGACGCGGTGACCACCGCCGTTGAACTTAATCGGCAGCGACTTCATTGGCGTGACCGTTTTCTCTTGTCGGTGCGGTGAGCGTGTGAGGGTCACAACGCGTCTGTCTTTCGGCGCGCCTGTAGGCGCTTTTGCGGTTAGCTAGTTGTGTGCGCTGGGCGTTCTTACGGTCTCTTTCTTGGTGCTTTGCCTGACGTTTTAACTTGCGCTTTTTGCTCGTTGACGCACCCTTGTTGTGTTCCCCGCACGCTGCGGCGCGAACTTCTTTTGAACTCTGTTTCACAACAAGGACAAGCAACCGTGATGTCACACAAAAAACGAACCTGCAAACTCACCAAGCGGCTCGCCGAAGACATGGTGATCCGCAACATGGCCGAAGCCACCATCGACGCCTACACCTATCACGTGCGAAAGTTTGCCGACTTTATCGAAAAACCGCTCGACCAGGCAACCGTCGAAGACGTTAGAACCTTCCAGCTCCATCTGATCCGAGAACGAAAGCTTGCCTACGGCTCTGGGCACGTGAAGGATACACGACGGGCGGTGAGTCGATTCAAGTTCCGTTGACTCTTTCGACAGCGGAGTTCATTTGCCGCTGGTGCTTGCACATCCAGCCCAATCAGCTAACCAAAACGCGTCAATTCGGAGGTTGGTCGAGCACGAAAGCGGTGGCGTATCAGCAACGCTGCCTTGCCTCCCTGAGTGCAGCCGACGGTGCGGAGGCTCGCATGGCCGTGATGGCTGCGGTGGAAGAAGCGGAGGCCGAGTTGGAGACCGAGCCGGAGCGATGCTGTGAGCACTGTGGCAGCGAGTCGCTTCGTCTGACGCACGAGTGTCCGAAGCGATCCTGGAGCGAGATCTTGGGACGCGATTCGGAGTGTAGCCCAGGTTGGTACCGTGAGAGCCAAAAACTTGATGAGATTCGGTTCTGGGACGATTCGATGGGGGAAGGTTTTTCGGAGTGGTACGAGTGGTATCTGAAAAGTGGCATTGAAAGTGCAGGAGAGTCCCCGGGCTTGGACGCCATGACCGAGACGGCCGCAGAAACTGGCATGCAGCAACGAATGCTGTTCTAATAGCGTCCCCCAGAAGCGGCCAAGTCGTGCCGACAAACTTTAACGCACGATCTATCCGTGTACTCCGTACCCGGATAGATCGCATTTCGTTCGCCGACTGAATGACGCAGCGTTCAGCCAATGCAATACCTAGTGATGCTCGAAGACGATCTTGACCGTATAAGGCGGTTCAATGCGATCCTCGTGGCTCACCATCCCAACGTTCGTCTCGACGTCTATCGAACTGCACCCGCTTTCATTGCTGCGTACTCGGCCCTTTCTTCGACTCCTTGCTTGATCTGCCTTGACCACGACCTGTTCGTCGACTCGCCAGGTGACCCTGATCCCGGTGATGGACGCGATGTGTCGACATTCCTCGCAACCCAAGACGCGATTTGCCCGGCCCTGATTCACTCAACGAATGCGCCCGCCGCTGACAGCATGATGTTCACGATGCGCGATGCCGGATGGACCGTTGATCGTATTGCTCCGATCGGAGATGACTGGATCGAGTCGTACTGGTATCCTACCGCCTTCGAAATTGTCTCGCCAAACACTTCCCAGCGCACAGAAAATGGCGGATGACCATAAGGACGAGAGTCGCGGATTTTGGTCTGCTTGCACGTCTTTCGACCGTCCCGCGTGATTTCTAACGTTATCGCAAAGAAGAATCCAATGTCAATTTTGTACCGATCCGTTATCGTGTTGCTTCCTCTTCTCTTGTCGGTTTGCTTCGCCACGGCGGACGAGCCGGTCGTCGGACCCCCCGAGACGATTATCGACGCACACATCGAAGACGATACACCCAACGGAAAACTTTTTGTTGGGACTACGATGGACTGGGGCGAAACTCGACAAACATGGAATCACGAGGGGACAATCGAACACGGTGGTCGATCCATAACGGCTTCGATTGACCGGGGACGTTCAGTACTCGTCATTCGGGAAAAGCGGTTTGCAGCTTCTTTCAACACACTTCAATTCGCCCATTTGAATGGCGATGTAATCGACTCATCGGTAATTAAAGACTTGCTCAGTAAAGACCGAGCGGTAGTGTTCTTGCATAAGGGAACCACGATTCATCCGGCAATCGCGAATTCGCTTCATCCAGAAACAGTTGTGGTTACGAGGGTCAGCTACCCAATAGATCCTCTGGTGATTGGGATTCCGGAAAAGCGATAACCATCGGATGCACGGCGAGCCGCGGAGTCGTGGTGACTGATGTGGAGGATCGCTCGCGGCGACCGCGTGATCGCCAACGTTACGACTCAAAAGGACACATTCTCGATGCCATCCGGCGATGCCCAACGAGCTTGGTTTCCGGAAATGCTCGCCGAACTGGAACGCTTTTGGTCCAACAATCCAAACTGGAGCGAAGTCATCACGTTCTGCGAGCGGATGACGTCCCTCCGATCAGACATTCGAGACCAACGAGACATTCGATCGCCGATGATGACGTGTCGATCCTGCGGCAAGAAACACGCAATGACGTTGCCGCCAATTTCGCCTCGCTCGCTTCTTTTCGCACTGCAAAAGATTGACGCCATCGCCGACGAAGAACTAAAGCGACTGGACAAAGAATGGATGCGCTATCGTAAGACCGAGAACCTGGATGCACGGGGGCACCGGAATGCGGACGGCGCGGACAACAAAACTCAAGCGTCCGCATGCCATCGAGCCGAACAAGAATCGTCGTAACTATGTGGTGCACACGAGTGGCGGCAACGTCTTTTCGTGACCACCAACTCCTGGGGTGCCACCGTGTGACCATCAACGTTCGTCGATTAAGGGGAAAGCACTTGGCGAAGCTGCACGCATTGCTGTTGCTGAACATTTCTGCCGCAGTCGCGGGATGTGCAGGCAACTCCACACCAATCCTTGAACGGCGTGAGATGGCGCAACCAAACATATCGCACCTACAGGTCGTCACCGACGAAGACCCTCAAGTCCAGCGTTTTCGACGGGCGCTGGTTTCCCTGTGTGTGCAAGAACCGTCTCTTTCACCCGCGGTCATCCCAACGGCAACGAAACCCGCGCACGAGTATCCTGGCACCAACGAACTGCACATCGACCTTTGGCGTATCGATACCGCCGAGTTGACTTTTCAGCTCGCGACCGCCAGTGAAAAACCGATCTGGATCGTGTCGGGTATGTTTGTCGAGCAGAATGACGCATATGTTGCCGATGCAACGATTTCCGAGCGGCACTATCAATGAGCTCGTCGCTTGCCGCAATCTTTCGCTAGAGTGACGACGAACCATCAGATGCACACCGAGCCCTCGAGTGTCTCTTGGGAGGTTGTGGCTTAACCGCTTGGGCCGGGTGATACGTGCCGTTCGCGCTGCTAACCGACGCCTGTCGACGGATCGCCCCTTTTCTTGTCGCGACTTCTCGTGCTTTTTGTGGCAAGTGATCTGCGGCGGATTGACTGGGGCGCCGGCGTACTTGCTGGTGGGAGCTCACGCAAAGTCGCCAAGCCGCAAAGATTACAACCCACTCCATTGCGGCTTGGCGCCTTTGCGTGAACCCAGCATCTCTTAGTTCACGCTCATGCCGCAGTTGGTACGCTCGAACTGCGCCCACCGGGTTTCATCGGACCTCTGTTTCCTGTGATTCACATTTGATTTCATCGTTTGATAGGTGCCCGGGCGACTCGGCCGAGGAAGACAAACCAACGCCTGAAATGGTGGCTGCTTCGTGTTTCCGAGTCCAAAGGGATCAATGGAGCGGATTTGGCTGGCAGAACGAAGTGTCTTAGGCCCGGAGGGCCGGTAGAGTGTCTGCCGGTGGCGTCAGCCACCGGGGTGGATTCAAAGGAATACTCACGGCCCAGCGGGCCGACACAATACCCGGGCTTCGAGTGGACCGGGAGACATTGTGCCGGCCTTCCAGGCCTCAGCAAATCCGTTCTTTCGATTCCGGTGGCTGACACCACCGGCAAGCATTTTGCCAGCCCTCCGAGGCTTCATCCCGACTCCACATAGAAATCGGTTCAGCGAGGGGAGTGAAATTTCTCTCGATGATTCCGATCGAGTACATTGGCCGTCAGCGACGATGGCGCGTGCTGTCGTCGTGGCCGGACGCGTGAACCATCCGCCCGCACACGCAGGCACGGAGTCGGCGTCCATTGAAAACACAATGTCGTTCGCCGTGCCGCGGTGAACGGTGACGCGTTATCCGGGCAAAGCATGTCGATCGGTAGTCCACCGCAAAACACTTGCTTCGCTGTTGCGTTGGTCGCAACGTTAGCGGTGATCGGCTGCAATGACCGTTCGCAGGATCTGCGACGAACGCCTTGGGATGTCGGTGGACAAACTGAAAATCTCACTGACACGGAGTTTCTCCAGCAACAATTGGAACGTGTCGCTGCGGGAGAGTCACCGAAAGTCACACAGCACCCAGACCTCGCCGCAGATGAATATTACCAATCCCTTCAAGAGGCCGTCGACCGACTATGGAATGCAAAATCGTATGACTCCAGTGAACTGAGGATTTGTACCGCAACAGTTGAACATACCGTGTTCGCATGCGATCCGGCTCACGAGATTGCCAAGGCAGCATGGGAGGCAAAATGGAAACCAAAACTACTTGAATATGAAGCCATTGGCGGTTGCGGGTGCTGCGTTGAAGATTACATGATCACGGGTCCGCGCGCAGCGATCCTTGAGTACCCGATGCATCCATCGTTACTCGAATACTACCCTCGTTGGCGCCCAGACCAGGATCAGTAGACGCTGGATAACCAAGCCATCCACCGACGAACGGCAAAGTTGAAACCACAATGGCCGTCCATCGGTGATGGCTGTCGTTGAACTTGGTCGAATTGCGTACCGATTCGAAGGTTGGCGTGCGGTTGCGGTGGGCTGAGGCCAGCTTCTCAAATCCTCTGGCGGTAGGTCGTCCGCGTTTTGATGCGATGAGCGTCTTGATCTCTTGTGGCCCAACGTGTGATCCTGCGGCGCATGACTCCTCCGTCACTCGCGTTGTGTGGTCGAGGTTGTTTCTCTTTGACTCAAAGACAAATCCGACTCTGCACACGCTCACGCCGTTGCTTGGTAGTCGATCGCCTTGGGGTTTTTGAAGTGCACCATTGAGATCAAGACATGGCTTGCACCGCGACGTTGATGAACGGCGTGCAAGTGATTCTTGTGGCGGAGGGTGTTCGACGTGGCAGGTCGTTCGACGGGGCAGGTCGTTCGACGGGGCAGGTCGTTCGACGGGGCAGGTCGTTCGACGGGGCAGGGCGTTCGACGGGGCAGGGCGTTCGACGGGGCAGGGCGGCGTGTGGTGGGGGCTTTCGAGAGTTTGTATCGGCGTCTTTGCCAGCTTTCTCAATGCGAAGAGGAACGGGGGTTCTGATGATGAAGCGCGGAGGAAGCATCGGCTGGAGATGGAGGTAGAAAATTTCGGGTAGGAAAAGAGAGTAGGGTGTTTGCCCGGTGTGTCGTTTTTCGGGCATCCGTTTTCCTACCCGAAATTTTCCTACCTTCCTGCGGCGTTCTGGGGGGCGTTGCCCGGAGGTGGCGCTGCGCTGACCTCCGGCTACTGGCTGTGATCCCTCCGGGATGCCGGGGACGCCGCGATGGGTGGAGGTTTTCGCACTTGGTACGACTGGTCGTGCGAACAGTGCACAAGAAAGTGCAGAGGAGGCGGAGTCCGAACCGGATCGCCCTCCCGCCACCCAGCTCGAGTTCGCCTGGGTCCGAGAAGCTGGCATCGCCTGACAGGATCCGTTCTAATCAGGTTCTCTAGCCGGTCCCCCCTGAGGACCGACAAAGCTCTGGCGCACGATGGATCCCCGTTCCTCCGCGTGCGCGGATAGATCGCAATTCGTTCGTCCCAACATATGTTTGCAGCTCCCCCGATCATGAATCTGACCGTATTGCGGTCAACGGACATCGACCGAGCATCCGATTTTTATTCGGAGATGGGGCTGTTGTTTACAAGACACCGCCACGGAAACGGACCAGAGCACTACGCATCAGTCATCGATGGTTTCGTCTTTGAGATTTATCCGCTTGGGAAGCATCCGCCGACGATCGGAACGCGAATCGGCTTTTCGGTCGACGATGTCGATTCGATTGTCTCGATGCTTCTGGATGTCGGCGCGGAATTGATCTCTAAACCGGCCGACAGCGAATGGGGCAGGCGAGCTGTCGTAAAGGATCTGGATGGACATGTCGTTGAGCTACTAACACCCCCGAATCGTGATAAAATTGTGGCATCTGACACCACGTCAACTGGTGTCATGACTGTTACTCATTCTGAAGGCATGAATCCAGGCGATGCCGACCGGCAGTGACCAAAGGGACGAACGAGGCGATGCACGTGAGCCGCCGAGTTGAGTTTATACGAGTGGTAAGTCGTTCACGGCGGCCAAGTGATCGTTAACGTTCTGCCGATTAAATTGTTCCAGCTTTTACAACACCGCGATTCGAATAATCAACTTTTGCTGAGACGCATGATATGAGTGCAAGCCCAATCGGAAACAATGCGATGCAGTGGGAGTATGGCAAACTCCGCTCCAACCAACTTTGGATTGCTTGGGTGACGTTGGCGACGGGAATACTTGCAGTTCCTCTGGCTTGGCTTCTGCGCAATTCTCTAATGATTGGACGTGCTCCACTTCCTTCTTGGACTGTCCTGACGGTTGGCGTGGTGCTTGCCATCGCGGGGCTCTCTGTATCCATCACACTCCTTCGCGCACGTTCACGTCCACCAAAACTGATCACCATTCATGACGGCAAACTCACTTTACCGGGCGGTCTCCTTGCCGGTGCCGGTTGGTCTCTTCCGGTAGCGAAGGTAACAGTCCGGACAACCGACATAGGCTTTGTTAAACAAATTCATCTTTCAGGTAAACGAAAACGCACAACGCTGTCGTCGGCACTATTTGCAAACAACGCAGAATTTGAGCGTCTTGTCAACACACTCTCCCGTGGCTAACGTCAATTCGGTTTCGCACGTGGCAGAACAATGCGATGCATGACGAGCGGCGAAGTCACGTCGTTTGGTGTGGATGATCGCTCGTCGCCGCCGTGTGATTGCTACCGTTCTGCGTGCGAAGCGTTCCTTGGTTTTCATCGCGGACAAAGACCGTGACTAAACAGTTCTCGGGACAAAGCCGGCAGGGAAGATACGAACGATTGCTCGGGGCAAGCAACAAGGTGTTTGCGCTTCTGCATCTCAGCGGCACAGAAGTGCTGGAGAACAAATGCCTTCGCTTCCGGATCGCTTCACATGATGAAGCCGGAGTTTTGCGTCTTCGCGACATCTTGAGCTTTCAGTATTCGACAGCGATTGCCCGATCTTACGCTTTTGATATTTGGCACCTGGATTGTGCATCGGATCCCCAAATGAATTGCAAAGATGAGTCCAGCATACAAAAATGGTTGGGTGAGATGATCGCTCTGGCTGACCAGCATTCCTGTGATTTTTCGAGTTCTCCGGCAAGATGATGTGCGATGGATGAAAACGAATTGCATTTCGACTCTCATCGCTTTGCGATTGAATCCGCAACGTTTCGGTACATCACCGATAGTTGCTCCGGCCCCGGGTGGGACTTCAATTTCTCGGGACCTTGCGTCACCGACGACCGTGACGAGCCCGAATACCCATACGGCATTCGACTAATGACAGAAGCCGGTCCGTTGCCCCTGGAGCCAAATGACGATCTGACGGGGGCTTCAATCGAACTGAATTCGCCATGCGATGAAGATTCTGGCGAACCGTACTTTGACGTAAATGTGATGGAATCACATGATGTGTTAAGACTGAGGTTGGACGTCGTCGAACGACGTGGCGACGACTACTTGATCAAGATCATTGCCACGGTCGCTGAAACGATTACTGGCAAACAAGAATCGCTATCCCTAATTGCTTGGGCACAGCGCGAAGCGGATCACGCTTACCCAACGTAGACACTGGCCCGAAAGCCGCAGAACCAAGCAATTCACCCGAGTCGCGGAATGGGGCGTTTTCAAAATGGACAATCTCTCGTCGCGATCGGGTGATTGCAAACGTTGAACTGAATCGAATTGCTTGCCGCTTCGACGGTTGACGTGCGGTCGCGGTGGCAGGGATTGCGTGGGACTTGCAACCGTAGGCTGACGCCAGCTTCTTGAATCCAATGGCCGTGGGGCGTCAGCGTTTTGATGCGATGAGCGTCCTGATCTCTTGTGCCCCTTTGAGTGATCCACCGGCGCATGACTCCCCCGTCACTTGCGTCGTGTGGTCCGCGGGTCGTTTCATTTGACTCAAAGACGAATCCGACTCTGCGCACGACGCCGCGATCCTTGGGAGTCGAACACCTTGGGATGTTTGACGTGCACCCGTGAGTTCAAAGCGCAGTTTGCACAATCCACCAGACGTCTGGCAAGGAGGATCGCCACAATAGAGCGCAAAGGACGCAAAAGGTGCGCGCGGATTACGAACAGAACCGCCATTCGATGGTGCGTTTGATGCACCGCGAACGAAATGTTGCGGCAGCGTCCAAAGGGTCCCATGCACCCGCCTACGCAAGTAGCATTCTTCCCTTTTGTGCTCTTTGAACTCTTTCGCGGCCAAACGCTCCACGTCTTGACGCGTCCCGCCGGAAGGCTGGCTTCTCGGCGATAAAACGCGACAGCTTCCTCGGTCAGATCGGATCGAATTCGGATTGCCATTGCAGTTGTCGACGTTGTGAGCCAGACGTTTTCCGACTTGATCAGTGCTTCAAGACTGCGAGCAAGTTCTGGGGCGAGACGCTCTCGACCCAACTTTTCTGGGGACGAGGCCTTTCTCAACAAACCTTTTTTCTACCCGAAATTTTCCTCTCTTCTTTCTGCATCTGGCTGGTTGGGAAAACGACGTGCCTCCAATGATCGTTCCCGGGTTTCCGGTCGGTCTCGCGGGGTTTCCGTTTAGCCGGAGGCTCCGCTCGGCGGGGTGTCGGGATTCGCTGCGACCCCGTTCGGGGTCGAGGGGAGGTTTGGGGGCGTGGTCCGGAGGTGGCGCTGCGCTGACCTCCGGCTACTCGCTGTGATCCCTTCGGGATACCGTGGACGCTGCGTCGATGGCGCCGCGATGGGGGAAGGTTTTTCGTACTTGGTACGACTGGTCGTGCGAAGCGTGAGCAAGAAAGTGCAAAGGAGAAGGAGAAGGAGAAGGAGAAGGAGTTGGGGTCGGCCCCTCCTGCCGCCACGCAGTTTGAGTTTGCCTGGGTCTGAGAAACTGGCACCCTCTGGCAGGATCCGTTCTAATCACGTCCTGTAGCCGGCCCGCCTGAGGGGCGACATCGTTCTGACGCCCGATGGATCCCTGTTCCTCTCCATGCGCGGATCGATCGCAATTCGTTACCCGATAGAGAATCCTCCACACGCAAACATGGCTACCGCTAAGGACGAGATCCAGCCGTCTTCCGAATTGGTTGCGGCAATACTTAATGACGCGGTAAGGCCAAGGTTCGAAGGGTTTGAGCGAGACGGGTGTCCGCCTCTTTTTGCGAATGTGGTTGTTGCCGTTCGCGAATCGCTAACCCCCAAAGGAACGTTTTGCACCGCTTCTTTGGCCATCGACGCCGTAAATGGCGAATTGCGGATACGTGTACGTAGAACTGGGTCGCCAACGCGAGTCATCTGGAGGGTGGAATCTTTGTTCCCTACGATTCTGCCGGAAACGGGTTTTGTTGGCTTTGATGCTCGCGGTGATGCACGACTTTCCGGAAAACATTGGACGATCGAATCGAAGGGATGGCAGGGCAAGTACAACATTAGCGAATGGGTGGGCTGGAATTGAGAATTCACACCTGACCGATCGTGATTGCCTGTTTAACAGAATCGGGTAACAATCGGATGCACGAGAGTTCGCTGGTACCGATCGCCAACGTTACCCTGATCGCAGCGTGCCAGCCCATCACATCCAGCAGACAAACCCTCCGCGAACCACGTGATCGCGGACGTAATTTTCCTCAGCACCGCGAGACCCCAATCGTGCAAGACTTCACACTGATTCTCGTTACAAGCGTCACCGTGCTGGTGGGCTGCACGGGCGGGCAACCGAACCTGTCCGATGCGTCGTCGCAACCCCAGCATCTGATCATGAGCGAAGGCAGCTCAACGAGCGATGGCCTTTCGATATCGAATGGCAATGTCGTTGTCAAAGAAAACCAACCGGGAGTCGCCTTTGCGACCGTGACACTGCCCGGACAGTCCAAGAGAATCGCGTATTTCCTGGTGTTCAATCACGATCGTCCGAATGCCGGGGTAACGTCCGAAGGCGGAAGCCGCGGGGCGACCGCCAGTACGTCTCATACGATCAACACGTATGGCAACGAATCGACCGCCAAATATGAACTTGTCCTGAAAAGTGGAGCGGATAGCATTGAGACAGAAACCATTTCGATTGACGACGAAGCCTTCGGTTCATCCAAAGGACGCGTGTTTCTCATCGACATGAAGCTCGATCCGCCGGGCGTTTCACAATTCCACCTCGACCTGCCGACTGAAGTGCCCGAGTTGAAAGAGACAGAAGCCACCGAGCAGTTCAGCCATGACGCATTAACCGCGATGCGTAAAGCCGATCAGGCTGTCGATGCATTCTGCCGAGCGATTGAAGCGACGGGCAACTAACCAGGCCGTGAATCGGAGCGGTCGATGGCACGGGTTTTTTAAATCAGAGTCTTTTGGCGACCGCCCGGCTACGGCAGGCGTTGAACTGAATCGAATTGCCGACGGCTTCGGCGGTTGACGTGTGGTCGCGGTGGGCTGAGGCCAGCGTGGGGCTTACGACCGTAGGCTGACGCCAGCTTCTCCAATCCTTTGGCCGTCGGTCGTCGGCGTTTTGGTGCGACAAGCGTCTTGATCTCTTGTGGCCCATCGTGTGATTCTGCGGCGCTTGACTCCCCCGCCACTCGCGTTGTGTGGTCCGAGGGTGTTTTTCTTTGACGAAGAGACGAATCCGACCGGGCGCACGCTCACGCCGTTGCTTGGGAGTCGAGCGCCTTGGGACGCTAGAAGTGCACCACTGAGATGAGAACGCGGTCAGCACGATCCACCAGACGTCTGGCAAGGAGAGATCGCGACAATAGAGCGCAAAGGACGCAAAAGGTCCGCGCGGAGAACAGAACTGAACCGTCATTTGATGGTGCGTTTGATGCACCGCGAACGAAATGTTGCGGCAGCGCCCAAAGGGTCCCGCGCGGCCGCCTACGCAAGTCGCGTTCTTCCCTTTTGTGCTCTTTGAACTCTTTCGCGGCCAAACACTCCACGTCTTGACGCGTCCCGCCGGAAGGTTGGCTTCTCGACGATAAAACGCGGCAGCTTCCTCGGTCAGATCGGATCGAATCCGGATTGTCATTGCAGTTGTCGACGTGGTGGGCCAGACGTTTTCTGACTTGATCAGTGCTTCAAGACTGCGAGCGAGTTCTGGGGCGAGGGGAGGATTGGGGGCGTGGTCCGGAGGTGGCGCTGCGCTGACCTCCGGCTACTCGCTGTGATCCCTTCGGGATACCGTGGACGCTGCGTCGATGGCGTCGCGATGGGTGAGGGTTTTTCGCACTTGGTACGACTGGTCGTGCGAAAAGTGAACAAGAAAGTGCAAAGTGGCCGGAGGCTGAACCGGATCGTGCTGCCGTCGCCCAGCCCGATTTCACTTGGCACTAAAATGTGGCACCGTCTGGCAGGATCCGTTCTAATCAGCTTTTCTGACCGGCCCACCTGAGGAGCGACAAAGTGCTGGCGCACGAACGATTCCCGTTCCTCCGCGTGCGCGGATCGATCGCCATACGTTACGTCAACAATTGGCTGATAGCGTGAGTACTGAATGCCAAAAGTTTCCGGAGTGTCAATGCTTCATGATGGAAGCCTATGCCCAGACGCCCACGTCGCCGGTCACATTCGACGAACAGTTGGAGGCATTTACACTTGCGGATGAGACTCCGCTATTGCACTGCTTCCACTGTGGCGGACGCCTGCCCGACCCGCATGATTTCTACCGTTTTCCGACGGGATGAATGTCTCTTTTCGTATGCGATGACTTTTTGACGACTTCAATCAATGATTTGCCGTGACAGTGAAAACAGATGCGACGATTACCACCAAATTCAACGCCTTGCTGGTTCTTTATTCGGCGGTTGTGGGTGTTTTCACTTTTGCGATGTCCGACTCAGCCAAGGGCGTTCCACTGGAGGGCATCATCCTTACATCGCTTATCGACCTTGTTCGGTTTCTCATCATGGTTTTCGTGACTGCCTGGTTTGCGAAGGAAGTCTGGAACCGGCTGGTCACGGACATGTTCGATGTTCGGTGTGTCGTTCATCGCGAGACGATTGCGATTGTTCTTTTACTCGGTATTCTGTTGGATTAAGACGCCAGGGCGAAAGCAGAGCCGGGTCTGATTCGGCGTCAACCCGAAAACACAATGTCGTTCGCCGTGCTGCGGTGGACGTTCTGCCACAAAAACATGTCCTCACCTGATGCTGGCGATATCGTTCAAGAAGCACTGGACTCAAGGCGTGTTGCCGACGGGCGCGTACGCCTCGATGCGTGGCAAGCGTCGCAACCGGTAAACCTCGATACCCTCAGTAAACTCCGGTACTATCGTCCGCTGCTTGGTCAGCACGATGAAGCCATTGATGCGGCCCAGAAAATGATCGAACTCCGACCCCATGATGCATGGGAACGAATGTCCGATCATCTTCGACTTGGCGAACTTTACGTTGAGATCGGCGAACTCGAACATGCGTGGGCGGCGTTAAACGTGGTCATCGACTGGCCGGAAATCAAGGACTGGTACTCGGCGGGAATGGCACGTTCAACGGTCGAACTGGCCTTGGACATCTCCGCAGCCGCAAGTCGCGAAAACGAACTGAGTGAAATGGCATTCGATGCCGCCGTCCAACTGCTTGATGATGGTTGTTCCACATCATTTTGTCTTCTTGAGAAAGCCAGGGATTGTTCTCGGCGTCTTCGTCGTGGAGGATTGTTTGAACGCTTCAAGCGTGCGGCTGTCGAAGAACATGAACGCATACAACGTCAACTCGAAGGACGCTAAGAAATGCTTCACAGCGTTGCCCGTCTGGGGTCGAGGAGAGGTTTGGGGGCGTGTTCCGGAGGTGTCGCTGCGCTGGCCTCCGGCTACTCGCTGTGATCCCTTCGGGACGTCAATGATATAAGTGACGGATTTGATCGTAGCGGAAAACGCTAAGACTTTCGCAAGCCGCCGACCCTCTCTGGCGTTTGCTTGCTGCGCAAACGCCGTCTCTCCCAGAGGGAGAGAGACTAAAAAGGTTGCCAAAAGCTGCAGCAATAGAATCGACGTCGTGTGCGAGAAACGTTGCTTGTTCAGACTGGTATCGTGAGATCGTTGGATCTTGACGAAGTGTCGTTTTCTTTCCCGCAGCGTTTCGGTCAAGGGCTATCGTTGCTGGCCGCGCAAATAGACCTTGGTGTTCGGATGGCCGGATAGCCGGATCCAATCGACGTGCATTCTTGCCGGCAGGGCCGCCGAGATTTTTTCCGGCGTGTCGAGCCCCGTGTAGGAGTGGGGCCAGCTGCCGACGGCGACGTTCAGGATCGGAAAGAACGGCTGGTGGTACTCCTTCATCTCCGGCGACGTGATGTCCCAGGAACCGAACTCTTTTCCGTCCAAGAAGAACTTCATGTGCGTCGGTGTCCATGAGATCTTGTAGAGGTGGTAATCCAGATGCAGATCCTGCGGTGCGTCGTACCACTCGACCAGACTGGTTTTTTGCTCGCCGACGCCGGCGAAGTGCAGGGCACAATTGATTTGTCGGTGCTGCAGGCCCTTTGCGATGGCGTCTTTGCCGCCGATTTCCAAGATGTCGGCCTCACCGCACTTGGGCCACTCCGTTCCCGGGAAGTTATTGCCGAGCATCCAGAACGCGGGCCAGATTCCGTCGGCCGTATCCGGCACCTTGATCCGCGCCTCCAGGTCTCCGTACAGGAACGCGAACCCGCCGCGCGTGTGCATCCGTGCCGAAGTGAACGCATTGCCTCCGTACGCTTCCCGTCGGGCCTCGATGACCAAACTGCCGTCGCGGAGGTAGGAGTTCTCGGGCCGATCGGTGTTGAACTCAAGTTGCCCGTTGCCGAAGCCGTGCCCACCGACGTCGTAGGTCCAGACGTTCCGATCGATCGCCTGCCCGTCAAACTCTTCCGACCAAACCACCTTGTTTGCCGTCGACTCCTGGCACGACGCGGACGCCAGGAAGAAAGCGGATGAGGCAACGAATACCCCAATGCCTACGCAGAAACGAAATACAGCCGGTTGCCGGTGACGAGAGTTCATTGGGGAGCCTCGAGAGAAAAGGAGGTGATGCGACGCAGGGCGAGAGGGAATCGCATGTGTAGGTCATGCTGTGCATGACAGAAGGCTACGGCGTGGCATGCACAGCATGCCCTACGGCGTGGCATGCACAGCATGCCCTACGGCGTGGCACGCACAGCGTGCCCTACGGTTCTCCGGCTTCCTTGACGGCTTTGATGGTTAACGGAGGTTGGTCGATTCCTTCGGTGTAGCAGCCCCAATGTTCCGGGTAGACTCCTTGTTTGACCCAGCGATGGAAACTGGAGTGTGGCCAGTCCCGTGGGCACCGTACATACCCGTGCTTGACCGGATTCCAATGAATATAGTCGAAATGGTTCTGGAAATCATCTTCATCTTCGACGAGGTGCTCCCAATAACGCGGTTGCCAGACGCCGCGCCGTCGCTGCCGCCGCTTGCCTTCTGTTGTCCTGCCTTCGTCGCCACCGATGGAAAGCCAGTGCTTCGTGAATTCCTTTTTAATCCAGCCGAGGCGTTTCGGGTACTCGCTATCCCCGCGCGGCAATGTCCATAGCGTGTGCCAATGATCTGGTAACAACACGATTGCGTTGACCGCCACCGGCCACCTCATCAAACACCTGCGAAGCATGCTTCCGATCAACGCAATTGCTGCCGGCCGTCGGAATGTTGGTTGTCGCTCATAGGTGACGACGGTGAAGAAATAGGTTCCGCCCGGCGCAAAAAAGCGACGGTAATCCGGCATGATTCAACCTCCGTCGGTCATGCGATCCATGGTGAGTCGTGAGTCGGTCATGCGGTGCATGACAAAAGGCACGCACAGCGTGCCCTACGGTGTGGCACGCACAGCGTGCCCTACGGTGTGGCATGCACAGCATGCCCTACTTGAGCGATCGGTAGCGCTGGATCAGGGTGTTGGTGGAGCTGTCGTGGTCGAGCGGGGCGTCGGCGGACTGGAGTTCGGGGACGATTTTTTTGGCCAGCACCTTGCCGAGTTCGACGCCCCACTGGTCGAACGGGTTGACTTGCCAGATCACGCCTTGGGTGAACACGCTGTGTTCATACAGGGCGACCAGTTTGCCGAGCACCGCCGGGGTCAGCGAATCGATCAGCAGCGTGTTGGAGGGGCGGTTGCCTTCGAAAACACGGTGCTGTGCGAGTTCCTCCGACGTGCCTTCGGCCAACACTTCCTCACGCGTCTTGCCCATCGCCAACGCTTCGCCTTGGGCAAACACGTTTGCGCTCAATTTGTCGTGGTGATCGCCGATCGGATTGAGCGACTTGGCGAACGCGATGAAGTCGCAGGGGATCAGGTGTGTGCCTTGATGGATCAACTGATAGAACGAGTGTTGGCCGTTGGTCCCCGGTTCGCCCCAATAGATCGGACTGGTGTCATAGTCGACACGGTCGCCGGCCAGTGTGACCGACTTGCCGTTGCTTTCCATCGTCAGTTGTTGCAGGTAGGCTGGAAAGCGATTGAGGTATTGATCGTAGGGCAACACGGCGGTGGTCTGGGAACCGAAGAAGTCGGTGTACCAGACCGTCAGCAAGCCCAGCAGCACCGGCAGGTTTGCTTCCAGCGGCGCGGTTCGGTAGTGTTGGTCCATTTCGTGGAATCCGCCCAGCATTTCACGGAATTGGTCCGGACCGATGGCCAACATCGTGGACAGTCCGATCGCGGAGTCCATCGAGTAGCGGCCGCCGACCCAGTCCCAGAACCCGAACATGTTGTCGGTGTCGATGCCGAACGCGGCGACCTGCTCGGCGTTGGTCGACAGGGCGACGAAGTGTTTGGCGACGGCCGAGTCATCGGCGCCGAGCTTTTCCAGCAACCAGGTCCGCGCGGTGTGCGCGTTGGTCATCGTTTCTTGGGTGGTGAAGGTCTTTGACGCGATGATGAACAGGGTCTCGGCCGGATCCAGATCGCGCGTGGCTTCGGCAAAGTCGGTGCCGTCGACGTTGGAGACAAACCGCAGCGTCAGATCACGATTGCTGTAATGACGCAGCGCTTCGTAGGCCATCACCGGCCCGAGATCCGAGCCACCGATTCCGACGTTGACGATGTTGCGAATCGGTGCGCCGGTGTGTCCGGTCCACTGGCCGCTGGTGATGGAATCACAAAACGCCGACATCTTGTCCAGCACCGCGTGGACATCGGGAACCACGTTTTGACCTTCGAACTGGACCGTCGCATCGCGTGGCGCCCGCAGCGCCGTGTGCAGCACCGCCCGGTCTTCGGTCGTGTTGATTTTTTCGCCGGTCATCATCGCCTCGATCCGTTCCTTCAAACCGGCCGCCTCGGCCAGCTTGACCAACAACGAAACGGTTTCGGCGTCGATGCGGTTTTTGGAGTAATCCAAGTACAGCCCGACGGCTTCGAGCGAGAAGGTTTGGCCACGTTGCGGATCGGCGGCAAACAGCTCTCGCAGATGCTTTGACTTGATTTGCTCGTAGTGGGCGTTCAAGTTTTTCCAAGCGTCCTGTGCGGTCAGACTCTGGGGCATGGTGGTGGCCATCGGATCGAGGGGTTGGGTGGTGGAGACGTCAGACGGGCAGTTTAGCGGTTGGGGAGCATTTTTCGACCACGGACTCCGGCGGGATTTCGCGACGGCTTCGCCATTGGAGACTCCAGATCTGAGATCCTCGGCAAGTTTGTGTCGGGGGCTGCAGTGCGAGTAGAATGCAGGTGCCCCAGCCTGCCCCAATCCCCGCCCCCGCGAAATTCCTCGTGAATCCAACGCCTTTCTCGTTTCGGGTCAGCTCGCTCGCCATGCTGTCTGTCCTTGTGCCCCTGGGGGCGATTGCGGCGGCGGAGCGACCGCTGTCGTTCAATCGTGACGTGCGGCCGATTTTGAGCGACAAGTGCTTTTTTTGTCATGGCCCGGAGGAATCGCATCGTGCGGCTGATTTGCGGCTCGATCAGTCCGAAGCGGCCTATGGGGTGGCGATCGAACCGGGCAGCGCCGACGCGAGTGAATTGATCGCGCGGATCTTGGATCCCGATCCCGATGTTCAGATGCCGCCGCCGGAAACCGGCAAACGCGTCACCGAAGCGGAATTGGAGATTCTGCGGCGCTGGATTGACCAGGGGGCGGAGTACGAAGCCTATTGGGCCTATGTCCAACCCGGGCCGGTGGCGGTGCCCGAGGCAGCGGCGCTGGAATCGGGCGACGGGGCCGGCGGGGTCGAGCCGGATGCGGGCGTCATCGATTCTCTGGTGCGGGCGGAGTTGGCGCGCGGTCCGCTGCAGCCCGCACCGCGCGCGACGCGTCGCGATCAGCTTCGTCGGCTGCACCTGGATCTGACCGGGTTGCCGCCCAGCTACGACCAGATCGCGGCCTTCGTCGCCGATGATCGTCCGGATGCGTATGAACGGCGTGTCAACGCGTTGCTCGCGTCGCCGGCGTTCGGAGAACAGTTTGCCGAATACTGGTTGGATCTGGTTCGTTTTGCCGACACGGTCGGCTATCACGGCGATCAAATCCACAACATCGCACCGTACCGTGACTACGTGATCGATGCGATCAACGACAACCTGCCGCTGGATCGTTTCAGCCGTGAACAACTGGCCGGCGACTTGCTGGAAAACCCGACGATTGAGCAACAGATCGCCAGTGGATACAACCGCTTGCTGCAAACCACACACGAGGGTGGACTGCAACCGAAAGAGTACTTGGCGATTTACGCCGCCGATCGCGTGCGCAATGTTTCCGCCGTTTGGATGGCCGCGACGATGGGCTGCGCGCAGTGCCATGACCACAAGTATGACCCGTACACGTCCAAGGACTTTTATTCGCTGGCCGCATTCTTTGCCGACATCGACGAAGAAAAGCACTTTAAAAATGGCACCAACGCGCTGCCGACCCGCAGGGAACCGGAGATCGATGTTTTGGGGCGTACCGATCGGCTGCGGCTGGCTGAATTGGATGCCGCGATCGAATCCGCCGAAGCAGGGAAGGATTCCGATCAACTCAAATCGCTGCAAAAGGAGCGTGATGCGATCGTGGCACGCAAGCAGCGGACGATGGTCACCCGGGCGATACCGCCGCGGACGGTTCGTTTCCTGCCACGCGGTAATTGGTTGGACGAAAGCGGCGACGTGATGCAGCCGGCGGTTCCGGAGTTTTTGGGCCAGATCGGTGAGTTTGCCGGTTTGCCGGACGAGGCACGGGCCACGCGTTTGGACTTGGCAAATTGGTTGTTTGATGTCGAGCGGGGCATCGGCGGGTTGACCGCACGTGTGTTTGCGAATCGGTTGTGGTACCTGTACAGCGGACGCGGCATCAGTCCGACGCTCGGCGATTTCGGCGGCCAGGGCAGACCTCCGACGAATCCTGATTTATTGGATCATCTGGCCGTCGTCTTGATGGAATCCGGCTGGGACCTCAAGGCCACGGTTCGTCAAATTGTCACCAGCGAAACCTATCGCCAGGCGGTGGTGATGCGGGAATCACGTCGCAAACTGGATCCCTACAACGACCTGGCCGCGTCACAATCGGGGCATCGTTTGCCGGCGGAAACCGTCCGCGATGCGGTGTTGGACATGGCCGGGTTGCTGGATCATCAGGTCGGCGGACGCAGCGTTCGGCCGTATCAACCCAGTGGCTACTATCGGCATTTGAACTTTCCCGGGCGAATCTACACGCCTGACCGGGGCCGGATGCTGTGGCGGCGCGGGGTTTACACCCATTGGCAGCGTCAGTTTTTGCATCCGACGCTCAAAGCACTCGACGCACCGAGTCGTGAGGAATGCACGGCCGAGCGCCCGCGGAGCAACACACCGCTGGAAGCATTGGCGCTGTTGAACGATCCGACCTTCGTCATCGCCGCCAAGGCGCTGGCCGCCAGGGTGCTGCGGGAGAGCGACCAGACGTCGTCGCCGGCAGTGATCGAGACGCGCATCAACACGGCGACGCGGATCGCGATCGGCCGCGATGCCAATCAAGCCGAACGTGTTGCGCTGGCGGGTTTGCTGGAGAGTGAAATCAAACGCTTTGAAAAGGACCCGGCCGCCTGCGACGCGTTTTTGGAAACACCACGGGACGTCTCGATTGCCTGGCCGGCCGAGACGTCCGCTGCCGAGCGCGCGGCCTGGTCCAGCGTCGCGCGGGCGGTCCTCAACTTACACGAAACCCTTTATCGCCCTTAATGAACGAACTGAAACGAAGAACGTTCCTCGCCAAAAGCGGCCTGTCTTTGGGGGCGGCGTCGTTTGCGAACTTGCTGGCTCGCGATGCGTCGGCAGATCTTGCGACGGGATTGCCGCCGGGCGTTGAGGGATTACCGCACTTTCCGCCGCGAATCAAACGCGTGATCTTTTTGTGTATGGCCGGCGGGCCGTCGCACTTGGAGACCTTTGATGAGAAACCGGAGCTGGCGCGGCTGCACGACCAGCCGATGCCCGCGTCGTTCACCGACGGGCAACCGATCGCTCAACTCGCCGGCAAGCCGTTGAAAGTGCAAGGCCCGCTGACCACGTTTCGCCGCTGCGGCGAGAGCGGGCAAACGATCAGCGACTTTCTGCCCTACCATCAGAAGATGGCGGACGACTTGTGCATCCTCAAGTCGATGGTCACCGAGCAGATCAACCATGACCCCGCGCACACCTTCATGAACACGGGCACCGCGATCAGTGGGCGTCCGTCGATGGGATCTTGGGTCACCTATGGGCTGGGCAGCGAGTGCGATGACTTGCCGGGGTTTGTCGTCATGACCAGCGTCGGCGGCCGCAATCCGCAACCGATTGCCTCGCGTCAGTGGTCGTCCGGGTTTCTGCCCAGTCGCTACCAGGGTGTCGAATTCAACAGCACCGGCGTCCCCGTGCACTACGTCCAGCCGCCTGCGGGGGTCGGCAAGGTCGGCCAGCGTGCGGTCGTCGACGCGATCGCTGCGATCAACCGGCATCGCTTTGCCCGCCATGCGGACCCGGAGATCCAGACGCGTCTTTCGACCTATGAGATCGCGTTTCAAATGCAAACGTCGGTCCCGGATCTGGTGGACATGTCCGACGAGCCGCAGCGGATTTTGGACATGTATGGCGCGACGCCGGGCGACGGATCCTTCGCCAGCAATTGTCTGCTCGCGCGGCGGCTGGCCGAGCGTGGGGTGCGTTTCATTCAGCTTTACCATCGCGGTTGGGACCACCACGGCGATCTGCAGCGCTACATGAACGTGTGCTGCAAGTTGACCGACCAGCCGACGTGGGCGCTGATTCAGGATTTGAAACAGCGGGGGATGCTGGACGAGACGCTGGTGATTTGGGGCGGCGAGTTCGGCCGAACGCCGATGTACCAGGGCAAGGGCGGACCGGGGCGGGATCACCACATCAAGGGGTTTTCGATGTGGATGGCCGGCGGGGGCGTCAAGCCGGGCATCAGCTACGGGGCGACCGACGAACTGGGGTACCACGCGACCGAAAATGTCGCCCACGTGCGGGATTTACACGCCACGATGCTGCATTTGTTGGGGATCCGCCACCAGCGTTTCAGTTACCCGTTTCAGGGGTTGGACATGAAACTGACGGGGGTGGAGAGGGCCCGCGTTTTGGAGGGGGTGCTGGCATGATCGGAACGATCCGGCGGGGCGGGGCGAACAGACTGGTGGGGCTGGTGTTTTTAGCCCTATACGCTGCCGATGCCGGTCGATACACTCTGGGGCCCGAATTCGCATAACCCATTGAATTTTGACGAAGTTAGACCAAGAAATGTACGCCATTATTGTTGACGGTGGACGTCAGTACCGTGTTGAGCCCGGAATGGAAGTCGATCTGGACTACCGTGAAACGCCGGCTGGTGAAAGTTTGACGTTTGAGAAAGTGCTTGCGGTTCAAGGTGAATCGGGTTTGAAGCTCGGATCTCCGACCGTCGACGGCGCCACGGTGACCGCTTCGGTGATGGGGCCGAAACAAGGCAAGAAGATCTACGTGCAGAAGTTTCGACGGCGTAAGCACAGCAAGAGCCGCATCGGCCACCGTCAGCTGTTCACGCGTGTCAAGATCACGGACATCGCGGGCGTCTGATGCCTTCCAGCCGGCTCTCCGAATACGAGCTGGGGGAAATCCTGGGTGTTGGAACCGTCGGCACGATCTACCGTGCGACGGAAAAGGAGACCGGGCGCAGTGTCGCGCTGAAGATACTCCATCCCAAAGTCAGCCAAAACACTCTGATTCGCGCTCGCTTCAAACGCGAGATGATGATTCTGGAGAAGCTGCGGCACCCGAGCATCGTCCAGTACTTCGGCGGAGGCCGTGTCGACGAAGACCAAGGGCTATTTTATGCCATGGAAGTGGTCTCGGGCGGGACGGTTGCGGACCTGCTGACGTTCGGCGGACCGCTTCCCTGGACCGTGGTCGTCGAGATCACCCGTCAAATCTGCAGCGCGTTGCAGTGTTCCCACAACATCGGCATCGTCCATCGCGACTTGAAGCCGAGCAATCTGTTCTTGACCCCCGAAGGCGAAGTCAAGCTGGGGGATTTCGGGATCGCACGTGATCTGACCGCCGGCGACTTGACGTCCGCCGGCATCACGGTCGGGACGCATGCCTACATGGCGCCCGAACAAATCCGGGGCGAGCAATCGGTTTCGGGAAAGGCCGACCTTTACGCGCTCGGCTGCTGTATGTTCGAGATGTTGACCGGCCGCAAAGTCTTTCTCAGTGATGATTACGCGAAGCTGTTTGATCTGCATCTCAAGAGCAAGCCGCCTTCGGTGCGTGACTTCGTGGATTGCCCCGAAGCGATCGACAAGGTGATCGGACAGCTATTGGCCAAGTCGCCCGACGACCGCCCGTTTAATGCCCGTCAGGTCCAGGCGATGATGATGGAGGCGGCACGTAGCTACAACTCGGGCGAGAAGGCCGGGGATCCGGACAATCCCGTGTTTGAGGCCGGGCACAACGAGCTGGTGCGACGCATTCGAGCGCGGCTGGATCCGATGTCCAACACCGTCAGCGGGCCGCGGTTGGCACTCGCCATCGCGGTGATCGCAGCGATCATCATCGGTCTGGTCGTGGTTTCACAGTCCGGTTCGTAGAGCTTCGGGAGAAGCGGAACTCGTCCTGGTTCAACGTCCCTGGTAGCATTGGTGTTTACACAAGTCGCAAGAGTCCAAGTCACCCTCCCGCACACGGGAGGGTGACTTCTTAACTTGATGCCGATGCCCGCGCTTGTGAGTTCCTAACCCGCCCCACCATTTCACCGCCCATGAATTCGCCCCACGGTCTTCCCGAAGTCATCGAAGACGAAGCTCAACTCGAGGAGCTGTTGATCACGCCGTCGGCGAAATTGATCGAGTTGGCCGCAACGCTGTCGGGAAACCTCGTGATCTTGGGGGCCGGCGGCAAGATGGGGCCGACCCTGGCCGCACGTGCCCAGCGCGCGATCGATCAAGCCGGGGCCGCTGCCCGGGTTGTTGCGGTCAGCCGATTCTCCGATCCCGTGGCCCGCGACTGGCTGGATCGTCGGGGAGTCAAGACCGTGGCCGCCGACCTGCTGTCGCAAGACGCGTTGGACGAATTGCCCGACGCCGACACGGTCGTCTACTTGGTCGGATCGAAGTTTGGCACTCGGCAAAACCCATCGCACACCTGGGCCGTCAACACGATCGCGCCGGCCTGTGCGATGCGGCGTTACCCGAAGTCCAACTTTGTCGCGCTCTCGACCGGAAACGTCTATCCGTTTACCCCGACAGATCAGCGCGGCTCGATCGAATCCGATCCCTTGGCACCGGTCGGCGAGTATGCCTATGCGGCGGTCGGCCGCGAACGCATCTTCGATCATTTCTCCCGCGTCGATGGCACTCCGGTCGCCATGATCCGATTGAACTACGCGACCGACCTGCGCTACGGGGTGCTGACGGATTTGGCGGTGAAAGTTTTTCGTGGAGAGACGATTGACCTGACGCAAGGCTACTTCAATTGCATCTGGCAAGGCGACGCGAACGACTTGATCCTTCGCGCCCTACCGCTGGCCGATTCGCCGCCCCGACCGATCAACTTGACCAGTCTGGAAACCTTTGCCGTTCGCGAAGTCGCCCAGACGTTCGGACAGCTGATGGACCGCAGCGTCCGGTTCAGCGGTCAGGAATCCGAGACCGCACTGCTGAGCAACGCATCCCGGTGCGCCGAATTGCTGGGCGCGCCGGCGACTCCGATGGACCAGGTGATTCGCTGGACCGCCCACTGGGTCAGCCAGGACGCTCCGTTGTTGGGCAAGCCGA
This sequence comes from Stieleria neptunia, assembly GCF_007754155.1. Taxonomy (NCBI): domain Bacteria; kingdom Pseudomonadati; phylum Planctomycetota; class Planctomycetia; order Pirellulales; family Pirellulaceae; genus Stieleria; species Stieleria neptunia. The sequence goes on along the minus strand of NZ_CP037423.1, from coordinate 9,826,381 downwards.
CGCATTTTGAGGTTCGCGATGGAGCCTTCTGAAGCAACCGGTAACGACGCGCCGATGCCGCCTGACTGGGTGACGCAATCGATGCGCAGCGGCATCGTGATCCCGGCACATCCCCTGGCGCTCGATGCCGAGGGAAATTTTGACCGCCGCAGCCAACGCGCCCTGACGCGTTACTACCACGCGGCCGGTGCCGGCGGTCTGGCGGTCGGTGTTCACACCACACAGTTCCAAATCCGCGAGCCCCAGCTCGATCTGCTTCGCCCCGTGCTGGAGCTTGCCGCGGGAACGGCTCGTGAGTTGGATACCGCCGGCGGCCGACAGACCGTTTTGATCGCGGGGATCTGCGGACCGACGGATCAGGCGATCGGTGAAGCCCGGCTTGCTCGAGATCTTGGCTATCACATCGGATTGTTGTCGCTGGCCGCTCTGCCGGATGCCAGCGACGACCAGTTGATTCGGCATTGTCAGGCGGTCGCCGAGCAGATTCCGATTTTTGGGTTTTACCTGCAACCCGCCGTCGGCGGACGCGTTCTGTCGGTCGACTTTTGGAGACGCTTGGCCGGCATCAAGAACTTGATCGGGATCAAGATTTCGCCTTTCGATCGCTACAAGACGCTGGATGTGGTTCGCGCGGTCGCCGAGGCCCGACGCGGAAACGACGTCACGCTGTACACCGGCAACGACGACGCGATCGTTCTGGATCTGCTGACCGACTATGAAATCCGAATCAACGACTACGTGAAACGAATTCAGATCGTCGGCGGCTTGCTCGGCCACTGGGCGTGCTGGACCCAAAAGGCGGTTGAATTGTTGCAGACGTGCAAAAGCGCCCGAGGGTCCGATCAAATGCAACGCGGATTGTTGACCCTCGCGACGCAAGTCACCGATTGCAACGCCGCACTGTTCGACGCGGCCAACGGATTCGCGGGCTGTATCGCCGGCATCCAAGAGGTGTTGTATCGCCAGGGGCTGTTGTCCAGCCCACGGTGTCTGGATCCAAAAGAAAAACTCTCGCCGGGCCAACGCGACGAGATCGATCGTGTGTGCGATGCCTATCCGCATTTGATCGACGACGAATTTGTGTCGCGAAACCTCAAGACCTGGCTGCGCTGAGCTGTCGCCCGCGTGGGATAGGCTTCCAGCCTGTCATTGGCTATCTCGACAGGCTGGAAGCCTATCCCACATCGCTGTCACCAAACCGCGACGACCTTCGCCGATTCATCGATCGCAGATCGAATCCAGTTCAGGAAACGATCAAAGGGCTGGCCGATGCCTTCGCGGAACTCTGTCACTTTGCCGCCGACTTGCATGCAGGCCGCTTGATCGCCGAACCGCCATGCCGATCCCGAAGTGCCTTGTCGGAACGTGTCGTCGGCGGAGCGTCCGACACGAATGCAATCATCCAGGATTCGCGATCCCAATCGAAAGCCGTCCGGAAAAACCTCTTCACCGGTAAAGGCCTGTGATTCGCCCGGTGGCAGCGTTCGGCCGCGACGATGTTGCATGGCCGCGCGGTGGACTTGGCGAATACTCATCAGATCGACCGCCGGCGGGTTGTTGGTCTGGATCAAGTTGCAACGTTTCAGTTTCGCTTCGATCTGCTGTTGTTCGCCGACGATCACCATCACGGCCAGATCAATGTGCTCGCGTTTGGCAGCCGCTTTGAAGCGTCGGCATTGAAACCGGGTCGTTGAATTGACGCGGATCGAGCCGACTCGTAAGGACGTGTCATCGAACAGATGGCCGACGGTGGCGAATCCCCATTCGGTTTGGCCATCGAACCCATTCCAGCGCAGCAGGAATCCGCCGGCCGCGTCATGAGTTCCGAGTTTGACGCTTCCGCCGGTCGGTACATAGTCGGCAAGCGACTCGACGTCCGATCGAATCACCAGCAAGTCGAATTTGCCGTCGCTGCGTTTTAATCGGATTTGAAAGTGCGGAGGAATCCGTCTCGCTTTCGCCACGCGTCGACGTTTGCGGGGCAGATAGACGCGAATGGCAAGCTGCCATCCGAAGGGTTTGCCGCCGGTGTATTTTCGGCCGATACCGATTTCGCTGGACTGACCCGTGATCGCTTTGACGTGACGTTTTGCGGTCGCGACCACTCGTCGCCACTGATCCTGTGTGAGTTCGTCGTATCGCTTGATCGTTACCGCTGGCATCATCCGTCCAATCCCATCAACCGCTCTGACAGGGTGATCGCAGGCCGCGGGTGAACCGCGGGACCCCCAGTCCCGATACACCCCCCGTGGGAACTTACTTTGTCGTACCAAGGATGGGAGACAGAAATGCGTCACAATTCTTTGCCCGCCGTGTTGTTGGCGGTCGGCTTGCTGGCGGCGACAGCAGGAAGTTTGGGCTGCACCCCGCGCGTCCGAATCCGAGCGGCGCCCGGGCCTGACGACACCGGAATCAGGTACTACCGCCCCAAGCCGTACCTGCGGATTGAACCGGGCGGCAGTGTGGTGACCGAAGGCAGGGTATCGACCACGACGCCGAGCGATGAGTTCGTGGCCATCTCGCTGGAATACCTGCCGGACTTTTCCGAAGAATATTCGATCGACGTGCGACCCGGACTGGGAACGGCCAACGTCTCGGTCGGCTTGACCGATGGTTGGAATCTGACATCGCTGAACCAAGAGCTTGATTCTCAGTTTGACGAAAGCGTCCAAGCGATCGCCGACTTGGCCAAGGCGGGAACCGGGTTCCTGCCCACGGCCAAGGGCTCCGGCGGCAGCGTCCCCGGCAGCACGCAGAAGTTTGTCGTCGCGGCGACCAATGTGCCGATCGGGTACTACGAATCGGTGATCAGCAAAGATGCCTGCGGCAAGAAGCGTCTGTACGGTTGGCGGTACGTCGGGTTCTTGCCATTTAGTCCGTGTCCGACCGAGATGTGCGGCGGCCAGCAATTGGCCTGTAGCTCGGTGCCTTCGGATTTGTTTGGAATGGTGTTCGACAACGGCGTGATGACGTTCAAGCGTCTCGACGCGATCTCGGAGGTTCCCGACACGACGCGAGAACCGGTCAGCACGGGCCAGTTCGTCGTCAGTGCGTCCAGGCAAGCAAAACTGGATGCGATGGCAACGGCGATTCGGAAAGCGATCCTGCAAAACGAAGGAATGGAATCCAAGGTGCACGTGACCCAGGCCGACGATTGGATGACCGTCCAGTGGGACATCGAATTGCTCGGGACGACCGCAAAGAACACGACGCGCGAACGATTCATCAAGTCGCTCGTCCAACACGAAGCCGTCGAGCAGGCGCTGCACGACCTGGGCGATCCGGTTCCGACCGTCATGCCGGTCACGGGTCTGCCGGGGCAAGAGTGACTGGAGGTCATGCGGCGCGAGCCGTCCGGTGGCAGCGTTGGGAAACGCGTTGACGGACCGGAGGGCTTGCGCCTTGCCGCTAAATCGAGAAGCGACTTACCAAAAAATGGCTCCCCTCTCCCCCAAACAAGCCTCGTGGTCGATTCGGATCGATCATGCGCGTCAAGTGATTTTAGAACGCGAAAACGTTGCGACGAGCAGAGGCTTGTTTGGGGGAGAGGGGCAGGGGGTGAGGGGGGATCCGCACGACGAAAGACGATGAAATCACAACGCCACCGAGTTTGCTCGTGATCAGCGCGGCCGATCGACTGAATTTGAAAACTCGGTTTAGCTGATGCCGCGTGATCGTGGTTGCACCGGAGGATAGTTTCGAAGTGCGTAGCCGATGGGCGATGCACCGTCGATTTCTGCTGAGTCGATTTGATGTAGTTCGCATTCCAGAGTACGACATATCGCCAGATCCAACCGGGGTTCGAGAACGTAACGTTGCCGTCATCCAGCAATGGCGCACAGAATAAATCCCCCTCACCCCCAGCCCCTCTCCCCCATTCCTGACTCGCTTAGGCTCGTCAGGAATCGGGGGAGAGGGGAGCCATGGTGTTTCATTTTCGCTTCTCGATTGAGCGGTATTGGGCTTGCGCCCTGCCGCTCACAAATAACGGATGATGTGAGCGGAACGGCGCGAGCCGTCCGGCGGCGGCGTGCGACAATTGACCGGCTGCACGTGGTGAGTGCCCAGGCCTAGAATTCAGCGTCGCAATCCTTCTCATGTTTGAGAAAACCATCATGATGGACGTCGAGCTTCTCAGTCGGCTGCAGTTTGCCGGAACGATCATGTTCCACTATTTGTTCCCACCGCTTTCGATCGGTTTGGGGCTGCAGCTGTTCCTGTGCGAGTTGGCGTCTGTCCGCACGGGGCATCCGGCGTGGGAATCGGCGGCGCGATTTTGGACCCGCGTGTTCGCCGTCAACTTTGCGATGGGCGTGGCGACCGGGATTGTGATGGAGTTCGAATTTGGGACCAACTGGGCGGCGTACTCGCGATTCGTCGGCGACGTGTTCGGGTCCGCGCTGGCCGCCGAGGGCATCTTTGCGTTCTTTTTGGAGAGCGGCTTTCTGGCGGTTCTGGTGTTCGGTTGGGACCGCGTCGGCCCGAAGATGCATCTTTTCAGCACCTTGATGGTGTTTCTGGGATCGGTCTTTAGCGCCGTTTGGATCGTGATCGCCAACAGTTGGCAACAGACGCCGGCGGGTTATCACATCGTTTGGCAGGAGATCCAGGGCCAAAGCATTCCCCGCGCCGAGGTGACAGATTTTTGGGCGATGGTCTTCAATCCGTCGTCGGTGGATCGATTGACGCACACCGTGATCGGTGCGCTGGTGTTGGGCGCCTTCTTCGTCGCTTCGGTGTGTTCGTTTTATTTGTTGAAGCAGCGTCATGAAGACGTCGCACGGCGTTGCCTTTCGATCGCCCTGCCCAGCGCGTTGGCGTTCACCTTGCTGGCCGCCTTGTCCGGACACGACTCGGCCCAGAAATTGATCGAAACCCAGCCGGCCAAGCTGGCCGCGATGGAGGCACATTTTGAAACGACCGACCAGCCGACGGGCCTGTACCTGTTCGGCTGGCCGGATGCCGAAAACGAAACCGTGCACTTCGGCATCCGCGTGCCCTGGTTGCTGAGCTTGATGGTCTACAACGATCCCGGCAAACCGGTTCCCGGTATGGACCAAATTCCCGAGTCCGATCGCCCGCCGGTGTGGTTGCCGTTTCAGATGTTCCACTTGATGGTCGGTCTGGGCACGATGATGATCGTGCTCGCGGCGCTGGCGTGTTGGTTTTGGTACAAACGAACCTATCAAAACCATCGCTGGTTGATGTGGTCGATCGTGCTGATGCCGCTGGCGGCGATGACGGCCAACCAAGCCGGTTGGATCACCGCCGAAGTCGGACGGCAGCCGTGGATCGTGCATCCGTCCGTTCAGAACGGTGTCGCGATGATGGGATTAAGAACCAAGGACGGGCTGAGCGAATCGGTGACGGCCGAGCAAGTGCTCAGTTCGATCGTGTTGTTCGCCGTCATTTATTCGCTGTTGTTCGCGGTCTGGATCTTTGTGCTCAACCACAAGATCCAACACGGTCCGGAGAGCATGGAGGAACTTGAATCGCATAAACGGACTCGCGGCGCGTCGAAACTGTCGGATCAAATCAGCCACGGTGGCACAGGTCGTGGCGGCGGACTGATGGATGAGGATGGCTGATGAGCTACGACACAATCACCTTGGTCTGGTTTTTCCTACTCGGCGTCTTGCTGACCGGGTACGCGATCCTGGACGGGTTCGATCTGGGGGTTGGGATTCTGCATCCGTTTATCGCCAAGGACGATCGCGAGCGGCGATTGGTGATGAACTCCATCGGACCGCTGTGGGACGGCAATGAAGTCTGGTTGGTGACGTTTGGCGGGGCATTGTTCGCCGCGTTCCCCAACGCCTACGCCACCGTGTTCAGCAGTTTTTACGCCGCGTTTCATTTGTTGTTGACGTGTTTGATCGGCCGCGCGGTCAGTTTGGAATTCCGTTCCAAGGTGCACTCGCCGGCTTGGCGACGATTTTGGGACGCGGGATTTTTTCTCTCCTCGATCACCGCGGCGGCGCTGCTGGGAATCGCCGGTGGGAACGTGATGGCCGGCATGCAAGTCGGCCCGATGTTCCGGTACGAGGGCGGATTGCTGGACCAGTTGTACTGGTATCCGTTGCTCGTCGGCGCGCTCACCGTGTCATTGTTCGCGCTGCACGGGGCGATCTATCTGTACCTCAAGACGGAAGACGAGTTACAGCAGCGGGTGCGGCAGCGGATTTTGCCACTGTTTTATTGTTTTGCGGCTTTGTATGGCGTGGTCACGTTCGCCACTTGGTTACACGTGCCGCATGCGACCGAAACGCTGACGCGGCATCCTTGGTTGTGGATCGTTCCGGTGCTCAACGCATTGGCGGTGTTGAACATTCCGCGGGCGATGCACTTGGGGAAACCGGGCTACGCGTTTTTTACGTCGTCGATGATCATCGCCGCGCTGGCGTCCCTGTTCAGCGTCGCGATTTTCCCCAATTTCATGCTTTCGACGATCGATCCGGCCTACAGCGTGACGCTGGAAAACGCCCGCAGCAGCCACCAGACGTTGATCACGATGCTGTGGATCGCGATGATCGGCATGCCCTGCGTGGCCAGTTACACGATCACGATCTACTGGATCTTTCGCGGCAAGGTGCAGCTGGATTCGAACAGCTATTGAATCGGGTGACTGGAATGTGAAGGTTCGGTGAATCGTCGCGGTGTGGCTTGACCGTTTTTCCGCGATGGGGTTTTTAGGTGGCGCCGATTGATTCCCCTCATTTGTACAGAGCGTCCAAAGCTCGAGTCTGTCCAGGGGGGACACAAACAAGCCTCAGCCCAAATCAACCCCGACCTTGAACCGCTACACCATCCCCACCTGCCTGATCGCGTTGTCCCTGGTCGTCTACGTACAAACGATGGGATTCGAGTTTGTAGCGTTGGACGACGCAGAATACGTCAGCCGCAATCCGAACGTCCAAAATGGGATCAACCCGGCCGACATGAGTTGGGCGTTGACGACGACGCGGATGGGGAATTGGCATCCGCTGGTGTGGTGGTCGTTTCAGCTGGATTCGCAGCTGTATGGAAATGGTCCGTTCGGGTTTCATTTGACCAATGTGATCTTGCACACCCTTTCGGTCGTCATCTTGTTCGTCGCGCTCAAGACGTTGGGACTGCGAGACGCGTTGGCGACAGCGGTCGCGGTGTTGTTTTGTGTCCACCCGCTGAACGTGGAGTCGGTGGCGTGGATCGCGGAACGCAAGGGTACGCTCAGCACGCTGTTCTGGATGCTCGGGATGCTCGCTTACGGCAACTACGCGCGCAAGCCGAGTCAGCGACGGATGGGCGTGGTGTGTTTGTGCATGTTGGCGGGGCTGATGTCCAAGCCGTCGCTGCTAACGTTCCCGTTCGCAATGATGTTGCTTGATCGATGGCCGCTGCGACGACTTCGGCTCACTCGATCGGATGATGGTCCGCATCAACATGATGCGATCGACGACGTTTTGCTTGATCGTAACGCCTTGGGCGGCCGAGAAATGATCGGCATGGCTCGCAGCGTGATCGAAAAGTCGCCGCTGTTCGCCCTAACCGCCGTGTTCTCTTTGATTGCCCATGCGGCCCAAAGTAGTGCGGGGGCGGTTGCGTCTTTGGATCATGTCTCACTCACAGATCGGCTGTTGCAGATCCCCTGCGTTTATGTGTTGTACTTATGGCAGCTGGTGATGCCGTTGAACTTGACGGTGGCACAACTGCCGCCGGCTGCCGGCATTCCTCTTTGGGCCGCACTGTTGTCCTCCGTCGCCCTGATCGGGGTCTCGATCTACGCTTGCCGTCAATTGACGCGCACTCCGCTGGTTTTTGTCGGCTGGTTCTGGTTTCTCGGGACACTGTTTCCCACATCGGGAATCGTTCCGATCGGCATTCAGTGGATGGCGGATCGCTACACCTACGTCCCGAGCATCGGCATCTTCCTGCTCCTGGGTTCGGCATGCATCTTGGCAGCTGATCGACTTGCGATTTCAAGGCAGAAAGCCGTTGCGTTTGGCGTCGCGATCACCGTCGTTTTGTGCGTCTTGTCGATCATTCAAACAAATCATTGGCGAGATTCGAAAACGCTATTGGGGCACGTCTTAAGCGTGCATCCGGACAATCATTTGGCGCACTCGAATCTGGCGGCGATCGCGATCATCGAAGGGGACTATCGCGTCGCGTTGGGGCATGCCGAAGCGGCGGTCAATGAAGGGTCTCCGTCCGTGCAAACAAGAAACAACCTCGCCTTGTGCCTGGCAAAACTTGGCCGGACCCGCGACGCGATCGACTTATTTGAGAAAGTGATTGCAACCGACCCTGCGTTCGCCGAAGCCTACCTGAACCTGGGGAATCTGCTGCGGCGCGTTGATGTCGGACGTGCAGAACTGTGCTTTCGCAAAGCCGTGGAACTGAATCCGGACTATGCGGAGGCGCACAATAACCTGGGCGGAATGTTGGCATTGCGTGACCGCGATGAAGCGAGAAAACATCTTGAGATCTCTCTTGAACTGTGGCCGGAGAATCCGGATGTCCACTCCAACCTCGGCAATTTAGACGCACGAGCGGGTAACTATGAGAGCGCGGTTGGTCATTATCGCGATGCGTTGGCTTTGAATCCCGATCACGCAATCGCTCGCCAGAATTTGAAGGTCGTGACAGAGCTTCGCAGCGTCGAGTCGCCCCCGAGATAAAAGGAAGTGGCGTAAGCTCCCCGCCTGCGTTTCACGAGTGAAACGAGACGGCAAGCTGGAAGCTTACCCCACTTAATCATCCTCGTTGTGCCGAGCCGCTCGTCCGCCTTTGACGGCGATGGACGTCAGGCTTTGACTGAGATCAACTCCCAGCTCATCGGCAAGCTGCACACACAGCGCGATGGGGCTCCGTCCATCGGTTTCATCCGCTTCTTTCAATCGGTTTTCGACGTGAATCCGATCGAGTGATGCGGGGAGCCGACCGAGTGCCTGGGAGTACCACATCACGGCGCGATCCTCGGCGCCCTGGCGGTAGGCGCCCGAGCCGCGACGGCTGAGTTCCCACCAGGCGTCGGCGATCGCGATTTGGTCGGTCGTCCGTGACGCCCCGCGAAGGTCCATTCTGGCAACCTCGACCAGATCGCCGCCTTTGCCCTCGGCGACCAAGGGCAATCCGGTTTTCCAGTCGCCCTTGATGAAGCACAGGAAGCTTCCGAACGCGGCACCTGCGGCGACGTCATCCGGGTTGATCCGAAACCGATGCAAGTCATCGACGGATTGTTCGTATTCCCGCTTGGCCGATCCGAGTTGTGTCCTCAGCCGCGTCAACAAGCGAGAGATTTGGTCTTCGCGATTGTTTCCGGCAAATCGATTCGCGATCCGAGCGACCGAACTGGCGAACATGTACTCGTTCTCTCGAATGCCCGCGTAGATCACCGGTAGGGCCCGCTTCAGCATGCCATCGCCGTCGACGGTACTTGCGTCACGACTGGCGGTCTCTTCGCCGAAAGCCTGAATCCATTTCAGATTTTCTCGAAACGAGTCGACTTCGAAGCGTGCGACCCGTTGGTCAATGGCATCGATTAGGGTGTCGCCGTCAGCTGCTTCGATCGCCAGTCGTAGTGCCGCACGCTGCAAAACGAATGCTCCGGCGGGATCCGCATCCATGCCCGCTGCAGTGTCAATCAGTTCGGCAGCAAGCTTTCCCTTCTGATCCGGTTTCGTCGCCTTGGCAAGTTGATCGCTATAAATCCGCCGAAGTTTTTCCTGTGCTTCGCCTAATTGGACCGCCGACGGAACGGGTTCACGGGCGATGGTAACATCGTCGATCATTGTCGGCAGATCCGCACCGACCGGAACCCTCTCGGCTTCAGCGACTTGGGGCTGTAAATCTTGATCGGAAAGCGAGTCGTCCAGGTCTGGATCTTCCTCAAACTCTTCCACGGTGATCGCGCGGTGAATATCCCTGGCACGTAGTCCGTCGCTTTTTTCGTAGCTCATGGCGCGGAAGAGCTGCTGATCATTCAGACTTTTTTCCAAGAGCACTGGGAAACCGTTGGCCCACAGAGCGAAGGTGCCGTCGACGCGTAACTTGCCGACGTACGGCGACATCTGCATCGTCGATTTGGGCAGGAAATCCTTTGGTTCGGTCCAATTGACCGCGTGCGCGTCGTTGATCTCCAGAAGCATGATCGTGTTTTCAGGACCGTCATCGATCATTGATTGGGAGATGCTGCGGTTTTCTCCGAAAATAAAAGGGGGGCTGGCGGGCAAGACGAAGTTTGTTTTTTCATCAAAGCGTTCTGGTGAAACGTATTCATCCGGGATGAATTGCAGCAGGTCCTTGTTGGGCTGCATGTTCCAGGCGCGATCAAAATCAAAGCGTTTGTAAAGCTCTTCGTATCCGAGGTACGGTAGCAACTCGACCCTCCACGACAGCGTCGGGACACCTCCCGCATTCTGGTGATAGGTTCGAGGGTAGCGTTGGTTTTTGTCCTGGTAGGCAAGCAGCGCGTCGTTGATTTTTTGCAGGTTTTCAAAGGCACGACGTCGTCGCTGGGCGACGGTCAGTTCTGTTTCCGGTTTGCGGCGGGAAATCGGCGTGATGCCGACGATTTCTTCCAAGCTTTGGGTGTCCGACGGATCGTCCGTCGCCGTCGACGGCGTGTCGAGCGGGACGGCTGGCGAGACCGAAACACTGGTGTCAACGACTTTTGGACTTTGCTTCGAAACAACTTGGTGCGTTGGCGGCTTGGCTTTTGCGTCGGGCGTCGCCTTGGGCGCCTTGGCCTCGTCCTTCGTTGAAGTCCCCCGATCACGTTGGGCATGTTTCATGAACAGATCTTGCTGGCTTTCGCCACATCCTGACACACAGCAAGCGATCAAGATCGACAAGTGCGTTGCGATCAGTGAGAAACGTCGGTCACGTTGGAAATTCATCATCATTTGTCTTTGCGGTCGCATAAGATTCGTTTGATCCAGCCATGGGTGAGGACTCCGCCGCCACAGCACCAAGACTGTTTGACGTCAATTTCATCGTGACCGGCGATCGTATCGGATGTGATTTTTCGGAGTCTGCCATGCATTTCTTCAATGCGTTGTTCCACCATCTCGAATTGCGATTCGGGGTGCTGAAGTGATGCCGGATTGCGTTTCAGTTTTTCAGCTTCACCATGTGTCGTTTTCGTCGCTCGACTGACCAGCCGTGTGAATTCGTTTCCGCCGGATTCGAATGACCAGAACCAACACGACGCACCGCTGAGCAAGAGTGCGGTGGTCGTTTCGGCACCACAGTCAAACAAACTGACCGTTGGCAGTTTCAATTCCAAATCATCGTCATCTTCTCGATCGAGCGCGATCAGATCGGCGAACTCAACTGCCGCAAAATTCAAGAGGGCGATCGGCGTTGCCTGCAGACCGCTGACATTCAGCCCGGCAAGGCCAAGGTTCTCTAGATACCGATCCACAAATTGTTTCTTGGCCGCTGAGACAAAAGCGGGGCGACCGATCGCGGTCAGCTGATCGTCGGGGAAGGGCCCGATCCAGTTGACACAGGCGACTTCGTCCATCGGAAGCGGGATCCGTGACTCCACTTCTTTCTCGAAAAGTGTTTTGACCTGCTTGTCGGCGACGGGGGGCAATTTGACGAAACGGGAAACCAATTCGCGTGCCGGAAAGCTGACCCAAACGGGCGTTCCTTCAATCTCATGCTCTTGCAGAAAAGTTTCCATTGTCGTGCGAATCTGTTGATCGAGCTTGGAATCGTCGGTGCTCCGCGTCAGCGGAGTCTCAATCGCCAGCTTATGGCATTCCACCAGTTTTGGCCGCTCGTCACCATCCGACTCCAGACAAACGGCTTTGATGCCCGTTGCACCGAGATCCAGTCCCCAACATCGATCCGCCTTCTTTCGCCCGAGTCGTTTGAGCAACCCTTTCTTGGGTGAAAAGTCTTCTTTGACAAGTCCTAGCCCGAGACCTTGTAGTGCGAGGCCGAGTGCGACGTTGAACTGGCCCGCGGACGATCGAAACGCGGCGTGATCGCCGAAATCGATGCTCTTTGGAAATGCCAAGACCCCCAGCGGTCCGCCGACCCAACTCCGTTCCGTTGCGTCCAGGCAAGCAAAAAGATCGCGAGAGGTGGACTTGGGACCCTTGATTCGCCCGCTGATGCGTTCGATCATCTTGCGGGCACGCGGATCACCATCGGATTCTGCCAGCCACTGTTTGGCAATCCTTCCCAATGTCGGCGTCGCAAACGGTTCGCCATTGAACTGGTTCGCGAGCCAGACCACTCGTTGGACGGTCTCGTTCAGGTTTAGGTATTCCTGTCCCCGGGCAATTGCCGGGACACAGTCCAGCACCTCCGCAGCCGCCGCGTACTTATGCGTCTGGCGAAGTGTGGTGGCTTTTGCGATCAGTTTCTTGCCCACCTTCTGGGCCAGTTTTGCGACCGACGGATCATCCGGTTGAAGTTCCAGCAATTGATCCAGAACGACTCCCGATGTGGTCCAGTCGCGTTTCTGAAACGCCTCGTGTAGTGATTGTTCCGCTGTCTTAAGTTGTTCCAGCAGCGTCGTCGATCGCTGCAGCTGGCTCTTCGCTTCCGGCGTCAGCAGTTTTGACGACAACGAGCTGAGGAGTTCGACGACGCGAGCCGAATCGCCTACGTCGTACGCCTGCTGGGCCGCTGCAATGCGTTCCGAAGCGGACCCGCACTCTTGTTCGGCGATCAGATCAATTTTTTGTTGTGCCGTTTTGGCGTGGGCAATCACCTCCTTGAATCGATAGTCCTTCTCGCGGGTGACGACTGCCAGAATCCCCTTCGACTTGTCGAAATCACGTTCTTTTGCGGCGTTGATCGCATCGGCGATCTTCCCTTCCAAGCTGTTCTTTCGATTCGAGATCGACGCGACAAGATCACAACCGCAATGACCGCAAAACGACTGCTCAAGCAGAACCGGCTTGTTGCATTGAGCGCAGGGCTCATACAAAGCATGACCGCAGCCGGCACAAAACTGCCCGCCCACCGGGTTCGTTGCCTTGCAAGCCCCGCACGTGATCTTCCCGGATTGCACCGATGACGGAGGGGACGAAGCGATTTCACCGGAAGATGGAGAGATGGACATATCGCACTATCAAGAAAAATCAGTACTGAAAGTAACAACCCGGCTGCCGACGTTCGTCAGTCAAACGGTCTCACTCGGATTCAAATCGCCCCACGACCCCGTACACGGGCAACCAATTGGAATACGACTTCATCTCAGGGTCACCGATCTGAACGTATCCGTGCTGCTCTGCCAAATTGAAACGCCGGTACGGACAGTCCTTGGGGATCGAGATGCGAAGTCGATAACTTCCCTCCGTCTCCAGGGGTTCGAGTTCCGCCTGCAACTCCTTCGGTTCAACATCCAAGACGGCGATTTTTCGCGATCGATCCGCCCGCGAACGGACGACCACGTACAAGTCATGTTGCTCTCTGCTATCAACGGTCCCGAAATCGATTCCGGTACGCCGGTCCACGATCGGTCCATAGAATCCGATCGGCGGTCGAACGCGACCCCCGAATTCGATCTGAACTTGTTTGGCGACACCGTCCAGCTCGAGAGCGAGATCGAACACGCCGGTATAGCTGCCGTAGTCGTTTGATTCGATCTCGATGGTCAGACGCTTGGCAACCGTCGCGGACTTCCCCTCGAGTTGTTCGATCGCCGACTGTTCAGGGACCGCAACCCACTCCACATCAAAGTTGTCACACGAGACGTCGAGAATTTTCAAGTCATGGCCCAGCTGGCTGTACACCAGACACTCGGCCATCGCCGCCCGACCGATGTCATGGCTTTCGAATCCGATTTGTGATGGAAACACCAGCTCTTTTCTTTGTTGACTTTGAACGGCAAGCGTCAACGTTCTGTTGAATGGATCGTTGGTCGTCAGCGTTACTGTCTCACGGGCAGGTCTTGTCATCGGCTCTGCCGCCGCCGTCATCTCCACGGTGCATTGAGCCACTTCGCCAGGTGCCAGCAATTCATTGGTCAATTCGGCCGTCACGCGATCGGAACTGGTGTTCCGTACTTTTACCTGTAGCTCCTGATCACCCGCGTTCTCGATCCGAAACACCTGTCGCAGGACTTCACCCGGCCGAACCCAGCCGAAGTCATGCTGTGAGGGCCAAGCCCGTGCCATCGGCTTGGCCCTGGCTGCGTAGGTGTCGCGCAGTTCAGCCTGATCGTCCAGCTCGGCGACGAGCCGGTCATAGTCATCCCGGCGACTGTCGGGGACGCCCCACGGCTTGTAGCTGACGGCTTGGCTGAGCGCGAAGGTGAACGACGCGAATCCGATGACGGCTACGCCAAAGAAGATCAGCCGTTTAGTGAATTGATTGAGATGCACGTTTTCGGATTGCTAGATTGTTAAACAGGGGAGACCCCCATCGCATGAAATGCCATGGGGGCCCCATTTCGAAACTGTTTTGCCGGGGCAAAACCTTATCACTCAAAGCCGGGATCAGCTTTCTTCGAATTGGCCCTTGAAGGAGCTTTCGTCGATGAACAAGCCGTTGAACATTTCGGCCGGTTGAAGCTCGACTTCCGAGCTGGAGTAGCCAACGCCCGAGAAATCGGTCTGGGTATCGTCGATCGGGAATCCTGGATTCAGGTAACCGTCGCCGTTGCTGTCGTAGAACAACTGCACCGATCCGTCACCCATCAGGATGTTGCATCCACCGCTGTGAATGGCGAACCAGTCACGAGTGTCTTGCAAGTAGTAACCCGATGGCGTTGTGTCGTCATTGCCGCTGGCCAGCCCGCAATTGATGGTGGACGGCGCGCCCCGTTCGCAGTTGATTTGGTTCACCATCGAGACTCCGCCGTTGAGCAAGATCAAACGGTTGTTGGCCGTCGACAAGTAGGCGGGACCGTCATTGAACGCTTCGGACAGCAGCATCCCGCGGGGAAGCTCTTCTTTGGTGTTCGGAACGTCCAGACGGAGGATGGCTTCATCGACATCGCCGGGACCGGCATCGCCGAGCAATGGAATGCTGCTGGTCGCAATGCGACTGCGATCGAGCACGGAGGCCATCAACGGCCCACTGGTGTCAGCCCGCTCTTTAAAGTTCCCGTTGGCGGCAGACAGAATCTCACCGCTGGCGTACTGCATGATCGGCGCAACACGCACCAGGAAGTATCCCGCGGCGTAGTTGGTCATGTAGCCTTCGTCGACGTACGTGCCTCCGACGTATCCCGAAATCGTCGTAAACGTGGTCGCACCGACGGTGACCGCAGTGGTCAGGTCACCCGCACCGTCGTAGTTTGCGACTCCCGACGCGTCGTACAACTCCGCGCCTGCACCGGCTCGCATACGCGTCCAGGAATTTCCCGCCGAGGGGCCGATTCCGGCCAGGTTTCCTGACGAAGAAACGCCCAGCAAGTCATTCAACTTTTCCGATGCCTTGGCGGGGTTGCTGGGGCACAGCATGTCACCGGGGATGGCCGATCCGGTGTTGACCAGGTCGGCGACCCAGCCGTAGGTGTCCATGTCACCGTCACGTTCAAAGTCCGATGCACCGGTGCACATGCGGCCCAATGGGTCTCGGTCGGAGAACGTGTACATTCCGATGCCGAACTGACGCAGGTTGCTCGAGCACTGGGTGCGGCGAGCGGCTTCACGAGCCTTCGTCAGAGCCGGCAACGCCAGGGCGGCCAGCAGGGAGATGATGGCGATCACCACCAACAGTTCGATCAGGGTGAATCCTGACTTTCGCAGACGCGACATTTCGAATTCCTTGTTTGGATTTCTGTGGACACAGGCACTGTGTACAAGGTCACAGCCCGCGCCCAAAATGGGGAACGATCTCGAGCAGTCGGCTGGCAGTTTGACGGGAGGTGACGCGGAATCGTTGACAGTGATCGCGTCGCCGCCCTGACCTGCCGGCCGGCTTCTCTTTACTTTTAAAACTCCAGCACATCGGTGTGCACGTCACTCCGATGGCAGGCGTATTCAAGCGAGACGTTGGCCTGGTGCAATCGCAAACGGATTGATTTGCGATAGACTTCATCGTTCCTTCGCATTCCCGACCACAACTCCTTCACATCACGCTCATCAGTCGCAATGCGAGACGGGAATCGACGTGGAACCCAAACATTGGCTTCACGAATCCTTCACATGTGGTGAAGGTGGTGGCGTGCGAGATGGCTGCTTGAGGGAGGGCGGCGGCCCAATGCCACTTACGTTGGCGCTGAAGGTGTTAGCGGAACGGCGCGAGCGGGCCGTCGTTTTTGTGAGCCGCGACGCGTAAGCGGCCGGGCACTGCGACGCTGCCCGAGGCCTTACGGCCAGCGGCTCACCATTGACTCAGCAGATCCCGACTCAATCGACAGCCCGCGAGCCGTCCGGTCGCGCGTCAAAAACACCGTGAAAGACCGGAGGGCTCGCGCCCTGCCGCGAACAAACAACGCCCCGTTTGACGTTCACGTGGGTGGCGTTGTTTGTGCGGCCGACGGGCCGGGCGAAACGGTTGATGGGTTTCGCGGCGGAGGGTGAGAGAGGGCCGTCGGCGGGGGCTGGGGGAGGTCGCTGCGCTCCCGGGTCGCAAGCTGGAAGCTTACGCCACGTGGTGCGGTCGCAAGCTGGGGGCTTGTGCCACTAGAGGTTTTTCAGGCGGACGTTTTTGAATTCGGCCCACATCGGCTTGCCGGCGTGCAGTTGCAACCCGAGGAAGCCTTTGGAGAACGACTTTTCGGGATGCTTGTCGGTGAAGTCCAGGATCAGTCGGCCGTTGAGGAAGTGCCGGATGCGGTTGCCCTTGGCGATGATCACGACGTCGTTCCACTGGTCGACTTTCATCAACTCCTTGAACTCCGCCTTGCTGATCAACGGTTCGCCTTGGACCTGCTTGCCGTCTTCGTTCCAGACCGCTTTTTCACCGACCAGACAGATCCGTCCGCGCGAGCCTTTTTCGTCGTAGATGAATCCCGGCACGCTCGGCAAGTCTTCCTCATTGCGGATCTCGTGTTGGTAGCCACGCAACACCCATTGGTTGGTGGCTTGCTTGTCCGTCGCGACGCGTTGCGATCGATATTGAATGCCCGAGTTGTTCGACGCGGTGCAGCGGAACGACAAACGCAACTCAAAATCGGCGACTTCGTCTTTCCAAATCAGGAACGTATTTCCCTTCGTCGAAACCTCTTTCGTCGTCTCACCATGGATCACGCCGTCACGAACGCTCCACAACCGTGAATCGCCATCCCATCCGGTCAAGTCCTCGCCGTTGAACAGCTGGGGCATCCCGTCCGGCTCCGGCGGCGCCGAAACCGCAGGCCCTTCGGCAAAACAGGCGACGGAAACGAACAGGCAAAGGGTGCCGAACAGGAAGGGGCGAAGCATGGGAGTTCTCATAACGGGGGAGTGTTTGACAGAGGGAGTGATTCAAGCCCGGTATTATGACCGGAGACGGTTGGGGGTGCCAGGGTTTGATGTTCCAGGTTCCAGGTTTCAGATTTCAGATTTCAGATTTTTCTCGGGCGGGCGTTTCGTTTTGCTTGTTACCCATTTTTCTGCCCACGATTTTTCTGCCATCTCTCCACCCCCGACCCTGCTCCCCCTCTCACTCCGGCGCCGGACCGGCTACAATTCGCGACCCCGAAAAACACTAATTCCGAGCGATTTTGAGAGAAGCGATGAGCGATCCATCCGTCACCGGCGTTGTCCATTTGATCGAAGAAACCAAGACGTATGGCAGCAAGGGGTTTCGCAAACGATTGGTGGTGCTGGAGCAGGACAAGGGCAGCTTCACCAATTTTGTGCCGGTCGAATTCACCCGTGATTCCTGTGACTCGGTCGACGAGATGAACGAAGGTGATGAGGTCGAGATCACGTATCGGTTGAACGGACGGCGTTGGCAAAAAGACGCCAACAGCGAAGTCAAATTCTTCGTCAACGTCGAAGCGACCTCGTTCAAGATCACCGGGAACGCCAACCCGGCCGACGCGATGAGCGAGCGGGTGACCGACCCCAACGCGGCGTTCGACGAGGCCAGCGAAGAAGACGCCCCGTTCTAGTCCGCGCGGTGGGAGTGCAAAGTGGGATAGGCTTCCAGCCTGTCAAAGAGGCTGATTGACAGGCTGGAAGGCTATCCCACATTGACAGGCTGGACGCCTGTGGGGTGTTAGATCGCTTCGTTGCCGGTTTCGCCGGTGCGGATGCGGATGCAGTCGTCCATCGGCAGGACGAAGATTTTGCCGTCGCCGATCTCGCCGGAGTCACCGCTTCGTCCCCCGGTCAGGATCGCTTCGATCGTCGGTTTGACGAACTCTTCGTTGACCGCGATCTGCAGTTGCACCTTGCGGAGCAGGTTGACGCTGAATTCGGTGCCGCGGTAATTGCCGGTTTGTCCTTTCTGGCGGCCGAATCCTTGGCAGTCGAGCACGGTCAAGCGATGCACGTCGACCTGCGTCAAGGCTTCTTTGACGGCTTCAAGCTTGGTCGGTTGGATGATGGCAATGATCAGTTTCACAGCTGCTGCGTCCTTTGATGGTTTCCGTCAACGCATCAACCAAGAAGTGGTAGCGTCTGGCAAACGGCGACTATAACCGAACGGCGGCGACCAGAAAAAGCCCCAAGAAGGGTCCCTGGAAAAGCCCAGGCTCGGAGGAGCGAGGCGGACACTCCTCCGAGCCGGGCAGCTTCCGGCCCGGGACGGGACCGAGAGTTTCGGGCCGCGGCAATCGCCGAGAGAGCGGCGTTGCCGACAGCGTTGTTCGGATGCCCTGCCACCAGCCGAGACAAGTCTCGACTGGCGTCAGGGCAGCGGTAGGTAGAACCATTTGTACTGTTGATCGCCGGCCGTGCGGTTGATCGCTGACCAGGACGATCTTGGGAGGTTGCATCTGCCGGGCCAAAAAGACGATGCGACGTCACGGCCGTCTCTTAAGCCTCTGTAAACAAACGACTTAAAAAAACTCGCAGGTTTTCGGCGAAGCTCGGTCGGCCGATTTGGGGAGTCGCATCCCGTTGGGGTGCCCAGAAGATATGCAACCGAGTGCCGACGGATTGGGCAGTGGCACTGTGCCAGAACCATCAAAAAAAGACCGCGTCCACCGTTTGGCGGACGCGGCCTCTTGCGGGAATCGCGTTTGCGATTTTGATTCAGGCGACTCGATGCTTAGAACAAGAAGATCGTGTCGATCCCGAAGGTCGTTTGCTCTTCGCCTTCGTCCAGGCCGGCGATTTGGTCGTCGTCCCAGTCGAAGCGGATTTCGGGACGCACGATCACGTTGGCGTGCGGCTTGTAGTTGACACCCATGGTCAGGGCGTAGATGTCAGACTCGTTTCCGGCGGTTTGATTGAGCACACTGCCTTCGACGTTGTACCACTCAAATCGCGCCCCGGCGGCCAGGCAATCGGTCAGCGTGTAGATCAGGTACTGGTTGATGCCAAAGGTATTTCTCGCCAGTTGGTTGTTCTGGTTTTCGGTGTCCAGAAAGTCACTTTGGAAAATGTACTGAACATTATCCGTCAGCGCGACATCGGCAACGATCGAGTGCATGTAGCCCTTTTCGGTGTTGCCGCCCTTGTCGGCGAAACGGCCGGCGACGGTGGCGTAGATCAGGCTGATGTCTTCGTTGAGAGCCAACGAAACGCCGCCCAAGAACGAGTCACCGTTGTCTTCGAAGCCGCTGTCCCAACCCAGCGTGTAACCGCCGTAGACTTCGACATCGTCGCTGACGGCCAGGGTCGCCAAGGCACCGGTGTGGGTGAAGGGCTCGCTGTTGTACATCGTGTACGCGTGGCTGTAGAAGAAGTTGTCCGGGGCGGTCACGACTTCCCATCCGATGATGGTGTAGAAGTGCCCGACTTTGACCGACAGGTCTCCGTAACCGGCTTCCATGTACAGTTGCGGCATCGCGTGCCCGTAATCGGGGCCGTTGTCCCAATTATTGTCCCAGTGGTTGTTGGCGATTCCGAACGCTTGGGTGTCTTGGGAATCGGTACCGTAGATGTAGTCGATGCGACCACCGATATCGAATCCGCAGGACGTGTCGATCGCTTTCTCCGCCCACAACCAGGCTTGGTGCAGTTGGTATTCATCGGGACGGCTGTTGAACAACGGCGTGGCGTCGGTGTGGTATCCCATTTGGACCCAACCGCCGGCGGACAGGTTGCCGCACTGGCCGAACAGGGCGAAGGGTTCGCCCAGATCGCACTGGCCGAGTTTGTCGAACAGCCCGGCGCTGCCGCAGCCGCAACCGGCATCGCAGCCGCCGTCACATCCGGTGTCACAGTACTCGATCATGTCTGCCCCGCAATCCGGTTCGCAGACTCCGGCATCACAATCACACGGTGTTTCGCAACCGCAACCGACGTCATCGGTGCACCCGACCTGGGCGATCTGCCCGCTGGCCCCGGGGGCGGCTTGGTACAGGGCGTGGTAATTTCCATCGGCAGACGGTCCACCGGCCAGGGCGTTTCCGCCAAAGCACAACAACGCGAGTGTGCTGAATAACAATTTACGTTTCATGGGTCTCCCTCGTCGTCCTGTCAAAGGACGTTCCTTTCTTGGTATTGCGTAGCGTGTGATCGGTAGACACATCGAACCGCAGCCCTCGTCAGGCTGAAGTTCGACGTGTCCGGCGGTAACTGAAGGACGGATACGCCCGCCTTGCGAGGGCGCCGATCGAGAACCGCTTGACCATCTTCCAAGAGATGTATCGGGAGAAAATTGCCGAGAAATCGACTCTTCTGGCTTTTCGCATTCTGCCAGGATTGCCGAGCTTGACACCCGGTGTTAATTCGTACCGGTCAGGCGGCGTTTGCCGTGGCCGGGCAACAAAAAAAGCCGGCGGCCGCTCGAGGGGTTCGAGCGGCCACCGGCCGGTGCGATTGACCGTGACGGTCTTCGGATCGGAGCTTCTTAGAACAAGAAGATCGTGTCGATGCCGAAGGTCGTTTGGTCGTCGCCGCTTTCCAGTCCGGCGACTTGATCGTCATCCCAGTCCCAGCGGATTTCGGGACGCACGACGACGTTGGCGTGCGGCTTGTAGTTCAAGCCCATCGTCAAGGCGTAGATGTCCGAATCGTTTCCGGGGGCACCGAAGATGCCTTCGTTGTTGTAGTACTCGAACCGTCCACCGGCTGCCCAGCAGTCGCTGAGGGTGTAGATCAGGTACTGGTTGATACCGAAGGTTTCCCGAACGGTTGCACCTGCGGAGGTTTCCGTGTCCAAGTAGTCGGACTGGAAGATGTACTGCAGGTTGTCACTCAGGGTCACGTCGGCGACGATCGAGTGCATGTAACCTTGCTCGGGGTTCCCCAGGGGAGCCGCCCCGAGACGACCGAAGGTGGTGGCGTAGGTCAACGTCAGGTCATCGCTGAGAGCGACCGACAATCCGCCCAAGAAGCTATCGCCGTTGTCGTCGAAACCGCTGTCCCAGCCCATGGTGTATCCACCGTAGGCGGTGACGTTTTCGTTCACGTTGTAGGTTGCCAATGCACCGGTGTGGGTGAAGGGCTCGCTATAGTTCATCGTGTACGCGTGGCTGTAGAAGAAGTTGTCCGGGGCGGTCACGACTTCCCATCCGATGATGGTGTAGAAGTGTCCAATTTTGACGGACAAATCGCCGTAGCCGGCTTCGAAGTACGCTTGCGGCAGGGCGTGGCCATAGCCGTTGGCACCGCCGTTGTCCCAGTCGTTATCCCAGCCGCGGTTTCCCGTGCCGAACGCTTGAGTGTTCTGTGCATCGATACCGTAAACGTAGTCGATACGACCACCGATATCGAAGCCACAGGAGGTGTCGATCGCCTTTTCGGCGTACAACCAGGCTTGGTGCAGGTTGTACTCGTCGGGGCGGTCATTGAAGATCGGCAGGGCGCGGTCGTGGTAGCCCATTTGGACCCAACCGCCTGCGCTCCAGCCACAATGCTCACCGAACAGTGACCATTGATCGCCCAAGCAGCAGTCGCCGAGAAGACTGCCGAGGCCGCCTCCTACGCCGCATCCACACGCCGAGTCGCATCCGCCGTCGCATCCGGCGTCGCAGCATCCTGCGTCGCCACAGCCGCTATCGCATGCGTCGCCGCATGGATCACAGCCTACCACCGTCTCGCATCCGCAGACCGGCTCGCCGCAATCGCAAGCGGCCGCACAGTGCGAAACCAGTTCAATTGTGTCATTTCCGCTCGCGGTCATGCTGCTCGTGTAGGACGCGCAGGCAATCGCAGCCAGCATGGCAATCTTGCTAAGCTTCATCGCTTTAAATTCTCCCGAATTCCATTTTCTGGGTTCTAAAAATAGGGGCAGGGCAACAACGAATTACGCCCGCGACCAAAGTACGCGGGCCGCTGAGACCCTTCTTGGTCGGGTCAAGGCATGTCTGACTGCTTGCCGTCCCGTGTTCCTCCCCCGCCGGCAGAGCCGACCGTGGTCAAAACGGGACTTCGAGTGTCGGACGCTACGATTTGACCGTCTGACGCGTCGCCTCTGTCGTCACCTGCGTTATCGGGATGGTTTGTTCATGATTTGGGGTCGAATTGGAATGTTTTCAGCCGGTCCCCCCGGCAGCGGTCCACGTGGTCTGCATGTGCCGCCGATCCCTGTCAGAGAAAGTTTTCCGACTGGGAAGAGGCTCCCTGATCCGCCGATCGTCCGACGGTAAACTGGCGGAAAACGGATTCCAAACCGTCGGGCGGTACCGCAATGGCGACCTTTCCGGCAAACTTTGCCTTTTCCCACCCACTCGACAGTCCGACCGAGATCACGACCGATGGTTTTCTGGCGCTCGAAGAAAAAAACAGACGATCCAGCCTCCGCCCAGCCGTCCGGTCCGGCGCAACAGGAGCCGGCCGAATCAGATGATCCCGCGACACCCGACCGCGCTGCGTCGGCAGCCTCCCCCGAACCCGAACCCGTGGCCGACGCGCCGGCGGGCCTGCTGGGGCGATTTCGCAGCGGGCTGGAAAAAACACGGCGGGCACTCAACACCGACATCCGCGACCTGTTCAAAGACGAGGGGCGGCTGGTCGACGACGAATTCCTGGGCGAATTGTTCGCCAAGCTGATCCGCACCGACATGGGCGCCGGCCCCGCCGAAGAGCTGCGCGATGACGTCGCCAAGCGATACCGTGGCCGCAAAGTCGGGCTGGCCGAGGTGCTCGAATCGATCACCGCCCAAACCCAGGCGATGCTGCAGCAGGATGCCGCCCCGCTGAATCTGCCCGGCAAACCCAGCGTGATCCTGGTCGTCGGCGTCAACGGCAGCGGCAAAACCACGTCGATCGGAAAACTTTCCCACTACCTGACGTCCCACGGCAAGAAGATCGTCCTGGGCGCCGGAGACACGTTTCGCGCCGCCGCGGTCGAGCAGTTGACGATCTGGTCGGAGCGGATCGGCTGCGACATCGTGACCGGCAAACAGGGGGCCGACCCGGCCAGCGTGGCGTTTCAAACGGTCGACAAGGCGATCGAAACCGGCGCCGATGTCGCCATCATCGACACCGCCGGACGCTTGCAGACGCAGGCCAACCTGATGCAGGAACTGGACAAGATCCGCCGCGTCGTCGGCAAGAAAATCGAAGACGCCCCGCACGAAGTCCTGTTGGTCCTGGACGCGACCGCCGGCCAAAACGCGATCAGCCAGGCCAAGGGATTCAGCGACGCGGCCGGTTGCACGGGCATCATCTTGGCCAAACTCGACGGTTCGGCCCGCGGCGGAGTGATCTTGCCGATCCGCCGCCAATTCGAACTCCCCGTCAAATTTGTCGGACTCGGCGAAAGCATCGAAGACATCGCAGAGTTTGACGCCGACAGTTTTGCCACCGCCCTCTTCGCCGATTGACATGCTTCACCTCCAATCCGAATCGACGCAACGTTGGCTTCAGCAAGTCGACGAAAACCTGCCCGAGATCTTGATCGATCACGCCCATTGCGAGCGCAAGGCGGCTTCGACGGCGATGAACCTGATGAACTCCTACACCGACAATCGGCCGCTGTGTGTCGAGATGACGCGGATCATCCAGGAGGAACTGGAACACTTTCACATGGTGATGGAGGTGCTCGATCGCCGCGGCATCACCTTCAAACGACTCGCCAGCGGTCACTACGGACGCGAACTCAACGCGCTGACGCGGCAGCGCGAGCCCGAGCGCGGCGTCGACCGCTTGCTGATCGCGTCGCTGATCGAAGCCCGCAGCTGTGAACGGTTTCGATTGCTGGCCGATCACGTTCGCCCACGCGACAGCGAACTGGCCGATTTCTATGCCGGGCTGTTCGAATCCGAAGCCCGCCATCACACGACCTACGTCAAGTTGGCCGAACAATTCGCGCCACGCGCCGAAGTCCTCGAGCGACTCGACCAACTGTCCGAGCAGGAAACGGCGATCATCGCCAAGGGCAGCCCGCTGGCGCGGATGCACAGCTGATCGAATTGTTTCACGCCGCAGTCGGCCGGGGTGAACGATTAAAGGCGATGTTTCACGACAGGGAATGGCCACGGAGGCCGTGCCGTGAAGTCACATCGCCGCTGGTGAATCTCCGTTGTCACGGTAAGGCGTGGCGATATGGTTGCCTGTAGCGGAGGCCCGGGAGGATCGACGGAGGACGTGCCGTTTTGACGTCACCCTCCTGGCAGGAGGGTCGAGCGAAGCGAGGGGAGGTCGATTGGTTGTGACGGAGTGATTTCGAGCCACAACGAACCCTCCCCGGCCGCTCGTCCCTCGCGTCCGACCCTCCCTAAAAAGGGAGGGTGACTTCAAGTCTTGCATCTTGAGCGGTCAAGCACAGGTTGAATCGGTGGAACCGATTCTTGGTCACGACGGAATGATTCCGATGACGCAACAGACGATCACGGGAGATTTCTCAAATGGATGCTTTCATCAAACGATGCGTTGTCACGGCGGGTTTACTGATCACGTCGCATAGCCTGGTTGCGG
This sequence comes from Stieleria neptunia, assembly GCF_007754155.1. NCBI lineage: Bacteria > Pseudomonadati > Planctomycetota > Planctomycetia > Pirellulales > Pirellulaceae > Stieleria > Stieleria neptunia. Next base: position 9,801,521 of record NZ_CP037423.1, on the reverse strand, counting down.
TCGACGCTGCGGCAGAGGCCCCCAAAATCCAGTTCGACATGCCGGCCGTTGCCACCGCGCTGGACTCGTCCCTGCCCGGACAGCCGCGTGAAGTTTCGGTCGAGTTGGTGTTGTCCTCGTTGATCGGGGGGCGGATCGATGTTTCGCCAGACGACGCACCGCCGATCGACCATCTGCTGGTTCACTGCAGCTTGCGTGACCGCTTGCCCGTGATCGATTTCTCACCCAAGACGGAGTTGCAATCGGATTTCGCCGGCCCGATCTCGGTGACCACCAAGGACGAGCTGTCCGATGCGTTTGGTCTGAGCGTCGACGGCGCCGTGCCGCACGTCGGTGCCGGACATTTCGGCGCCGACGATTCGCGCAAACGATCCGATCAGACACAGTTCCAACGTCAAGCGCCGTTGCAAGCGGTGATCGCATCGGGCACCACCGATCGCGGACGCGGCGTGTACTTCAAATTCCGCTGGACCGCCCAGCAGGTGCTCGAAGGGGAGAAACGATTTCAGATTTCATTCGCGGTGCCCGAATCCTGGCGTGGCGGACTGTTGGATCTAAACGTCACCGCACACGGCGTCGATCGATCTTTGTTCGGGTCGACAAAGCTTCGCGCCGTGGCGAAGCAAGACTTTGTCGTCGCCGTTCATCAGCAAGGCGATGCCGAGGCGGCCACGATCGCGCTGCGGCTTGCCAATCTGGATCGCAAGCTCGCGACATTCGCGCGACAGCACCCGAAGTCCGGTTCCAATGCGATCACACAACTCTGGCGCCGCGTCGTCCCATCCTCCACCGACCAGACCACGCCCTCGCAGTGGTATCACGGTGTCACCAGCAACCGGATCAACCCCTACACCGATCAGCAGATTCGGTCGTTGCCGATGCAAGTGCGTGTCGCCGTGCTCGGATACAGCGATGCGGCACGCGAATTGTTGGAACTTGGTCAGGGAGGGTCCTGACGGCGCGGTGTCGCGCTACATCGAAACGGGAATCGCGATAGAATCTGGGCAGTACCGAGTGAGCCAAACGCCAGCGTCGGGTATTTCAACAGCGCGTTGGTGTCTAGGCTTTAGCCGATCTTTGAGTGGGCAACGAGGGGCCGAGATCGCCTAAAGGCTAGACACCGACACACGTGGAATCCGGCGCGCCTCGTCGTTTCAACGACCGGTACGTTACAACCGATTCCACGGTCTCGCCATTCAATCTCGCTTCTTCCCACAACGCGACCCACTATTCATGTCTGATTCGGAGCCGAACGAAGTCGACCGCGGCGTCGACGCGTCCATGCGGATGTTCGAAAAATCGAAGGTCGGCGATGCGCCCGCACTGCAGCCGATCAAACCCTCCCGCGTCCTACTGGTCCTCGATGGATCCGCCCAAGACCAATCGGGCGTCGCGGCGGCGGGGTTCCTGCGCGAAACCTTCAACGTGGAAACGCTGGTCTTGGACGCCCGCCAATCAGCCGACGGAGACGTCACCAGCGCGGTGATCGAGTCCGTCTCGGGGGCGCGGCCGATCCAGCGGACGGGTGAAGAATCTTACGACATGATTCTGGCCGCACTGCAAACACACGCGGTCGACCTGGTGATTGTCCCCTGTCCGTTTGGACGCGATTTCGACAAGGTCGGCACCGATAGCGCCGGCACGGTCATCGACGTGTTGCTCTCGCGCTGTCCCTGTCCGATGCTGGTCATCCGCCGCGCCGACCAGACGCTGGAACAATGCGTGCATCAGGTTTCGGTCGTCGTCGGCGCTGAATGCGACGTGGAATTAAAAGCCGCCGCGTGGGCGTTCGGACTGTCAGCCGACGATGCGACGGTGACGCTGGACCTGGTCGTCGAGAAAGAACAGTACGAGAATATTAAATCGATCGTCGAAGCCCTTTCCGACGGCGCGACGCTGGACCCCGAATCGTTTTCCGACGCGTTGACCAAGACGCACCACTCGATCCACGGGGCGATGGCGAAGACGGCGACCGAGTTCGGACGCAGCTATCACTTGCGACCGCTCGCCGGCGAGGTCGCGCCGCCCAATCCGTTGCAAAACCGGGACAAAACGCTGCTGATCTTGCCGCTGGAAGTGGACGATCGATTCGGCCAGGGATTCGCTCAAGACCGGATTCGCCGCAGTCCCCATCCGGTGCTGGTCGTCCCCAGCCATGTACCGCAGGGGTAAGCGACCCCAAAGTCGCTTGCCGAATGGTCTTGTTAGCGGTAAACCGAGAACGACGGCACGGTGGCGATCACCGAACCCGCGGTGGTCGGGATCGGGGTGCCGAGCCCGTTGTCCGGTTGCAGCACGTTGGTTCGCATGCCGGACTGGGTGGAGCTGCGGAGCGGGGGTTCGCTGGTGGAGCGGCCGACGGTGTTGGACGCGATCGCCGTGACGGGCTGGGTGGCATAGGTCCCGTCGGTTGCCGTGGAAATCGGCTGCAGTCGTGCGGCGATTTCCGGGGCGACGTTGGATCCGATCGTCGGTTGCGGCATTGCGCGGGCGACCAGTTCCAGTCCCCTTTGTTCGGTGGTTTCGTAGCGGACGGTCCGTTTGGGCACGTCAACGGTCCGCCTTTCGGCCACCCAACGCGTTTGCGTCGTCGCGCGGTTGACGACTTCGCTGCGGGCTTCCCAGCGGGTCTCGGGGACTTGCCGATAGGCGACGGTGGGTTGCCGGAAGGGGTTCCAGCGGCCTTCGACGTAGGGCATCCATTTCATCTGCGTCACCGGCGAATAGCTGGTGCGGACTTCCGGGCGGATTTCGGTGACGGTTTCCGGACGGTGCACGACGGTTTCCTGGCGTTCGACGCGGTCCTCGACCACCGGACGCGTGATCCGTTGCGTCACGGTACGATAGATGTCGCCGGTCACCGGGTCCCTCTGCAATTCACCGGACGGGGCCTGGGCTCCAGCCCCGCCGGACAGGGCCATCGAGCCCGCCGCGACGAACAAGGTGGCTGCTGTCTTGCGTAACAATTCCGTTTTCCGGACGTTCATGCTCGTTCCTCCCCGCCCAAGACATTCCATGCTCGGCGTGAATGGTTCAATCTGATGAGAAAGGGCCGGCGACTGAAAGGCTTCCGTGCCACTCGATCGCCACCTTTCCAAAATCGGTTCGGATCCGTGCCAACTCGAAACAATACCTTCGCCGGAACAAAAAAAGATGCTCGATGAAAAGCTCCTCCGCCTGGTTCAGTGCCCGATTTCGGGGCAAACGCTGCAGATTTCGCCCGCCGCGTTGATCGTCGCGTTGAACGAAAAAATTGCCCAGGGATTGGTCCGCGATGCCTCCGACCAGCTGGTCGAAAGTGCACTGGACCAAGGTCTTACCACCGCAGATGGTGCGCGTCTGTATCCCGTCCGCGGCGGGATCCCCACCCTGATCGCCGACGCCGCGATCGAGTTGGAACGGCAAGAAGTGGGGTAAGCTTCCAGCTTGCCGATAGGGTCACGCTTCGGGTGACGTCTGGCAAGCAACGCATGCGTTACTGCAGCGTCTATCGGTAGATGTCATGCGAGAGAGCCATGGACCGTCTGGCAATCGGCTTCCCTGGATCGATCGAACAGACGATCTCCGGTACCACAGCAATGGATCACACCCACGGATGGCAGTGCGTACCCACGGATCCCAGGCTGCTTTTCATCCGTGGGTTCGCTCTGCCATCCGTGGGTTCATTTAAATCGGGCACTCGGGGCTGTCTTCAGGCTGACGCTTCCAGCGTCGCACTGCAACGCGCCGGTTTGACTCCGCGATCCAATCAGACGGATGACCGGCGCATGACGTTTACCGCTAGACGGTCCATTACGACGAGACGTCGTCGGGATCGCAAGCTGGAAGCTTACGCCACGGTGGTGCACCAGTGGTGCAGGGCTTTTTCGTAGCAGTCGATGCCGCGTTGCAGTTGGTCGATGGCGATCCATTCGTCGACGGTGTGCGCCTGGGCGATGCTGCCCGGTCCGATCACGATCCGCCGCGACAGTTCTCCCAGCACGCCGCCGTCGGTGGCGTAACAGACGGTTTGGGATCGAGTGCCGGCGATCGATCGAAATTGCGTCACGATCTCGCTGTCGGGGTCGGTCCACAGTGGGTCGCAGCCGGCGATCGGCGTCAGCGTCAAACCGAGCCGACGCGCGGCCGCGTCCGCTTCGGCAACCAACTCTGCACCGTCGACCTCCGGCATCGTGCGAAAACTGACCCAAGCGTCACTGCGTTCCGGCGTGATGTTGACAACGTTGCTGTGATCGCTGACGCCAAAGTTCCACGACAGCACCGGCGGATCGAATCGATCGTCCTGCAGCCTCGCATCATCGCGCGTCCGCTGGCAAAGCTCCAGCAGCTTGACCAGCATCGGCACCATCGCCTCGTTCGCGTTGGTCCCAAAGTTGGTCGCGCTGTGACCGGCGCGACCACGGCTGTGGACGGTGAACCCCTGGATCCCCTTGTGCGCGTACACGACATTCATCTCCGTCGGCTCGCCGATCACCGCGACGGGATCGGCGCGGACCAGGTCACGATAGCCGTCGCAATGATCGACCATGTGTTTGGCGCCGTTGAATCCGACTTCTTCGTCGGCGGTGCAAACGATCCAGATCGGCGCGGTTTGCTGACCGACATCGACGCGCGCGACCGCGGATAGCATCGCCGCCAGCGAACCTTTCATGTCACAGGCGCCGCGACCATAAACGCGTTCGTCGGTCACCACGGCATCAAACGGTCCCGCAGCGGCATCGTCGGTGCGAGGAAACGGCGGAGCCGGGGCACCGACCCACTTCTTGGCCGGCACGACATCGGTATGACAAAAATACGCGAGCCCCTGTTGCGACGACGGCGCCGCGTGGCGAACGACAGACGTCTCGTGCGGCTCGACGCCCGATGGTTTGCGGACCGCGACCAGGTTGGACTTGCGCACGCCGCGATCGTCCCGGTAACCACTGTGCCACAGCGTGAATCCCATCCGGGCGAGCGTGGCCGCGCACCAGTCGTTGATGTCGACGTTGCTTTTGGCGCTGACTGAGGGAAACGAAATCAATTGCTCCAGCGTCGTGATGGCCGAAGCGATCGTACCATCGGGATGCGGAGCTTCGATCGAATGTGGCATCTATTCGGGAAACAATTCTTTGGCGACTTGTTGCAGCATCGCCGTGTCAACTTGTTCGAGCTGGCCATCGATGGCGGCGAGCTGGGCAAACGTGTCGTCACGATACTCGACGCGCCACTTGGGGTGAATCAGACGATACAACGCTTGACCGGCGATCGTGTCGGGACGTTCGGGAGAAAGCGAGAAAGACGTGATCTTTTCGGTCAGCCGCGGCGGCATGTCATCAACGGTGAACGATCGGGTTCGCTTGTTGAACTGGATCGCCAACATCGTCGGCGAGACTTCAACGACGATCACCGGCAGACCCTCGACATAATCGAAGGTGCTTCCCGTGTTGAGTGTCGCCAACCCACGGCCGATCGCACCGCGATAAAAGGTGGCCAAGTCGGCGATGTCGTAGAGGGTGCTGGCGCGCTTGGATTGATCCGCATTGAGATCAAGTTTCAGCAACGCGTCGGCGGCGGGCTTCATCTGATCCCAAGCGGCCGAACGGATCAGCTGTTGGACCGCTTCGATCTTGGCCTGGTTGGCGGCGATGCTCTCCGGAGTCGTCGCGGGCGCGGGACTCGGGGTCGGAGTCATCGGCGTCTCGGGGATCGACATCCCGACCGGCGGCATCATGTTTGCCGGCGTCGGATTGGTCGGTGTTGGACTCGTTGGCGTTGGCGTCGGAGTGGTTGGTGTCGGACTGGTTGGCGGATCGACGTTGCTCGGTCCGCTATCGGGGTTCGTCGGCGGGACGCTGGTGGGATTGCGCAGCGAATCTGCGATCCCGCTGGCGGCCACGTTGCCGAGCACGCCATCGCGATCGGCCGCGGCGGGTCGCGGTCGACCCGGTTCCGGCATCGGCTCGGCGACCACGATGCCGTCGTCTGCGGGCAGACCGTCCGGACGCAACGCGATCTGTCCACCCTGGGTCAGGAATTGCAACAGGCCGACGATGGCTCCCAACATCACCAACACAAACACGGCGAACAGAAACAGTCCGGTCTTCTTGCGACGTCGTTTCTTTTTGGGTTTCGGTGGCGTCCATTGGATTGGTGCCTCCGCGCCGTTCACCTGATTGGACGTTTGACCGGCGGCGTGATCGCTGGCAGCGGATGGAGTCCCCAGCGGTGGTGTCCCCAACGCTGAGACGGGTGCTGAGGGCGCGTTGCCGCTGCGATCGGTTCCCGGCGTCGCCAAGCCGGGTGGAACCCCCAGCACGGCGGCGGCACGCGTGGTCGGCGCCCCGTCGGTCGGAGATCCGGGCGCGGAGGTCGGAAGGGGCTTTGAGCTGGGCAACAACGACGCCAAGGGATCGTCCGGCTGAGCACCAGTGCCTGGGGCAGTGCCAAAGGCGGTGTCGGGTGAAGGCTTCGCTGCCGTGTCGACCGCCACACCCAGGCTGGCGTCCAGGGCACGACGTTTCTGCGGATCTTCCAGCTGTTTTCGCGCCGCTTCGGCGAGTTTAGCGGCCTGTTTCCAGACGAGCGGATCGGCGGTGGGCTTTGACTCCTTCAATCCCTCGTAGACGCGTTGCATCGCCGCGGTGATCTTCTCCGCGTCCGGTTCTCCGTTTTTCAAACCGAACACTTGGTAGGCGTTGGGTTTGCCGGCCGACGTTTGAATCGGCAACAGGTCGGAGAGTTTCGATGCGGACATTTCTTTGGGGGCGAGGGGGGATCGGGCGTGTCGGCAGACTATTTTAGCCCGCTCGGGGCAAGCTGGCATTGCCGAATTGCCAGATCCAAAATCCCCAGGCAGACTAAATGGGGGACGCGTTCGTGTGGGGCTCGCAAGTAGGGCGAGAGCGTCACCGCGTCCCCGCCGCTGAGCACGATCCGGAACGCCCCGTCCGCGTCACCGTTTTCGCGTGCATCGGATGTTTGGGGTGATTCGGCGTACTCCCTTGCCAGTCGTTCGACGCCGCCGACGACGGCCGCCAGCACGCCCAATCGAATCGCTTGCCGGGTATTGGTTGCCGGTGCCATCGCCCGACCCCCGTCGGGGACGGTTTCCAGCGTCGCTTGCTGAAGCCCCTCGGTCCCCGTCACCAGGGCGGCATGTTGCAACCGGATTCCCGGCAGAATCGCCCCCCCGGCGAACACCGGTGGAGCGTCGGGAGAGCGGCGGACGCAGTCGACCGTCACGGCCGAACCGGCGTCGACGACGACCAGCGGCGGGTCGAAGCGGTTGGAGGCGGCATAGGCACTGAGCAGACGATCGATCCCGACTTTCTCCGGCGCGTCGACTCGGATTTGCAGCGGGACATCGTGTGACGACAGGTGACGCCAATCCACTTGCCGCGGAGGACCAGACATGGACCGACGCGATTCCCAGCAATCGCACACGGCATCGCGAAGGGGACGGCTGGCGGCGTGGTTGACCGTCGACACCCACCACGAAACCTCCGACCGGCCGGTTTGCTGCTGCACCCAGTGACAGACCTGTTGGTCCCACTGCGGCTGGTCCAGTGGAAACGTCTGGTAGCAGATGGAGCCGTCGGGGGCACTGGAATTCACAGCGCCGGCGAGCAGGTCGGATGTGTTGGCCAGCGCGACCTTGATCGCCGAGTTGCCGACATCGATCGCAGCAATCGTCTCAGCCGGCGTCACGGCGCGTCCTCGGCGGAGGAGTCGACGACGGGGTCAAAGTCCTTGGCTTGGTGCTCATCGGAAAGCTGTGCGGTCGCGCCCCGCAGGTGTGGCGGTACCTTCCGTTTTTCGGGCGCTTGCTGGGACTCACGCAACACCGGAATGTCCTCTCCGGCGTCCAACAGTGCCTTGCGGCGCTGCTGGACCCGTGTCATCACCGCTTCGGTCAACTCCGTCAAACCGGCTCCGGTGATGGCACTGATCAGCAGCACGGGCCGGCCGGTTTCTTCGCGCAGTTGCTCGGCGACCTCGGTGGCCTGCGGCAGCTCGCTCTTGGTGACGGCCAAGATCTCGTCGCGCTCGCCGAGCGCCTGATCGTAATGCGTCAATTCCGAGCGGATGGCCCGATAGTTGTCCAGCGGGTCGGACTGGTCGGTCGGTGCGGGTTCGACCAGGTGGACCAGCAATCCGGCGCGTTCGATGTGCTTGAGGAACTCGTGGCCCAGCCCCAGGCCGTCGCTGGCGCCTTCGATCAACCCCGGGATGTCCGCCAAGACAAAGGAGCGTCCTTCATCAAGGTCGACGATGCCCAAATTGGGATGCTTGGTGGTGAACGGGTAGTCGGCGATTTCGGGGCGGGCGCTTGTGATCCGGCTCAGCAGCGTGCTTTTTCCGGCGTTGGGTTTGCCGATCAGCCCGACATCGGCGATCGAGCGCAGTTCCAGAATGACGGTGCGGACTTCACCCTCCTCGCCACGCTGGAATTCACGCGGCGCCTGATTGGTGCTGCTTTTGAAATGGGCATTCCCCTTGCCGCCCTTGCCGCCGCGTGCGACGACGAAGGAATCGCCGTGGTGTTTCAGGTCCTTGATGACATACCCCTGCTCGGCGTCGATCACCAGGGTCCCCGGTGGAACGTACAGCGTCTGGTCCTCGGCCTTTCGCCCGTGGCACATCGCCCCCCGGCCTTGCCGTCCGCTGCCCGCCCGAATGAACTTTCGATTGGCAAACGCGGCCAGGGAATTGACCCCCAACCGGGCTTCCAGAATCAGGCTGGCGCCGTGTCCGCCGTTACCGCCGTCGGGGCCCCCGCGCGGGATGTATTTTTCGCGGCGCATGCTGGAGCAACCGTCCCCGCCCTTGCCGGCGTGAAGTTCAATTTGGACGCGGTCGACGAACATCGTTGTTATCGAAGAGAGTGGGAAATGGAATCCATCACTCTAACATGGCGGGGCCGCGCATCGCAGTGACCCCACAGCGGTTTTCGACGATTTCAAAGTGGTGCAGCAGATGTCCGGCGGTGAGCCAAGCGAGGGCGCGCACATTGATCCGCTGGCCGGCGACGGTCCCCGAGCCGTCCCAGGCGCGCGGGGAAAGCCGCTGCAGCAGCCCCAGATTCGCTTTCCTCAGGTCGCCCAGTTCGGCGGCCAGGCAAGAGAAATTCCCCAGTCCGAAGCGACTGTCGGCGGAGACGTTTTCGTCCCAATTGGGCAACGTCGGCCCACTTCCGTCGGCCAAACACATCATCCGATAGCCGAACATTCGCTCCGCGTTGGCACAATGCTCAAAGACCTGTCGGATGGTCCACCGGTATGGGGCGTGGATGCGGTCGACCTGTTCGGTGCTGATGCTGCTGGCCAAATCGCAGATCCAATGCAGCTGTTGTCGCAGGATCGCGATCGCGCACTCGCCTTCGACGCGGGCGATCAATTGGCCGTGATACTCGCTGTCGAACTCCTCGGATTCCGGACGGCGACTGGCAAGACGATTCATGGGGTGGGGTTTCCGTGCGGGGGAGGGTCGACCAATTGTTGCAGGGCGATCGCGGTCGACGCAATCGCCTGACCGTCGATCGTGTGCGGCCCGAAAAAGGGGTGAAACTGGAGGTCGACGCCGGCCGCGGCAAGCAAATCACGAAGCCGCTCGGCGGACTGGAACGGCAGGATCGGGTCCTGGGTTCCGTGCGACTGATAGACAGGGGTCTGCTGCAGTCGAGACAACGATTCGGTCCATTCGTCCTGGCAGATCACCGATCCGGAGAATTGGATCAACAAATCGGGCGCCGGAATCGGGCCGCGCAGTGCCGTGTCCATCGCCAGCATCGCACCCTGGGAAAACCCCCCCAGTGCGAATGGAATCGCGTCGGCATCGCAGCCCCGTTGATCGGCCAGTTCGTCGCGGGCGGCGTTGACCAATTCCGATAGGGCCCTGCGAGATTCCTCCAAACCCGGCGGGGTTTCGTGGTGCAGCTCCTCAAATTGTTGGGCCTGGATCGCGTCCATCATGCGCGTCATGTTCAGCATCCACCAGGCCCGCCCGGAAGGCATTCCGAGTTCGTCCAGGCTGTGCGGCGCGATCGGGAAAATGAAGCGAAATGATTCGGCGGTCTTCCCGAGCGCCTCGATCCACTCGCCGGCGATCCCGACCAGGTCGCTGCCCGGGGCGCCAAAGCCGTGGCAAAGGATCGCCAGTGCCGAAGGCGTCTGGGCCCGGCCGGCGTCGACCACGTAGCTGTCCAGTGATCCGTAGCGAGTTTTCCGTGGTTGGTTCATGAAGCGTTTGTCGGCGTGCAATTCCAGTTGACGCCCGAGAGTCTAACGCTCCGACCAGCCGGCGAGTAGCTACTCGATCGGCCCATCCGACTTCAGCGAGTGGTAGCTGGCGATTGTCAGCTTGTCCGCCTCGGTTTTTCCACTCGTCCAAATCACGCTGCCGCCACCGCTGGGCACGTCAAAACCGTTGTTGACGTATTGATCGCCGTTGGCGTCGTACAACGCTTGCACCGAACCGTCGGCCATCAAGCAGTTGGCGATGCCGTTGTGCAGCGGCATGATCCCGCGGTAGTCCTGGCGGGTGTAAAAGTTCAACTGCTTGTACCATCCGGCGGTCCCGATGCGGGGTTCACCGGCGGAGAAAACGGGCGTTTTCAGGAAATTCGGGTTCGGGGTCTCGGGGGTGCCGTCGCCGTCCAAGTCCATTTGCAAGGTGCTGCCGACCGGGCCGCCGACGATCGGCGTGGTGTACAGACTGCCCGCCGGCAGCCGATCGCCGATCGACGCGCTCAGGTAACCCGAGGGCGTGGCATCGCAGAGCAAGGGGACCGTTGACATGGGAGCCCGAGAGCCGTCCAGGTATTGCGTTTCCAGCGGCCCTTCGGTCACGTTCCTGCCACGCGGGTCCATGTCGGGACAGAGGGGATCGATCCGTGCCAGGTTTCCGTCGGGACCGAGATTGAATTCCGTCCGCAACATGAACCAGGACGCGGCGTAGTTGGTGTTGTAGCCCTCATCGATCATCTTTTTCTTGACCACCGCCGTGCGTTCGGGCGTCTTGGGTGGGATCGCCTGGTTCGCGATCTTGCGTGCGATGTTGGAAACGACCACGCCGGACGAATCGGTGTACGGTTCGCTGCCGAGCCGCTCGGATTCGTCGAAACAGGCATCGGCGACAAAATTCGTCAACGGCAATGCGACCATCTCCTCGACGGCTTTACTGCTCCGCGCCGAATTGCTCGGGCACAGCATCTCACCGGGCAGGATGCCCCGCGTCACCAAGTCGGACACCCAACCCACTTCCGTCGGCACGCCGTCACGTTTGAAATCAAAACTCCCCGAGCAAAACGCGCCGCTGGGGGTTTGCGTGCTGCGCGAAATCAGACCGATCCCGAATTGACGCAAATTGGATTGGCAAGCGGCCGAACGCGCCGCCTCGCGCGCCTTGCTGAGCGCGGGCATCGCCATCGACGCCAGCAGACCGATGATGGCGATCACGACCAGCAGTTCGATCAGCGTGAAACCAACTCGCGACAGAGAACGCCGCACGTGTTGGGGGTTCATGGATCCGGCCTTTAGAATTCGAAAGGTAGAGAGAATCGAAAGGTTTTGACAGTGTTCAATCAATCGGTGAAGGTGCTTCCTGGAACCAGGAACGACAATGCCAAAACGGTTTTCTCACGACTTCTTCACGGCTCCTTCATGCTTCCCACGCTTGAACTTCTCCTCGTTGCGGCGGGGCACTGGCGGAGCGGACCCGCTGCGCTGTTCGAACAGAAGGGGGCAAAAAATGGGTTGGTCAAAAAATCGAGCAAGAAAAACAGTTGTTCCCTACGCGCTTCCAACGCTCCCTCTTCCATTTTTTGACCCATCCATTTTTTGACCCTTTTTCCCGACGAAAACTGCTTTCAATGACTTTCCAGCCCCAACCTCGCGACCATCAAACTCGGCCGCTGAAACTGTTAGACTGTCCGCGTTATGACACAAATCGAGAACGAATACGACATCGCGGCTCAGTGGCGTCTCAGTCGCGCGCAGCTCGAATCCCTTCAGCTCAACCGGCTCAACGCGCTGTTGCGCGTCGCGATCGATAACCCTTTCTATCGCGAACGCTTTGGCTCGCTCGAGCTCCCGCTGCGATCGCTTGACCAGCTGTCCGAGTTACCGCTGTTGACCAAATCCGACGTGGTCGCACCCTCGCCGGGCGATCCCGGACGAGTGTTCGGATTGCCGCGTGAGTCCTATTCGCGGTTTCATCAAACCAGTGGAACGAGCGGCCACCCGATGCCGGTGCTCGATACGCAGCAGGATTGGCAGTGGTGGCTGGATTGCTGGCAACACGTTTTGCATGCCGCCGACATTCGCCGCAGCGACGTCGCCATGATGGCGTTTTCGTTCGGCCCGTTCATCGGCTTTTGGACCGCCAGCGACGCCTTGGTCCGGGCCGGCGCATTGGTGATCCCCGGCGGTGGAATGTCCAGTGAAACGCGACTGCAATTGATTCTCGAACAACGTTGCACCGTGGTCTGCTGCACCCCGACCTATGCGTTGCATTTGATCGCCGTTGCCGAAAAACTGTCCATCGATTTGACGCAGTCGTCCGTTTCACGATTGATCGTCGCCGGTGAACCGGGCGGCAGCGCCCCGGCGATTCGTTCAAGGATCCAGGCGGGCTGGAACGCAACCGTGATCGATCACAGCGGGGCAAGCGAAATCGGCGCCTGGGGATTCGGAAACCGTGACGGCACCGGTCTGCACGTGATTGAAACCGAATTCATTGCCCAGCGACTTTGTTTCGATGACGCCCACCCCAACGGACGTGTTGCCGGCGAAGGTGAGCAAGCGGAACTCGTGCTGACCGGATTGGGACGATACGGCGGTCCGGCGATCCGCTATCGAACCGGCGATATCGTGCGGGGCTACGAACAACACGACCACCCCTGCCGGTTCTTGTATCTCGATGGCGGCGTCCTCGGACGCAGCGACGACATGATGGTCATCCGCGGGGTCAACGTGTTTCCCAGCAGCATCGAATCGATCGTTCGGCAGGTGGATCCGACGGCCGAGTTCCGGATGATCGTGACCAAGCAGGGCGAAATGGACACGCTCGCCGTCGAAGCGGAATTGAGTGCACCCGATTGCCGGCAGCTTGCCGAATTGTTTCAAAAGCGATTGGCGATGCGCGTGGAAGTGACCCCCGTGGCCGCAGGGTCGCTGCCGCGTTTCGAAGCCAAAGCCAAGCGGTTGGTTGATCGCAGACCCAAGTGACCAGTGGCTGTCGGGCCAACGCGACGCGTCAGCGACCGGCGTGTCGGACCGGCAACCATGACGCGCCGCTGGCTGATGGCCCATGCCATTTACCTGGGCTCTGAAGGTGTTAGCGGAACGGCGCGAGCCGTCCGGTGGCGCTTCAATCACACCGTGAAAGACCGGAGGGCTCGCGCCCTACCGCTAACAAAAAACACCCCGCTTGGCGTCAAAGTTGATGGCATTGGGCTGACGCCACGTGCATGAGATGCGGAATGCTGAGATGCGGAATGCAACGCGATGCGTCAATCCGAACCACCTTTTCCCCCTGGCGTTAATCCGCCAGATCAGCATTGACCCTGGCGTCAACACGCCGTAGGATCTCGACAATGTCGCGAACTGAAACTCAGTGACGCGATAGGGTTGCACTCGAAACCAATAAAAAACGCACGGCGCCCGAGAGCGCCGTGCGGTGCTGGATTTCCAAACTTGCCCCTTGGGCATCCGGCATTGAGTAGTGGGTCTCAGCCATTTCTGATCACTTTTGCCCCAAGTGATCGTTTGGCTGAGGCCTTTTTTCTTACTCCTTGTGGATGTTAGGGACACCCAAAAATCGCTGCCAGAGCAGTCGGGACTAAAACGCAGAATTCAACAGTTCTTTGTCGTGTCGAAGGCCTCTGGAGTGGGGTGTGTGTGCCACCGTCTCGCCGGCTGGGACAGGTGCTGACCCCTTTTCCGCGGTACCCTAAGAATAAAAGTTGACGAAGCACTAGAGCGGCAGTGTCTTTAGGAACTGCTGACCGAATCGGCCGTAGTCCTGGCCATCGACGTCTCCGTCCCCGTCACTGTCAAAGGCGGCGTCAAATCCGACCATGCCTTCGGATTTCAAGAACGTCAGACCGAACCGGCCATAGTCTTGGCCATCGACGTCACGGTCTCCATCGCTGTCGCCGAGCAAGCGAAAGAACTGATCGGTCGGGTCTTCACCGAACACGACGTCACGGGTCATTTGTGCAGCGCGATCGTCGGCCGATTGGACCCCGGAAGCACTGACGACAAGCTCGTAGTTTCCGTCGACCAGGGAATTCCCACCGGGGCGAGTGACGACCGAGGGTCCTGGCAGAAACGTCAACTCGATTGCGGTCACGCCGCTGGAGTGATCCGCGACGTAGCTGAACGATTCGATGAGCTGGCCGGTGTCACGATTGCGAAGTGTGAACGCATTCTCGGGTGCCTGGACGATTTGGTTGAATGCCACGCCGACCGAGGTGACTTGTGAGCGATCGTTGCTGCCCCCGTTGATCTGGATGTCGTCGATCGCAACACGTGGCTGATAGTCGACTTCAAACGTTTCGGTGCGTGTCCCGCCGTCTTGGTCATCGATGGTGACTTTGACTTCGTAGCGGCCTGGCTGTTTGTACTGGTGATCGATGCTGAATGCGGGGGCGTCTTGGAGATTGATCGGTCGTCGCGTTCCATCGCCGAAGTCGGCCATGCCGAGGTGGAAATCAAAACCGGGATCGCCGAAGCTTCCGCTGACGACGATCGAACCCTGATCGTCGGTCGCGACCGACATCGCCGAAAGGTTCGGTTGGATATTCGAAACGTTGAACACCAAGGGTTCCGAAATGCCGACAAGTCCGTCATTATCGGTGACCTCCAGCGTGATCTCGTATCGACCTTCGTCGGGCAGTGTCAGCACCCAATCGGAGATGGTCGTGATAGGAGGAAAGGCAGCGGGCACCGGAAAACCTAGTCCCGTATCGCTTTGAATCTTCCAATTGAACTTGGCGATCGAATCGTCAGCGGCGTCGGCGACTGTCGCAGCGATGGTGACCGCGCTGCCTTCGGCGATGGGCAGATAGGTCGACGCGGTGAGCGTCACGACGGGAGCGGCATTGTTGGCTGTGACGGTGACTTGATCGCTGTACACCGGGCCCGTGCCGCCAGAGCCTTCATTGGCGGACACATCGATTTGGTAGACGCCGTCACTCGGCGGCGTCCACTGCAGCGTGTCGGTCGACTCACCGGCGAGAACCTCGCCGTTGACCCGCCAGACATAGTTGCCGAGCACCAGATTGGATTCCGCCTGGAACGTTTGCGTTTGGCCCTCGTCGACGACCCGATCGCTACCGAGATCGAGCGAACGTGAGACGACAAAGTCCACCGTGCGAGTCAGCATGGTTTCGTCAAAGGGGACACCTTTGTAAATCCGCAGGTGGTCCAATTTGCTATGCCCGGAATCACCGGTGCCATTGTCACCCATGATCAATCGATTCCCAAATCCGCCAAACTCTCTTCCTGTCAGTGGCAACGCATCAGGGTTCAATAGTTTTCCGTCACGCCAAACATAAAATGTGTCTGCTTGACCGGGCGGTTGAACGATGCGGAAATCGTGAAAGGCATCAGTGTTGGTTTCCGTTGACAGCATGATTGCCGGCGAACTGTTCCAGATAACACTGTTCTTCTTGATCAGCAAGAAACCGTTGATGTCCGAGTCTTGTGGGGCGACCAGGACGCTCATCGAGCTACGATTCCCCTCCGGAAAAACCGGGTCGTCAATGATTTTTACTCGCAAATCGATCGTGTACCCGGATTGGACGGTCATGCTCAGGGACGGCCAAATCGTTGTCGTTTCGAAATTTTCGCCGATGTATTGGTCTTCCCCATTGCCACCCAATAGCGTCAAGATGCCACCGGAAAGAGTGGGGTTACCGACCAAGGTCAAATCGCCGGACCCGTTGTTGTCCAGATCGATTGTCGACGGATCAACATCGAAATCGTATTGGTATCCCAGATCGTCGCGCAGTTCGACGGATGCCGGATTGCTCGTCAAGGGGGCCGGCAGTACCACTTCGATGCGATCGCTGCCGATGTCACCATCGATGCGGTAGTTTCCATCTTGGTCGGTGAACGTACATGCGACGACACTGCCACTGTCGGTGACCAAATGAATCACGGCTCCCCGAATCGGATCCCCTTCCTCATCGAATACCGTTCCGCGAACGATCTGCCCAATGCCATCGCCCAAGACGTCAACGGTGAATTCGCTCTGGCTCTCACGTCCCAAGCCGTCCCGCGCGACGACATTGATGCGAGGGCTCCTCGCCAGGTTGCTGGGATAGTTGAGGACCAGCTCCGACCCGACGACTTGGACGGTCACACTCGGCAGATCACTCGTCGCGGTAAACGTGACGGCGTGGCCATCCGCATCGACGAAGCCTCCCCCGATCAGAGTCAGGTCAATGCGAGTCTGCTGGATCGTGACCGAATCGATCGGCGTGATCAATGGCCGTGACGAGTTCGGCGTGACGTTGACAACGGTTTGAGGATTGGCATCCGCGATCTTGCCGAGAAGTACATCACGACTGTAGGCGTTGATCGGGCTATTGAGTAGCGAGATTGCTGTCTCCGGCAATTTCGGTGGGGCCACGGAATCGAAACGCACCGCATCGGCGATCGCGATCGAACCACTGGTCGCTTGCAAGGTCACCTGCAGCGGTCCGCCGGCAGAGGCAATGTCGGGAGCAAAACGTCCCAGCGACAACCAAGTTCGTCCGCCGGACAACGAGCTGTTCGGACCACTTGGTGGTCTGGATTGGTCGACAAGCACCGTTGTCGGCGCGCCGCCGTACGAAACCGCGTATTCGACGATCGCATCCACATCCGCCACGGCGGGCCAAGTCACAAAGACTTCCATCTCGTCCGTCGCTTCGATTGACCACGTCGCGGTTCCGTCGCCTTTCGTCACGCGATAGTCGTCGTTCCAAGCGGTGGCCGATTCACTGACCGAAGAGACTTCCGAAACAAATCGTTCCCAGGTTCCGGTGTAAGTGTCAACGTTGTCGTCATCCAAGACGGTGACACCGGCGAGTGTTCCCAGATCAACGATCGGGTTCGCGTCCAACACCAATTGCTTGAGGTTCGGTAATCCGTCGATCTCAACCGAAGTGATCTGATTGTCCGACAAGTCCAATCGTTCGAGATGTGTCAGACCTGGCGGAATCACGGTCAATTCATTGCCACTCAAGTCCAAGACGCGAAGATTGACCAACAACTCAATTCCCTGCGTTCCGGTCAACCCGAGTTCCGACAGGTCTAAAAGCTCAAGCTCAGCCAACTCGCTGGCGTAGAACGGTTGGCGAGCCACCTGACTGCCATCGGGCGTTGTGGTGACGACACGTCCCAAAGCTCTTGCGACGGCGAGTTTGAGCATCGGATCGACGGTCCCCTCCTGAAAGACGATCACGTCGGGACCCACAATTACATCGTTGCTGGGATTGGTGTCCGGAACAAAGGACTCACCGAGTTCCTGATCCAGATCGAACATTTCGACGACTTCGGCCTGGAATCGATCACGCCCTTCATCGCCAAATAAAACGTCTAGTCCCTGTCCACCGATCAACAAGTCTCGACCGGAGCCGCCATCGATACGATCGCGATCCGTTGCCGGATAGGCGTAGCCGAAATCGGGTGCGTCGAATTCAATTTCGAATTCGATATTCGTAATCGAACTAAAACTGCCCGGCCGTTCAACGCGCAAATAGTAGGTTCCCGCCGGCAGGTTTCTTAAATCCGTGATGGTCTTGTTCTGGCTATAGGCATTGCCATCGAGATCCAAGATGGACGCAGTGATCGGGCTTTGTTGCTGATCGGTTTCACTGGTCAACATTTTGATGCGAAGGTAGTCGCCACCGGTCGTTGTACCCTGGCCGTCACCGCTGGTTGTGAATCGAAACCAGGATGTTTCGCCGATTCCCAGGACAAAGGGATCGTCCGCGTTTGACGGGTCCGGTGAACGAAACACTTGCGGTTGACCGCTGCCCAGATCGACCACCGTACCGGAGCGGTTTTCCAGCACCGTCACCGGCGCTGTATCGTTCGGCAAGAATGTCCGATCAATTCCAGGAATGAAGTAGACCCGGCCCGCATCGGGCTGGACGCCATCGAGGATTCCGTCGACGCCGGCCGCACCAATGAACAGATCGTGCAAGCCATCGGCGTTCAAATCGGCAAGAGGTCCGTCCGCCAACGAACCGGCAAAATCGCCGAAGGTCGCCCCCGACAAATTTTGGAGATTCAGGTCCCAGAAGAGCGGTTGCCCGTAAGTGTTGTTGAGCACGTCGCCGGCACTTTCAATGTCACTGATGATGACGATTTCGCCACGATCATCGCGCCGGATGACAAAATTGGTCCCCAACGTCACGATCGATTGGCTGGGCGCTCCCACGACGAGGTCGATCTCATCGCCGAACAGATTGCCCGCCGTGGCGTACAAGGGGCCGGCGATCGCGGTTCCATGAATCAGTGCGCTGGCACCTTGACGCGAAACACGATAGGCCGCGTCGTCGTACGAATCGGTCAATTCGAGGGCCGCACCGGGAAAGGTGCCGAAATTGACATCGCCGTGATAGACGAGCAGCCCGCCCTCCAATTCACCCGCGCCTTCCAGCGACCGTGAGATCGCAAAATCACCATAGCCATCCCGATTCAGATCGCCCAATCCAAAGACGTCCTGTCCCAAGGCGACGCCATTGATGACGACGTCGCTATCGGTCACAACACTGAAGAACCCGTCCAGCTGGCCGGGGACTCGATGCTGCGTTCGTCCCCCCATGATCAGATAGGTGCGGCCGATCGGCATGTCGTCTGAATCGCGCAAAAAGAGGTTGGGCGAGGCGATGGCGAGATCGTCACGGCCGTCACCGTTGAGATCGCCGATCGCTTTGGTGATCACCGTCGCATCGGGATTCAAGCGATTGCCTGCGGGCACCACAAAATCGTCCGTGTCCCAATCCAAAATGTCGGCTTGTTCGAGTGGCAATTCCTGCGAACCATTCGGCTCGCCAAAGCCGAGTACGAGAGCACGCGCTCCTTCCAGAGCCGGATCGAATGAGACCAAGACTTCGGCGGTCCCGATACCATCCCAATTGATCAGCGACGTCGAAGTGGTCACGGCACGACCGCCCGAATCCAAATTCTGTCCCTGCAATAACTCGATCTCAAACACGGCGGAACTTCGATCGAGCTCGCGGTCGATGCCGAAGCCGCCACTGTAGATCTCCAGGTACGAAAACAATCGGTTTTGAAGCACCCCGTTCTGAGTGACCTCGCGAATTTCTTCACGAACCAGAACCAGATCATTGGCACCGTCGCCAGTCAGATCACCGCTGCCAGCGGCAATTTTCCGATCGCGAATGATCAGGTTGGCGAACTGCTCGACGGACTCGATGCCATCAAGCTCGAAGGGGCCAAAGTAGACATAGCTCACCAATTCCCCTTCGATGGCCACGTCATCAATGCCGTCGCCGTTGATGTCACCGATTGATCGGCCTGCGCTCAACCGGTTTCCCGCTTGAATGCCTTCAATCGTGACGGCATCACGCAACCGACTCGATGATTGCAAGTCAAATCCCGGAGGATCGGTACTTGGTTCCTGAGCCACAGATGGACTGGCGAGTCGAGGCGAGGCGAACTCGGCCGTCAGATGGGTGTCCGAAAGGGATCCATCATCAACTTCGGTGACCGCTCCGCCATAAGCCACCGACAATGCCCGACCGAGCTGTGAGAAAATGCCCAAATCGGAAACGCCGTCATCGTTGATGTCGCCCACGGAGCCAAATAGAGGCAAACGTGTCGGCAAGGACGCTGCAACATTGGGTTTTAGGTAAAGCGAGTCCGGCGATTCAAACATCAAACGATGGGCGCCCTCGAAGTCGGCGGGATTTCCCCGTAGATCGAGATCCGCATCACTAACCCATAGATCCGTGACCCAGTGCAGGTTCGGTGCGCCCGTGTTATCGGCCACCGTTTCGTTTTCGATCAACCGCGATGCCGCCAGATCCACCAGCCCGTCGCCGGTAAAGTCATCGACCGGTCGTAACCCTTGCGTTGCGACAGTGACGAGGTCGGGTGCGGATCGCAGGTTGCCGAGCACAAGGATACTGTGATCCAGGCTTCCGCCGCTGATCACCGCGTCGCTGGTTGACGAAGCGTCCAGTAGACCGGCCAGTGCCAAGTGGGCGGTTCCAAAGGATCCGGCGACATCCAAGGACATTAGATTGGATAGATCGCTTCCTCCAAAAACAATCTTCAGACGATCCGGCCCCAGGATCCCGACATCCATAAAACCGTCGTTGTCCCAGTCACCCAGTGACGACACGTGACGCAGGAATGCATCGGCTGTTGGTGTCACATCGAGCGTCACGATGTCGGTGACGGCAGTGGCACGGAAATCGTCACGCGGCCTTCCGGCGAACAAACGAGTCTGGTCAGCATCTGTCACCACCAGATCGTCAAACGCATCGCCATTCAAACTGCCAACAATCGCACCGCGAACCGGCGATTCGGACCGGGGCGAAAAGGCAAACCCGCTGATGGCGGTGGTGCGGCTGAATTCCGTTTCCAAATCAAGGAAATCGGGATTGCTCGCGGCGCCAAACAAGATCGTCACTCGGTTGTTACTGCCGGGCTCGGTTGTCGAGAGCACAAGGTCGCCGAAACCATCACCGTCTAAATCGCCGTTTCCGGTCACAAACGTAACAGTGTTCTCCGGTGCGGCGACCCCGACGGGATCGGCGAGGTGGCCGGGCAGTCGCAAGATGGTCCCTGAGCTGGTTTCAAATCCTTCGATTCCCAGGAAAGCATCGGGGTCCAAAACACCATCGTCGCCGTAAACCAATCGAGCATACGTGTAGGCTTCACCCGATTCGACGACGTTCTGGACCGCCACAATGTAGTCATTGATCGGGTTGCCTTCGGAGTCCACGTCACCATTGAAGTTTCCAACGGGAATCACCACCCCTTGTCCGCCCAAATTCCGACCATCGACGATCATCTGAATCTGTCCTGCGGTGCGAGCAAATCCACTTCGGGGATCCGCTTCGTGATCGGTCAGTTGGGAGAGCGATACCGAGGTCGTCTGGCCGAACGAATTCAGCAACTCGATGGCGTATCGGCGTGACGTGTTGAGGGGGGCACTGTCGTCGGGAGTACGATTTTCGACACGAATCAGGTAGTGCTGCGGGGAGTCGGCAAGTTCATCAACCGGAACGAGTGAAAGCTCGGCTTCGCTGCCGGTTGCCTCGGCATAGAAAAGAGAAAAAACAAGCGGCTCCAAATCGCCGGATTCCAATTCGACGATTCGAATCATGTCGCGTGTCAGGGTCGCGGTTTGTTGTCCGGCAAACTGCTGCATCGCCGCGGGAGAAACGGAATACCAATCGACCAAATCACCCTGATGAAAATTCAGGTTCAATGGTGCATTTGTCTCTAAGAATGGTGTGACGTCCGCCGCGAATTCAAACGTATCATTGACGCTCGCACCAAACGAACGCGTCACGAATTCGAAATCATCGGGCGTGATTCCGGTCCCTCCCATCAGGATGTCATCGCCGAGTCCCCCTGAAATCTGATCGTTTCCGGCGCCGCCGGCGATGAAATCGGAGCCTTCATCTCCATCAAGCCTTTCCCCAACGGGACCACCCAACAAACGGTCATTGCCTTGGCCGCCGACGACGTGAATGTCGCGGAAGAGGCTGGCACCGACTTGAACGTCTCCTTCTTGGATTCCCCAAGCGGCACCGGTGCCGTCACCGGGGAACACAAACGGCGTCTCGCCACCCGCATGCCAGGTGTCGTCGCCCGCCCCCAAATCGACTTCGAGCCCTTCGACATCCGTTGCAGCGAAGAAATGAAACTTTCGCAGCAGTGTTCCAAAGGTGCTTTCGCTCCCGGTTGCAGATTTTGCAAACTCCTGATTGGCGGTGTCCCAAACCAGCGTCGAGATTTCATAACGATTTAGCAAAGGGTTGAACCGAACCGCTGCGAAGTCGTTGATCGGTCGGTTCGTCGTATCGAAATCCCCGCCGAGGAAGACCACACGATCGTCGCCGGCGGCGCCCGCGTAGCGATCACTTTGGGTCGGCAGAAACGTCGTTGTGGTACCCGCCAATGTCGGCAGGAAGTCGGGACTGGTTTGAAACGTGTCGTTACCGTCTTGGCCGAACAGCAGGTCGCTCGCGCCGCGGTCGTCTCCACCGGTCAGCACATCGTTGCCGGGACCGCCGAAGATGAAGTCTTCTCCGGGACCGCCTTGCAGGACGTCGTTGCCGGGGCCGCCGAAGATCACGTCGCGACGCTCAAACTCGACGATCGCACCGAGATCGAGCAAGGATGGCGAGGCATTGCCCGGGAAATCGAACGAGAGCTCATAGATCGTCGTAGCACTGTTCGATTCGACCCGCAACGTGTATTCGACTCCGGCGGTCAAGTCGTACCCGCCCGCCACCGGGGTTTCCGCCGTCGTGCTGGCACCGGCGAATAGATCGAAGGTCATCCCGTCATCGATGCCAAGGCTCTCGATCGAAATGTCGACCAAGGCGTCAACGACGACCGAAAACTTGTAGTGGTCGACGTCATCGGGATGATCGATCGTCAGCCCCGTGTAGGTTGCACTGCTGCTGAGCAATGACGTCGGTGCCGCCGTCGCGGCGGCGGGCAGGCGCAGCCAGCCCCTGGCCGGATCAATCAATGGGATCGAGATCGATAGCGAAGTGTCTTCGGCCAGACTCGTCGTCGACAATGCGATCCGTGATCCTATCGCACGCGTCGCGATCACCAATCCTGACGCAGCGGTCAAGCCGAGTTGTCGATTGATGTCTTCAATCAAATCGTCGATCGACTCGTTCGGCTCGGTGCCGATCGCGTCGCCATTGGTCACGCTTGCCGGAACTTCGACCAACACGTGGTCTTCGAGCTCATTGACAATCAAGTAAAAACTCGCGTCCTCCCTCAGGATGCCGGTGGGCGATAACACGTCGCGCGTTCCCACGATCACTGCCGGTCCCATCAATGGATAAGCGCCGTCGCGATCATCGTTTCGATTGCCGATTTCATCGGTTTGGTCGATCAGGATCGCACGTCCGGAGGCGATCAGCACGCGATCGTCGCCTTCGCCCGCATCGACCCAAACGGTCTTCTGAACCGTCGGGCCGACATTGATGATGTCGTCGCCGCCGAGAGCGTCAATGATGATCGCGCGGAAGTCGTCTTCGGGCGGCAGCAATCGACTTAGAGTCTCCGCATCGCTAAATTTCTCATTCAGCGCTTCGCCGCGGGCGAACGGATCATCGCTCAACAAGCCGTCGGCCGAGAACACCGTGTCGGGATCCCAGATCAAATTGCCGTCGTCGTCGGTCGCGCGAAAGTCCAACCGGACTTGGGCGTCAAAGCTGGTCAGTTCGCCATTTCGGGTCAACCGGGTGACCAGGTGATGACCGAGCAGGATGCCGGGTTCGGTGACAAAGTCGACCGAAATCTCGTCCGCGGCGTTCGTTCCGCCGACATACCAGACTTGTCCGGTCGTCCGTGCGTATACTTTCCACTCGTCATTGGCGTCGCCACTGTCGAGCGATTCAAACGGCATTCCCGTTCGCGTGTAAAGCTGATTGTTGCCTCCGGCACCGTACAGCAAATCCAGCCCCGTTCCGCCGAACAGTTCGTCATCGCCGGGCCCGCCGATGATGCGGTTCAGCCCGGTGTCTTCGAGAACTTGCTGGCCGCCCGCGGTTTCAAACACGCCAAAGTCTTCGCTTCCCACGGGACCGGGATCGGACGACCAGGCGTACAATTGGTTCGTCCCTTGGCCGCCGAGCACATCATCGTTGCCTTGACCGGCGAAGATGACATCGTGATCGGTGACGCTGCCATTTCCATCGTCGCCCCACAAGCGGTCATCGCCGGCAAACCCCGAGATCAAATCGTCACCGCGTCCGCCATCGATGCGATCACGACCCGCAGAGCCGATCAGTGTGTCGTTTCCGGGTCCGCCGGAGATCGTTGAGACCCAATCACGACTGCGCGTCAAAAGCGCGGCGACATCGAGAGCCTCGGCACCTTGAACGAACTCGATTCGATCGTCACCGACTCCGCCGTCGATGCGAATCTGTTCGACCAGGGGACCTTGGGTATCGGCCCAGTTGGCGATCAATTCCGCTCCGTTGTAGACGACCTTCATCTGACCGCCCGGCGCCGCGCTGATGCGAACGTCGTCATTGGCGGACGTGCCTTGGATCAGCATCACGTCGGTCGCGTTGTCATCGTCGACTTCACCGTGCCCGTTGAACATGTCGCCGCCGGTGACCTGGTAGCCGGGATCCACGTCCAGGACCAGGAAATCGATGCCTTCGCCGCCCAGTAAAGTGTCGTTGCCGTCCTGGCCTTCCAGCCAATCGCCGTCGCCGCCGCCCCGCAGCAAGTCGTTTCCGCCGCCGCCATACATTTGGTCCTGGCCGCTGCCGCCGATCAAGGTGTCATCGGCACCGACGATTGCCGCGTCCGGATTGCGGCTGACATTGGGTCCGACGGCCCAATCGCCGCTGATGTAGTCCGCGCCCGACTCGCCGAATAACAATTCACTCCGTAGGTTGCCGTACAAGAAGTCACTGCCGTTGCCGCCAAACAGTTGGTCGCCCTTCGCATCGTCCGCGGTCGTTGTCGCCGCCCAAGCATACAGCGAATCACTGTCATCGCCGCCGAACAGCCGCTGTCCGTCGGTCGACCCTCCGGCGTCACCGCTGCCGCCGTACAGGGTGTCGCGGCCGGCATCACCATAGAGCTGATCGATCCCGGGTCCGCCATGCAGCACGTCGGCGCCTTCACCGCCGCGTACGACGTCGTCGCCGGCTTCGCCGAATAGATCCGAGTCATTGCCGCTGCCGCCGTCGATGTAATCATTACCCTGTCCACCCAGGATTCGGTCGGCATCGCTGCCGCCGAACAGCCAGTCGGTTCCCTGGTCGCCGCGAATCAAGTCTCGACCGTCGGCGGCGATGCCGCCGACACTTTGCCCGCCGAGGATCGTCGGCACGAACAACTCGATCGGCAAGACGTAGTTGCTGTAGCCGGGCGTCCCCGTGGCGCCATCGACCAGGGCGGTTGCTTCATCATAGCGCGATGGTTTTTCAAACAGAGACGGATCGCTGAGCGAGAAGTAGGATGCATCGTGGGTCGCGATGCCTCCCCAGACCAAGTCATTGCCCAGCCCGCCGCTCAAGTCATCGTCGCCCAGGCCACCGACGATCACATCATCACCGGCCAGTCCATCCACGACATCGTTTCCCGCGCCGGCATCGATAAAATCGTTTCCGAGCGAACCGTAGACGGTGTCGTTGCCGCTGCCGCCACGGAGGACGTGGCCGGGCAAAACCGAACTGCCCGAGGCGTCCTCGTCGGCCACGAGCAGGTCATCACCGGCACCGCCATCGATCTCGTCGACACCACTGCCTCCACGAAGCGAATCGTTGCCCGCATCTCCGCGAATCAGATCGTCACCACTGCCGCCGTCGAGATCGTCGTTCCCTGCGCCGCCGGAAAGCACGTCGTTCTGACCGCCACCGACCACGGTGTCGTCGTCGTCACCGCCGTCGATGTTGTCCATGCCCGACTGACCGAGCAACAGATCGTTTCCCGATCCGCCTTCGATTCGGTCGTCACCCAAGCCGCCTTCGATCCGATCGTCAGCGGATCCGCCGCGCAGCGTATCGTTGCCGCGACCACCCTTGATCCGGTCGGCGCCGTCGTGTCCGTCGACGTCATCGGCGCCGTCGCCGCCGAGGAGTTGGTCGTCACCGGATCCTCCGCGAAGTGAGTCTTCGTTCTTGCCGCCGTCGAGATAATCCGCACCGGCGCCGCCTTCGAGCGTATCGTTGCCGACGCCACCGGTTAACAAATCGTTGCCGTCCCCGCCCACTAAAAGGTCGTCTTGGCTTCCACCTGTCAGCGTGTCATTGCCGTCACCGCCGTAGAATGTGGTGACGCCGCCGCCCGCGGTCAAAGCATCATTGCCCGCACCGCCGTCGATCATGACGGGAATCGTGACGGCGTTTGCGATGGTCAGCTCATCATTTCCGGCTCCCGCGTTACCCCTAATCGACGTCACGCCGAGGATGTCTCCGGTGCGCATGCCCTGTCCTTGAACGACAATAGATCCCGGTTGTGATCCGGCAAGCACTCGGTAGTTGTCATCTCCGCTGGTAAACTTGAGCGTCAATTCATCGCCGCTTCGGCTCGTCAATGCCGCGAGTGCTAGCTCGGGATTGTTGCGGCTGAGATCAAAATCGGCCAGTGTCACGCGGGCAATCTGAAACTCGTCCGAGACGAACAGCACGCGATAGTAAGCATCCAATCCGGCTTGGACTTTGCCGCCAACGTCAAACACATGAATCGGTGAGAGCGATAGGTTCTCCAACTGCTCGGTTGCCCGCACGCGCCCGTCGTTGTTGTTGTCGTGCAAGTTGAATTCGACGTTGGCAAAGACCCCGCCGTTGACGCCAGCTTCGGCGATCAACACGTTCAGGCTTGCCCCGGCCGTCAGACTGCCGCGAAGATAAACCTCCGCGACATCGGTGCCTGTTCCGTCGGGATTCAAACGGTCACTGACGAAGAACCCGTCGGCCAACCGCGCGAGATCACCGCTCTGAAAGAACTGATTGATGCCCGACGTGTCATAGCCGAACGCAAAATCGGCTCCCGCGGTGATGCGTCCGCCGAAGTTGGCAAACAGCCCCGGAATCGGCGTCGGGAACGATTGGTTGTAGTTGAAGTCGACTTCCAATTTCGGCGCGTCGAACAAAAACAGATCGACGTCTTTGCCCAACAGCAACTTGAACGCCGTGGACGGTTTCTCCAGCAGCGGAAAACTCAACACGCTGGCGGTCTTGGACAGGTTGCTCTTGAATCCGCCACCCGGCGTTGATCCGGTTCCGATCGAATCCAGAACCGGTTCTTCGCTGAACGAACCGATCTTCAGTTCCTTTCGTATCGTGTCGTCGGTTGCGGCACCGGGTGAGTACGCACCCAACGCATCCGCGGCGACACTGAACTGCCCCAACGCGACCCATTGGTTGGACGTGTCAAACGCGTCAGGGCCGGGCAGACTGGTGATCAAGTCATTGACGTTGATCACCGAATCGAGAAACGGTTTGACTCTGGCATTCCCAAAGGTTGTGGCAATGTCCACCAACGTCACGTCGCGACCGGCCAGATCACTGATCACGGGAAGACGCTGCTCTAGCACATCGATGACGGGCTGGATGGGCTCGAGCACGTCTTGAACTTGCCCCAACACCTCGCCGACGAACCCGCCAAAGAACTCGCCCAAGTTCATTTGGACGTTCTCGAAATTGACCTTCAGCGGTTCATTCGTTGTCGGAGTAAAACGCGTGTTCGTGGGGGCATCGGGAGCGGCAAGCCGGCTGCCGAATCCCCAATCGACTCGCAGATTGGTTCGCAAACTGGGCAGGATCTTTGAATCGCCGACGCTGGCCGTCAACAACAGGTCGGTCGTCGCCGACGCGACCAACTCATGATCGACAACATCCGAAAAGCCACCGGCGAACATTTCGCTGAGCGTCAACGTGTTGCCGCCGCTGGGATCGACGAAGGTGACGAAGAAGTCACCGTCGAAGCGAGTTTCACCCGCGCCCTTGGTGGCATTGATTCCCAACAGCGCCAGTTGTCCGCTCGCGTCGATCTCGGGAATCGTCGCGTCAAACGAAACCGTCAACCCCGAATCGGCCGTGTCAAAATAGAATCCTTCGGTCTTGCTGACGCCAAATCCGAGTCGAAACTCGAATCCGAAATCCAGTTGAACTTCCGCATCGATGTCAAAGTTTAATCCCGGAAGCCCCAAGTCAAAGTCCACCGGCACATCGATCGTGTCGATGGCCTTGCTCAACAAGATATCAAAGTCGACTTGATCGCCCGACGTCACGACGATCACGTCGGCGATAGAAATAAGGCTGTCACCGCTGAGGTCTGCCAACAGATTCAACCCGTCGGGGCCGAGGGCCGCAAAGAGTCCTTCGGCGACTTTCGTGGCGCCCTGATCGGCCAGATTCGAGACGTGACTCAACACCGATTCTTTGATGTCGACCAAGAAGTCGGCTTCGTCGGCCAGTGCGTCGCCGATGATCGGCAGCGGCACGCCCAGCACATCACCCTTCATCGTTTCGATCAGCAAATCGAACGCACCTTCCCAGCCGCCGACCAGTGACAGCAGGTTGTCACCGATGTCTCCGATCGCATCGATTTTGTCTTGAAAGGCTTGTTTGACGTCTTCGGCGTCAAAGACGGAATCGGCATTGAGATCGACCGGGTTGTCAAACGACGCGTCCCACAATCCGAATTGCAAGACGGGGTTGGTCAAGTCGGCTACGTCGATTTGGAGATTGATCGGTGCGGTCCCCAAGGGCGCTTCGATGGGCAATCGCACGAACGCGCCGCCGGTTGCCGTCGTGGTCAGATCCAGCGACTCGTCTAAGAAGAAGTAACGCCCGTCGGCATCATTGAACGCCAATTCAAACGTCGCCGGTGACAGCGGGTCGGTCGGAAACGCTCCGGGAATTCCGATCCCGGCAACGCCGTCGACGACTCCGATGCCGAACGGACCGAGCGAAGCTTCGAAGTCGATGTCGCTCGCCGAGGCGCCGGCACGGAGCGTCAGTTTGGTGCTGTTCGGGTCCGCCGGATCGGTGTACAGGAAGGGCTTGACGCCTCCCGAGTTGATTTGCACGCCGAGAGCCAGTGTTGCCACGGCAGCGGCTGAAAGCATCACCTCGGATGTCGCGCCGACGTCAACTAAATCTCCGATGCCCCCCAGCCCCAAGTCGTCCAAGCCTACCGACACCGGATACTTGGCTTGGACCATCTTGTCCAGCATCAAATCGAATCGTACCGAGATCGCTGGACTGTTGGACGTGTCGATGACCAATCCGATGGCGTCCGCCGGCAACCCGGTGACCTGCTCCAGTTTCGACTCCAATCCCTGCAGGCTTCCCGGTCCGGAAAGCTGCAATGTGTCCAGAATGGTCGACACGCCGGAGAGGAAGTCTTCGAAGTCTTCCGCCGGGACATGGATGTCTGGCATCGAGACTTCGAAGTCGAGCGTGTCGGCGAAGATGTGTTGCAAATCCTGCAGCGAAAACTTTCCGTCATCTTCTCCGCCCGGGTCATTGATCGGCGTCAGATCGCTCACCGAGGAAAAGAAGTCAAGCAGATTCGGCAGCGAGATATCGAACTCTGGAAAATCGATTTCGGGTATGTCCAAGTTCGAAGTCAGCGCGCCCGCCCGGGCTATTTGATTGACACCGTCACTCAACACGTCCAGCGTCGTCGAACCGATCGATTTGATTGCGTCGGTCAGGTCCGTCAGCAATCCTCTCAGCCCCGCCACGTCGGGCAAATCGACGTTCAAGATCGGTAGTGTGATCGAGTCGACCGAGAGCAGACGCTCCAAACCGTCGATCAACCCGCTCAATATGTCGGCTGCGTCAACGTCGGAAAGTGCATCTAAAACCGAGTCGATCGATCCGCTGAGCGCTGCTTGGATGTCACCACTGAAATCGGCGATGGTTGCCGTGAAACTCTCACCGGATGATCCGTAGTCATTTCCGCCGACGCTGCCGAAGACCGGCAGGGTGAATTCGATCAACCCGTCAACGTTGGTTTCGATCGTCGACTGCAGCCCTGCGAACATCTCCGCCAATGTCATTCTGGGTTGTGGCAAGGCGACCGACGTCGAAACATGGCTGGGTACACCCGCTTGGTCGAGGAGTTGTCCGCCATCGATCGAAACTTCGGTGAATCCCAAATTGGCGGTCGCCGAGAAACCCTCGCTCTGCATCGCGACTGTTCCGCTGGCAATCGGCGCCCCGGCGATCGATTCGGCAAACACGTGATCCGCGATCGTATCGCCGTGTAGGGGCAGTCCCTCGATGACGGCGGGTCCCTGTGCATCTTCGGTGGCAGTGAACTCGCCCAGTATTCCGAGCAGGAAGCCGGTCAACGAATCGCCGGCTGCTCGTACCGCAAACTCCGCCCCCTCGTCCACGCTGCGATCGGTCAACTGCAATCCGACCGTGATGCCGTTTTCTTCGCGAAGTGATGCGGTTAATTTCGGCGAACCATCCGGCAGCGTCGGTGCAGCGTTTTCCAAACGGGCAACGACATCGTCTAGATCGACGGCACCGTCGAAATCAACGGCGAACTCGGATCCATCACGCAAGCGAATCGTCACGTCGTGGCCGGCTTCCGTTTCGATCCCCAACGCGACCAGTGTTGTCGCAGAGCTGATCGTGGTAGCGGCGTCACCGGCACCGAGCGGCCGCATATCAATGCCCAATCGAAAGCTGCCGTTGACGGTGGGCGTGAAAGTGACTTCACCCGCGGCTTCAAAGCCGACGAAGTCGCCGATCTCGAAATTGAATTCGAGGGCATCGTCCGTTCCCAGTGAGAACGCTTTGCTGAAGTCGACGTCAACGGTCAGTGTCTTCGTCGCCGGTTCATAGTTCGGGTTGCTGATTCCCGCCGAGGCTCCGAAATCCAACGCGTCCAGTTCTTGTGCGTTAGAGAAGGCCAATCGACCCTCGTCGCCGACCAGTTTAGAAACGATCAACTCGTCGAAGACATCCTTCCATTTGACTAGGTCGGCATAGCGCAGCGTGTCTGCCAGGGGCAGGTTGCCGCTCAGTTTTTCCTGTGCAAAATCACCCAGCCATCCGCCCAATTGCTCAATGCCGCTGGCCAGATCCTCGGCGGATACGTTTGCGAAATCCTGCAAGCCGCCATCGGGTGCAAGAACGAGTTGCGGCTGCGACTGGCCGGCGAAAACCGCCGCGCCGGCCAGATCGAGGATCGTCGAGCCGTCGACGAGAGTCTGATTTCCGACGGTGCCTGACAGACCAAGATTGATGTCGAAATCACCTAGCGTCAGCGCGGTGACTAACGTCTCAAAGGATTCGCCAAGCAGACGGGCCGCCGAAACGGACTCGCCCGACTGTCCGATTCGGTTCTGCAGGGTGGCGTCCATGTTCACCGAACCACTGGCGGAAACACCCAAGAATCCGACGTTGGCGCCGAAACTGACCGAATCGTTCGCCGTGAATTGATTCTTTGCGTCGTCAAACCTGACCGCAAACGCGTCGAGCGGCGATGCGGTTTGGCGGCGATCGATTTCAATTTGCAGTTGCCAGTCCGTACTCGAGTTCAGATCGACTTCGGGTAGGTCTTCGCTGGCCGTCAAACCCGCATCGACGATTTCGTCACCGAGCACCAATCGATGCGTCTTCGGCGCCGGATCGTTCTTCACGTGGACGTTCAACGAAAGCAGTTGATCCGACGACGAACGGGTGACGGTCATGCCATCGGTCTGCAAGGAGTCGGCAACCTCGTTCCACGTCGGTCGTGGATTCGCAGCCAACAGAGCCTCCACCTTTGATTGCAATTTGTCGCGAAGGACCCCATCCAGGTCGGCCGAATCGGCGAACGTTGATTCCAGTGCGGGCATCGCATTGGCCAAGGGTGTCTCCGCTTCCAGTCGGGCACCGAACTGGGTGATTGCGGCAAATCCCTGACGCAAGGCTTCGGTGGTCTGGTGGTGCAACGCGTCGAGCGACCCAAACGATTCAAGGGCCATCGTGACCGGTTCGCCGCGAAACAGCGTTCCGCTGGTCGCGGCAATCACGGGCGATCCGTCCAACAGCAGATCGGTGGAGGGGCGGACGTCAAATTCGCCACGGATAAATCCCGAGGACGTCGCAGTGAGCTGCGGCGTGCCCGCCAACTCGGACGTGCTCAATCGATCGTCATTGCCGGTGTCTGCGCTGACCGTCGCGACTCCCGCGATCGCCAACCCGCCGGCGTCGGATTCTAACGAGAGCAATCCGTATTCGATCTCCGGCAAAAAGGTCTTCGTGTCTTCGCTGTGCGGAGGGAAACCGAGCAAGGCCAAGCCGCTGTCGCCGGAAAGGGCGATGCGTTGCACCGACGGCGAGACGCCGCGGAATCCCAGGCGGCCACCTGCGTCAACGGCCGTCAGGGCACCGGAAAAACCGGCGTCCATCAGCGGTTGACGCAGCGCGGCATTGAGCCGATCGACCAGCGGAGTCACATTTCCGGCGGTGTTGGCCGGAAGCGTCGCGGTGACGTTGGACGCATCGTTGATTGTCAGCGTGAACGTGATGTCTCGGTCGATTGCCGCGAATTCCGGCACCGCGCCGGTCGCAGTCACTTCGGCCGCATCGACGACGCTGAAATCCAGCCGCCCGATCTTGGTAAAAAATTCTCCACCGGCATCGACGCCGAACTGCAGCGCCAGCGTCACTCCGAACTCGGCCGAACTCATGCTCTCGTCGAACGACAGCCCCACGCCGTCGGCCGAGGAACCGAAATCGGGTCGATAGTCAACCGTCTGCTGGAGATAAACCGTTGTGTCAAAGACCAATTCGGTGCCGAGGATCGCACCGGTCGCGGGCGCCACCACGGCGGACTGATTTTCCAAGAACCCCACCACGTCATCCGTTGTCACGGCGCCTGATGCTTGTAGATACGACGTCAGTGGCGTGACAAATTCGCTGGTCAGTTTCGCAGAAAAATCGAGTCCTTGATTGAAGGATCGTCCGAGTGCCGCCAGCGGCCGGGACAGCAGCGGAGCGGATTCGACGTGCTGGGCGAAACCTCCGTCGGCAACTGCGAGTGCGCCCAGACCATCCCGCAGTTCCTGGTTCTTTTCCGGCGAAATCAAGTCGCCGGCGAGCAACTGGCGGGCTTCTAGTTTCTCGATCTTTCGACGGCGGTTGGTGAGATCGGACGTGTGTCGTCGTCTGCGATGTCTGCGAAGTAACATGAAATTGGACCAGTGGGGGGTCGAACGAAATCGCTCGGGAAAAAACGGTCAAGATCTCGCGAATTGAAATGAAATGAACAGCCCCTGTTCCGTCTGCTGCCAACCGCCTGCAATGCCCGCCAACATAATCGACCGCTCGATCTTGCACCGCCGCATCACCCAGCCTGGGTGGTATGGTGACGCTCGTGGGAATCCCGTTGATCAGCCCTTGGGATCTGCGAGGGATGACCGAGATCGCACGCGAAATCACTTCAGCAGGGAGCTTCACTTTCCGACCAGGGGATCTGGTCAGTGAATACCGGCGTGGTCTGGCGTCGTACCCCTTAAACAATTCTGTGTCGCCGGTTTTATTTTTCTTCTACAATCGTGTGGAATCACTGGACGTGCACTTTTGATCAGTGACCAGCTCGACGATTCCGTGCTGCAAACCGTCGCGTTGCTGCGGCTGGAAGGAGACAGCGTCGACGAGATCGCGCAGCGTCTCGGATGTGCCAAGCGGTCGGTCGAGCGGCGATTGAATCTGATCCGAACGATCTGGCAGTCCGACGAGCAATGATCAGCCGGATCAAACATCATCATCACGGCGAAGCATGAGCCCCGATTCACCTCTCGACGACGTTGAAGCACTTCGCGCGATCGAAGACGTCTGCACGCGATTCGAAAATGCCGATCCGAGCGAGCGCGACATTGAAGTGTTCTGTCAAGGATTTTCCGGCGAGCAGCGAACCGCATTGCTGCGTGAATTGATCGGATTGGATATGGAATTGCGGCGCCGCGCGGGCCAATCGTGTCAACTGTCCGACTACACGGGATTCACAGAGCTGAACCGGTCGCTCTTGGAGGCCGTTCCGTCGACGTTTTTGAACACAAACTTTCAGAACTTGGTCGACGACTCAGCGAAACCCACCTCGCCGCGCTATCAGGTCGGCGAGTTGATCGGCAGTGGCGGGATCGGCGACGTCTACCGAGTCGATGACACCTTTGGCCAACGCCCCCTGGCGCTCAAAACGCTCAAACGCCAATTCCAAGCACACCAATCAGCAATCGATCGCTTTCATCGCGAAGGCCTGCTGACCGGAACGTTGCAGCACCCCGGCATTCCACCGGTCTATGATCACGGGACGCTCGAAGATGGCACGCCCTTCTTCTCGATGAAATTGGTCGAGGGTCAAACGTTGCAGCAAATCCTAAAATCGCGACAAGCACAGCGCGACGACTTGGGGGACTTGATCGGGATCTTCGAAAACGTCTCGCAGACGATCGCGTATGCCCATTCGCAAGGCGTCATTCACCGGGATTTGAAACCGCACAACATCATGGTCGGCCGATTCGGTGAAATTCAGGTCATGGACTGGGGATTGGCAAAACGGTTGGGCGGCGATTCCGAATCGGATCAAGACGTTGCGACCGAGCCGACACGCAGCGCTGTCGAGACGGATCGATCGGCGGTCACGCAAGACCCGTCATCTGGCGAGACACCGCACGGCAGCGATTTGACCACGGCGGGTGATATTGTCGGGACGCCGGGCTACATGGCGCCCGAGCAAGCGCGCGGCGATGTCGATTGCATCGATGCCCGCGTCGATGTGTTTGGCCTGGGAGCGATCCTGTTTCAAATACTCACCGGTCAAACGCTTTTTCAGGGCGTCTCACGTGACGAAACCATCGAGCGAACCCGTCGTGGTGAATTGGTCGACGCGATGCGTCATCTCGACCAACTGCGAGGGGACGACACCCTGATTCTCCTTTGTCGTCGCTGTTTGAATCCCGACCCGGCCGGCCGGCCTGTCGATGCGGCGGAGGTCGCAGGGGTCACGCAAGACTATCTCGCGGGCTTGCAGCACCGAATACGCCAAGCGGAAATCGAACGCTCTCGTTCGGAAGTTCGCATGATCGAATCACGCAAACGGCAGCGATGGATCGTCGGATTGACCGGTGCGTTGGCGGCCGTCGCGATCTTGTCGTCGGTTATCGTCAGCGATCAGTGGATCAAAGCAAAGCGGGCTGCCGCAGCCGAATCGATGGCGCGTGACATCGCGGAACAGGAAGCGGAGGCGACGACGGAGGTCAACGAGTTTCTCGACGAAATTCTGACCTCAAGTTTACCAGAGCGTCTCGGCCACGACGTGACGCTGCGAGAAGTGATCGATCATGCCCTGCCGGTACTGGATGGCAAGTTTACCGGCCGGCCGCATGTCGAAGGATCCATCCGCAGAACACTAGGGGAATCCTATCGTTGGCTTGGCGAGCCCGACATCGCAGAACGGCAATATCGACTCGCATTGGCGGCATTTGAAGATGCCAACTCCTACAACGAACTCGAAGTCCTGGAGACCAAAGACCGGCTTGCCGGCGTGTTGCGTTCACGCGGC
Source organism: Stieleria neptunia (assembly GCF_007754155.1). Lineage (NCBI taxonomy): Bacteria > Pseudomonadati > Planctomycetota > Planctomycetia > Pirellulales > Pirellulaceae > Stieleria > Stieleria neptunia. Next base: position 9,766,281 of record NZ_CP037423.1, on the reverse strand, counting down.
GACGAGGGCGACTTCGCAGAATCAAAACGATTGAGAACCGAAGTGCTCACGCGGACGCGAGAACTGCTCGGTGAATCTCACGAACGAACGATCGCCGCGATGAACAACTTGGGCACGGTGCTGATCGAGATGAACGAACTTGACCAAGCCGCCGAACTGTTTCGAGCCGCCTTGCGTCAAATCGATGCCTCACCCCATCCGGAACAATACTCCCGACCGGCGTTGTTGGTGAATCTGGCGGACGTCGATCGAATGAAAGGCCAGTGGGATTCCGCCGAAGCTATCTACCTGGACGTGCTCGGCGACCCACAAGCTTCCACGTACGAAAGCGACCTCGCGATGATTCAGTTGGGACAAATGTTCCAATCGGCCGAGCGATACGACGCGTCGCTTCACTATCTGCGTCAGTCGTTCGAAGTCCGCGAACAATATTACGGACCGCGGCATCCGCTGACCTTGTCGGCGATGCGAAAAATGTCGCGTGTGATGGACGAAGCGGAGCGATACGACGAGTTGTTGGAGTTGCTCGGCGAAAGTCTGGATCGACACGCCCAAGAGTATTTGCCGGCGGCGGGACCCATCTGCGAGGCGCGATCCCTGATGGCCAAGGCCCTGATCGGTCTGGGACGTGTTGAGGAGGCTGAGCAATATCTCGAAGAAACCATCGAACTGATCAGCAGCGAGCGCGGCGCCAAACACAAGTACGCTCTGGCCGCAAAAAAACAACTCGACGCACTGCGGACAGCAGACTAGCAAGCAGTACCAAGGCGTTCGGTCGAAGGCAGACAAGAAAATTGTTGACAAGAAAATGATTGATCGTGCCAAAATCGGGCCCGGAACATTTTCCTGTCACCCATTTTCCTGTCTATTTTTCTGCCCCCCATCTTTCTGCCAACTGCCCTCTGCAAAATCGACCGTTGCGCCACCCCCGGGATCGTCTCTTCGCTACAAGGACCTGCACTTTCAAGTACGATTCGACGATTGAAATGACCGACACGCCACGCCAGACGAATAACCACCCCGGATCGACGATCGACGCCGAAATCGCTGATCTGCTGGATCAATACCTCAGAGAGCGCGAGCAGGGTCGGGCCGTCGATCGCGACCAATGGCTCCGCGAGCACCCCGAATACGCCGAGCGATTGGCCGAGTGCCTACGCGCGGCGGAGTTGTTCGGCGGTGCGGAAACCGGCGGATTTGATCTGCCGGCCGAGCCCGTGCTTCCCGAGTCGATCGGTGATTTCGAAATTCTCTCCGAACTCGGCCGCGGCGGCATGGGCGTCGTCTACGAAGCCCGCGAAAAATCGCTCGATCGAATCGTCGCCCTCAAGGTGATGCGGTTCGGGATCGTCGACCCCCAGGCGCTCGACCGGTTCCGTCGCGAAGCCGAAACGGCGGGCGCGCTCCATCACACCAATATCGTTCCGGTTTACGCGACCGGACGCGAAGGCGACACGAGTTGGTATGCGATGCAGCGGATCGACGGCGAGAGTCTGGCCGCGCGGATCGGACGCTTCCGACGAGAGCAGACGCCGCCGCCACTCGATGCGATTCTCGACGTCGGAATCCAAGCCGCCGATGCCCTCTGCCACGCGCATGAGCGTGACGTGGTCCATCGTGATGTCAAACCGGCCAACTTGATTTTGGATCAGGAAGACCGCGTATGGTTGACGGATTTCGGTTTGGCCCGGCGACTGGTCGATGCCGGCGCGACGGTCACCGGCGCGATCCTGGGCACGCCGCGGTACATGAGTCCCGAGCAAGCGGACCTGCGTTCCACCGACGTGGATCATCGCAGCGACATCTATTCTCTCGGCGCGACGCTGTACGAGATGGCGACCACGCGGCCGCCGTTTGAAGGCGACGATCCGTTGTCGTTGATCACCAAGATCCGGAATGAAGACCCACCCGCCTTGCGCACCCTTCGCTCCGATCTGCCTCGCGATTTGGAGGTCGTCCTGCACAAGACGATGGAGAAAGACGCATGCCGCCGCTATCAATCCGCCGCACAGTTTGCGGACGACTTGCGTGCCGTTCGTGACGATCATCCGATCCACGCCCGCCCGCTTTCGACCTTGGAAAAAGCGGCACGTTGGACTCGCAAACATCAATCGCGTGTCCGAGTCGTCGCCGCCGCGATGGCGGTCACGGCGGTGTTGATTGCCGCACTACTGTCTGGAATCGATCAGTGGCGTGAACGTCAACTGGGATCGTTTCGCGTTCGCGCCGGCGGTGGACCCTACGAAGCGACCATCGTTCCGGTCGGTGAATCGGCCTTGTCGGATGCGACAATGGAAGTGACGCTTCCGATGCAAAACCATCGACAGCGAATCGCCGGTGACTATGACATGATGGTTGCACCGACGGGCCGATGGAGTCAGACGCTACGGTTGCCGATCACCCGAGGCATGCCCAGCGAGTATCGAATCACGAGCCGGCCTGACCCGTCCAAGCAGATTTCGATCAACGATGCAGCGGTCGTGACCGTCTCCGATGAATCGACTCCGGCGATCCTGTGGCGACGCGACGGCGTGCTGAAACGCGTGACATGGGACGCCGACCGACAGTGGGAACTCGACGTCCATTCCATCGACACCACGCTGACCGATCTCGATGGATCAAACGCAGACGAAACCGAGACAATCCCCGTCAATTTTGCCGACACACAACCGCCCGCAAATTTTGATCCCGGGCATCGTCACATCGACGACCAACCGCTGTTGACGCAAGGCGTTGCTGCACTGCGCACTCCGATCGACCTGGACGGCGATCAACGAACCGACACGCTGGTCGTCGCAACGGATCAACAAGCCTTGTTGGCGGTCGATCATCGCGGAAACATCTTGTGGTCGCGGTCCTACGCCTTTGCCAACCTGCCCAGCAAATCGACGTTGCCGAATCCGTACAACCCTCGCGCCAGACTCCGATTCCCGGGCATCTTCGATCTGCAGGATGTCGGCGATCGAGACGACGACGGAATCAGCGACCTGTTCGTCATGTTCGTGCACTATCGAATCGCTGTTCAGACGGATGTCTGCTTGGCCGTCGTCAGTGGAAAAACCGGTGCTGTGATCCGGCGGCATCATCAAGTGGTGAAGACACCCGCCAACGGATTCTGGCCGGCCGACGCCATTTTTCATCCCGACAAACACCAGTATCGATCGTTCAGCGGTCTGTCGTTCAGCGCGGACTCGGCGTTTCGCGCGGGGCATCGTCAGTTAGGTGATTTTTTTACCAGGCATACACGCAATGGAACCCCGATACGCGTCCCGGTCCCCAGCCCGCCCCAAGTCCTGCGTCACGACGACTCGCTGCACGTCGTCCTGTTGATCGGAGACCAATGTCATCTCATCGATTGGGATCAAACACCCGCGTCCGCGGTGACGATCACGTTGCCATTCATGCCCGCCCGAGCGCCCCGAATTGCCAACCCGCGCGGTGATGCAAGATTGATCTTTCACGATCACCAAGAATCTCGGAATAAGACGGCTCGATTCAGCGGCACGGAGATCTCCGCCTATGACTTAAGTGGCGTGCAGCAATGGAGTCGGCAAATGGATCATGTCCAGTGGCGGAATTCGATCGACCGCAACCACGCCGATTGGCCCTACGTCACCGACATCAATGGCGACGGAGCGGACGAACTCATCGTGCCCCGCAGCGGATACCGCAACGGCGTCGATTTGGGTGTGCAATTGTTAGACGCCGCGACGGGCATGCCGATTTGGACGGACCCGACGCCCTACACGGCGTTGCGATCCGTTGACGATGGCCTGTGCCGAATCACCGTGACCGATGACATCAATGATGACGGGTGCAGTGACATCGCCACGGCCGTCATCGCGGCAGAGGGATCAAGGCAAGCAGCGGCAGACCTTCCCGATCCAACGGCTTACGTTTACGTCGATTGGATCTCGGGAAAATCAGGCAAGGTCTTGGGCTGGGCAAGGCATCGGATTCCTGTGTTCGGCGACCAAATTCGCGTCGCCCAGATCGACGCGATTCGTAGCGGATTTCCCGAGACGCCATCGGGTACGATCGAAATTGATTTTGTCACCGGTGACCGCAGCTTGGACGTGATGCTGGAGTCAACGGTCATTCGTTTTCACCCCAGCCGTCCGACGCCCGTCGCCATCGCCGCGGGGCTGGATGTCTGTCCCAGTCCCACCGATTCGACGTCACCGGTGCGCGTCTACCGCCGCCGCGGTGGTCCCTTCGGCGTCGGTGAAGATCACCTGGTCCTGTTGCGGTCCCAGTCGTCGCCGCTGATCCGTTTGGGCGAGACCACCTTGCTGGCATCGTGGGCCGGTGCATCGGGCCGACCCCTGATTGCCGCGTCTGGGTTTCAGCCGACCCGCACCAGCGTCATCGATGCCGTCTCTGGTCAGACGGTATGGAACAGCGATCGCGCCGACGGCGGCACCTGGATACCCATCAAACATCATGACGGACGCGTTGATTTTCTGGTTCAGGATCAAACCGGAAACGAATCGCCGTCGCGACTAGTCGATGGGGAAACGGGCGCTGAATTATGCCGCTTGCAGGACGACGTGGGGGGCCGAGTCATCCTGGTGGAGTCGCTTGATGATAGAAAATCAATTCTGATCGTTGGCGATGGCCGACTCGCCCGCCGCACACCGGCTGGCGTGCTGGTGCAACCGGTCAATGCGTTTCAAATGTCGCTGATCAGTCGAACGACCGGCGAGATCCGTTGGTCGCACCCCTTTCTGTTCGGAGCGTCCCGCATCAACACTCCCACCGGTTACGACCATCTCAAGTTTGCGGACGTCAACGGCGACGGCGTGCAGGACATTGTCGGTCCCCACTCGCACGACGACCAACTGTTTCTCGCCGCCTGGGATGGTTCCAACGGCGAGATGCTTTGGGAACGTTCGGTCTATCAGCGACCGACTCGAAGCGATTATTGGATTCCGTTTGCATTGGTTGCCATCGATGGCCAAACACACGTCGTTTACTTGGGCGCCACATCCGCAGAGAACACGTTGCGAAAATTGGTGCTCTGTGGGCCCGACGGTAAACTCGTTGACTCGATCGAGCCGGAGAACGCGGAGTCCCTCGTTTTCGTTGATGGTGCCTACGCGAGCCGTTACCTGGCCATCGCCGATGCGACGAGTTCGGACGGCGCCCCGATGCTCGCCCTGAGCCGCGAAGCGAACGGGAAAGCGAGCTGTCAGATCTTCGACCTGAGCGGCAAGCAATTCCAAAGCATTCGGCAGTTCAACGAAACGGCGGAGAATTTTTATGTGGTCGGCATGTGGTTTTTTGACATCGACAATGACGGCGTCAAAGAACGCGTCGTGATGGACCGTGTCACTCCGCCGCAGGACGAATCGACACCCACGTCTGATCGCCGCCCGTCACTTGTCATCCGCTGCTACCCGATGCTGCAGGCTGATCCGCGATGCCGGATCACCATTCCCGATGCCAACGGCATCCAACGGGTCTACTGGAAATGGGATCACAATGTGCCGATCAGTTGGCTGCATCTCGACCAAAACCGTCTCGTCGCGATCGATTGGTCGCGACAGCAGATTTTGACCGAAACGAGTAGCGATCCAGAATCACCCTCAAACGTACCGCTCGTTTGCCGGTACGATGAGACGCACACTCGAATGGTTTCTCCAACGCTCGATGGGATCGCATTTCAAGACCTCCATTTCACAGCACCTCACGAAGCCGTCGTGGTGACGACGCATCGAGAATTTGATCCGCGTCGCATGCGGCCCTTGTTCGCTTCGATCGGAGGGGACATCACGCTGGGGCAATGGGGGCTTAATCTGCTTCGCGGCGGGCTCGCGTTGGGTATCTTGTTGATCCTGCCGCTTTGGTATCTAAAACGGACGCTGGCAGAACGACGCTGGAGTCTCGCGTGGTTGTTGTTGGCGCCGTTGCTGGTCGGCATTTGGATGGTGATCTGGCAAAGTCCATGGTTGCGCGAGCCCAACCTATTGATCAATCTATTAAACGGCGTCACCGCTTGGATGTGCGGCGTGGCATTGTTGATCGCATTGCGCGACAAACAAGACGGCCGGGGAGATTCGATCCGCTTGATGCTTTCGGTCGGTACGCCCGTCGTCTTCTTGGCCCTTGTCGTGTTTGCCTATCTGCTGCGTCCCGACCCGCAAAATTTGCGTCATACCGTCGACGTCGCAGGAATTGCTCGTGTCGCGTTGTTTAGCTTTGCCGTCGTGGTACAAATCTATTGGATCTTGCGAATTCTGGCTTCGGCAGTGCACCGGATCGGTAGACTGCTGGGGAGGCAAGCGGCGACGTGAAAGGCGGCGACGAACCGGCATCACAAAGCGAAGACTCATTGCGAGCGACTTGGTCGATCGGACCGCTGCGGCCGTGGCTGAAAATGCTCGCCGAACGCCAGTTGTCGCCCGCACTTCGCGGTCGCATCGACCCGTCGGATGTCGTTCAACAAACGTTGGTCGACGCCTGGCGCGGACATGAAGGGTTTCGTGGCACGACGCAAGCCGAACGGTTGGCTTGGTTGCGCACGATCCTGAAACGCACGCTGATGCGTTACGACCGCGATCAATTGCGTACGATCAAACGTGGGCAGGGACGCGAACAACAATTGCAAGCCGCCTTGGACCGTGACAGCATTCGGATCGAACAGCTGGCGATTGACCGGGAACCGAATCCGCGCTCGCGCGCCGACCGGGCGGAGCAAACATTGCAATTGGCCGCGGCTCTTGATCGACTGCCCAACGACTATCGCGAGGTGTTGACGCTGCGGCACATCGACGGTCTGTCCCACGATCAGATCGCCCAGCGGATCGGACGCTCAAACGCCGCGACACGGATGCTGTGGATCCGGGCGCTGGAGAAACTGAAAGCGGTTTATGGTGAGTGTTGAGAACGGGGAGAACGAGAAGAGGGTCAAAAAATTGGGTGGTCAAAAAATGAAGATGGTGCCACGGTGGGGACTTACCCGGTACTTCGAATTTTTTGACCAGCCCATTTTTTGACCAGCCAATCTTTTGCCCCACATGCCGCGGGGCTACTCGTTGACGTCGATCCGTTTCAGGAATTTAAAGATGTCGCTGTCGGTGCTCAGGATCAACGTGCTGTCCTCGTCGAGCATCTCCTGATAGGTCTCCATCGTTTTGATGAAGGCGTAGAACTCGATCGATTCGGGGCTTTGGTTGTAGGACTTGGCATAGATTTCCGTGGCCTCGGCGTCGGCGGCGCCTTGGATTTCTTGGACTTCCTTGTAGGCCTGGGATTCGATTTCCAGCAAGTCTTTCTCCTTGCGGCCCATGATTTTGGCTGCCTCGCCGGCGCCCTCGCTGCGGAAGCGTTCGGCGATTTGCTGCCGTTCGCTGATCATCCGTGAATAGATTCGGTCTCTGACGCTCTCGTTGTAGTTGATGCGTTTGAAACGAACATCCAACAGTTCGATCCCCAAGTCGGTGACCTTGCTGGCCGCTTGCTGAAAAATTTCTTCCTCGATTTTCGCCCGCCCCTTGTTGATCGGATATAGGATTCCGATGTTGCCGGGCGCGTCGGCGATGGTCTCGTCGCGGACCGGCTGGCGGTCTTTGGTGGTCCGGACCAACTCGATCAATTCGTGCTTGGCGATCGCATTGCGGGTTTCACTGCCCAGGATGTCGTCCAATCGCGATTGGGCGCTGCGTTCGTCTCTGAGACGCAGGAAGAACTGTTTGGCATCATTGATCCGCCAGCGGCCGAAGGTGTCGACGACGATGTACGTCTTGTCCTTGGTGGGCATTTCATTGGGGCGGCCGTCCCATTCCAGGATGCGTTTTTCGACACGCGTGACTTCCTGGATGAGCGGCAGTTTGAAGTGCAAACCGGCATCGCTGATCGGATCACCGACCGGTTTGCCGAACTGGGTGATGATGACCTGTTCGGTTTCGCTGACCGTGTAGGCGGCACTGTAGGCGACCAGTCCGACCAGGATCACGATGGCGGCGACCGCGGGGAATGTCAGACGTTTCATTTGGATCTCCGTGCTGCTTGCGGTGCCAGATTCAACAGCGGCAGGATCTGGTTGGCCTGGTCGTCCAAGATGATTTTCTGCCCCAGCGTCGGGACGACTTGCCGCATGGTTTCGATGTAAATGCGTTGCTTGGTCACTTCGGGTGCTTTGGCGTATTCGGCGAACACGGCGTTGAATCGCGAGACATCGCCCTGGGCTTCGTTGACCCGTTTGAGCGCGTAACCTTCGGCGGCTTGCGTCTTCTGATTCGCTTCCCCGCGTGCCCGTGGGACTTCTTTGTTGTATTCACCGTTGGCGACATTGATCATCTGCTCACGTTCCTGTTGTGCTTGATTGACCTCGTTGAAGGACGGTTGAACGGGCATCGGTGGATTAACGTTTTTCAACTGCACCTGGTCGATGCTCAGTCCCAGTTCGTATTTGTCGACCAATTCCTGCAGATGCAGCAACGCTTCGACCTCGATTTCTTGGCGGCCGATCGTGATCACTTCGTCGACCGTCCGATCTCCGACGACGGTCCGCATCACCGATTCGGAGATGTCACGAAGCGTTTGACCGGGATTGCGAACTTCGAACAGGAACAGTTTTGGGTCCCGGACGCGGTACTGAATCACCCATTCGACCGTGGCGATGTTGAGATCGCCGGTGACCATCGTGCGTTCTTCTTTTTGTTCGTCGGAATACTGTGACGCATCGGTCGCCCCGGGCGTGCCGAAACCGTATTCCTGTTTCAATTGACGCTTGACCCGAACGAAGGAAACCTCGTCGATGCCGAAGGGAAATTTAAATCTCAACCCGGGATCGACCGTTTTGACGTAGCGTCCGAACCGCAAGACAACGCCCTGCGATTCCGCCTGAACGGTGTAGACGCTTGTGAACAGCAGCGCAAGCAGCAGGATTCCGGGGATCAGCCAAGCCACATAGGGCTGAAGCCGCTCGAGATCAGACCAGTCGGGGCCGCGTGGATTCGAATTGCTCATGAATCGATGGAGTCATTTGAAAGGAGTCACGTTCCGCGGATTCTGATCCATGCCTCCCGCCGTCATCAGCAAGAACCAAGGGTCACCGCTCAAAAGGGTAGGTCTCAGCCGCCATCTGGTAAGGCTCTCAATCCCAAAAAAATCGCGATCTTTCTCAATCAAATCCGACTCGCGCCGTCATCGTCGGGGGCGAAGCGCGATGCGGACGGCGGCCGAGGGATGACGGCTATGGGACCACCATCACGCCGGAATCGGCCTGCGGGCCAGCCACGGGGCCCTCCACCGGTTGCATTACCGTGATGTCCTCGACGCTTTCGACGTCTTCCACCGGGACGCGGTTCATCCCAAAGTCTTCGACGTACTGAGGGATTGGCTTCACCGGTCCGCGGTTCTTGTTAAAATCGCGGACGGGCGTGAACAACAGGATTCCACCGACAATGACAAACCCCGCGGTGGCCGTAACGGTGATCCAAAGCAGTGGTGATCGCACTGCACCGGTCACGCCGGCTCCATCGCTGACGTTGGCCGGTGTGCGGTAGGGTTGGGCCTCTGAGAGGGATGGCTCGCCGGATTCGGGCCTGCCAAGATCGGGCTCGTGTGGCGACGAACCCGCCGAGGGCTGATTGTGATCTGACATTTTATTGTCCTCTCATCTTGAACCTGAACCAGCGGACGATCGAAACCAAGCTTCGATTATAGGGCGGCCGTCTCCTGAATCTCTGCCGATTGTATCGCGTGATGAATTCTTTTTACATTTCGCCCGCCTCGATCACGCCCACGCGTGTGGCAAAGTGCGTGGCGATCGGGTTCGTGTTTTGGATCGGCTTTCTGATCCTGAGTCCGTTTCCGCACTATTTGCCGCCGGATTTCGAATACGGGTTTTTGAGCAACAAGGCCGACTACTTCTATCGCTCGGGCTACTTCATCGGTTTCTACTTGCATATCGCCGGCGCCCCGATCGGATTGTTCGTCGGTGGGTTGCAGATGAGTCGAACGGTTCGAGAGCGGTATCCATGGGTTCATCGGTTCGCAGGCACGGTGTACGTCACCGCCGTGTTGGTTGCGGCTGCTCCGGGCGGCTTCATCATGTCGATGAAAGCATTCGGCGGATGGTCGACCACACTCTGTTTCGGATTGCTCGCGGTGGCGACCTGGTGGTCGACGTTGATCGGTTGGCGAGCGGGCCGGCGGTTCGATTTTTTAAGGCACCGGAACTGGATGCTGCGGAGCTATGTGTTGTTGCTCTCCGCCGTCGTGCTGCGGCTGGGGCATTTTGCGCTTCGGACGCTCCAGCTAACGCCGGAGTTGACTTATCAGATCGCCGCTTGGGTCAGTTGGGTGATCCCGCTGATCGCGTTAGAGTTGGCTCTTGGCATCTACGGTCAGCCAACGCTGCGACGCGGAGACCGTGGCGTGTAACGGTTCAAGGACGTCGTCGTCATCATCATCGGTCAGATAGTCGGTGATGACGCAATCGATCAACTCCATCGAGCGGTTCCGAACGAGGACCGGGGGTTCGGTTGGAATCACGGCTGTTTGCTGTCGCGCCAGATCGTTCAAGACGTACAGTGCATCCCGTGGCGTGATTCTGCCGTCGCCGTTGGTATCCAAAAACGGCGTTTCTGAACGGCCCGGCTCGCCTTCGGCAGATTGACGCCGGGCAATTGCATTGACGATCGCCAGCACGTCGCGCGGCGTGGTCTGGCCGTCGGCATTTGCATCGGTCGGCTGAAAGAGGTTGGTCAGCGTCTCGGTTGAGAAGAACTGGGGACCGTTTGTGGATTGAAACGAAAACAGCCGGTCGATGCGTTGTGGATCAAACAGAATGGCGTAGAGCCCGCCGGCACGCAGCGACGCCGTGGTCACTCCTTCGTCATGCCGGCCGATCGCAAAATGCTCGCCATTGAGCACGGCCACGGTCTCGTCGAGCGACACTGTTCCGATCGGATGAAGGGAAAGCAGGGTGTCTTCGACGGCGCGAAAGATGACCGCGGTGTACTGGTTGCTTGCCGGAATCGTGTGCAAGCGATCCGTCGGATCGATCGTGATGAAGTTGATCGGGGTCGAGGGTTGGAATGCTTGTTCAAAGTTCAACGTGATACGTTGGCTATCGCGATCGTCGCGCGAGTTCCCGAGCACACCTGATCCCGGTCGAACCATCACCACGATGTCAACGGTGCCACTGTATCCATGGCGTGGCATGACGGTTAAACGCCCGTCATCATTGATCGTTGCGGTGGCGTTCCTGCTGCCCCCGATCACTTCTGCGGAATAATTCACCGCATCGCCTTCGATATCGGTGCTGGTGATCTGGAGCGTTGCGGCTTGGTTGTTGGGGTAAGATTCCGCGACGGCGATGGGATTCAAAAAAGGCTGGCTGTTGTGGTTGTCTTGCGACACCTGCACCGCAAAGGTTACGCTAAATGTGGCTCCCAATTGGTTGGTCACCGTCACCGTCACGTTGGTCCGGCCGGTCGCGTTGCCGGTCGGTTTCAGCATCACGACCGAATTCTCGTCGTCGGTGAACACTTCGACGGTCTCGATCGTGATGTCGCTGGTCGGACGATCGGTGGGATTGACGGCGTGTTCACTGATCGCCTCTCGAACCGCTTCCCCTTCGACCAGTTGACCAAACACGCTGTAGTTGAAGTCCAAGAATCGCAGCGGGCCTTCGGTGACAAAAAATTGACTGTTGTTGGTGTCGTCGCTCGCCTTGGCAAACGACAGCACACCCGTGCGATTGTGCTGAAGTTCGGGATGATAATCGTCATCAAAGTCGGCCAACGTCGAACCGCCGTTTCCGATACCGGTCGGATCACCCGCTTGAATCACAAAGTCGTCAACCACACGGTGAAAATCGATTCCGTCGTAGAACCCCGATTCTGCCAATTCAATGATCCGACCCGACGCCACCGGTGCCCGCTGTTCAAATAACTCGAAAACCAGATCGCCATACGTTTCCAGGTCGATCCGGATCGAACGGTTGCCGGCGATCACTTGTGCATCAAGCAGATCGGGGTCGGCGACTGAAATGGTCACCGTCAGCGGACCCCCGTCGGGATCATAGGCATCGATGGGAACATGAAGCGGCGAGCCGATCGACACGGTCTGGTCACCGATCGTCTCGAACACCGGTCCGCCGGCAGTGGGAATCGGCACGCCGCTTCGCCGGCTGAGTTCGGCCAACGGCTGAATTCCGATGGCCCGAGAACCGTCCGGAAATTCCCACGTCGGATAGGCCGTGATGGCTTGATCAATTCCCGCTTGCGAAATCGATCGATCGGGATTCGTCATTTCAACAAACGGCAATTCGTTTGCGCCGTCTTCAAACAGTTCGGCCTGCAGCGTGCACGCCGGACACCAGGCCGCACTGTACAGCACCACGCCCGCTGACGCTAAATCCTTGGCGAACTGAACCAGATTCTGCTCCATGACGGCATCCCCCGTCGTGCGTGGCGCGTGTGCCACGTCAGCGGCGGAATGTTCGCGTTCGGAGATCGGCTGTGCCGCCAGCAACCGTCGCCCCTCAAGTTGCTCGACACGCAAACGACGGTGCCGAAACCGACTGTGTTCGGTGGACGGTGGCAGGGTGTATTGCATGCCAGGGGAGGATCGATCCGAGGAAAGGAAACGCGGGCAAGCGCCTCAGCATAATCAGCGGGTGGGGCGTTTGGGGACGTTTCAATGTCCCGCGATCGTCGCCGCACAAGCGTTCGGGACGGGGTGTCCCAGGGTGCTTGGCCAGATGGATCGAGAAAGCGCACGCAGAAAACGTGTGATTCCGGGCGGTTGTTGAGAATTTCCGCGGAAACCGAGGGCAAGTGCTATTTGACCTTCACGCCTTCGATTCGGAAGACGGCCATGTGGGTCGCGCCGCGGGGGCCTTTGCCGCCGGGGTACTTGTAGGTTTCCGAGTCGAGCACGAACTTGCCTTCGACCGTCACGGGGCGGGTCGCAAAGTCGGCGGTGTTGCCGTCGACCATGTTCACGAAGACACAGTCGTAAAGTGCCGCGCCGGGGCCGAAACAGCATTCTTTGTTGTCGCGGACGAGTACGAACTGCTTGAAGCCACGGTCTTGATAGGTGCTGGCGGGCAAGATGTAGCCGCGGAGTTTCACGTTCTTGCCGTTGATGGTTTTCAGGCGTTCGGTCCACATCGATTCGTCGAACGCGCCGTCTTTTTCGATGTCGAACTTCAAGTCGTCGAAATTGATTTCGCCTTTGGCCAACTGGGACGCGGAACTGAGTCGGATTTCGACCTTGGGCCGCGTTTCGGGATCTTCGGCCGAAGCCCCGTTCAAACTGACTGTCAGCGCGCAGACCACCACCATCAGCAATGAAAATCGGAATCGTGGAAGGTGGTGCATTTCGCTCGCTCGGTGGTTGGTGTCGCCTAATTCACTTTGTTCCCTTTTAACCGGTAGAACACTGCGTTGTCAAAATCGGTTTGTTTTCGGGGCACTTGATTGAGCGTGAATTTGCCGGCCAGTTTACGCCGCGTCATGCCGCCCTCGATCGTTTGGCCGCCGGTCAGCGTGACTTCGACCATCTCGCTGCTCTTGGGCTGGCCGCCGAAGCAGCAGGTCCCCAGGTCGCCGACCAGGACAAATTGACGCAGCATTCCGCCGCCGCTGGACGGATGAATGTAGCCCTTGATGAAGACGTCCTTGCCGTCGATTTCGAACGCAGTTTGCGTCGGTCGGTCGGGTTCGGCGTCGAATTTCAGTTTGTAGAACGGGACGCGAATGTGCCCCGGCGGGACTTCGGTCAGGTAGACGTAGGTGTGCATGCCGATGCCGCCGACCAACAACAAGGCGTTGGCTGCGACGGCAAATTTCGCCAGCCCCAGCCCGCTGAACTCATTGGGATAGCGTCGAATCGACCGAATCGAGATCAGCGAGAACACGACACCGAGCATCGCCAAGGTGAGCAACGGCTCGAACGGCGGAATCAGTCCCAACAGCGCGACGACGAACAACAGGATCGCTGCGATCGCGCTGCGGCTGAGCGCCCGATAGGGAAAGTCCACCTCATCGGCGGACGACGACATTTGGAGTTCAGTAGCCATCGATGGTTTGTGGCAGAGTGGTGGGGGATCGTCGACGGCGCTCACGCAAGCGGCGATGCTTACGCCACTTTGACCCCAGTGGCGGGGCCGCCGGTCAACACCAGAAACAGTGCCAAGACGATGGACGCCAAGGCGACCGTGATTACGTACCCCAGGTCCCAAGGGTTCGTTTTCTGTGCCAGGAGGGTTCGATTGCCGAGTTCGTTGGCGGTGACGTCGGTCGCCGCCAGAGAGACCGGAGCCGCAGCGGATGGGGCCGTCGCGATCGGGACGACGGCGGCATAGCGTGCTCCGCGTTGGGGCGTTTCAAGGGCCGGGCCGGATTGCGAAGTCGCCTCTTCGGCCGGCTTGGCGCGAACCGGGACCGGGATCGGGAAAAACGTCTTCGCCCGGCGGACCGCTTCGGGGTCAATTTTTTCGAGCTCCTCGATCGCCGCTTCGGCTTCGGGCAGGGGGCAGGCACGCATGTAATTGATGACGGGCACGCGGAGCCAGTTTTTGTCCTTTTCCGCTTCCTTGAACAACGTCGTCAACCGCTCGATCTGGCTCCAGTCCTTCCATTTGGCCAAGTCCGGAATCACCATGTCGGCCAGTTCGCCCCGGTCGAGGATCTTGTGCAGCGATTCAACCAGCGCGCTGCGGGGGATCACGTCGCCTTCGGTGCCATGAAAGCGAATCGCCATGATCGCAGCGTAGCTTTGGGGGAAGGGGGCTTTGTGGTTCGCGATGAACAGCTCATCGATCAGCGGCAATCCCGCCTCGCCGGCCAAGGTCAAGTAGCAGGCGATCAACGCGTCCAGGCCGCCGGTGACACTCTTGGCGGGGTTGCGGAGCATCGCTTCGAGCATCGGTAGGTCCTGCTTGCCGCCGCAGACGCCCAACATGGTGAAGTACAGACGTTTTCGGTCGGCACCGATTTCAGGCTGTTGGACCCACTCGATCAACTGGTCATGATCCATGTCGGGACCGATCTGTTGAATCACGTCGTAGGGTGCCGACGCAAATTCGTCATAGGCATCGCGTGAAATCAACGCCTCTTCGTCTTCCAGGTAGTCGCGGAAAAAGCGCAACCGTGCGACGTCGTCATCTTTTACCTGGCTGGCTTTGACGATGTAGGCTTCGGCCCGCTCGCTGACCGGCAGACAGGACCATTGCAAGTTGGGCGGGTCGACACCGGAAAGCAGGAATCGGCGTCCGACCTCGACTTTGCCGTAATAGATCGCGTCCACTTCCTGACCGACTTTGACATGTTCGGATCCCTTGATCACCTTCTCGATCCGCATCTTCACCACGCCGGTGGTCAGATTCCGCGTCAGCTCGCCATCGAGACTCGATGCGATCACGACGGCGTCCATGGTCAGCGATTGCTGGCGGATGGTCTGCTGGACGGACTCGCAAAACGGACAGGCCGCCGCGGCGGACCACGGCAAAATCACTATCAAGCCCAGCAGAAACGCGGCAAGGGCCGCCGGCCTCGCGATCGGGAAGGTTTTTGAAATCGTCAAAGTTTGACAGCATGACAGCAGGTTCGACCGGAGGCTCCGCCGTGACGGGTCTGACGGGAGTGGGCCTGACTGGAGTGGCTGAAGCAGTCGTGGGGAGGGACGCATTCGAGTCTGGTGGGGTTGGAGTGGAGCAATGCGGCGCGGCTGATAAGCCAATGCTTGCCGTTCAATAATAGGTGCTAAACGCCCCCGGTGAGAAGGCACAAATCGTTTCTCCTGGAAATCCCGGCACGATCGACTCAACCCATCCAGCTGTTTTTGCCGATACGACCGAAGATCCGGGCTATCCGCCCAGGAGCCGATGATCCAAAACACCCGTAAGTTTCGGCGTCGGCGGACACTTTTGAAACGACCAATGAACCGAGCCGATTGGCGACGCAGTTTTCATCGCGTCCCAGACCGGCCGACAAGGGGGAGAGCAGGAATGCTTCGTCAGTTGATCATCGCCGCCGTTCTGGTGGCATCGGCCTTCACTTTGGCCGGCGACGCGTCGGCCGACCAACGCGCGTTCGGCCAAGCCTGGGGCGGCAGCGCGAGCACACGCGATTGGAACCGATTCTACCACTATCCCTACGTCTATTACCCCCAGAATTTCTGGGGTCAGGAATACTATCGTAGTGCGGATAGCATGTACCACCGTTATCCGCCGGAGATGCGAATCCCGGTCTACAACAAAAAGTGGCACAACTACTACCCCAGCAGCCGCCGGTACCACTCCGGTCACCACTTCATCTTGGACGTGTTTTAGGGGCGGCAGCAGCGCGCTGGGCAGGCGTGCATGCCAACGGGTCGAGAAGCGTAGGGCATGCTGTGCATGCCACGGAGCCGTCAGGCACAGCCTGACCGACGCCAATACTCAAAAACCGCGAGCGATCGGTTGGAAGACGCACGAACCGCGTCACCGACAAATGTGGCGGTTTCCGCTACCATCAGTGTCATGGCCAACAGCACCAAGATTCGTCCGCTCGGTCGTTTAATCGACAAAGCGAACTCGCCGTTCTGGGTGATCGGCCCCGACGGGTGTCTGGTGTATCTCTCCGCGGCGGTCGGCGATTGGTTGACCGTCGAACCGGAATCGCTGATCGGGCGTCGTTGCTTGGCCGGCACCAGCATCACCGATGATCCGCTCGATTTCCTGGCCGCGTCACTGGCGGCGCCCCCGGGAATCTTGAAATACGGAACGGCGTCACTGCTGATCCAACCCACGTTTCCCGGTGCCAAGTCGCGCCGCATCGCGGCGCTGGACACGCGATTCGTTCGGCTCGGCCGAGACGATGAAGCCATCACGTTGGCCGTCGCGGGCAGCTTCCACGATCACGTGGCCGACCCGGTCATCGATGCCGCGGTCGTGTTGCGACGACAGCTCGACAGCTGGCGCCGTCGCCATGAATCGATCGCCCAGGGCGTTTTCGTCGGCAACTCGCGCCTGGCCCAGCGGATCGGCAAACAAATTCGTCTGGCCGGTTCGGTCCGCAGCGACGTGCTGATCCTCTCCCCGCCGGGTTGCTTCGCCGAATCCATCGCAGCCTCGGTGCACCAACATTCAGCAGCGGGTGAGCCGCTCGCCACGATCGACGGGCCGCTGATGGACGCCGAGTTGCTCGATGCCAGCCTGGCCGCGGTGATCGTCCACCTGGCGGATTCGGATACCTCAACGGCGACCGCGATCCTCAAGGGAATCGACCAGACGCCGCTGGAGGCTCAGCTCCGCCTGGTCGAACATCTGCGTGAGTCGAAACATCGATTGCGGTTGATCGCCATCGCCGGCGACCGCGCCGAAATCTCAACGACGGCCGACACCGAACCCCATCCCGAACTCGACGTGTTTCTGGAAGAATCGCTGCCGGTGGGGATCATGCCGCCGCTTGCCGACCATCTCTGTGGGCTGGCGATTCGTCTCAATCCACTCGCCGATCGAATCGCCGATCTGCCGTTGATCGCGACCGCCATGCTGGATCGACGGCGGGCCGGTGGAGACGGTCTGGCGGATCGCTTCGCCCGCGCCGCGCTCGATGCCATGGTGATCTACCCATGGCCCGATAACTTTCGCGAACTCGACCAAGCCGTTCGCCATGCGATGCGAAGCTGTCCCGGCCAAGTGATCGGACTGGAACACTTGCCGCTGGCGATTCGGTCGTACCGTCCCAACGAATCCGTGCCGAAACCGCAGCAAACGATTGATCTGGATCAGGTCGTCGCCCGGTTTGAGTCGGACTTGATCCGCGAGGCGTTGGAAGCCAGCGACGGCAACCGCGCCGAAGCGGCACGAAAATTGAACATCTCGCGTGCCCGTTTGCTCCGCAAGCTGGAATCGATCGATGATGGAGACTCGCCGTGAATCGTTTCGTGGCCGTCGCGCCGACCGGTCAGGCGATCCCGTTTTGGGTCTGCGAATCGGGCCGCCGCTGGAGCGACGCGGCCAAGCGATTCGTCGGCCCGTTTCAGCACGACGCCGACACGGAGGCGTGCGGTCAGGCTGTGGGATCGGGCCGGCCGACGTTCCACGTTCAGGTCTTCGAAGCCGCCAAAATTCGAGCACTACTGGCGGGCCAATCGGACCTCGTCCTGCTCTGGGAACTGTCCGCCGAGAACACGTCCGCGGTCGCCTTGCACATTGCCCAGATCGGCGCCTCGCGACCCGATGTGATGCAATGGGCCGCGAT
The DNA here is from genome assembly GCF_007754155.1 of Stieleria neptunia. Classification (NCBI taxonomy): domain Bacteria; kingdom Pseudomonadati; phylum Planctomycetota; class Planctomycetia; order Pirellulales; family Pirellulaceae; genus Stieleria; species Stieleria neptunia. The sequence goes on along the minus strand of NZ_CP037423.1, from coordinate 9,748,072 downwards.
CGATGACGTTTCCCCACATCAATCCGCCAGCCTGTCGCTGCGGATCCGGGAACTCGGCGTGTCGGCCGTGCTGCACCAGCCCCAAGATCTGGCGCTGCTGGCGCGTCTCGTTCGCCGACGCTTTTCAACGCCGATGCAAACGCGTTGAAGCTGCGTCCGTTTCTACGACGTCCGAACGTGTAGGCGAGATTTAAAAAAATCGCGAATTCGGCTCATGAACCCGATTGATCTTGCCGCAGCCCGACCAGACCCCTATCTGTAGGGCACGATGGGCGGCGCGGATGCCGCCCGGAACCCCAATCAGGATGTTTCGAGCGGTGCTGGATCGGATCAACGGACGTCTTCTCAGTGGCTTGTGTATCGCAGCGGCGGTACTCGGGATCGCTGGTTGCAACCAGAACCCGTACCTGGCGGGGCCGGCGACCTATCCCCCGCCGACCAGTTCGTTCGGACCGACGGTCTCGCAGCAGGGCGTCAACCCGAACGACTCGCGGATGGCCGAACTCAATCGGCGGGTGCAACTGCTCGATGACAACAATCGCCAACTGCACACGCAACTGGCCCAGAGCGAACAGCAGGCTCAGGTGTATCGCGAGGAATTGAACCTCGTCCGCAAACAGCTCGCCGACACCAACCAACGGCTCGAAACCGCGTCGATCGCCGCCCGCGAAGCTGAGAACAAAGTCCGTGGATTCCAAGCTTCGACTCAAATGCGGGGCGGGGCTTCGATCCAGCCCAACACCAACCTCAGCCGGCTCGCCTCGCAGCTCAATCTCGGCGGGCTACCCGTTCAACAAGACGGAGACCGGATTCGAATCGCGATCCCCAGCGACCAGTTGTTCGCTCCGGGCACGGCACAGCTGATTCAGCAATCGGCGCAAGTGCTCGACCCCGTCGCCGCACAACTGCGAAGCCTGTTCCCGCGTCAACGGATCGGGATCGAAGGCTACACCGACAACGTTCCGGCAACGGCCGGTGGCTCGGCCGCCAGCCATCAACTCGCCTCGGCACAAGCCTCCGCGGTCTTGGACATGCTGACACGACGCGCCGGCATGCCGCTGGGACAATTCTTCATCGTCGCCCAAGGTGCCAATCGTCCCCTGCAACCCAATGCCTCGGCGGCAGGCCGAGCGGCCAACCGACGCATCGAACTGGTGATCTACCCGGAAACGTTTTAAGAAGTTTCAAGTTTCAAGTTCCAAGTTCGTTCAACCTGAAACCTGAAACCTGAAACTTGAAACTTGACTCTTGACTCACCCTACTCCGGCGGCAGATCGGCTGAAATGTCGAAGCGGCGCCAGCACCAAGCCGTCACTAGGATGGCGCTGACGGCCAACAGCCAGGTGCCGGCGACGGCGCCGAAGACGTAGACGGGGACCGAGATCGGATCGCTAAAGATCGATTTGCAGACCGACACCCAAACGAGCAGCGCCCCGACGGCGGCGGCGATCAATGTCGCCTTGCCGAGAAACATCACGTTGGCCCTGACGACCATTCCGAAACCCTGTGCGTTTTCGTGGTGCGGGTAGGCCAGAAACAGCGCGTTTTCGGTCGCAAACGTGAACACGGCCAGCGCCGAAAGCATGCCGCCCCAGCCGATGATCTGGGGCCAGCCCGGGCCGGCGACCGTTGCTGCGATCCCCAATGTCGTCCACTGGAATCCGACCGTGATCACGATCGGCAACGTCAACTGGCCGAGCACCGCATGGATCGGCCGCAGCGGTAACGATCGCAACAATAACATTCGCTTCAAGTCGCGTCGAAAGTCCAATCGCAGTGCCGGCGGTGCCAGCAACATCGTACTGAGCGCGATCCCGGCAACGACAAATGCCCATTGGTTCCCGACACGCCCGGTCAACAGCGGTGAAAGACAGAGCAGCGTCGGGACCAGGAAACTGAACAGAATGGTTCCGTAGTAGCGGCGGATCGAGAGTGCTTGTCGCCAGACCAGTGCCACCGATTCGCCCATCCGCCGCGGCAAAATGGCTTCGATGCGATCGGCCAACGTCTCGTCGGATCGCGCTCCGGCCGTGTCGGCGTCGCGGCTGGCCGGTGAATGGAAATCCCCCGAACGCAAACGTGCCTGTTCGCGAGCCAGCGTGGATCTTTCCGCCCAGCCATCGACACGCACCAGGGCCAGGATGGCGAACGGCACCAGCATCACCGACGCCAGCATTTGGACCGCCGTGTGAGTGGTGATGTCGATCGTGGTTGCCAACAAGGCGGCCGGACGCCAACCGATCGCCAGCCACTGAACCGCGTCGCAGGATGCGATTCGCCCGATCGCGCGAAAACTGTTCAGCACATAGACACCCGGCAAGGAACCGCCGGGCGTGATCGCGGCCAGTTGGCCAAAGAACTGAATGATGGCCGCCAGCGCGATCGCCGACAACGCGATCCGCGCCCCGATGAGATGACGTCGCGAAAGCCCACTGACGAAACGCTGCCAAATCATCCGCACCGTTTCCAGCAGGACCAGAGCGGCGAAGACACCGGTCGCCAACAGACCGGCGTGGCGGACATCCGGTGCCAGGGCGACGACCAAAAAGAACGTTTTGAGCAGCGCCGAAAAGAAGACCGTGTTGACTTTGTAGGCCGCCACCGTGGAACGCTTCAGCGGCGCGCCGCCGAGCCACAGATTCTCCGCCGCGGTGTATTCCATATCGACCTGCTTGTCGGTCCAGACACATCGCACCGCGTGATAAATCAGGTACAGCACCATGCCGCCGGAGAGCCACAGTCGCAACGATTCCGGATCCGCGGTGCGCCGCGACGCCAGGATCAAGAAGCCGTTCAACACGTAGGCACACAGAAAGATCACGGCGATCGCCGAAGCCACGATGCGGCGCGGAGAACGCATGCGATTGGCCGCACGTCGAAGCCGGAACAGACTGCGTCGCAACGTCAGCCAGATCAGATGGTTGTGGGGGGACGACATGAAACAGGGGTTGGTCTAGCAGAAAAGAATGTGGGATAGGCTTCCAGCCTGTCGAGACAGACGATGCGGTCTGGAGGTCCAACACGTGGTAAGGTCATACGCTCAGCGCCGCGGTCGCTTCGAAATAGGCTTCCTCCAGCGATTGCGCACCGGGGAATTCCGCCCGCAGTTGATCGACGTCACCGAAGTACTGCAGTTTGCCGCGCTGCATGACGATCAAATGCGTGCAAACGTCCTGGATCATCGCCAACAGGTGACTGGAAATGATGATCGTCGCGCCCGCGGCGGCGCGTTGTTTGATCGATTCAAGCAGGCGTCGAATCCCGGGAGGATCGAGGCCCGTCATCGGTTCGTCCAGCAGCAACACGGCCGGGTCGTACAGGTACGCACAACAGATCGCGAGTTTCTGGCGCATGCCGCGCGAAAGCGTCGTCGCCCCGGCGTTGATCTTGTCGCCGAGCTGGAAATAATCGAGCAATTCGGCGGACTTGGCGCGGTGATCGGGCACGTCGTAGATCCGACCGATGAATTCCAGGTGCTGTGCGACGGTCAGGTCGTCGAACAACGGCGGGTCATCGGGCACGTAAGCCAGACGCCGTTTGAGTTCCATCAGCGTCGTCGCACCACCGTGGGACAGATCGCAGTCTGCGACGCACAAACTGCCGTCGGTCGCAGGGATCAGACCGGCTAAGCAGCGCATCGTGGTGGTTTTTCCGGCCCCATTGGGACCCACCAAACCGCCTATGTTTCCGGGGGCGAGCGAAAAAGAGACCCCGTCGACGGCCAAGTGGTCTTCGTACAGTTTGCGGAGCTCGTGGCAGCGGAGCATCAGGATTTGCAGTTTTTAGGGGACGTGGGCATACAGGCTGTTGAAAGGGTAGGTTACGCTTCAGCATGATGTCGGCGGACTCGAAATGACGTCCGGCGGCGGGCCGGCCCCTTGAGCTGCAAAAATTGGATGAATGAGAAACTCCCATTAAAAAAGCAAATGCAGGGGCTTCCCGCCGAACACCCACGACGGATTGCCTACAACTTCGCTCGCTGGCGTGAAGCGATGGAACTCTCGCACGCAATGTTGATCGATCAAGCGGATGTGCAAGAGCGTTTCGCGTTGCACAAGGATGACTTGAATCGAAAGTACCTTGATCACTGGGGAAAGCGGGTCGGGGTACGGTCTGAACTCAAGACGGCCATCGAGCGGTTTGAATCCCAATGATCAATCCCTATCAAGCTCCCACTGAGATCCAGAACTCCGCCGAGTCCGCAGAGCATCCTTCGGCAGAGTTTCTGGTCACCACGCGACAGCTTCGACATGCCGAGTCCAAGTTTCTGCTGTACCGATGCGGTGGGCGTTTGACGTTGGCATCGTTCGTGATGATCGCGTTGTCGTTCTTGGTCGCGTTTGATGGGCTACTACCATTCGGCCCGTCGGCGGCGACCGGGCAGTTCCAGGTCCCCTTGGTGTTTCGTCAACTCGCCGTGATGGGGCTGGCGACGGTCGTCTATCTGGGATTGATCATCGGTGTACGCAAGGAGTCCAGAGCACAACTTGCGTCGCACGGCATCGTCGAGGGTGCTGGAATTTCGGTTCGCATCATGGATGGATTGCTGCAATGGTCCGGCCCGGGCGGAACCTTCACCGTGCCGTTGACCAAGACTCGGCCGATCCGAACGCGCAAGGGGGTGATCGTGGTGGTCGATCGCGATCTCTATCTGTTCATTCCCCAAGAAGCCGCCTTTGCCGGCGGCCCCTATCGGACCTTCGTACGGGCCGTCGTGGCGTAAGCTTCGCTGCTTGCGATGCTTAGGCCACGATCATCCCGATCACCCCGGCGACGACGACGTAGTACAAAAACACCATCGCGGTGATCCGAATGATGTCACCTTCGCGGCCGACCAATCCCACCACGGCGCAGGCCGCGACGACGTTGTGCACACAAATCGTGTTGCCCGCCGCTCCGCCGACCGCTTGCAACGCGACGATCCAAATCGGATCGGCACCGATGTTTTGGCCGACTTGAAATTGGAACAGGGAAAACATCATGTTGCTGATCGTGTTGCTGCCGGCGACGAACGCGCCCAGTCCACCCACCAACGGTGACAACAACGGCCAGCCACCACCGACCAACGAGGAGACTCCGCCGGCGAGGACTTTGGGCATCGAATCATACCCCGCTTCGCCGCCCGTGCTGTTGATGAACAGTTGAACCATCGGCACGGCGAACAACAACGCCAGCGACGCCGACACGACCATTCGCATCGATCGCGTGGTCGCTTCGAGGACCGCCCGCTTGGACATCCGGTGCAACGGAATCGTCAACAGACAAACCAGCACAAACAGTGCGCCCGGCAGATACAGCGGCGCAACCGGTTTGACGCTGATGGCGGACCCGAACAGATTTTCCGTCAAAGCGGCGTCGCTCGGAATCGTGATCGACTTGAGCCACTGGCCGAGTTCAAGCGAGGGCAACCGCGTCAAAACCAACAGCACGGCGATCATCAAATACGGCGCCCACGATCGCACGATCGACAAGCGGTGACCGGCGTCCTTCAGGCGGATGTCCACGTTGCCGTTCCAATCGGCCGGCCAGTCCGACGCATCGGCAAACTGCCAGGCCGGTTCGGAAGGCAACAGCCAACCACGCCGCGCCAGCGGAACCGTCAACGACAATCCGACCAGCGCGCCGATCAGCGACGGGAACTCGGGGCCCAGCGTGTTGGCGATGATCGTCGACGGAATCGTCATCGACAGCGACGCGAACAACGCGAACGGCCAGATCCGCAACCCTTCGCGCCAGGAGCGGTTGACTCCAAAGAAACGTGTCATCACCGCAACGACCAGCAGCGGAATCAGCAGCCCGCAGATCATGTGGACAAACGCAACCCGGCCACCGACCAACGGCAGCAGCGTCGACCAGATGTCGCCGCCGGCACCGAGTTGATCCCGGGCATAGGCGACGACGGTGTCGCTGCCGCTGAGCCCATTTTTGACCCCGATTAAGATCGGCGTTCCCACCGCCCCAAACGAAACCGGCGTGCACTGGATCAACATACCGCTGACCACCGCCGACTTGGCGGGAAACCCCAGCCCGACCAACAACGGCACGCAAACGGCCGCGGGAGTCCCGAATCCGGCACTGCCCTCGATGAACGATCCGAACAGCCAAGCAATCAAAATGACCTGAACGCGACGATCCGGCGTGATGTCGGTGAAGCCTCTCCGGATCACCGCCAACGCGCCGCTTTCGCTGAGCGTGTTGAGCAGCAGGATCGCCCCGAAGATGATGAACAACAACTGAGCCGTGACGACCAGCCCATTGACCGATGCCGCCGCGATCGTTGCCGTGTCCAGTTTCCAAACAAAGTAGGCCAACACCACCACACTGACGTACGCGATCGGCATCGCCCGGGACGCCGGCATCCGCAACGCGACCAGCAAAACCGCCACCACCAAAATCGGCGTGAACGCGAGCAGAGGGGCGATCGTTTCCATCATGGGTGTCTTGAAAAGAGGTTAATAACTTCTGCAGTCACCCTCCCCCTGGGAGGGTCGAGCGAAGCGAGGGGAGGGTCAGTTGTGTAGTGAGATTCTCGGCGTCACCCTCCCTGGCAGGGAGGGTCGAGCGCAGCGAGGGGAGGGTCGGCTCACGCCATCAACGAGGCTTCGTTCTCGGACGCTGCCCACGCCCGGTTCTCGGTCTGAATTCGTACGGCACCTTCACCGACGCCGCGATCGCACGTGCGACTGCCTCGGGATCTTTTTCAACGTCTTCGGTCGCAAATCGGATCACGTGCCAGCCTTGGTCCTCAAGGAATCGTTGCCGTTCCAAGTCCTTTTCGTATTTCTCCTCGTGATAGCCTCCGTCTATTTCAACCACCAACTTTGGGGCAACGCACGCGAAGTCAACGATATAGGGATCAATGCGGTGCTGCTGCCGAAACTTCAGCCCAGAGACTTGCTTGGCGCGAAGAATGCTCCAAAGCAGGCCTTCGGATCTGGTTTTGTTTTGGCGCATGTCGCGAGCGTGATTGCGCAGTGACTGTGACGTTGGTTTCACGTCTTCGTCTTCATGATTCATTGCGGCTTTCCCAAAACCGAAGTTGAAGTTGGACCGGCGATTTACTGTTCGACCTCCCCTCGCTGCGCTCGACCCTCCTGCCAGGAGGGTGACTTAGAAACTTCCCTGCGAACGTCGAGCGAGGGGAGGAACGGCCCGCAATTCCCTATCGGCTTTTCTCATTCGCCAAGAACCGAAACAACTCCGCTCCGAGTTCCTGAGCCACCTCTCGATTCGTCTCCGCCACATCCTTGGACTCGGTCGGATCGTTGTCCAAATCGTACAACTGCCATGGTGTTCCGAACGGTTTGCCCGAGGGTTTCTCACGTCCGCCCGAACCGTCGCTAAGCACCAGTTTCCATTTCCCGTCACGAACCGCGAAAGTTCCATTGGCGGAATGATTCACGACCGCTGCTCGTCGGAACTGTTTTTCATTCCCTGTCAGCAGTGGGACGATGCTGAAACTGTCCGGCGCGGCCTGATCCGCCGGCGGCAGCTTTGTTCCCGCCAACTCCGCAGCGGTCGCAAACAGGTCGACGTGACAGATCGGTCGATCGCTGCGTGAACCGGGTTGGATCGTTCCCGTCCAGCGGGCGAAAAACGGGACGTGGTGACCCCCTTCCCAGATGTCCGCTTTGGTGCCGCGCCAGGGACCGTTGGCCGTGTGGTTGCCTTCGTAGTACGCCTGGATCGTCTCATCGCTGACGTGATCCGGTTGGTCGGCGTCACTCTGACGCCGCATGAACGAGCCGTTGTCGCTGGTGTAGATCACCAGCGTGTTTTCGGCGAGACCGGATTCGTCGATCGCCTTGATGACTTGACCGACGGTCCAATCGACTTGTGCAACGAAATCACCGTAGGGTCCCAGCTTGGTCGTGCCGGCAAACCGGCCGTGCGGCAAGACGGGTTTATGCGGGGCGGTGAGTGGAAAGTACAAGAAGAACGGCGCGTCTTGGTTGGCCCGGCTGCGGATGTGCTGGGAAGCCTGTGCGGTCAATTCGTCCAAGCAATCGACAATCGAAAAATCCGAACCGAGTTCGCCTTTTCGTAGGTACGCCGGAAATCCACGGGCCGGCTGAATCCGATCGGGTTGCCCGGTGATCTGATGGCCGTCGATGTAGACGTAGGGGGGGAAATCGAGCGAGGCGGGGATGACCAGTGAGCGATCAAAGCCGGCATCGACCGGTGAATAGCTGAGCGGTTTGGTCCAGTCCCATTGACCGCCGTCGTCTTTCTGGAACCCCAGTCCGAGGTGCCATTTGCCGATCACCGCGGTGTGATAGCCGTTGCGTTTCAGGTGCGATGCAACGGTCGGCCGATCCGTTTCGATCAAGGGCGTTCCGTAGCCGTTGAGCACCCCTCGCTTCAACTTGCTGCGCCAACAATAACGTCCGGTCAACGTGGCGTAGCGTGTCGGCGTGCACACCGCCGAGGGGGAGTGCGCGTCGGTAAATGTCATGCCCTCGACCGCCAAACGATTCAGATTCGGCGTGGCGATTTTGGAGTCCGGGTTGAGGGCTTGGACGTCGCCATAACCCATGTCGTCGGCGAGGATCAACACAATGTTCGGCCGATCGGCGGCTTGGACGGTGATCGCAAGGATCAGCGAACAGAAACAAAAAAAGGTCTTCATGGATGTCGTGGGGGCCTGCTGGTCAATCGCGATGTTGGAATGCTACGCGGCGTTATCGAGTTCATGCCACGCATCATACCCGGCTCCGATGTCGTCTGCTGGACTGTTCTCGGCCGCCACAAAGCGTCGCGCCTGCGGAAGCTGGGGTCTGCTGCGACGGTCCAATTCGTTCCCGGCGGCAGCAGTCACAACCGTCAAAGGCGGATCGGTCCTTCCAATCTGCACGGGGTCACGTGGCCGTTGCCCCGCATTGACGCGTCCTGTGGATGAGGCGTGTCGCCGCCATACCTTTGTGACTTAGGTATTCAGAGGTGAGAAACGACGAACACGGGGGTCAGTGGTGTCGTCTTTCGCCAGCCTCGCTCGCGTCCTACTGGATCTTCAACCTTGCCCGCGCATCACCCCACACGCGTTTTCGACTTCTTCTTGCTGGAGGACCGCATCCTGCTCAGTGCAGACGGTCCGGACGCGGGAGAATTGCCGGTCCACGCCGACGTCGAACTTCTTGACGCCGCGATGACGCAGATGCTGCAGTCGGGTGCGCCGAGCGCGTCAGACGGTTTGTTCGGCGCCCATCCGGTCGATTGGGGCGACTCCGAAACCGATCAACCCGATTCGAACGCGCTGTTTGGATCTGCTGCGCCTGATCCGTCGCGTCCGCTCGAAGTGGTCTTCGTCGACGACGGTGTCGAAGATGCCGAGACGTTGTTGGCCGGACTGCGGGATGGTTCCGATGACGGCACACAATGGTTGGTCGTTCGGCTCTCCTCGGACGAAGATGGCATCACCCGAATCACCGAAACACTGGGTGAACTGACGGGCGTCGATGCGGTTCATCTATTGAGCCACGGTGACGGCGGGGGGCTGCAGCTCGGCAACACCCGGCTGGATCTGGAATCCGCCGAAGGCTACGCCGGCGACATCGCCTCCTGGGCCGCGTCGCTCGATGCGGATGCCGACCTGTTGATCTACGGCTGCGATCTGGCCAGCACCGATGACGGTCGCGGATTGATCGATTCACTCGCCGCGCTGTGCGATTGTGACGTTGCGGCCAGCGACGACGCGACGGGCAGTGATTCGCTGGGCGGTGACTGGGACTTTGAATACAACGTCGGGATCGTGGAGGCACAGGTCGCCTTTACCCAGCACGCGCAAGCCGCTTGGGAAGGTGTTTTGGCGACCTACACCGTGACCAACACCAACGATTCGGGGGCCGGGTCGCTGCGTCAGGCGATCACCGATGCGAACGCCAACGCGGGGCTGGACACGATCGATTTCAATATCACCGGCACGGGCACGCACCTGATCACGCCCACGACGATGTTGCCACTGATCACCGAGGCCGTCTACATCGATGCGACGACCGACGACAGCTTTGCCGCCAATGGTAATCGTCCGGCCATCATCCTCGACGGCGCCAGCGCGGGCGGGAGCGACGAGGGATTCCGACTTTCCGCGACCGCCGACGGCAGCACGATCCGTGGCTTTGTGATCCGTGATTGGGGCGGCAACGCGATCGAACTCCAAGCCGGTTCGGAGAATAATTTGATCGCCGGAAACTACATCGGGCGTTTATCCACCGATGGAACCGACGCCGGCGCGGGGAAAGGGAATGGCGGCGACGGCATTCTTGTCGACGGAAGCAACAACACGATCGGCGGTTCGACGGCCGCCGATCGCAACGTGATTTCGGGCAATGGCGACGAAGGGATCGATATCGATCCTGGCGTCACCGGCACCGTCATCCAAGGCAACTACGTCGGAACCGATGCGACGGGGATGGTTGCGATCGGCAACGGGCAATCCGGTGTCGGCAACTGGGGCGGAATTCTCGTCGGGGGTGACAACACGACGGTCGGCGGTACCAACGCGGGCGAGGGAAACCTGATTTCAGGGAATAACTCTTGGGGAATCATCGTCGAAGGGAACAACAACACCGTGCAGGGCAACCTGATCGGCACCACGATCGATGGCTCGTCTCTGCTCGGCAATTCAGGACACGGCGTCTCCTTGGGTGACTTCGCCGGCGGCACGGGCAACTTGATCGGGGGAACCGCCGCGGGCGCCGGAAACGTGATCGCCGGCAACGGCCTGGACGGCATCGCCGCGACCGGGGCGTCGCAAGCCGCGATTCTGGGCAACACGATCTTTGGCAATACAGGCCTCGGCATCGACTTGGATAACGACGGTGTCACCGCAAATGACGCTGGCGACGTCGATACGGGAGCCAATGGTCTGCAGAATTTCCCCGTTCTGACCTCGGCCCAAATGGTTGATGGCACCGACGTCAACATCGTCGGCTCATTCAACGCGGTTGCCAACAGCTACTACCGCATCGAGTTCTTTGCCAGTGTGATCGGCGACGGGACCGGATACGGCGAAGCAAAGCGTTATCTCGGCTTTGCGAACGTGACGACCGACGGATCGGGGAACGCGACGATCAATGCGACGTTGACGGCCAATGTGCTCGCCGGCGAAGTTGTCAGCGCAACGGCGACCAAGAGCAACATCAGCTTTGATGCCTTCACCGAAACGTCTGAATTCGCTCAAAACGTCTCAGTCACCAACACCGCTCCGGTCGCCGCGGACGATGCCTATTCCACCGGTGTCAACACCACGCTGGACGTCGGCCCCACGACGAATAATCTGGCCAATCGATGGCAATTCGACGAAGGCACCGGACAGACCACCGTCGATTCGGGAGCCTTGGGCAATGATGCGACACTGGGGGCAACCGCCGGAGCGGATACGGACGATCCGACTTGGACGACCGGCTACGTGGGGTCGGGCGCGCTGACGTTTGATGGCACCGCGGACTACGTTTCAACCGCCAGCACGGTGCTGAAGACGGCCAGCAGTTTCACCCTGTCGACATGGTTCCAAACGACCACGACAACCGCCCAGCAGCACATCCTGTGGGAAGGCTACAGCGGCGGCAACGGGTATGGTTCGGCACCGGGGACGACCGCTGAGTCGGAAATGGGACTGACGATCGGGACCTACGACCAGGCCAACAAGATTGTCTTCTTCATGGGATATGAAGTCCCCGTCAATGCTGCGGACCCGATCTTCATCGTTTCGAATTCGGACTTCACCGATACGACCCAGTTTCACCACGCCGCGGTAACCGTGACCGATCTGGGCGGCGGCGTCTTCAGCGCGTCGTTGTACGTCGACGGCGTGTTGGAAGGCACCGACACGGGAACCCAGAACGACCGCTCCGCCTGGGGCGCCTTGCAAATCGGCAAACCCGGTGCCAACACTCGGCTGTTTAGTGGTCAAATCGACGAGGTGCGGGTTTACGACACCGCGCTGTCGGCTGGCGAGGTGGAAAGTCTCGCACATTCCGGCGTGTTACAGAACGACACCGACCCCGACGGCAACGCGTATCGCGTCAATACGTCGGTCGTCACGGGCCCCAGCAACGGAACGCTCAGCATCAATGCCGACGGTTCGTTCTCCTACACGCCAAACCTGAACTTCAATGGCGTCGACTCGTTCACCTACCAAACCAACGACGGCAGCCTCGATTCCAACGTCGCGACCGTCACCATCACCGTCAACGACGATCCGGTCATCACCTCGCCGGCTGCAGTCGAAGTGAACGAGAATCAGACTTCCGTCGTGACGGTCACCGCTAACGACCCCGAAGGCGGTACGCCGACCTATGCGATCACCGGCGGCGCCGACCAAGCCTTCTTCTCGATCGACACCAACTCCGGCGTCTTGACATTCATTAGCCCGCCCGACTACGAAAATCCCCTGGATGTCGAAGGCGACAACGTCTACGAGGTTCAGGTCACCGCCAGCGATGCCTTTTCCGGCAGCGACGTCCAGACGATCAGCGTCACCGTCTTGAACGTCACGGACACCTCCTTCGACGGTCCCTCCACCGTGATCTGGTCTCAAAACGGCCAAACCACTCCGCTGGCCGCCGATTTCAACGGCAACGACTTCAGTATCGAAGTCAACACCGCCGACATCGGCGGTCCGTGGCGCGTCATCGACGGAGCGGAGTCGCCCGACCGGGACGAAAAAATTGTCATCGGCGTCGACGCGGCCGGCAATTTGAGCGGTCAGATGTGGGACGGCTCCAGCTGGACGGCCTTTACCTTCAATGATTTTGCCACCGTCTCCGATTCCACCAAGTGGGGATTCGTCATCGAGTACGAATCGATCAGCGGGGATGCCGTGCTGGTCTGGAACAACGGCACGACGGGCACCGACGGACTGTCCTATCGGGTTTGGAACGGAACGGCGTGGTCGGCGACCAACACGATCAGCACACCGATCGCCGGCGAAGCCGAGCAGTTGCGATTCGCTTCCGATACCGGATCCGATGAAATGGTGCTGGTCGTTAGCAACGCCACCAACCAGGACTACGCCCTGGTTTGGGACGGGAACGCTTGGGGGAATGCTCAAACCCTGACCACGACCGCCGGAACCAGTAACACCGAAGTCGTTGTCACCTACGAATCCCAAAGCGGCGACGCGATGGTGGTCTACGGCGACAACACCGCCAACGCTTTGTATCGCGTTTGGGACGGCGGTACCTGGTCTGCCCAACAATCGATTGCGCCGCCCGCCGGCGTGACGGGACAAGTGACCTGGACCAACGTGGCTTCGGACCCGAACTCGGATCGGATCGCCTTTGCCGCCCACACGGACAACAGCGAAACCTGGCTGGCCGTCTGGGACGGGAACAGCTGGGGTGACAAGTTGCTGGCCTCCACGGCGGAGAACGACAACACTTTCCTGAGTGTCGCCGTGGCGTTTGAATCCCAGTCGGGTGATCTGCTGGCCGTTTACTCGGAGAACAACAGCCGCATTAGCTATCGCACCTGGGACAGCGGCGGCGGCTGGTCAGCCGAGACACAAGGAGTCGATCTTAAAGATGATGTGCGGACGCTCACGCTGACCAGTCGTCCCGAAACGAATCAGATCATGCTGACCGCACTCGACGCGGGTGGTGACCTGAACAATCCGCTGTGGGATGGATCCACTTGGAGCGAACGCAATGA